>NZ_CP137559.1:2855000-3490000 GCF_019249725.2 Segatella hominis
TGGTTTCAGGAACTATTTCACTCCCCTGCTCGGGGTTCTTTTCACCTTTCCTTCACAGTACTCGTTCGCTATCGGTCTCACGGGAGTATTTAGCCTTACCGGATGGTCCCGGCAGATTCGCGCAGGATTCCTCGTGTCCCGCGTTACTCAGGATACCGCTATGCTTGATTTGGCTTCGTGTACAGGACTATCACCTTCTGTGATGTAACTTTCCAGATACTTCCACTCACCATTTCAATACAATGTCGCGGTCCTACAACCCCGATGGCGCCTTGCGACGTCAACGGTTTGGGCTGTTCCCCGTTCGCTCGCCACTACTGGGGGAATCATTCATTTATTTTCTCTTCCTGCAGGTACTAAGATGTTTCAGTTCCCTGCGTTAGCTCTAACACATAAGTGCTAGTAACCGTCCTTCAGACGGCTAGGTTGTCCCATTCGGAAATCTTCGGATCAAGGGTTATTTGCACCTACCCGAAGCTTATCGCAGCTTATCACGTCCTTCATCGCCTCCGTGAGCCTAGGCATCCGCCATACGCCCTTTCTTACTTTCTTTACGACTGTATTTGCTATTCGTTTCCGAACAGCGAATAAGTAGCTCATACTTTCAGCTGTATTCTAACAAAGTGAAATCTCATCTTGCGATTTGATTTACTTTAGTCTGAACTAAAGTTCATTACTTACAGTTTTGCTTGTGTCAATATGTCAAAGATCTTCTTGCCTTGAAAGGCATAGTGGAGATTGTGGAGTTGAACCATTCTTTCGGGCCGTCCTATATATTATATAAGGTGTAAACCAGATATTTCAGGATTCCCTGTCTCCTGTATTTAATCAAACAGATGGTGCGTACAAGAAGAGAAGCGAACTTTTAATCAGATTTCCTATCACTTCATAGGAAATTCGTCTCTCCAGAAAGGAGGTGTTCCAGCCGCACCTTCCGGTACGGCTACCTTGTTACGACTTAGCCCCAATTACCAGTTTCGCCCTAGGCCGCTCCTTACGGTCACGGACTTCAGGCGCCCCCGGCTTTCATGGCTTGACGGGCGGTGTGTACAAGGCCCGGGAACGTATTCACCGCGCCATGGCTGATGCGCGATTACTAGCGAATCCAGCTTCGTGGGGTCGGGTTGCAGACCCCAGTCCGAACTGAGACAGGCTTTAAGGATTTGATGCGCTTTGCAGAACACCATCTCTCTGTACCTGCCATTGTAACACGTGTGTAGCCCCGGACGTAAGGGCCGTGCTGATTTGACGTCATCCCCACCTTCCTCACACCTTACGGTGGCAGTGTCCCCAGAGTGCCCAGCTTGACCTGATGGCAACTAAGGAGAGGGGTTGCGCTCGTTATGGCACTTAAGCCGACACCTCACGGCACGAGCTGACGACAACCATGCAGCACCTTCACAGAGGCCCCGAAGGGCGTCATTGTCTCCAAATCCTTCCTCTGCAATTCAAGCCCGGGTAAGGTTCCTCGCGTATCATCGAATTAAACCACATGTTCCTCCGCTTGTGCGGGCCCCCGTCAATTCCTTTGAGTTTCACCGTTGCCGGCGTACTCCCCAGGTGGGATGCTTAATGCTTTCGCTTGGCCGCTGACCTATTCAGGCCAACAGCGGGCATCCATCGTTTACCGTGCGGACTACCAGGGTATCTAATCCTGTTCGATACCCGCACTTTCGAGCTTCAGCGTCAGTTGCGCTCCCGTGAGCTGCCTTCGCAATCGGAGTTCTTCGTGATATCTAAGCATTTCACCGCTACACCACGAATTCCGCCCACGTTGTGCGTACTCAAGAAGACCAGTTCGCGCTGCAGTGCAGAGGTTGAGCCACTACATTTCACAACACGCTTAATCTCCGGCCTACGCTCCCTTTAAACCCAATAAATCCGGATAACGCCCGGACCTTCCGTATTACCGCGGCTGCTGGCACGGAATTAGCCGGTCCTTATTCATAAGGTACATGCAAAAAGTCACACGTGACCCACTTTATTCCCTTATAAAAGCAGTTTACAACCCATAGGGCCGTCATCCTGCACGCTACTTGGCTGGTTCAGGCTCTCGCCCATTGACCAATATTCCTCACTGCTGCCTCCCGTAGGAGTTTGGACCGTGTCTCAGTTCCAATGTGGGGGACCTTCCTCTCAGAACCCCTACTGATCGTTGCCTTGGTGGGCCGTTACCCCGCCAACAAGCTAATCAGACGCATCCCCATCCATCACCGATAAATCTTTAATCCCATTCGGATGCCTTCGTGGGATATCATTGGGTATTAGTCTTACTTTCGCAAGGTTATCCCCAAGTGGTGGGCAGGTTGGATACGCGTTACTCACCCGTGCGCCGGTCGACGCCCATCAAAAGCAAGCTTTCGATGTCGTTTCCCCTCGACTTGCATGTGTTAAGCCTGTAGCTAGCGTTCATCCTGAGCCAGGATCAAACTCTCCATTGTAAAATATCATTTTTACTTCTTATTCCATTGCTGGAACAATCGGTGTTTGTTGTCTGTACTTAGGACGAATATCCTTTTTCGTTTATTGAAGCTTAGTAAACCTGACTTGTCAATTTCTTGACGGTTCGTTTCTTTTACCCAGTTAATCTTCTCATTTCTAAGAAGTTAACCGCTTCTTGTACTACTTGTCTGTTTATGTAAAATCTTTCAAAGAACTCTTTCTTCGCAAGTTAGGCTGCGCTCAACAATCGAAATAAATTTCATTGTATTCGACTTGCACTAACTTTCTTTTGTTGCTAAGAGAAAGTGTATTTCTCAAAAGCGAGTGCAAAAGTACTAACTATTTTTCATTCCACCAAATATTTCGAGAAAAAAGTTTCAAAAATAGCATAATTTTAACATTTGATTACATATTGAGAGATAATTAATGCAAGTGCACATTATAATATACATACGCACTCCCGCCTGTGCACGCTGGCATGCATACACAGGCATAAACATAATATAATTGGAAATTTGAAAAGCGAAACGAGAAAAAGCCTTCACCCTTCACCCTATCAATATAAATATCTGGCATACAGATAGTTATAGACAAAACAACTAAAAACCACCCTTCACCACCCTTCACCTCCCATCACCTCAATCTAAAAATCGCATTTACCCTAAAAACCTACTATGAAGGCTAAAACTGGTCGTCTATTAAGACCAAAAGCAGTCGTCTATTAAGATCAAGAGAGTGTGTGTGTCATAAGTCCATGATGCAATTTTTCTCATCGGATTTAAACGGAAATATATATATTTTTCATAATCAGCCAAATTTCAAATAAAACGAAGAACCCGTCAATCCAAGCTAAAAAAAGGCTAAAAACGGCAAAAAAGATGAAGGGCGGTGAAGGGTGGTGAAGGGTTAAATTTTACCATTCACCCACGAATCCCCAGTATTTATCGGCTTTTCTGGCGAACAGGTGAAGGGTGAAGGGTAAAATCGTATTTCCATTTTAAATTTTCTGCGCTATAAAGATTTTTCTAAAATCTACCACATTTATTTTTATATAAAGACCGCAACAAACATTTTCTATAATTAAGAAAATATGAGAACAGAATGCCAAGCAGATATTCTTGTTTCGCCAAGCTTGCAAAGCGCCTTAGGAAGGGCACTATTGTGCCAAGGCAAGGGCACCATAGTGCTCGGGTAAGAGCACTATGGTGCCCCCGAGAAGTGCAATGGTGCACAAGTCAGACACCACCCGTAAACCCGAAGCCCAGATTTCTATCTTTCAGAGATACGGGTCGCAAACAAGTCATTTGCACTTCGAAAACAACCGCATAAAATGTCTCATTTACCTATCGTTATGTTTCATTAGTAAAGAAACACTCATTCTCTGGCGTTATTTCACGATAAATAATCTTAAAACCATTGGTAGATTCAAATTAAAATTGTACTTTTGTGGTCAGAAAATTTCCATTTATATGGAGACACCCCTATAAACAAGCGAAGGAAGAAATCTGAATTCGCAGTGACAAAACTTAAAGAATCTAAATAATTAATATACAAAAACAATACTATTATGGTAAGCAAAAACATTCCAGTAGTCAAGCTCGGTATCATTGCCGTTAGCCGTGACTGTTTCCCTATTGCTCTCTCTACTCAGCGTCGTGAGAACATCGTAAAAGAATACAAAGGTGACTTGTACAACTGCAAGACAACAGTAGAAAATGAGCAAGATATGCTCAAGGCTGTAGCTGATGTGAAAGAGCAGGGTTGCAATGCATTAGTTGTATTCCTTGGCAACTTTGGTCCAGAGACACCAGAGACATTGATTGCCAAAAACTTTGATGGCCCAGTAATGTTTGTTGCTGCAGCAGAAGGCGATGGCGACATGATCAATGGTCGTGGCGATGCATATTGCGGTATGCTCAACTGCTCTTACAACCTCGGTATGCGCCACTTGAAGGGATATATTCCTGAGTACCCAGTAGGCACAGCAGAGGATGTAGCAAAGATGATAGCAGACTTCGTACCAGTGGCTCGTGTCATTCTCGGTTTGAAGGGTTTAAAGATCATTACATTCGGTCCTCGTCCTCAGGATTTCTTCGCTTGCAATGCTCCTATCAAGGGCTTGTATGAACTGGGTGTAGAAATCGAGGAAAATTCAGAGCTCGACCTTCTCGTATCTTATAAGGAACATGAGAACGACCCACGCATCGATGATGTATGCAAGGATATGGCGGAAGAAATGGGCGAAGGCAAGTACTATCCTGACTTGAGCCGCCGCATGGCACAGTTTGAGTTGACATTGCTCGACTGGGCAGAGAACCACAAGGGTTCACGCCAGTATGTAGCATTTGCCGACAAGTGCTGGCCTGCATTCCCAAGCCAGTTCGGTTTTGAGCCATGCTATGTAAACAGCCGTTTGGTAAGCCGTGGCATCCCTGTAGCTTGCGAGGTAGATATCTATGGTGCACTCTCTGAGTATATCGGTATGTGTGCTTCCGACGATACAGTAACATTGCTCGACATCAACAACTCAGTACCTAAGTACATCTATGATGAGGACATCGTTGGCAAGTACGACTACAAATTGACCGATACCTTCATGGGCTTCCACTGCGGTAACACGCCTCAGTGCAAGATGTGTTCTACCCGTGCCATCAAGTATCAGTTGATTCAGAACCGTTTGTTGGAGAATGGCGGCAAACCAGACTTTACCCGTGGTACTCTGGAAGGAGACATAGCAGCTTCAGACATCACATTCTATCGCTTGCAGTGCGATTCAGAGGGCAATCTCCGCAGCTACATTGCCGAAGGAGAAGTTCTCGACGTTCCTACCCGTTCATTCGGTGGTATCGGTATCTTCGCTATCAAAGAGATGGGTCGTTTCTACCGCCACGTATTGATCCAGAAGGGTTATCCACATCATGGAGCCGTAGCATTCTCTCACGTAGGCAAGACCCTGTTTGAGGTATTCAAGTATCTCGGCATCAAGGACATCGCTTACAACCAGCCAGCAACTTTGCCTTATCCTACAGAGAATCCTTGGAAGTAATTATAAGAAACATTATATTACACTATAATCACAAGAGGGTGTGTCATAAGTTCATGACGCACCCTTTTTCGCAACTTGAATAAATTAAGTTAAAATTAATTAGGTAGGTTGCTGTTGGTAATTGAAATACAAAAAGATACTGTAGCTATAGGCAACAAAAATCAATCATTTTTATTAACAAAATTATATTTAAGCTCAGCATTTCCTCTAAAGAAGTGCAAGCACGAACTCTAATGATGCGCTTTATTAAGGTCTAATGATGCGCATCGTTAGGTATTAATAAAGCGCATCGTTAGGTGTTAATAAAGCGCATCATTAGGTGTTAAAGAAGCGCATCGTTAGGTCATGTGGATTTTTTACCAGTTATATTCCTGGAAATCAGCAAATTATACTCCTTTCAAGACAGCGAATTTCAGTCGATCCTTGGTCATGCACCTTGAGAAAAATTCATGGTAGCAATAGGATGAGGCATAAAACCATAGAACTTTTTCGCAGAAAAAACAAGGGTGTGTCATAGAAAAAATACGACACACCCTCTTTTTGTGTAAAATTATATGTGATGACCTATTGAATTATCAGCAGATAATCACCGCTAAAGCGATGAATTACTGAGCCTCCAAATAGAGCACTCGTGAAGACCAGTCTGTTTTCTTGCCCCAATCTACTTCATTGGTGTAAGGCATTTCCAAACCATGTTCCATCAAATACTTACCCGAATAGGACTTACCCTCGCAGTCGAGAGGCTTGTTGTCGATGACATCCAGCTCACGTACCTTATACATCTTATTGGCATCCAAACCAGCCATCTTGACTAATGGCAAATGTACATTATAGAAATTAGCTATCTTCCACCAATAGAACACAGCCTTGTCCTTTGCCTCGCTTACATACATGATGGAAGACAAACCCTGATTATCGTATGGTGAAACCAAGCGATAGAGATCACCAAACTGTACAACAGGGCGGATTTCCTTATACTCAGAAATGGCTTTCTTGCAAAGCGCCTTCTCTTCATCAGTCATATTCTTAGGCTGGATTTCCATACCCAGACGACCGCTCATCGCCACATCAATACGATACTTCAAGGAAGTGGTACGGAAGACGGTATGATTAGGAACCGCAGAGATATGGCTTGCCATAGCGATGGCTGGGAAGAAATAGCTGGTACCATACTGCATGTAGATACGCTGGAGGGCATCGGTATTATCGCTCACCCAAAACTCGTCGAAGCCACGGAGCATTCCCCAGTTGGCTCTACCACCACCACTCGCACAGCACTGGATAACTACATCTTTATATTTGGCACGGATACGGTCGATAACTTTGGCAAATCCCTGATGATAAGCGATATAGAGATGACTCTGATCTGCCATTGGTAGATATTGGCTTCCATGATTCATAATGGCCATGTTGGCATCCCACTTGATGTAAGCAATCTCAGGATACTTGGTCAGCAAATTGTCAACCACACCATAAACAAAGTCCTGTACCTTCGGATTGGACAGATCGAGAACCAGCTGCGTACCGCCACGTCCCAATACTGCATCACGCTTAGGAGCCTTGATGACCCAGTCTGGATGTTTCTCATAAAGTTCACTTACAGAATTGGTCATTTCCGGTTCAATCCAAATACCAAATTTCACGCCGTTTTTCTTGGCATCACGAAGCAAACCCTCTATGCCATCAGGCAATTTTTCGGTATCAACCACCCAGTCGCCAAGTGCACAGTTGTCTGTCTTACGAGGATATTTCTTGCCAAACCATCCGTCATCCATCACAAAGAGTTCACCTCCCATGCTATGTATGTCGGCCATCATCTGGTCCATCCCCTTCTGATTGATATCGAAATAAACGCCCTCCCAGGAGTTCAAAAGGATGTCACGCTCCTTGTCACCATGAGCGAGGATATACTTACGTCCCCATTTATGGAAATTGCGACTTGCGCCACTCAAACCTTCTGTGGAATAAGTCAAAGCGAGAGCTGGAGTCTTGAAAGTCTCACCTTTCTTCAGATGATACTCAGAATTCTGCTCATTGATACCAGCAAAGAAGTAGTGATATTCCGTATCGTCGGTAACCGTTTTCAACTTATAGTTGCCGCTATATACAAGCGCTGCGCCAATGACATCACCCGTATTCTCCTGTCCCTTGCCATTGAGTGAGAACATCACTTCACCATGATCGGTATGAGAATTTCGAGTACCGTCGTTGTTGCGGATAACAAATTCGCCTGGTTGCAGTTTCTCGTGACTGAGTTGTCCCTCGTTCGCCCAAGTGCCAGAGAGATGGCTCATCCAGACATCCCCGCGGCGGATAGGAAGCATGGCAGATGCGAAAGTAGTCAGAGTGACCGTTCCCTTCTCGCCGTTCTGGATTTCCGTCCAAGCCTCAATCATATCCACATCACTATATGTGCGATATTTCAAATCCACCTTTATACGATATACAGGATCCTTGAGATGGATGGTAGTGACGGTAGTATTTCCTTCCGCTTTCACATCGCTTCCGGTTGCCACGAGTGCAGTAGAGAGATTTCCATCGCTATGACGCATGGCGAGCGCAGCCTCAGCAGGGGTATTCAAACCATAAGCAGGATAAGCATCCATACGACCATTATCTGCCACTTTCAGATTCTGTAAATCTGCGTTATTCAACCTGGTACCGAAATAGAGATACTGGGCAGGCTTGCCGTTCTCTACATCAAGAACAAGCGACATTTTCCCTGTATTCACCGATACCTTTTCTGCCATCGCAGGCAAAGCAATGGTCAAGAGTAAGAAAGCAATTGATTTTAACTTCATGATATATCGTTCAGTTATTAGTATTACACGATTTTCTTCTGTTTTCGAATGCAAAAATATAAAAAAGAGCAATACATACCAATACTTTTTTAATTTATTTTCAGGAGAAAGCAGAAAAGGGCAAGAAATTGATAAATAAAGCAAAGAAAAATCAATAGGAAAGAGATGCGAAATCATCTCTTGAGAAGATTTATGAAAAAAAGTTTGTGCATTTCAGATAATAATACTAATTTTGTCCACGAATACAAGATATAAAAGCAATAGAAATAAACAGGTTTAATAGAAAGGTATTAAAGATAAAAACATAATTAAGCAATATGAAACTCAAAATTCATTTCAACCATAAGGAGGAACTCTGGAACTCCTGGTCTCATGCCGGAGGCATCCTGCTGGGTGTCATCGTGGGCATCATCTTCCTCTATTGGTGTTTCACTCAGCACAATGGTTGGGCCACAGCGGGCATCATCCTCTATCTTTTCGGTATGCTCATGTCATACATCGCTTCCACCACCTATCATGCCATTTCTGCCTGGAGCAAGTGGAAGGAACGGCTGCGCAAGTGGGATCATGCCGCCATCTACTGGCATATTGCCGGTTCCTACTCCCCTATCACGCTCATAGCCATGCGCGAACAGGGATATTGGGGATGGAGCCTTTTTATCTTTATCTGGGCTTGCGCCATTGCCGGAACCGTCATGAGTTTTGCCAAGCTCAAGGACCACAGCAACTTAGAGACGCTCTGCTTTGTCGGCATGGGTCTCTCTGTTCTCGTTGCCTTCAAGCCGCTTATCGATTCTGTTTCCCCAGCCACAGTCTGGTGGATTATTGCAGAAGGTATTTGCTACATCACGGGTGCTGTGTTCTACAGTATCAACAAGAAGAAATACATGCATTCCGTGTTCCATTTCTTTGTACTGGCAGGTAGTGTCTGCCACATCATCGCCGTTTGGGACATTCTCATGAAATATATCTAAACGACTTAATAAAAAGTATCAAATATTACAAGACATTCATCCATATCATACTCTTCTTATAATATAATAAGGTGGAATTGTTAACAATACGTTAAAGTATGAAAATAATTGCCCCAAAGTTTGGAACTTATCGCAGAAAAGCATACCTTTGCAGTGTTCTATTGAAGTAGTACACTAAAACATTAAAGATTATGATACAGATTAAAGACATTGATTTCAGATACCCAGGTAGCAAGCACCTTGTATTTAGAGATTTCTCTTTGGAACTCAAGGAGAACAACATTTATGGCTTGCTCGGTAAGAATGGTACAGGCAAGAGCACCCTGCTCTACCTCATCAGCGGATTGCTCCGCCAGCAACAAGGTACCATTCTCGTGGATGGCATTTCGGCACAAGATCGCAAAGCCGAGATGCTGAAGGACATCTTCATGGTGCCCGAAGAGTTTGAACTGCCCAACGTTTCCCTCGCCACCTACGTGAAGATGAACCAGGGATTCTATCCTAACTTCTCGCAGGAAGTGCTGGACCGTTGCCTCAAGGATTTTGATTTACCACTCTCTCTCAAGTTGAACGAACTCTCGATGGGACAGAAGAAGAAGGTATTCATGAGTTTCGCACTCGCCACGGGTACCCGCTTTCTTCTGATGGACGAGCCAACCAATGGTCTCGACATCCCATCGAAGAGCCAGTTCCGTAAGGTCATCGCCAACAACATGACGGAAGACCGCACCCTCATCATCTCAACTCATCAGGTGCACGATGTAGAGTCGCTGCTCGACCACATCATCATCATGAACCAGAGCCAACTGCTGCTCGACGCATCTATTTCAAACATCTGCGAGAAATACACCTTCGAATATCGCAACCCACAGGAAATGGACGACACCGTGCTCTACGCCGAGCCAACCCTGCAGGGCAATGCCGCCATCTGCAAGCGTCAGGAGGGGAAACAGGAAACACAGATGAACCTGGAGTTGCTCTTCAATGCAGTAATTAATGGAAAATTAAACGATTAAAAATTAGACGATTATGAAAAAGAATTTCGATTTACATAGATTAAGCATGGTACTTCGTTGGGATATTCTCACCAACTGGCAGCGTCATCTTGGAGCTACAGCAGGTCTCACCCTCAGCATTTCCATCTATTGTGTATTGCGACTTTTTAGCATGAGATATTGGCTTAACTCAACCGATGTAGAACAGGCTGGTCATCAATACCAGGTAAGTGTTTGCATGTTCTTTTCTATAATAGCATTCATCGCGTTCTACGTCTTGGCAAGTTGTATATTCAATAACATGAAGACTAAATTGCAAAGAGAGAGTTTCCTGATGCTTCCTGCTTGTAATCTAGAGAAGTTTGTGGCCCGACTACTCATGACGAGTATCGGTGTTTTGGTTCAACTTTTTGCAGCAGTAATCTTGTCCGATGTTATACTGTTCATCTTTAGTTTCATCATCACTCCAGATTTTCATATCAGCATCACCTGGACTGTGCTCAGCCATATTATTTCCACAATTCACCCTTTCGACAACGACTGGCTGAAATGGATTACCCTCTATTCATTCATACTATTTTCCCATTCTTTCGCAACACTTGGCGGAACATTCTATCGCAAGTTGCCTGAATTGCTAACAGTTTGCACGGGCATTCTTCTTTGTATGATTTTGGGATACATAATCAACAAATTAGGAGAAGCTGGAGTTTTTGATTTCTTCAGTCATATTAACTTCAGCAATGGTTCCACAGCTGACTATTGTATAACAATTACAGCATTCTTTGTTTTCCTTGCTTTGGCTGCCTTCAACTATTGGGCATCCTACAAGCTCTTCACCCGTATGCAGGTTACCTGCAACAAGTGGATCAACATCTAAGAATTAAAATTTGAAGATTATGAATTTCAGTAATGATAAAGCAATATACGTACAGATAGCCGAGCGACTGAGCGATGAGATTCTGGCGGGCAAGTACAAGGAAGACGAGCGAATACCGAGCGTCAGGGAATACGCCGTGCTGCTGGAGGTAAATGCCAACACAGCCGTGAAGGCATACGACCTGCTTGCCACCGACGAGATTATCTACAACAAGCGAGGCCTGGGCTACTTTGTTTCCGCTGGAGCCAAGAAGCAGATTAAAAAGACCCGCAAGAAGGAGTTTATGAAAGAAAGACTCCCGGAACTCGCCCGACAAATGCAGCTTCTCGACATCTCCATCGACGAAGTGAAGGAAGAGTTGGAAAAGAATCTCAAAAAGATAAAGATATGATGACACTATTCATCCTCAAATATATATTTATTGCTTCAGTCTTTGCCTTATATATAATAAGGTGGATGTAATCACGTTTTTAAAAAAGAGTTACGCTTGCAACTTTCAGAAAGTTGCAAGCGTCTAATGGTTTAAATTGATATCCATAAAACGAAAGTAATATGTCATTAATTCATCTAAAAGACGTCAACAAGACCTATCAGGGTGCTCAGCCACTCCATGTACTGAAGGGCATCGACCTCGACATCGAACGTGGCGAGTTCGTCAGCATCATGGGTGCTTCCGGCTCGGGAAAATCCACCTTATTAAATATATTGGGTATTCTCGACAACTACGATACGGGCGAATACCGACTCAATGATGTGCTCATCAAAGACCTCTCGGAAACCCGTGCTGCCGAATACCGCAACAAGATGATTGGCTTCATCTTCCAGTCGTTCAACCTCATCTCGTTCAAGACGGCGGTGGAAAACGTAGAGCTTCCACTCTTCTACCAGGGCGTGAGCCGCAAGAAGCGCCACGAACTGGCGATGGAATATCTCGACAAACTGGGCTTGAAGCAATGGGCCAACCATTATCCCAACGAGATGTCGGGAGGACAGAAGCAGCGTGTAGCCATCGCCCGTGCCCTCATCACCAAACCCGAAATCATCCTTGCCGATGAGCCTACCGGAGCCCTCGACTCCAAAACGAGCGTGGAAGTGATGGACCTGCTGAAGGAACTGCACCAGAAAGAGGGAATGACCATCGTGGTGGTAACCCACGAAAGCGGTGTTGCCAACGAGACCGATAAGGTTATCCATATCAAGGACGGACTCATCGGAAGCATCGAAGACAACAGAGACCATCATCTCGTATCGAAAGACTACGTGAAATAACTTTGAACTTGGAACATGAGAGAATTAATCAAAGAAATATGGAGTACGTCGAAGCGCAACAAGCTCCGCACTTCGCTCACGGGATTTGCCGTTGCCTGGGGTATCTTCATGCTGATATTCCTGCTGGGCGCCGGCAACGGACTGATTAATGCCCAGTTGCAGCAAAGCACCCGATTCCTTGCCAACTCCATGCGAGTATTCCCAGGCGAAACCTCCAAGGCTTACAAGGGACTGAAGGAAGGCAGAAGCATCACGCTCAACGACAAGGACATCCTCATCAGCAACAAGACCTATGGTCAGTATGTAGATGATGTGGGTGGAAGATTGGAACAGAATAACGTGAACATCAACTACGGCGATAATTATGTGGCAAGCCAGTCGTTGGTGGGTGTGGCTCCTACACATCCCAAAATCGACAAGACGGAGATGATAGCCGGACGATTCATCAACGAAATCGATATGAAGGAGCAGCGCAAGAATGTGGTGCTGAGCCGAAGCCAGGCCAAGGAACTCTGCAAAGACTACCGTTCGCTGGTGGGCAAGAACGTAAAGATCAGCAACCTCAACTTCCAGGTGGTGGGAATTTACAAGGATGATGAATCGCGCAACAATACCGATGCCTTCATAGCCTACTCCACCATAAAGACCATCTACGCCAAAGGCGATGATGCAGGAAGTCTGGAGTTCACCATCAAGAACCTGAAGACCCAGGAAGATAACGAGCAGTTTGAGAAGAACTATCGTGCCAGCATCAACAACAACCATCAGGCTGCACCTGATGACGACCGCACCATCTGGTTCTGGAACCGATACATGGACAATATCCAGATGAACCAGGGAATCGCCATCATGCAGACGGCACTCTGGATAGTAGGTCTGTTCACCCTGCTGAGCGGAATCGTGGGCGTAAGCAACATCATGCTCATCACCGTGAAGGAGCGAACCCGAGAGTTTGGCGTAAGAAAAGCCATCGGAGCCAAGCCTTGGTCGATACTAAAGCTCATCATCACCGAGAGCATCATCATCACCTCATTCTTCGGCTACATCGGAATGGTCTGCGGCGTGGCGGCAAACGAAATCATGGACGCAACCATCGGTCACACCACCGTAGATACCGGACTGTTTAAAGCCGCCATGTTTGTGAACCCTACGGTGGGCCTCGGCACCTGCATCGGTGCGACCATCGCCATCGTCATCGCAGGCACCATCGCCGGACTCATCCCAGCCATCAAGGCTGCAAGAATCCGACCGATAGAGGCGCTGAGAGCGGAGTAGTGTTTAATGTTTAATTAGGCTTACACCTTATTATATATATAGACTAGGCTATGCGATTAGATTTAGATACATATAAAGAAATACTCGACACCATCACGAGGAACAAGAGCCGCAGTCTGCTCACGGGCTTCGGCGTGTTCTGGGGCGTGTTTATGCTCATCGCCCTGATGGGTGGCGGCCAGGGACTGAAGGAGATACTGCAGAACAACTTCGCAGGCTTCGCCACCAACACCGCCATCATCTGGGCGCAGAACACCACCAAACCTTACAAGGGATTCAACAAGGGACGCTCCTGGCAGATGGAAGAGAAAGACCTGGAGCGACTGCGCCACAGGGTGCCCGAACTCGATGTCATCACCCCGCTGCTCTTCGGAGGCAACAAGTCGGTGGTGTTTGGCGACAAGAAATTCAGCGGCAGCACGCAGGGCGTGAATCCCGACTATGCCCAGGTTTCCGTGCCTAAAATGTTTTACGGCAGATACATCAACGAGATGGATGTGCGCCACCAGCGCAAGGTTTGTGTCATCGGCAAACAGATTTACAAGACCCTCTTCCCCGGCGGCGGTGACCCATGCGGCAAGAGCGTGCGAGTGGATTCCACCTATTACACAGTGGTGGGTGTAGATTACCGCTCGGGAAATGGCGTGAACTTCGGCGGTAGAGCCGACGAAACCATCACCATTCCGCAAACCGTGCTCCGCACCGCCTACAACCGCGGAACCGCCATCGACATCATCGCCACCACCGGTAAGCCGGGCGTGGTGATGAGCAGCATCGCCCAGCGAATGCGTGAAACCATAGCCAGGGCCCACAACATCGACCCTTCAGACGAAAAGGGAATCATGGTGTTCAATACGGAGGTGCTCTTCCAGATGCTCGACAATCTGTTTAAGGGCGTCAACTTCCTCATCTGGCTGGTAGGTATCGGCACCCTTCTCGCCGGCGCCATCGGAGTTTCCAACATCATGATGGTAACGGTGAAGGAGCGAACCACCGAGATAGGCATTCGCCGAGCCATCGGCGCCACGCCGAAGATGATTCTCTCGCAAATCATCTCAGAGAGTATTCTCCTCACCCTGGTGGCAGGCATGAGCGGCATCATCTTTGGAGTAGCCATCCTGCAGATGCTGGAGATGGCGAACACCACGGATGGCATTCTCACCGCCCATTTCCAGGTAGATTTCTGGACGGCCATCTCTTCAGCCATCCTCATCTGCATCCTTGGCGGCCTAGCCGGACTTGCCCCAGCCTGGCGAGCCATGAGCATCAAGCCGGTAGATGCAATGAGAGACGAATAAAAGAAAAATAAGATATAAAAGATATGAAAAAGTATTCAAAGTTGATAGTTGCGGCGATAGTCGCCTTGATTTTCATCGGAACCTTCGTGTTCCTTTATGAGAAATCACAGCCTAAGCCTGTGGAATATACCGAGTTTACCCCAAAGATGGGCGATGTGTTGAAAACCACGGTGATTACGGGTAAGATAGAGCCTCGCAACGAGGTGAACGTAAAGCCTCAGATTAGTGGTATCATCACCGAAATCTGCAAGCAGGCAGGTGATTTCGTGCAGGCAGGCGAGGTAATCGCCAAGGTAAAGGTGATTCCGGATATGGGACAGCTCAGTTCGGCGCAGGCTCGTGTGCGCCTTGCCGAAATTAACCTGAAGCAGGCACAGGTAAACTATGGTCGCGAGGAACAGCTCTACAAGAAGCAGCTGGTCAGCGCCGATGAGTTTGACAAAGTGAAACAGTCGTTGCAACAGGCAAAGGAGGAGAAGGTTGCCGCCCTTGATGCGCTCGAAGTGGTTCGTGATGGTGTTTCCAAGAGCAACGCCAGCGCCTCTTCCACCCTCATCCGTTCTACCATTTCGGGAATTATCCTCGATATTCCTGTCAAAGTAGGTAACTCCGTGATTCTTGCCAACACCTTTAATGACGGAACCACCATCGCCAGTGTAGCAAACATGAACGACCTCATCTTCCGTGGCAACATCGATGAGACCGAGGTCGGCAATCTGGTAGTGGGAATGCCGATGAAGATTACCATCGGAGCGATGCAGGATTTGAAGTTTGATGCCGACCTGGAGTATATTTCTCCAAAGGCTGTAGAGAACAATGGTGCCAACCAGTTTGAGGTAAAGGCAGCCGTGCGCTCGGTGAAAGGCGGTAAAATTCGCTCAGGCTATAGTGCCAATGCCGAGATTGTATTGGCGAAGGCGATGCATGTGCTCACCGTGCCAGAGAGCGCCATCGAGTTTAGTGGCGACTCCACCTTTGTATATGTGGTAAAAGGCAGCGGTGACAAGAAGACTTACGAGCGCCGACAAGTAACCACAGGTTTGAGCGATGGCGTGAACATCGAAATCAAGAAAGGCCTGGGATTGAAGGACAAGGTAAGAGGTCCGCAAATCGTAGCCGACAACAATAAGGATAATGATGAGTAATCTTACTAATGTCAGAAAACTCATAGAATTTTCAAGAAAAAGCCAAAGGGAGCATAAAAATAAGATGCCCCTTTGGTTTATCACATCAGCATCAACATAGCTATCACTTAAACTTGTCCAACCAATTAACTTCTGTATTCCAAACAGTTTGCTTATAAGCATATTGGTAATCAACATTTGACGAAGTTGGCACAAAGACAGATAAGCCATAATCTCTTTCCTCCTGTTCAGAATTGCCATGAAATACAATAAAGTCATTAATGTGTGATGTATCAATTTTCGCACTCTTCATTAAAGTCACCCAGTCAAAGAAAATATCTATATACCGAAACTTATATACAAATAAATTCGTTTCATTAATTTCAAGACGAGGTATCTCTCTGCATAACTTTCTTACATTTGAATATTGGCTCAAATCAATAAGACTAATAGAAATATGATTTTTACATTCTCTCTCTTCATATTTATGAAGATAATGACGTCCAACTTCTATTAAACGCTCCTTTAATGGCAAACTAGAAACCAAAGTTTTGGTGCTAACACTATCAATTATACCATCTGTTGGTACAATTATAGGAGAAGCTAACAAATAATGACACTTTTGTTGAAAATAAGCCACAACTTCAATATTGGGCATATAGCAAGCATCAAAAATAATATAATTGAAACTGTCTTTCAACGACATCGCTAACTGTGGAATACTCATTGTTTTACCATTAGCAAGCCCAAAACTTCGAGAAGAAAGGAAATCATTTGGCAACCAACCTAAAGCATGAGACCATAAAATTAGCCCAGTTTCTTTTGAAGGGAAACTATGCCTTAAATTTGATATGATACAAGACATTGTTTCAGAATTGAGAGGATTGATTTTTCCATACTCCTTTATGCATATCAATCCATCCTGCTCCAATCTAAATAGTTTCATTTCATCAGGTGTAGCCCAAACAAATAATAAATTAACATTCTCCGCATCAGGAAAATCTTCAAATTGCTTCATAAACTCTATAGAAGAGTTATATAAATCATTGTCTGCAACAACATAAAATATAATAGTCTTATCTTTTTGTATTAAAATAGGAGTTTCTTGTTCACAACTACAAAATAAGTTTGCATATGTAATTAGATAAAGGAGGATAGGCTTTGTACCTATCCTTCTTTTTTTTTTATTGAAATAATAATCAAAACCACTCCTAATTGTCATTATTATAAACATTATAGAAAAGCATTCTTGAAAATCAGCTCGATCCAAAAATCCTATGAGATTTAATAACCCCACAAATAAACATGATAGAACTAGATTTACAGTTAATGAAACCAGTATATACTTTAACATAATTATCTATCTAAATAATCTTCCGATTCTTCCACCTAATCCGGTTGAACCACCAATAGCTCCCCATAAAGCTGCACGACCAACTCCTCCCCAAGTCAATCTATTATTCCAATTCTGAAAAGCATGAAATATGACTCCCGCACAAGCTCCTCCTAGATCCATAGCAACAACTTGAGGGAGTTTCCCTTGATTTTCAGAATCAGCATAATCAGGATTCTGATACCACCATTCATAAGATGATTTAGCTATGGATAACATAGAAGCAATAGCCGCACCTTCAACTGAGTCTTTTTCATAACCAGCTTTATCAAACTCCTCTGATATAGAATTTATACCATTAATAAAATTCTCATCAGAAACCATCCCTTCCAAGCTAGCTCTCAAAAGGGCAATAATTCTATCCATAAAAGATAATGTCTTTTCAGAATATACACCTTCTTGTTTATAAAGAGTTAAAAATTGGTCAAGACTAGGCATACTATCCAAATCTAAAGTTTCTATATCCTTTCCCTCGCTAAGACTCTCTAAAATGTCTGACTCATTTACACGAGAGTTTTTTATATTGGATAATAAATATTTACCGAATTTTTCTGCAAACATAAATTGGGCATATTGGTTAGAGTTTTCTAAGGACTTATACTGTGGATACTTTTGGCTTAACCCATTTTTATCAAATTCTAGAATTTTCTTTGCCTTGCCTATATTACTCAGAGTATCGCCAAAATCGATTAGATCAAAATTATCTTTAGTATATGTCATTGCCACATTATGTAGGTTACCAACAAAATTCATGTCACTAACCTTCATATTTTCAGTTGACAAGCCATTTGTCTGTGTATCACATGAACTCATGACTACAGAAATCAACAGCAATATAAATCCAAAAATTTTCTTCATTGCATTTAAAAGTTTATATGTTTAATTAAATTCAATTATCCCTTGATATTTACAATTTCCATAGAAAATTGTAATCTCGTACTCACCACTCAAATCTTGAGGAAGTTGGAGAGTTGTACCCATTAGATTATAGGTATAGACTTCCCCTTTCTCATTTTCAAGTGTGAGCGTGTAACCTATTACTTGACGCGGCAAGGTCAATGTGTGCCCCACCAAATCCACAACCAAAGGTTGCTTGGGTGCTCGACTACCTTTGAAAAAACCTTGAGCAGGAGGAACCAAGCTATACAATAATGTATAAGGCTCGGCTCTAGAATGAACAGGGCATAAAAGTAATGCCCCCCCATAAATAATTAGGTTTGATAATAATCTCAACAAATTTAATTATTGTTTGCTTTTAATTTTGCCGCAAAAATATAAAATTACCATAGAATACGCAAGAAAATTATCAATTTAAATTTTACCTATTTTTTACCATGCACAAAAGACTCTCTAAAAGAAGCAGTTAGTGAGTATTTTACCTAAATTTTACCATGCCGAAAATTATTGGATATGTAGAACATATTCATCAAATTCCTTAGGTTTACCTTCCTTATCACATATTTTTTTCAACATCGTTTTCCTGCTTTTTGAGATTGCTGCATCAGATAGATTTAACAATCTTGCCATTAATGATGCAGAGATTCCAAGTCTAATCAGTAAGCAGATTCTATAATCTCTATAGCTGACTTGATTCTTCAACATTGGAATAAAGTTAGGAATTACTTCCTCTATCGTATCAGCTAATTTCCTCCAATCCTCCTCATACATTTCTTCCTTAGGATGCATTTCTATACATTTAATTTTTTTGTAAATGGAAGAATCTTTTAAAATTAAATCTGTATCGGACATCGAAGATAATGAGTATTTGTTTTGTATATTATGTATCTCAGCCTCTAATTTACTGATTGCATTTTCTTTCTCTGTTATAATTTGAGTTAGTTTTTTATCGTTTTCTGCTACAAGTTGAGCTTTTTCTTCCTGTAACCTTTTAAGTTTAAGCAAGCAGTCCTCATACACCAGCTTTGAAGCTGCTATTCTCTTTTTCTTGAGAGCTAGCTGCTTTCTATAAATATAAGAAAGGAATAAGAACAAAATGACGCAAGCAAAAACAATCATATAGTTCATTTGTGTACTTCGTTTCGCTTTCTGCTCAGCCATTCTTGCTATTTCTTGATTTCTACCATAATCGTACATGGCTTGAACTTGCTGTAACTGAGTTTTTCTGGCTCCTATCAAGTCAGAGTCATTATACTCAGAACTTTGCAAAGCATACTTCATAGCCAAGGATGGTTGGTTAACTTTTGCATAATAATGAGCCAATGCTTTTGTTGTTGCAGCTTTATTGCTAAATGACTTGCAAAACTTAAGACTCTGCTGTAAAATATAACAAGCAGAATCTAACTGACCAGTAAACATATAGTATGTTCCTTTTAGACACAACACGTAAGCTTTGGCATCTTCATAATTAGAATTGCCTTCATATCCTGTAGAGTTGTAAGCCTCAAAAGCTTTCTTTGCATTAATAAAATCTTTCTTTTCAATATAATATTTGTAATTACATCCAAAAGCAATGGCTGCTGCATAATCGTTGCCATGTTTTTTAAACAACTTCGCTGCCTGTAAATTTATAGCAATAGCCGAATCTTTTTTTCCTAAAAAATCATAGACTTCTCCTTGATTTTGGTAATTCACGATAGCATTGAAGGTGTCCTTTTCCAAATAGGCATACTTCTCCGCCTTATCAAAAGCATTCAACTCTTGATAAAGTAAATATTGCTTACTAAAGAGAAAACCCATCTGGCTGTATACTCTATAAAGCGTGCCATAGTCACAATCTGCGGCAGTGGTATCGGCTTGCTCCGTCGCTTTATTATAATACTCCAATGCCATTGGTGCCTCATGCATATCCCGGTACACGCAGCCCAAGACATAGTTGGCAAGCATACGCTCGTTAGCCGAACCATGATGGTCATAATAATCCACCACTTCCTTCATCACGCTATCAGATGTGAACGTGATGCAAGCCTTGTTCATCGCCTTATGACGCAACAACTCATAGCGCATTTTTTGCGATTGGGAAAACTCTGGTAGCTGGGGCTTTATTCCATCAAGCATCCGGATGGCAACCTTCGCTGAGTCGTCATCTGCATCCATGATGCTATCTGCCCGCTTCATCAAATCATCATACTTCCTGTTTCCTGCACAAGATGCAAGAAGCATGATGATTAACAATAAAAATATGACCTTTTCTTTCATTCCTCTCTTTTTTTGCAAAAGTACGAAAAAATAAAGAAACAACAAAATAATGTCTCTATAAAGTGAGAAGAAGAAGGTAAGAGGTCCGCAAATCGTAGCCGATAACAATAAGGATGATGACGAGTAAGTCATCATCCTTATTGGATTATTAGAAATTATATTTTACGCTGAAAGTGCATCCGATAGGACGCAACTGATAAATGTATCGATAATTGCTCTCCTTTATCTGCTTATTGACCACATAAACCCTTTGATTTGTCAAGTTTTGGGCTAGCAACTCCAACTCTATGCTCTTCTTTTTATATCGGATGCCAGCATTGGCATCGCTCTCATGCTCCTGATGGTCTGCGTCCTTGAGCCAGTTCATGCTGACATCGCCGAACAACTCCAAGTCCTCTACCAAGAAGAAAGAAAGCCCAAAGCTACCTTGGTGCTCTCGCATCGTAGTCCCCAAGTCCTTCACTCTATTTTGCATTTGGTAATAAGAGTACTCCAAAGACAAGTTCAGCTTGTCGCTCCAAAACGCCTGTTCCAATCGGGTATTTACCAGATAACGATCATTTACGAGTTTAAGCACATTGTCTTTCGACAGAATATTAGTATGGTAATTTCCCAAACTTGCCATCAGCGAGATAGACGTATCCGTGCTACGGAAATTCTTGCTGGCATTGAGAGTGAGCGACTTGTCGAGCATGGTATTTTTCTTCTTGGACACCTTGTTGTAGATATCCCCATCCGATACGCTCGTTTGGCTCATCGAGTTGGTTTGCGAGCGAGTTATCAAGCCCATAAGCGAAGCAAAGACGCCATCCATTGTATTGTGGAAGTCGAGATGGCCGCTTGCAAAGAGAGAGTTTCGATTGGTCAAGCTACCGGTGCCCTTGGTCGTCGCATCCTTGTAAGTGTAGAATATCGGTGAAGTAACAAAGTTGGATATGTCACCGAAATTGCATCGGGAACCTCCTCTCAACCTAAACTTCAGTCCCTTAGTCACTTTCCATGCGAGGGTGGTGTTGACATTGGCATAGGTGTCATCATGACGAAAATCCTTGTCCTCTCCCACATTCTCGAAATGAATATTGAGCAGAGACAACGGAACTCTCACCTCCCAGGTAAGCCGGTTCCAAGCCATCTGGAAGTAAGGCTCCACGCTTGTATTGAGCATATAGCCCTGAAAAGTGTTGGCTAGCTTCTCCTCGGAACGAAGTCGGGATAAACGAATCTTATTGTAATAAGACTCGAAGTTTACCTTGACGCCCATTTGTACGAGTCTGCCGAGTTGCCATCCGAAAGAGGTATGCTCGTCGGTCTGGAAGGCAGTCTCGTTGAGGCTTTGCCACATCTCCCAACTCTTGTCGGTAGGAATCGCTTGGAGACGATTGACAGGAGTGTTGGAGAACTTGATGTTGGACTGCAACTGAAAGATTTTCTTCCCAACGTGATAGATGGAGCTAAACTGGTTGGTTAGCTGATAATTGGCTGATTTTTGCTTTTGTGCGCCATCAAAGTTGTCCTCAAGCCCAAAATGCTTGTGATAGAACTTGGAGTTGAAGGTAAAGTCATCCAGGAAATATACTTTCTCCGTATTGTTCTCCAGTTTTATCTTTCCCATCAAAGAATTAGAATATACTGCCGCCTGCACCTTCTCAGAGAAGTCTTGATACTGGTTGTCATCCACAAAGATACTGGATTTTTTCTGGTTTTGGTAGTGCAGGTCATCACCGGCATAGCGCAAATTGAGGGTAAGCGTCCGTTTGTCCTTCAGCTTGAAGAGAGAGTTGAAAGCTCCTTCTCCCGACTTATTGTCAACATATCGGTTCAAAGATACACTAGGAATATCTTGTGCAGAAAGGCTGATTCCATCCCAAGTAAAAGATGAGAAATCAGAAACTTGGTCGAGTCCGAAAGTCTGCGACGTATTATAAGTCAAGCCCGTGTCATTTGCCTTCATCGACAAAAGTTGCTGCGACTTTTTGTTGATTTGCATGGCGAAGACATCACTCTTCCACAGCGTCTGGTCATCATAGCCCAGTCCTTGCTGAAGATAGCCGATAGGCTTCAGCTTGCGGTTATTCCTGATTTTCAGGTTGAGCGCAGCCTTGTCGGAGAAGGAGACATTCTTCAAGGCTCTTATGGGTTGGTGGTTTTCATAGACATTCACCGCAGCCACGTCGTCAGGGCGGATATTCTTGGTAGCCAAGGTATAGTTGCCCGACAGCATGTCCATGTTTTCGATATAAAACTTACTGATGCGCTCACCTTGGTAATAGATGCCTCCCGTGTTGTCCACGCTGATGCCTGGCATTCGCTTCAGTACATCCTCGATGCTTCTATCCTTTTCTTTCTTGAAGGCATTGACATCATAAGTCAAGGTGTCGCCGCTCTGGCGGATAGGCACACTTCTCACCACCACCTCCTTGATATTGATTGCCTCATCGTGCAAGGTGATGTTCTTGAGCTTTCCAAAGTCCTTTCTCAAAATGGTCTTCGTCTCATAGCTCAACCGCGACAAGGTGATACTGGAGATAGAATCATGGGCGGTGGTGGCAAGACGGAATTCACCTTGTCTATTCGTCTGTGCGTAACGCTTCAACTTCTTATGTTGATTGTAGGCTCTGACCATTACATTGCCAAGAGCCTTTCCCGACTCGTCCCTTACCATTCCCGAGAGAGAGGTTTGGGCAGAGAGAGGCAAGGCTATTAGCAATGCAAGGACAGCCATCCCAATATGCTTGATGAAACTCATGCTAAAACTTTTGTTTTTATTAAACTGCCTTGCTGCTATTCCTTTTCCAAAGGATTATAAAAAAGTTTTCTCTTCGGAATAGGCATCGGTTTACCATTCATGTCTTTAGGAGCCAGAGGAGAATTCTTCCAAGACTTCGCAGGATTGGACTTATAATCCGCCAAAGCCTTGTTAAAGTGCTCACGAGTTGTCTTGAAATACTCTTTGTCGTTGACAGTAATTGGTGAACTTGATTTGCGAACAGAAATCGCAGAAAAAGTATGCTCTTTATCTTCTGTTTCCGCCGCAAGAATTAACCCTGGTAATCCATTTAACTTCCAAGGTCCTACACTTTTAGGTATATCACAATACCAAGCTATCCAATTACGTCCACGGAAAGTAGCTGTTGCTTGATGACATAAATAGCCACATATTTCTTTCGTACTATCGGATAAAGCCCAATCTATATGAGGAACCTCCTCATGATACATAAATTTATCTATTGAGACCTTACCATAATAAGATAATTTATTCGCATTTACATTTTCTAGCAAGAATTCTTTAAAGTCGGGACTATACTTATTGTAGAAATCAAAATATTCTCCAAGAGTCATTTGTTGCTTGCCAACAAGAGCAGAATCTAGCCTATAAGAACCATAACTCTCAAATTTAGAAACAGTATCTCCTATTTCCAATATAGCATAATACTCTCTCATATCTCCAATGCTATGGTCTATAATACGATAGTTATAGATGCATTCCATAATACTAGAATCAACTATTTTTTTCGTACCTAGCTTTGCAGGCTCATTTGCCAAAGGTCCAGATATAGTTATTTCTTGAGCATTTGTCAATAACGGAAATACACAAAAACACAAAAATACAATTATTTTATCCATAAGTAAACCTCTATTTTACATTATTTATAATTTATACGTGCTTCAGCATGAGCACCTTTTCTTTCTCCGCAATAAGTTTCGTTCAAATCTTCTATATAGTCAACGAATTCCTCTGATTTAGAGAAAAACTCAGGTGCTACTGTCATGATTTGTTTTCCACAAGACGTAGTTACAACTGTTCCAACATGCTCAGCAGCATTAGCCACAACTCCCATCAGCGCAAAGGCTGACATTAAAAACAATTTCTTCATAATCTCAACTTTTTAGTTGTTGTTTGTTTTAATTTCCACTGCAAAAGTACAAAATTGCAGGGAAAGACGCAAGAACATTATTAATTTAATTTTTACCTATTTTTTACCATTCACCAAATACACTAAAAATGAAAAGGTTATGAGTATTTTATCTTTATTTTACCATGCCAAAAATTATGGGATATGTAGCACATACTCATCAAATTCCTTGGGCTTTCCTACCTTTCCACACAGTTTTTTCAACATAGTTTTCCTGCTTTTTGAGATTGCTGCATCTGATAGATTTAAAAGTCTTGCCATTAAGGATGCAGGAATTCCGAGTCTGATCAGTAAGCAGATTCGATAATCTCTATCGCTGACTCGGTTCTTCAACATAGGAATAAAGTTAGGAATTAGTTCCTCTACCGTATCAGCCAATTCCGTCCAATCCTCCTCAGTCATTTCTTCCAAAGGATGCGCTTCTATACATTGGATTTTTTTGTAAATGGAAGAATTCTTTAAAACTAAATAAGCATCGGACATCGAAGATAATGAGTATCTGTTTTGTATATCATGTATCTCTGACACTAATTTACTGATTGCATTTTCTTTCTCTGTTATAATTTGAGCCAGTTTTTTGTCTTTTTCTGCTACAAGTTGAGCTTTTTCTTCCTGTAACCTTTTAAGTTTAAGCAAGCAGTCCTCATACACCAGCTTTGAAGCTGCTATTCTCTTTTTCTTGAGAGCTAACTGCTTTCTATAAAAATAAGAAAGGAACAAGAACAATACGACACAAGCAAGAACTATCATATAGTTCATTTGTGTGCTTTGCTTTCAGCTCCGCCCTTCTTGCTATTTCTTGATTTCTGCCATAATCGTACATGGCTTTAACTTGCTGTAACTGAGTTTTTCTGGCTCCTATCAAGTCAGAGTCATTATACTCAGAACTTTGCAAGGCATACTTCATAGCCATTGCCGGTTGATTAACCTTTGCATAATACTGAGCCAAAGTTTTTGTTGTAGTAGCTTTGACGCTATATGATTTACATAACTTTAAGCTTAGGGATAGATTGGCATAAGCTGAGTCTAACTTATTTACAAACAGATAATAACTCCCTTTTAGGCATAATACATAAGCCTTAGAATCTTCATATTCCAAATTTCCCTCATACCCTGTAGAAAAGTATGCTTCAAAAGCCTTTTTCGCTTTAATTGTGTCTTGCTTTTCTAAATAATAGTCAGAATTGCAGCCTAAGGCTATCATAGCATTATAGTCATCTCCTATTTGCTTGAACAGACTTGCAGCATGTAAGTTTATTGCAATAACAGAATCTGTATTTCCTAAATAGTAATATGCACTGCTTCGGTTTTGGTAATTCACAATGGCATTGAATGTATCCTTTGCCAAATAGGCATACTTCTCCGCCTTACCAAAAGCATCTAACAATTGATAAGGTAAGTATTGCTTATCAAACAAAATTCCCATTTGGCTGTACACTCTGTAAAGTGTGCCATAGTCGCAATCTGTGGCTGTGGTATCGGCTTGCTCCGTCGCTTTATTATAATACTCCAATGCCATTGGTGCCTCATGCAAATCTCTATACACACATCCCAACACATAGTTGGCAAGCATCCGCTCGTTAGCCGAACCATGATGGTCATAATAATCCACCACTTCCTTCATCACGCTATCAGATGTGAACGTGATGCAAGCCTTGTTCATCGCCTTATGACGCAACAACTCATAGCGCATCTTTTGCGATTTGGAAAACTCAGGCAGCTGGGATTTGACCCCATCAAGCATCCGGATGGCAACCTTCGCAGAGTCGTCATTAACATTCATGATGCTATCTGCCCGTTGCATCAAATCATCATACTTCCTGTTTCCTGCACAAGATGCAAGAATCATGATGATTAACAATAAAAATATGACCTTTTCTTTCATTCCTCTCTCTTTTCTGCAAAAGTACGAAAAAATAAAGAAACTACAACATAATGTCTCTATAAAATTAGAAAAAAAGCAGAACTTTCATCTGAACAAAGTTAAGTAGCGCTGCGCATTGTCTGTAGTCCTTTCTGAATCACAATGCAAAGATACATCCATGAGAATCCGCCATTCACGGTTTCTCACGGTTATTCACGGTCTCTCACGGATTTTCTTTCTTTTTCTGATAATTAGCTCAGAAAGATGATTAATTCAAATGGTAAAAGAGACTTGCTTTTGACGGCTAAGTAACTTACTTACGATAATTAAGTAACTTGCTTGAAAGAGTTAAGTAACTTACTTAGGAATGACAGATGACACTGGTGACACAAAGAACCTTTTCTGCCTTTTAGCAATACTCTTCCTTAAACCACAGACGATAAATCGGATCAACAAATACAAAATCAGCTTTCTGCTTCTCTATGACATCCTTGTTCTGAAGAGTCTTCTTGTTCTTAACTATCGTATTGGGATTACCCAGATTATACACCTGCTTCACTGCTTGTGATGAGAAATGCTGCTCACCATCAGCTATCGCCTTGAGCATCTCTATCTGGGTAGAACTGAGATTTTCCGTATCGTTCTGAAACATCGGGGTATTGATGTTCAATACCTGCTTGAGACCGAGAGAGAACACTTCTTCCGTCACCTCAGAAACCGTAAAGCTCCAAATAAAATAGCACAACTGCTGCAGATACCAGGAATGACACTCCACCACATCGCAAATCCTGCTGGCAAAAGATTCTGAAATTCGCTTGCCGGTCTTCTCAAAAGATGATAAGATAAAAGGAATCCAATGCTCCTTGGCTATCTTCTGCATGAAGATGACCTGTCCGAAACGATAGAACGGACTGTTGGAATTATTGAAGATGTTGAGCATCATATTACGTTTGCTGCCATAAAGGCAATAAGAGGTCAACTGCTGCTGTTGCCATACTGAGCGCATCTTGCCCTCCATATCCTTATATTCCGGCAGATTAGCCAACTGCTGAAATTCATCAATGCACACGATAATCCTGATTCCCTTTTCCTTCGCCAGCAACTCAGGCAATTGGAGAATCGCCATCTTATCTCTTTCTTGCGGCACAAACTTCAGGTCGAAAGCCACAAAATCCGTAATCTGATCGTTAACCACAATCTGTGGAACTACACCCGTCAAGAACTTCTTGGCGTCCTCTATCCAACGTTCTATCTTGGAAGAAGCGCAGGCTATGACCTGACTGGCAAAAGTGCGATAGAATTCAGCTTCCGAGCCAATACTGAAAGCATCTATATAGCAGATTCTCACCTCCTTATCTTCTTCACACAGTTCCGTCATCGCCTTCTTTACAAGCGACGATTTTCCCCATCGACGTGGAGAAATGAGCATCACGTTGATATGGGAAGCCAGGAGTTGCTTGAGCAAAGTTCTGTCTTCCGTTCGGTCGATAAAATTCTCTTCGGTAGCCAAAGTACCAAACAGAAAAGGAGATTGAAATACTGCCATATTCTTCTAATTAAATTCGTTTGACCAGCTTTATTTAATTCTTACCACCTGCAAATATACAAAAAGTTACCCAAAGGTAACTTACCTTAGGGTAACTTTTTGTGATTATTAACCTATACTAATGGTTAATCAGGTCATTAAGGTCAAGGTAAGAGGTCCACAAATCGTAGCCGATAACAATAAGGATGATGACGAGTAAGTCACCATCCTTATTGGATTATTAGAAATTATATTTTACGCTGAAAGTGCATCCGATAGGACGCAACTGATAAATGTATCAGAAGAAAGAAAGCCCAAAGCTACCTTGGTGCTCTCGCATCGTAGTCCCCAAGTCCTTCACTCTATTTTGCATTTGGTAATAAGAGTACTCCAAAGACAAGTTCACCTTATCGATTCGTCTGTGCGTAACGCTTCAACTTCTTATGTTGATTGTAGGCTCTAACCATTACATTGCCAAGAGCCTTTCCCGACTCGTCCCTTACCATTCCCGAGAGAGAGGTTTGGGCAGAGAGAGGCAAGGCTATTAGCAACGCAAGGACAACCATCCCAATATGCTTGATGAAACTCATGCTAAAACTTTTGTTTTTATTAAACTGCCTTGCTGCTATTCCTTTTCCAAAGGATTATAAAAAAGTTTTCTCTTCGGAATAGGCATCGTTTTACCATTCATATCTTTAGGAGCCAAAGGAGAATTTTTCCATGACTTAGTTGGATCAGACTTGTAATCAGCCACAGCTTTGTTAAAAAGCTCACGAGTAGTCTTGAAATATTCTGTGTCTCTGACAATTATTGGCGAACTAGACTTTCGGACAGAAATGGCAGTAAAAGTATGCTCTTTATCTTCTGATTGTGCTTCAAGAATTAGTCCTGGTAAGCCATTTAATTTCCAAGGGCCAACACTCTTCGGTATATCACAAAACCAAACTATCCAATTACGTCCACGGAAAACTGCTGTTGCTTGATGGCATAAATATCCACAAATCATCTTTGTACTATCAGACAATACCCAATCAATTTGAGGTATATCCTCTTGATAGGTATAACTATCTATAGATACCTTACCATAATAAGACAGTCGTTTTGTATTTGCATTTTCTAACAAGAATTCTTTAAAGTCTGGTCTATACATATTATAGGTTTTTAAAAACTCTCCGTTAGTCATCTGTTGTTTTCCAACAAGAACAGAATCTAGCCTATAAGAACCATAATTCTCAAATTTAGAAACAGTATCTCCTATTTCCAATATAGCATAATACTCTCTCATATCTCCAATGCTATGGTCTATAATACGATAGTTATAGATGCATTCCATAACACTTGTGTCTAATGTTTTGTTTTTACCCAATTTTGCTGGTTCATTAGCCCATGAACCTCCTATTGAAATTTCCTGCGCTCTTACCAACAAAGGAAACACAAAAAGCAACAAACAAATAATTTTCTTATTCATGATAAATACAATTTGTACAAGAGGTTTTACATTATCCTTATTTCCGCAACACTATAATTTAATGTTTTTTATAAGCACCTGAGCAACAAAAAGTTGCTCAGGATTTTGCCCGCACCCAGATAACTACAGGCTTGAGTGATGGCGTGAATATAGAAATCAGAAAGGGTCTGTCGCTGAAAGACAAGGTACGCGGTCCACAAATCGTAGCTGACAGCAAGGAAGAATAAGGCAGATTGAGTAAATATGCTATCAAACTCATGCTTTTAACATCATTTGCCTTAAAAAATTTGGAAGTTATTGAAATAAAACGTATCTTTGTGTCATCTACCAGTTAGAATATATTCTACTGATAGTGAGTGAATTAACTAACAGTATTAACATCAAAAACAAAAGCATTATGAAAAAATATGTATGTGATGTTTGTGGCTGGGTTTATGACCCAGAAGTAGGCGACCCAGAGGGCGGTATCGCTCCAGGTACAGCATTTGAAGATATTCCAGATGATTGGGTTTGCCCACTTTGCGGAGTAGGAAAAGACGAGTTTAGTCCTGTTGAGGAATAAACCTGAATATCCAGACCGGACAGAATCCTATCATCCTGTCCCGGTTAGCTTTTTATCATTCAATTTGGTCATCAATTAATATTAAGGAGGAATCATTATGACTAAGATTAGAGAAATCTACCGCTGCCAGATTTGCGGCAACGTGGTAGAAGTAGTAAACCCAGGAGCCGTGCTCAGTTGCTGCGGCGAGCCAATGAAGCTCATGAAGGAAAATACCAGTGATGGTGCCAAGGAGAAACATGTGCCTGTGATAGAACCTATCGAGGGCGGATATCGTGTAACGGTAGGAAGCGTAGAACATCCGATGCTTCCAGAGCATTACATCCAGTGGATAGAGTTGCTCACCCCTACAGATGTGCTTCGTCACGAGTTGAAGCCAGGCGAAAAGCCTGAAGCTATCTTCTTGACCAACGCAGAAGCCAAGGATGTTGTGGCTCGAGAATACTGCAACCTTCATGGGTTGTGGAAAGGAGAAATCTAAAGAATATAATTATCCGGGAGGGTGTGTCTCTATACTTTAGACACACCCTCCTGCTTTTTTATCCATTTCATCAAGCAACTTTTCTCTAAAAACCTTGGAACATATTGAAATAATTCGTATATTTGCACCTGGTAATGCCAAAAACCTAATTTTAAATCATAAAAATGCGTTTAAACAGAAAACGTATTAAGCATACAATTTTAATTATTAACATTTAAATTACATCAATTATGAGAAGAACAATCTTTACCCTTATCATGCTTTGTATCGCAACCCTAACCCTGCAGGCACAAGATGTCTGGACTGCAGCTGGTTCCAGTACTCTCTTCGGTTCTCATTGGGACGCAACGGATACTAACAATGACCTGACTCCTTTAGGAAATGGCATCTGGGAGCTCACCAAAACCGACTGTATTCTTGAAAAAAATGTGAAAAACGAACTTAAAGTCCTGAAGAATCATAATTGGGCAGAATCGTACCCTCAAACCAACTATGTCTTTACGGTAGAAGAAACAGGTACCTATAACATCACTATCCAGTTTAATGAAAACACCTACGAAGTCGGTGTAATCACCAAAAAGACAGGTGATGCTGTCATTGGTGAAAAGACATGGACTGTAGCTGGATTTGGCACAATTCTCGGAGTAGAATGGGATCCGGAAGCAACAGAAAACGATATGATCAAACAGGAAGATAACGTCACCTATATTCTGACCAAGACCAATCTGACCATTGCCAAAGGCGGTTATCAATATAAGATCTGTGCTAACCACAATTGGTCAGAGAACTATGGTGATGATACTGACCCTGAAGGTAATGCCTCCATTTATATCGAAGAAGACGGAATCTACGACGTTACCTTCACCTTCAATTCAGTAACTAAGGAAGTATCAGCTACAGCTGTACGCACCGATACCGATGGCATTAGCCAGATTGCCGGTGACGTCAAAGCTAAGAGCGTAGTCTTCAACCTTCAGGGACATCGTGTTTCAACTCCTAAACAGGGAGTTTATATCATCAACGGTAAAAAAGTGGTCGTAAAATAATAAAAACTGCTCAAAGTAATCATCAGAAAGGCATTCACGAGCATCGTGAATGCCTTTTTTAGTTTATTTACCACGAATTATTTTGTATTTTATTCGATTTAACGTACCTTTGCACCCAAATATTTAAACGTTTAAAAATAAAATGGCATTAAAATGTGGTATTGTAGGTCTTCCTAACGTGGGAAAATCTACATTGTTCAACTGTCTGTCTAGTGCAAAAGCACAGGCAGCTAACTTCCCTTTCTGTACTATCGAACCAAACTTGGGCGTCATCACCGTACCAGATGAGCGACTCAACAAATTGGCAGAGATTGTTCACCCAGGACGCATCGTCCCAGCTACTTGCGAAATCGTGGATATCGCAGGTCTTGTTAAGGGTGCCAGCAAGGGCGAAGGTCTTGGTAATAAATTCTTGGGAAATATCCGTGAGTGCGATGCAATCATCCACGTAATCCGTTGCTTCGACGATGACAATATCGTACGTGAGGGTGGCGCTAAAGTTGACCCATTGGAGGACAAGAGCGTTATCGATACAGAGTTGCAGCTCAAGGACTTGGAGACTATCGAATCCCAGCTCGCCAAGCAGCAGAAGACAGCTGCTGCAGGCAACAAGGACGCTAAAGTGATGGTTACCGTTCTGGAGGCTTACAAAGCAGAGTTGGAGCAAGGCAAGAACGCACGTGGCGTTACTTTCGAAAGCAAAGAAGAGCAGAAGGTGGCTCACGATCTCTTCCTCCTCACTACGAAACCAGTACTCTACGTAGCCAACGTAGATGAAGCTTCTGCCAAGAGCGGAAATGAATACAGCAAGAAGGTAGAGGAAATCGCTAAGGAAGAAGGTGCCGAGTGCATGGTTATCGCTGCGAAGACAGAGGAAGACATTGCATCTCTCGAAACCTACGAAGACAAGCAGATGTTCCTCGAAGAACTCGGATTGGAGGAAAGTGGTGTTAACCGCCTCATCAAGAAGGCATACGCTCTCCTGAACCTTGAGACATTCATCACTGCTGGTGAGATGGAGGTAAAGGCATGGACTTACCACAAGGGCTGGAAGGCTCCTCAATGTGCTGGCGTCATCCATACCGACTTTGAAAAAGGATTTATCCGTGCTGAGGTCATCAAGTACGACGATTATATCCAGTATGGTTCTGAGGCTGCTGTTCGCGAGGCAGGTAAACTCGGTATCGAGGGTAAGGAATATGTCGTTCAGGATGGCGACATCATGCACTTCCGTTTTAATGTTTAATTATGACAAACCTGCTTAATTATATCGTTTGGGATCCAGATCCTATTCTTGCGCATCTGGGTCCTTTGACCATCCGATATTACTCCACTTGCTGGCTTATCGGTTTACTATTGGGTTATCTGCTCATGCAGCGACTCTACAAGCAGCAGAAATTGGGCGATGCCAAGTTTGAGCCTCTCTTCCTTTATATCTTCTTCGGTATTCTGGTAGGTGCACGTCTCGGTCATTGCCTCTTCTACCAGCCTGAGTATTTCCTTACGCAATGGGATCACTTCATCGAGATGCTGATACCTATGCACCACATGCCGGATGGCAGTTGGAAACTTACAGGATATGAAGGACTGGCCAGTCATGGTGGTGTATTCGGAATGTTTGTTGCCATCTGGCTCTACTGCCGCAACATGAAGGTAAAGGGCTGGGTTGTGCTCGACAATATGGGTATTGTCTCCGGTATTGCAGCCATGTTTATCCGTCTGGGTAATCTGATGAATTCAGAGATTATCGGCAAGGTGACTGATGTGCCTTGGGCATTCATCTTTGTTCGTGAAGATCAATACCCTCGCCATCCAGGACAACTCTACGAGGCCATCGCCTACCTCATTATCTTCTTGCTCATTCTCTTCATCTATAAGAAGAAAGGTCCTAAGAGTGTGGGTACAGGCCTATATTTCGGTCTCTGTATCACCCTCATCTTCGCCTTCCGCTTCTTCATCGAATATACGAAGGAGATTCAGGTGGCATTTGAGGCTGGACTTCCTATGGATATGGGACAGATATTGAGTATCCCACTCATTCTTCTGGGAGTTTGGAGCATCGCCTCCAGTTTTAAGAGAGCAAAGGCTCTGGAAGAGAAACAAGAGAAATAGGACTTGTTTGGGCTTGTTATGTCATTGCGGATAGTAGTATTTACTTTGCCGAGGCAGTAATACTTACTTTGTCAATGCAGTAGCATATAGGAACCATTTCCAATTTTAACCATACAGTTAGAACTGTTTTTCTATAAAATAAGAAACTCTCCCTTGCAGGAATCCAATCCTGAACAAGGGAGAGTTTTTATTTTCAATCCATCATTATCTACTTCTTATCTTCCCATCAAAATCTTCTTGATTTCATTGAGTTTGTTCAAAGCCTCTACCGGTGTGAGATTATTGATGTCCAAACCCAATATCTCATCGCGTATCTGACTCAAAACCGGATCATCAAGCTGGAAGAAACTGAGTTGTACTCCATCCTTCGGTTCATCCAAATGCTGCATATTAGGTTTGCCGGCAGCACCCACACCCGCATTGTCATCCTCCAGTTGTTTCAGTATAACATTGGCACGATTTACGATACTACGAGGCATACCGGCTATTTCAGCCACATGAATACCAAAAGAGTGCTCACTTCCACCCGGTTCCAACTTACGCAGGAAGATAACCTTGCCATCCACCTCCTTCACGCTTACATTGAAATTCTTGATGCGAGGAAAGTTCTTTTCCATCTCATTCAGTTCGTGATAGTGGGTAGCAAAGAGCGTACGTGCTTGCGCCTTCTTGTGCTGATGCAAGTATTCCACGATAGCCCAAGCTATTGAGATTCCATCATAAGTAGAAGTACCACGTCCTAACTCATCAAATAGAACCAGGGAACGAGGAGAAACATTATTCAGGATATTCGCAGCCTCGGTCATCTCTACCATAAAAGTAGATTCACCAAGCGAGATATTATCACTGGCACCCACACGGGTGAATATCTTATCCACCAGACCTACTCTTGCACTCTCGGCTGGTACGAAACAGCCTACCTGTGCCAGCAGAACTATCAAGGCCGTCTGCCTTAAAAGCGCAGATTTACCGGCCATATTAGGACCCGTAATCATCATAATCTGCTGCTTTTCAGTATCGAGCAACACATCGTTTGGCACATATCGCTCACCTAAAGGCAACTGAGTTTCTATCACAGGATGGCGTCCCTGCTTGATGTCGAGCACCTCAGAATCGTCGATGACAGGACGCACATAGTGGTTTTCTTCCGATGCCTTCGAGAAGGAAAGAAGACAATCCATACGGGCAATGAGGTTGGCATTGATTTGTATCTGAGGAATATACTCTTGCATCGAAGCTATCAGTTCATTGAAGAGTTGGGCTTCGAGAATCAAAATTTTCTCATCGGCACCGAGAATCTTCTCTTCATATTCCTTCAGTTCCTGAGTAATATATCGCTCTGCCTGAGCAAGCGTCTGCTTGCGAATCCAGTCTTCAGGCACCTTGTCCTTGAAGGTATTGCGCACCTCTAAATAATAGCCAAATACATTATTATAACCCACTTTCAGGCTGGAAATACCTGTTTTCTCTATCTCACGCTCCTGTATTTTGAGCAGATAGTCCTTACCATGCAGGCTAATGGAACGCAGATCGTCCAATTCTGCATTGTAGCCATCAGCGATAACATCGCCCTTATTGATAAGCTGCGGAGGATCCGGCTGGATTTCCTTTGCTATCCGTTCTTTCAGCGTTTCACAGAGATTGAGTTGCTCACCCACTCGCTGCAAGGCTTCATTCTTGGCATGTTGACAAGCCACCTTGATTGGCTGGATAGCCTCCAAGGCATGTTGCAATTGCACAACTTCACGAGGCGAAACTCTACCCACAGCCACTTTGGAAATGATACGTTCCAGGTCACCGATACGATGCAGTTGATCATCCATCAACTGCTTGAACTCCGGTTCTTTGAAGAAATATTCCACGATGTCGAGTCGTTCATTGATTGGACGCACATCTTTCAGCGGAAAGACAAGCCAGCGACGGAGCATACGGCCTCCCATTGCCGTTACGGTGCGGTCGATGACATTCAGAAGCGACGAACCATCGTCCTGCATCGGGGCCACCAGTTCGAGACTACGGATAGTAAAGCGGTCCATACGCACGAACTTATCCTCCTCAATACGGGAAAGTGCTGTAATATGATTGATTTGGGTATGCTGGGTAATCTCCAGATACTGCATGATGGCTCCGCTGGCAATGATACCGTTCTTCAGATGTTCTACACCAAAACCCTTCAAGGATTTGGTCTTGAAATGACCGAGGAGTTTCTGTCGGGCAGTCTGTTCGGTGAAAACCCAGTCGTCCAATTCGTATGTACAGTATTTAGTTCCGAAACACTGTTCGAATTTCTGTTTCATGGCACGATCATAAAGCACTTCTTTCGGCTGGAAGTTGCTCATCAGTTTCTCCACATAGTCAGGAGTACCTTCCCCTGTAAGGAATTCGCCCGTAGAGATGTCGAGGAAGCTTACACCACAAGAAGCTTTTCCGAAATGGACAGCAGCAAGGAAATTGTTCTCCTTGTAGTTCAAGACGTTATCGCCCATCGCCACACCCGGAGTCACCAGTTCCGTAATGCCACGCTTCACCATCTTATCCATCTGGCTAAGCCCCTTCTTACCCTTGATTTCCAAGCGTTTCTTCTTCGGATCTTCCAGCTGGTCGCACACAGCAACACGCTTGCCGGCACGTATCAACTTAGGCAGATAAGTATCGAGTGCATGATGAGGGAAACCAGCCATCTCAGCACCACCTGCCGAACCGCCATTATTACGACGAGTCAGGGTAATACCGAGCACCTTGGAAGCCTCTATAGCATCCTCGCAATAAGTTTCATAGAAGTCACCACATCGGAAAAGCAACAGTGCCTCGGGATGTTTCGCTTTCATCTCAAAAAACTGCCGCATCATCGGCGTAAGACCTTTATTATCGTTTGCCATTATATTTTTCTATCTTATTTCTGAATCTAAAACATTGTCGACAGAACTCTTTTGTTCCCCAAATACAGAGAACGCAGATTCAATATCAGAAATGCAAAAATACAAAATATTATCCAAAGGCAAGTTACCTAAAGGTAACATTTAGACATTTTTAAATCAATATCTTCCGTAATCACATGAGAAATGCGTATTTTTGCAAGATAAAAATGCTCATTCTTATGAGTCTAAGCTTTTATTAACTGAAAAAATGAAAAGAAAACAGATATATATTGCTATCATATCTCTCGTTTGCTGCGCTCTCATCGCAATCGGGGTCACCCTTCATCTGCGCAATCAGAAGGAGCCTCAGCCTACCGCTGTCAAGGCACCAGATACCCGCAAGAAGAAAACCGTGGCAAAAGATACCATCAAGAAGATAAAACCTGTCATCAAGCAGGACTTCAATATCATAGGTACCCTGAGAGATACTGACGGAAAAGGTGTGGCGAACGTCATCGTAAGCGATGGTTATAACTGCGTGAAGACTGATTCGCTCGGAAGATACAAGATGAAACGGGACAGTCTTGCCCGCTTCATCTACTACTGCGTGCCTGCCGACTGTGAGATTCCTACCCATTCTGCTACAGATCGCACGGCTTGCTTCTACCAGCCAGTATCCAAGAAAAAGAAAATATATGATTTCACCCTGAAAAGACTACCTGGAGGAAAGGAAATCAGTTATAAGATGATTGTCATCGGCGACCCGCAGGTTACCAATGCCTACAGTCCTTATTATACCTCGCCCACCGACAACCCCATCAAGAAGAGCGACGTAGAGCGATTTACCACCCAGACGATGGCAGATATCAGGCAAACTATCAAGAGTCTGCCTGCCGGGACTCCTGTCTATGGACTCAGCATGGGCGATGACGTACAGTATTACGGAGGATATAATGCCCACCTGGAGAGACAGATACGCCAAGCCTTGGGCTCATCGGAGATGCGCCTCTTCTCCGTCATCGGCAATCACGACCAGGACGGAAAGGCACTCTACAGACGTAAGTGGGAGGAAAACTTCGGACCTACCGACTACTCTTTCGACCGTGGCGATGAGCACTTTGTGTGCATCAACAACTGCTTCTTCTATCGTGGGAAGGCCTATTATTCACCAGGCGAACTGCGAGAGCGGCAGATGCGCTGGCTCAAGCAGGATCTCGCCCTCACGCCCAAAGACAAAAAGGTAGTACTCTGTTACCATATTCCTTTCACCTTCGGAAATGCACCTTTCGGCAAAGCCAAACCTCTTGGCATAGAGAATGAGAAGGGACATTATTCCTCCTCTCGCCTATCCCAACTCCTGGCACTCCTGCATCAGTTTGAGGGAGGATACGAACTCTTTTGCGGTCACACCCATTTCGCCTGCAACCATGAATTCCGCTACGAGGGCGAGGATGTGATGGAGCATTGTCATGCTGCAGCATGTGGTAATATCTGGCAATCCAACATAAATATCTGCGGTACACCAAACGGCTATTATGTCTATCAGTTCATTGGTACCCGCCTTACCGATTGCTATTATAAGGGCACATTCTGGGATAAGAACAAACAGATGACCATCTTCAGAGCACAAACCGACTTCAATGGAGAATCGTATGCTGAGGACTGGGGACTTTCCAAAGATAAAGATAAGAATATACTGGTAGCCAATGTCTTTAACGCCGACTCCCACTGGCGGGTTGTGGCAATAGAAGATGGCAAGGAATACCGGATGCACCGCATCAGCAGCAAAGGTCAGGATGCCTTTGCCGCTGGCTATCATCATAAATACAGCGAATCAGTATCCTATCGTTTTGTGAGCAAGGGCAACAGTTATCTGCTCATGAACCATCTGTATTATTATGTCCCAAAGAATCCAAATGCCAGAATAACAATCAAGGCTTCAGACCCTTATGGTCATACATTTACCGCAGAGAGTACCGAAGCGGTCAGTGAGCCTTTCTTCAATTACGCTCACTACTATGAGCAGGAGAATCAGGAATACAAGAAGGCAAGAAACTCCCTCTTGCGAGATTCTACCATAAATAGGCAGAAAGATTCGACACAAAGCAATCGACATACAAATACAAAGCTATAACCATATAAATTGTTGTGTTTAACTATCTATTTTATAATAAGAGTACGTTTAAAATACTTGGTGGATCATATATGCCAGTCTTTTGACCAATTCTTTTCAGAAACCAATACTCATGATAGTCAAACAGGAAAGCGGCGCCGCCTGCAAATCCGCAGGAAAGCGCCGCCCATTGTAAACCTATTCTCGTACAAATATGACTTCTTGAAAATAAAACTACTTTGCCTTGATGACGAAGCGGAATTCGCGGTCGCCATAATGCATGCGGTATTTCTCCATAGGCTTTGTCATCCAGCTATCGATGCAACCTAAGCCGTACTGGCGTTGCTGGATATGTACCTGTGTCAAGCCCTTGTCAACCAAATCACCGCTATGCTGTCCCCAAGCATGCTCCTTTTCATCGCCAGAATCCAAATCCTCAATAGAATAAGGAATGGCACTACACTCCATCGGAGCATACCCCTCGAAAGTAATACCCTTGCCTGATGCAGGATTGAAGATGGAGAAATAACGGATATCTGTATGGTTGCCACTCTCCTGAGGACGAATATAAGGATAATACTCATCCTTTACATCCGACTCATATTTGCCAATAAAGGTAGAAGAATGACGGTCGATATAATTCTCCTCCGGGCCACGGCCATAATACTCCAACTTAGAGAATGATGCAGGCAAATCCAATACCATACCATATCGGAACAAGTCAGCTATCTTAGCCGCTTTATCCGTGGTCATCTTCTCGGTAACAGAAACCTCACCTACCGCATTGATGCGATAACGAAGTACCAACTCAGCCTTCACCTCAGGCATTTCAAAGGTAGCCGTCAAAACAACACTATCCTTCATCTCACTCTTGTCGAATGACTTCAAGTTCATTACAGGATTTTTCCAAACCTTCAACTCCTTCTGCAAAGAAGCACCATAATCATTATCAGTAGGAGCACGCCAGAATTCAGGCTTCATGCTCTCGCGGAATTTCAAGATAGGCTCACCGGCCACGTCAAGATAGTCTATCAAACCCGTCTTCTTGCCTATAGTAACCGACATTCTCTTGGCAGAAACCTTCACATAGCTATTGGTTTCCTCTACCTCTATATTGCTGGTACTCTGGAGTTTCCCTTTCTTACCAGAAATCTTAGTAGAAGTCGCCGCAATAGGAGTATCTACCTTATCAAACTGATATTCATTGATGACAAACTGCTGGCGGGCCATCACCTGTCCTTTCTCTACCAATGGTTCTGTACCATCGCTGGCAAAGGCAAAATTGACTGTAATTTCCTCCTTACTATGTTCAGACTCTGCTTCAGAAATAGCATACTTCAAGGCATCACTCTTCACCATTTTAGTTGTCTGAGGAGCAATACCCTTAGTCTCAGGAATCTCAACAGTAGATAACTTCACGCCATTGGCATAGATAGTTGCAGTAAGGTGCAGGTCATCAATATTCTTGAAGAAATTCTCATTATAGATATTGAAAGCACCATTCACGGCATCCAGATCCTTGATCCATACATTCTGATGCCAATACTGGATTTCGTAGGCATGCGGATTCAAACGGCGGTCTGGAGCAATAATACCATTGCAATTGAAGTTGTAGTCACTGGCAGGATAACGCCCATAGTCGCCACCATAGGTAAAGATTTCCTTGCCTGTAATCGGACTCTTGTCACGCAGACCCTGATCTACAAAGTCCCAGATGTATCCACCCTGATACTTAGGATATTTGCGAATCAGATCCCAGTACTCCTTGAAACCGCCCTCTGAGTTACCCATCGCATGAGCATACTCACATTGGATATAAGGTTTTACGCCATCACTCTTGCAATATTTCTCACTCTCCTCGTAGTCGATGTACATCGGACAATGAATATCTGTCTTACTGTCATATCCACCACGCTCATACTGCACAGGACGAGTCTGATCATAGGCTTTCACCCAGTCATAGGTCTTCTCGAAGTTGATGCCATAGCCACACTCATTACCCAAACTCCATACGATGATGGAAGGATGGTTGATGAAAGTCTTCACATTACCCTCGTTACGCTCGATATGAGTCTGGAGGTATTCAGGGAACTTGGCGAGAGATTTCTCATCATATCCCATACCATGAGATTCAAGGTTTGCCTCGGCAGTCACATAGATTCCATATTCATCACAGAGGTCATACCAGCGAGGATCATCAGGATAATGACAGGTACGAACAGCGTTGATATTCAACTGCTTCATAATCTTAATATCCTGAATCATGCGCTCCACGCTGACCACATAGCCACCATCAGGATCTATTTCATGACGGTTAGCCCCCTTGATCAGGACAGGCTTGCCATTGACCAGGAGCTGTGCATTCTTGATTTCCACATTGCGGAAACCTATCTTTTGAGGAATAACCTCCGATACACCCTGCTTATTTTTCAAAGTAATGAATGCCTTATATAAATAAGGTGTTTCTGCAGTCCATGCCTTCACCCCTGGCACCTTAATAGTACCCTGTACACCTGAAGCCTCGGCAATCTTCTTGCCATCCTTATCACACAATGTAAGAGTAACATTAGTCTTACCACCCTTCAAGGCTACCTGATAGTTCAGGACACCATCTCGGTATTGATTTTCCAAACCTGCATCCAGACGGATATCAGCTGCATGAACTTTCGGACGGGCATAGAGATATACCTCACGGGCAATTCCTGTAAGACGCCAGAAGTCCTGATCCTCAAAATAAGAACCATCACACCAGCGCATCACCTGCATAGCAATGAGGTTTTTGCCTGGTTTCAGATATTTGGAGATATTAAACTCTGCAGCCACCTTGCTGTCTTCGCTATATCCCACATACTTGCCATTCACCCAGAGAGTCAAATTGCTGGTAGCAGAACCTACATGGAAATATACATCCTTGCCCTTCCAGTCCTTAGGCAGGTCAAAGGTGCGGCGATAGGAACCCGTATAGTTGTTGAGTTCGCTGATATAAGGAGGATTTGGGTCAAACTGGGTAGCCCAGGCATAACCGATATTCTTATAGGTAGCGTCGCCATAGCCATTCAGTTCAAACAAGCCCGGTACAGGAAAATCCTTCCATTGAGAATCATCAAAGTTGGCAGCGAAGAAATTGACAGGACGCTTGTTGTAGTCCTTGACGAAATTAAATTTCCAAGTGCCTTCCATCGAAAGGTAGTTGGCTGAATTTTTCTTCTCGAAAGCCTGAGCCTTATCCTGATTCTCGAAAGCAAAGAACGCAGCACGGCGAGGAGCACGATTCTGCTGATTGACATCTACATTATGCCATCTGCTGGCATCTTGCGCCCTTACTTCGCCATGCCCATTAAGAACCATGGCACCCAATAGGGCAAGAAACATGAAATTTCTTTTGTTCATATTCATGAATATTTATGATTTAAAAACAGGTTTTACCTTATTATATATTTAATGGAACAGTTGACTATCTTCAACATCCGCAAATTCCTTGGAATTATCCTTGCGCATCTGCAGGTTGAGTCCGTTCCACCAAGAAGGCCAGCCACCAGTAATATTGGCTATGAAGACATACTTGATAGGATGTAACCCCTTAGCCAAAGCTACGCAGTTGTCACGATGGGAAATACTCTTCACTTCGCTGGAGTTGTCGATAAGCAACTTACTGTCAATCCAAACCTGGTCGGCACGGGAAGAAACGTAATATACACCATCCTCTGGCACCATCACATATCCTTCAGCAATAGCAGCATAACCATTCTCTCCACGCAAGGTGCGGGCATCGTCAGCCTGCTTCAATTTCATTTCGCCAAAGTTGCGGATAACAGAATTTTCCCAGACGCCATCCGTCCATTCTAAGTCATTCACATGATGATAATACCCCTTGATACGCTTCATCTCCAAACCCGGCTTTACATCTTTCACCTCAACAGAAGGAGCATAATTCTGTTTCTCCACCTGGATGGTTCTGATGCGACTCATCTTACCAGAAGGCAAAACCGTAGCAATATTGATGATACAATCATGGTTTACAGGGATAGGAGCAGTATAGACCAGAGACTCTGGAGTAGGCATCGTGCCATCCAGTGTATAGACCATTTTCATCGGACGGGAAGTGGTAAAGGTTACGGTAGTATCCTGGGTAATCACCACTTTATCGCAGGATCCGTATGGCTGCTCCGGCAGAGGAAGATGATATTTGATACAACGTTCATCAAGTCTTACGAGGTTAGCATCCACTCGCTTGCTGAAATCCGTAAAGGTCTTACGACTCAATGGCGACCAGGCAACCTCAGAGAGTGCCAGGGCACGAGGATACATCATATACTCCATCTTGGCATTGGAATACATATATTCAGACCAGTTGTTGCATTGCACACCCAAAATATGCTTATCAAGTCCAGCCTTGCGGATTACATCAGGAACAGGGTCGAAACTATAGGTTTTGGCCAGATAAACAGGACTGCTTGGAATCGTGATTGGTTCTATCTTACTGTCGCCCTGATAATGGTCAAGATAAAGACCACCAGAACCAGGAGTCATGATAACATCATGCCCTTGCTTAGCCGCTTCGATACCTCCATCAATACCTCGCCAAGACATGACGGTAGCATTCTCACTCAATCCACCTTCCAGAATTTCATCCCATCCGATGATTTTCTTACCATACTTCTCCAGCATCTTTTCTACACGTTTGATCACATAGCTCTGTAGTCTTTCCTCTGCAGAGTGCTTGCTATCGCCCTGAAGATGCTCGTCAACAATACGCTTCTGACAAGTCGGGCAGGTTTTCCAACTGGTTTTCGGGCACTCGTCGCCACCTATATGGAAATATTTGCCAGGGAAGAGCGGCACCATTTCCTTGAAGATATCATCCAGGAAATGGAACATCAATTCCTTACCAGGACACATCACGATGTCCTCAATACCCCAAACCATTCTTGGAGTCCACTGCTCTCCCTTACAGGACAATTCCGGATAAGCAGCAATAGCCGCCATCATGTGTCCAGGAAGATCCACCTCAGGAATCACCGTCATATAGCGCTTGGTAGCATAATCCACGATATCCTTAATCTCCTCCTGTGTATAAAAACCTCCATAGATAGAGCCATCGCCTTCCTTGCGATAACCACCGATAGAAGTCAGTTTAGGATATTTCTTGATTTCAATACGCCAGCCCTGATCTTCCGTCAGATGGAAATGCATCGTATTGACCTTGAGAGAAGCCATCAGGTCAATCTGCTTCTTCACATTCTGTACAGTAATGAAATGACGGCATGGATCGAGATGGAAACCACGATAACCGAAACGAGGATAATCTTCGATATCACAACATTGTGCCACCCATTTGACTCCCTTTACCAGAGAAGCACTTTCCACTTCCGCAGGCAACAGCTGCAGGAAGGTCTGCATACCATAAAAGGCACCCTTACCTGTCTTAGCTTTGATAACCACTCCCTTGGCAGTAACCTGAAGGCGATAGCCCTCCTCATTCATTTTCATCGAAGGGTTGATGACAATAGAGACAATTCCTTTCTTGTTGCCCACATAGACCTCATATCCAGTAGAAGTCTTGAGCTTGCCTGCCAGATAACCAGCTATCGCTTTACCTTCCTCTGTATTGTAGGAAATACCAAGGCTGGAAGGCAAAATAAATTCTCCACGCTGTTGGGTGAGTTTGACTGGTGTTGGAATCACATTGACTTCTGCAGCCAAAGAACACACAGGATTCATCCCCAAGGAAGCCATGAGGGCGAATGCAGGAAATAGTTTCTTAATCTGATTCATATCGTATTCAGTTGTTAGTTTGATCTAGTTATTCAAATATGAGGTTTTAATCTTTCTAATATCTTTTATTAGTTGCCAATATTTTAATAAAATATTTTATTTTGCAAAGATATATGTTTTTTGTGTTACTTCAAAGGTTTTATGGTTAATAAATCTAAAACACCAATACTTTTCGTATTTTGTCATCTTTATGCAGATAAGTGTATATTTGCCACATTATCAGATGTTTACGTGCAAAGGAACAAAATAACTCACGGAAAGAGTGAGACTATTTTCTATCATAAGAATTTTAATAAAAAGGACTTTAAGATAGAAACTCTAAAGTTTACTTATATATATAAATAAGGTGTAGGGGCTAAAAACAGCCTCAAAATAATAAAAAAGCAAAGAAATAAACACATTTAAGGTTTATTAACTACAAAAAAGTTGCACGTATTAATAAAAGCTTTATCTTTGCAAATAAAAAATATTACTTATGAAACAAGAGATAATAAAATATATTAAGAATATAGGTAAAAAAGCTACTATACCTAAGAAAATCTTGGAGCATTTTATATCTCACGGACAATCCACTATCCCGGAAATATCTAAGAGTATAGGAGTAAGTCTCCCAACCACGACAAGCGCCTTGAATGAGATGATGACAGTGGGAATAGTCAAAGAATTCGGAAAGAAGGAAACTGCCATGGGGCGCATCCCAATGCTTTACGGTTTGAAGCCTAAGGCAGGTTACTTTATAGGTGCCAATCCGGAAATGGACAGTCTGGCACTTTCTGCAAGTGATTTCTGCGGCAACCAGATAGTGGAAAAGACAAAAATTCCCTACTGTTACGAAAACACTCCGGAGAATCTGGAAAAACTCGGAAACATCATCAATGATTTCATAGACAGTCTTCCTATCAAGAAAGAGGAAATACTAAATGTCTGTGTCAATGTAGCAGAACGCGTTAATCCTTTTGAAGGAACGGCATACAATATGTTTACATTTACCGAAAAACCTTTGGCAACGGAAATATCAGAAATGATTAATTTACCGGTTTGCATCGAAAACGACACCAGAAGCATGACCTATGCAGAATACATCAAAGGCTGCAGTAAAGGAATGAAAGACATTATCTTTGTGAATGTGTGCTGGGGTCTCGGAATCGGAATCATCATAGACGGTAAACTCTATTATGGAAAGTCTGGATATTCCGGTGAATTTGGACATACACCTGGCTACAACAACAACATCATCTGCCACTGTGGAAAAATCGGTTGCATAGAAACTGAAACTTCTGGCAGAGCTCTGAAAAGAAAATTGACCGAAGCACTACTGGAAGGAAAACAATCCATACTTTCAGACAAGGTGGTAAACAGAAAAGAAGAGTTAAACTTACAAGATATTCTGGACGCCATCGCAAAAGAAGATGTGCTCAGCTTAGTTATCCTACAACATGTTGCAGATGAACTGGGAAAACAACTGGCAGGAATCATCAACGTCTTCAACCCGGAAATGCTGGTCATCGGAGGCGAAATGTCGGCTACAGGAGATTATCTGACATTGCCTATCAGAATGGGCATCAAGAGATTCTCTCTCAACGTCATGAACGAGGATTCTAAGATTGTAACCTCCGAACTGAAAGGTCAAGCGGGCGTAGTGGGAGCCTGTCTCATGGCAAGATACAGATTACTCTATGCTTAGCAAATACCTCTCTCTAACTGACAACTATATATACATGACTAACAAAAATCAACAAAAAACTGATTAAATATAAATCTATCTCTCTATATATAAAGGTATGAGAAGATACATTGTGTACGAAAAAAATAACTTAAACCGAAACAACATGAGAAAATGCTTTCTGATTACCATGATGTTGGGAATCTCAACACTGGCAATTTCGGCACAAAAGACATCCAAGTCACTGGAGCCTGTGCAACCAACTCCTACTACCAAACAGGTAGAATGGCAGAAAATGGAAACATACGCTTTCATCCACTTTGGATTGAACACTTTCAATGACAAAGAATGGGGATACGGAAACTCGGATGTAAAAACCTTCAATCCCAAGAAATTGGACTGCGAGCAATGGGCAAGAACACTTGCTGCTGCAGGTATGAAAGGGGTCATCATCACTGCAAAGCACCATGATGGCTTCTGCCTTTGGCCAACCCATACGACAGATTACTGCATCCGAAACACTCCTTATAAGAATGGTGAAGGTGATGTCGTGGGAGAACTTTCCAAAGCTTGCCAAAAATATGAATTGAAGTTCGGCATATACCTCTCACCTTGGGACAGAAATCAGGCCAGTTACGGCTCACCATATTACCTGAAACTCTACCAGCGCCAACTCAAGGAACTGCTAAGCAACTATGGTGAACTCTTCGAAATATGGTTTGATGGAGCCAACGGAGGAGATGGATGGTACGGAGGAGCAGAGGAAAAACGAACCATCAACAGAAAGCACTACTACGACTTCCCTAAAATCTTCCAGATTGTAGATAGTCTCCAGCCAAATGCCACTATTTTCGGTGATGGCGGACCAGGGTGCAGATGGGTAGGAAACGAAAACGGATTTGCAGGCGAAACCTGCTGGTCTATGATTCCTTCCAATACCGTATATCCAGGCTATAAAAACTACAAGCAACTGCAATTCGGCTGGGAAAATGGTGATCAATGGACCCCCGCAGAATGTGATGTATCCATCCGACCAGGATGGTTCTATCACGAAACTGAGGACAATAAGGTCAAAACCGTTGACCAGTTATGCGATCTTTATTATAGAAGTGTAGGGCACAATGCCACATTCTTGCTTAATTTTCCGGTAAATAAAGATGGGCTCATTCATCCTATTGACTCAGCCAATGCAGTCAACTTCCACAAGAAGATACAGCAAGAATTGTCCAACAATGTCTTGAAAGGCATCACTCCTAAAACGGATAGCCAACAAGGCAAAAACATTGGCAAAAATATGACCGACGGGAAATACGACACGTTCTGGGCATCGAAAACGGTCAAAGGAGCAAGCATCGAATTCCGTCTGAGCAAGACACAAGAAATCTCTCGCCTTATGCTTCAGGAATACATCCCATTGGGACAACGGGTAAAAGCCTTTACTGTCTATTATCTCCAAGACAAGAACTGGGTGAAACTCTATCAGAAGGAAGAGACAACGACAATCGGTTACAAGCGCATCCTCAGATTTGACAAGATCAAAACCAATGGTCTTCGCATCGTATTCGATGATGCCCGAGGTTGCCCTTGCATCAACAATATTGCTGCCTACTAAACAGATAGAAATGTCTGTCAGGCAGATATAAAACTGAAATAAGAAAGAATAAAAATATTATCTAAATAACTAACGTAAACAATTACACCTATGAACAAAAAAGTGAATTTTTATTTCGCGGCTCTTTTAGGTACTATGTCACCTCTTTGCGCCGTTCCAGCGTTAGCAAGCCAAAGCTTGATTGCAACTGCTACGCAACAGCAAAATTCCTGTACTGGTAATGTCATCGACCCTGCTGGTGAACCTCTTATTGGCGCTACCATTAGAGTTGATGGACAGGTAGGCGGTACCGTTACCGATATCGATGGTAACTTTACGCTCTCTAACTTAAAGAAAGGTGCCAAACTGACCATTACATCTATTGGCTACAAGGCGCAGACTGTAACATGGAATGGTGCTCCATTGAAAATCACCATGCAAGACGATGCCAACATGCTCGAAGAGACTGTAGTCATCGGTTATGGTACAGTAAAGAAGGCTGACTTAGCAGGTTCTGTTGCTGTGATGGAAGGCAAGAGCTTCAAGGATCAGCCGGTTGCACGTGTTGAGGATGCCCTCAACGGACGTATGTCTGGTGTGCAGGTAATGTCAAGTGGCGTTCCTGGTGGTGCTATGAAGATTCGTGTACGTGGTGCCAGCTCAGTAAACAAGAGCAATGACCCTCTCTACGTAGTAGATGGTATTGTTCGCGAAACAGGTCTTGAAGGTATCAGCCCTGAGGATATCCAGAGCATCCAGGTTTTGAAGGATGCTTCTTCTACCGCTATCTATGGTGCCCGTGGTGCCAATGGTGTTGTGATGGTACAGACCAAGAGCGGTAAGGCAGGTGCAGCCCAGGTTACCTTCGATGGCAGCTTCGGTTTCTCTAACGCTTACAACATCCCTGAGGTAATGGGTACCAAGCAGTATGCACAGGCTTTGGTTGACCACAAGGGTGTGGATCAGAGCGCTGTACAGGATTATTTGAATGGTACCAAGCCAGGTATCGACTGGATGGATCAGTTGCTCCAGACAGGTATTACTCAGAACTATAAGGTTGCCTTTTCACAGGGTAACGAGAAAACACAGACTTACTTCTCTGCCAACTTGATGGATCAGAAAGGTGTAATCGTTGACACCAAGTCTAGACGTTACGCTATCAAGGCAAACATTCATAATAAGGTATTCGATTGGTTGGAGTTGACCGCCGACCTCAACCTTGCTCAGACAGACAACTCTGGTGCAGGCTTCGCTCAGAACCAGGATAACCCTATCTGGGTTGGTTTGAACTACTCTCCTACTATGGAGATGATGGATGCAAATGGAAAGTATAATAAAGACCCATACAACAACATCCAGAACAACCCTTACGGTAATCTTCACGACAGCCAGAACGACCGCAAGCGTACGATGGTAACCGGTCACGTTGACTTGAAGTTCAATCTTCTCAAGGGCTTGACCTTCACCACCACCAACGGTATCGACTATAACGATTACAAGTGGTACAGCTTCACATCTACCAAGGTGAACGCAGCAGGTAACAACATGGGCAACAACGATGCTACCGTTACCGCTTTGCAGTCAACCAACAACTTGACTTACAGCAACAAGTGGGGTAATCACGGTTTGACAGCAACAGGTGTATGGGAAGTTACCTCTAACGAGGTTCGCCGCATGGGCTTGTCAGGAACAGGACTTGCTCACGAACAGTTAGGTTACTGGAACGTAGCAGACGCAGCTTCCAAGACTCCTAGCAACGGTTACAGCAAGTGGACCATGCTTTCAGGTGTAGCCCGCGTTATGTACAACTATGCAGACCGCTATATGTTGACCGGAACCTTACGTGCGGATGGTTCCAGCCGTTTCACCAACAAGAAGTGGGGTTATTTCCCATCAGCAGCTGCAGCTTGGACCATTTCTAACGAAAAGTTCTGGGAGCCTATCAAGAATGCAGTAGAATACATGAAGATCCGTGCAAGCTACGGTATCATCGGTAACCAGGATATTACTCCTTACTCTACATTGGGTTCTTTGGGTACAACCGGTTTCACATACGGTACTAATCAGTCTTACACAGGTTACTGGGCAAATGGTCTTGCCACTCCTGACTTGTCATGGGAGAAGGTTCATCAGTTTGACCTCGGTGTTGACCTCGGTTTCTTCGGCAACCGTTTGAGCATCAGCTTAGACTACTTCAACAAGAAGACAAAGGATGCCCTCCTGACAACATCAGCTCCTGGTTACCTGGGTGGCACATCATACTGGGTAAATGCCGGTGAGGTAAGCAACAAGGGTTTTGATGCTACAATCAATGCACAGATTATCCAGACCAAGGACTGGTCATGGTCATCTACATTGAATGCCAGCTACATCAAGAACGAGGTTACCAAGTTGACAGCTGATTCTCCTATTCTTTATGGTACAAGCCCTTCTCCAGGTACTGTTGACCCATGTACCATCATCAAGGAAGGTGAAGCTATCGGTACATTCTACGGCTTCAAGTGGGCTGGTGTAGAAAAGAATGCAAAGGGTGAATATATTGATATGTATTACACTGCAGATGGTGGAACAACTGCTACTCCTGATGCTTCAAAGGATCGCTTCGTATTAGGTCGTTCAAACCCAGACTTCACATTAGGTTGGAACAATACAGTAAGTTATAAGAACTGGGACTTCAACGCCTTCTTCAATGCAGCATTCGGTGCTAAGCGTTTGAATATGGTTCGTTACGCCATGAACTCAATGGTAGGTGCATCTAGATTCGTAACCGATAAGGATTACTTCAACAACATCGGAATCACCATGCCAACAGTAGGTGCCGAGAACAAGACATACGGTAACTCAGACAAGTGGTTGGAGAATGCAGATTACCTCCGTTGCGAGAATATCAGCATCGCTTATACATTCCCACGCAGCGTGACAAAGATTGCAGACATCCGTCTCTCTCTCTCAGCTCAGAACCTCTTCACCATTACCGGCTATAAGGGTATTGACCCAGCTGGTGCATCATTCAGTGATAATGGTGTTGACCGTGATAACGGTTTGGATATGGGTGCTTACCCTAATCCTCGTACCATCACAATGGGCGTACGTGTAAACTTCTAACTTCAATCATCTAAAAACTGAAATAATTATGAGAACTAGAAAATTATTATATATGGGTTGTCTCATGGCAGCATCCTTGCTTACCTTCTCTTCTTGTGGAGACTTCCTGGATGAGGAACCTAAGGGACAGTTGACCCCAGATAACTTCTTCAATAGCGAAGATGACCTGACAGCAAGTGTTAATGCGCTGTATGACCGAGTAAACCAGACACAGAGCTGGACCAACCCTATGTACCCACAGTGGCAGGGTGATGATATTACAGCCAACCCTGGTTCTAACAAGCAGGCTTGCGCTGCCCTCGATGCTTTTGCATCTGATGGTGCTAACAAGGGTGTAGTAGATGCATGGAACCAGCATTATTCAGCAATCAAGGCAGCCAACCTGATTACTGAGAGTGCAAGCAAGGCTCCTATAGCTCAGGAAAAGATCAACGTGGCTTTGGGTAATGCTCACTTCTGGCGTGCTTACGCTTACTATTATCTGGTACGTGTATTCGGTCCTGTGCCATTGATTACAGGTACTGACGTTTCTCAGTTGGAAGTTGCTCCATCAAGTGTAGAAAAGGTATATGAACTGATTGTTTCTGACTTGAAGGCTGCTGTTAACGAGCTTCCTACTAAGTATGAAAAGGAACCTAGTCGCTTGTTCGGTGTAGATGTCTGGACTACAAAGCAGGCTGCACAGGCTACCCTGTCAGCAGTTTATATGTCTATGGCTGGCTACCCACTCAACAAGGGTACAGAGTACTACAAGCTCGCTGCAGAGCAGGCTAAGTCTGTCATCGACAACAACGGTTCTTACGGTTTCATCCTGAACCCAGAGTGGAAGGATGTTTACTCTATGGGCAACAACTACAACATGGAAACTGTACTTGGTATCAACAACGATGCTCGTGGCTGGTGGGATCATGACTCAGAGCTTTCTTCCTGCTGCCGTTTCGAAGGGCTCGGCGATAATGGCTGGGGTGATGCCTGGGGTGAAATCGCATTCTGGAAGAGATTCCCAGAGGGAGCTCGTAAGGATGCCATCTACGCTCCTAAGGTTACTTTCCAGGAAGGAAAAACTATTACTAAGGCTGTAGATTGGTGGGCCTTGAAGGAAGATGGAAAGACACCAGAGGTTGAGGCTTATCACCCAATGTTCTGTATCTTTACAGTAAACTGTGATGAGAATGGCAACATGCTCCGTCAGGCTTACGATTACCTTGCTCCTAACTGGGATGGTATGGTCAACGACCGCCGTCACAACCTGATCCGTTACTCAGAGATCCTTCTCTGGTATGCTGAGAGCGCAGCTCGCTCAGGTGGTGACTTGAACAAGGCTAAGGAGTGCCTCCGCCAGGTTCGCAGCCGTGCCGTAAACGATGTTGAGAACGTTACTTTGAGCAATGGTACTACCGTAAAGATTGCTGATATGAATGCAGAGCAGCTGGCTGAGGCTTGCTACATTGAGCACGGATGGGAAGTTGCCGGTAACTGGGTATCTATGGTTACCCGCCGTTCTGACGAGCTTCGTATGAACGAGTTGAAGAAGAACTTCGACTACCGCGTAACTAATGCTCCTCTCGTAGTAGCAGTAGAGAACGGTAAGAACATTACAGCTAAGGAGCAAGTTACAGTTTCTGGTTCTTGGACAGAGGATAGAATTTACTGTCCTTACCCAACAACAGACGTTGAGAAGAACCCGAACTTAAAGAGATAACTTCCTTGACAATTATTTATTTAACCAACAAGACTGTTTCAAATCTGAGATAGTCATGTTCAATGACAACTCGAAGAGGGTGTGCCACTTACGGCACCCCTCTTTTTGGCGTATTATAATGTATTTAGTTCTTATACACAATATTGTCCTTTAATTAATTCATATAAATAACTATTCATTCAACCAAAAAATTATGATGAACAGTAAAAGTAAGCCAATCAACCGTTCCCTGCTGGCCATGGCTGCCTTACAGGCAATGCCGTTGTCGATCTTCGCTCAGAATGCAGGAGACCGACCTAACATCTTGTACATTATGTGCGATGACCACGCCATACAGGCCATCAGTGCATACGGCAGCCCAATCTCTAAATTGGCTCCAACTCCAAACATCGACCGCCTAGCTGAAAGAGGAATGAAGTTTAACCAGGCTTTCGTAGAGAACTCACTCTCTACTCCTAGCCGTGCCTGCCTGATGACAGGTCTCTATAGCCACCAGAACGGACAGCGCCAGCTGGCTGAGGGTATTGACTCTACCAAGACCTTCTTCTCAGAACTGCTGCAGGGTGCCGGCTATTCTACTGCCGTGGTAGGTAAATGGCACATGTCGTGCAGTCCTAAGGGCTTTGATTACTACCGCGTATTGGATGACCAGGGACAGTATTACAACCCAACCTTCGCCTCTACCGGCCAGTATGGCAACTTCAAGCAGGAGATGGGTTACGCCACCGACCTGATTACCGACCATGCCATCGAGTATCTGAATAGCCGCGACAAGAACAAGCCATTCTGCCTGCTGGTTCACCACAAGGCACCTCACCGTCTCTGGATGCCTAACACCAAGTATGTAAGCAAGTATGCCAACGTCAACTTCCCGTTGCCAGAAACTTTCTGGGATGATTACGAGACCCGTGGTTCTGCTGCATCCACCCAGAAGATGTCTATCGACAAGTATATGGAGATGGTACGCGACCTGAAGGTTCCTGAGATGTACGATCCTTCTACTCCAGAGGGAAGAGATTCCTATGCCGGACTGATGGGCGAGATGAACCGCATGACTCCACAGCAGCGTGCCATCATCGATGCCTACTACATGCCAAGAAACCGTGAGTTCCTGAGCAAGAACCTGACTGGCAAGGAGTTGATCGAGTGGAAATACCAAAACTACATCCGCGATTACATGGCTGTGATTGCCTCAGTAGATGAGAGCGTTGGCAGACTGCTGGAATATCTCGACAAGAACAATCTCACCGACAACACCATCATCGTCTATACATCCGACCAGGGATTCTACATGGGCGAGCACGGATGGTTCGACAAGCGATTCATGTACGAGGAGTCATTCCACACTCCACTCATCATCAGCTATCCTAAGCACATCCAGCCAAAGAGCGAATGCAACCAGATGGTTCAGAACATCGACTTCGCACCTACCTTCCTCGAACTGGCAGGTTTGCAGAAGCCTAAGTACATGCCTGGAACATCGCTCCAGCCGCTGTTTGCCGGCCAGCCAGTGAAGAAGTGGCGCAAGAGCCTGTACTATCATTATTATGATTACCCTACCTACCACCTGGTACGCAAGCACGACGGTGTGCGCACCGAGCGTTACAAGCTGATTCACTTCTACGGCAAGGGTGGCGAGAGAGCCGTGGTAGAAAACAAGTACCAGGGTCAGCCAGGCACTAGAGAGAACAACTGCTTTAATGCCCTCAAGTCTATCAATTACTTCACCGATGATGCCGACATCGACTACTGGGAGTTGTATGATATCAAGAGCGACCCTAACGAGCTGCACAATATCTACGACAAACCAGGCACTCAGAAGATTGAGAAGGAACTGAAGAAGTTGCTCGCCAACTACCGCAAGAATCTGAAGGTAGATGAATAGATTCTAAAGGTAGATGAATCTAAAAGTAGAAGATTCTAAATATAATAGATGAGTAGAATCCAAAACAGATTTTTATGAAGACCAACAAGACAATATGGCTCACTGGGGTAGGCATGATTTGCTTGCCTACCCTGGTGTGCGCCAAGCAGAACGTACAGCAGCCCAACATTCTCTTCATCCTCTGCGATGATATGGGATATGGTGACTTGGCTTGCTACGGTCAGCCTTACATCCATACCCCCAATATCGACCAGATGGCAAGAGAGGGTATGCGATTCACCCAGGCATACGCCGGTTCGCCGGTTTCAGCCCCATCACGTGCTACCATCATGACGGGTCAGCATACCGGTCATACCCACGTAAGAGGGAACAAGGAGTACTGGAGAAACGTGCCAATGGTGAAGTATGGAGTAAATGAGGACTTTTCTGTTGTGGGTCAGGAACCTTACGACCCACAGCATAAGATTCTTCCTGAGATGCTGAAGGACAAGGGTTACCGCACCGGAGTCTTCGGCAAGTGGGCAGGCGGATACGAAGGTTCTGCCTCTACTCCCGACAAACGGGGCGTGGATGAATTCTATGGATACATCTGTCAATTTCAGGCACATCTCTACTACCCTAATTTCCTGAACAGATATAGCAAGGCTTTGGGAGATACGGCTGTAGTGAGAGAAGTGATGGAACAGAACATCCAATACCCGATGTTCGGCAAGGACTATTTCAAACGCAAGCAGTATTCTGCCCGCATCATCCACGACAAGGCTTTGGAGTGGATTGACAAGCAGGATAATAAGCATCCTTTCGTAGGATTCCTTACCTATACCCTACCTCACGCAGAGTTGGCTCAACCAGAAGATTCCATTTTAGAGAACTATCAGAAGAAATTCTTTGATGATAAAACTTGGGGAGGATGGGAAGACTCAAGATACAACGCCGTGGTTCATACCCACGCACAGTTTGCCGGAATGATTACCCGTCTTGACCAGTATGTAGGAGAAATCTTCGCCAAGCTGAAGGTGAAGGGTCTTGACAAGAACACCGTCGTCATCTTTACATCCGATAACGGACCTCACGAAGAAGGCGGCGCCGACCCAAAGTTCTTCGGTCGCGACGGCAAGCTGAAGGGCTTGAAGCGCCAGTGCTACGAGGGCGGCATCCGCATCCCGTTCATCGCCTGGTGGCCGGAGCACATCAAGGCGGGCAGCGTAAACGATACCCAGTTTGCCTTCTACGACCTGATGCCAACCTTCTGCGACCTTGCCGGAATCAAGAACTTCGCCAAGCGCTACACCAACAAGAAGTTGGCAGGTGATGGTTTCGACGGAATCTCCATCGCTCCTACCCTCCTGGGCAAGGATGCCGAGCAGAAGCACCACGACTACCTCTACTGGGAGTTTCACGAAACCGACCAGATAGGTGTAAGGAAAGGAGACTGGAAACTGGTAGTAGAAAAGGGAGAACTACATCTCTACAACTTAGCGACTGACATTCATGAAGATTATGATGTATCAGCTGAGCATCCGGAAATATTAGCCGAACTTTTAGCTGCCATCAAGAAGGAACATAGAGATAGTCCTGATTTCCAAATCACTTTACCAAAATTTTAGGCACACAGTCCTGATGCAGATTACATTTCCCTCATTTAGAAAAGAATGAATATGATGAACGACAATATAGCAACCCCATTTGCCAAGCCCCTGTATGTGATGCTGAAGCCCGCAGGTGCCCATTGCAACCTGGCTTGCAAATACTGTTATTATCTGGAAAAGAACCATCTTTACCAGAACACTCCCCGACATCTGATGACCGATGAGATGCTGGAGCAATTCACCCGGGAGTACATCGAGGCACAGACCATGCCCCAGGTACTCTTCACCTGGCATGGAGGAGAACCGCTGATGCGCTCCATCGACTTCTACAAGAAGGCGCTGGAACTGCAGAAGAAGTACGCCCACGGCAAGCAAATCGATAACGTCATCCAGACCAATGGTACACTCCTTACCGATGAATGGTGTGAGTTTTTCGCTCAAAACCATTTTCTGGTAGGTATCTCCATCGATGGTCCACAGGAATATCATGATCATTACCGACAGACATCTGCCGGAAAACCATCTTGGGAAAAAGTGATGCATGGCATCCATCTCTTGAAAAAACATAGAGTGGAATGGAATGCGATGGCAGTGGTAAATGCATACAACGCAGAACATCCTTTGGAGTTTTATCATTTCTTCAGAGACAATGGTTGCCAGTACCTGCAGTTTACCCCTATCGTGGAACGACTGACAGAGCATGAAGACGGACGCACTTTAGCAAGTTTAGCCGATGTAAGTCATGAAGATAATTATGAGGATGTAGGGAATGCGAAAAAACAGAAAGAAAATCAGGAAATCACAATTGCCGATTTCTCAGTAACTTCTGAACAATGGGGCAAATTTCTCTGTACCATTTTCGATGATTGGGTTCGCCATGATGTAGGTAAAATCTTTGTGGAAATCTTCGACTGCACACTGGCCAACTGGGTAGGTGTACAACCAGGCATCTGCGCCTATTCCAAGGAGTGCGGTCATGCCGGAGTGATGGAACATAATGGTGATGTATTCTCCTGCGACCACTTCGTATTCCCGGAATATAAACTGGGAAATATCCAGGATAAATCCCTGATAGACATGCTTTATGGAGAAAAGCAACAGGCATTCAGTCGCTTGAAACACACCTCTCTTCCCCGCCAATGCAAGGAGTGCGATATGGAATTTGCCTGTCATGGCGAATGCCCTAAAAACCGATTTGAAAATGATAAATATGGAGAGCCAGGCTTAAATTATCTCTGCAAGGGATATTACGAATACTATACCCATGTGGCTCCTTATATGGACTTTATGAAGCGGGAATTGCAGGCACAGCGTCCTCCAGCCAACATCATGAATGTTTTGAAATAAACTTAATATAAGGAAGAAAAATAGCCAGAAACATTTGTTTATCAAAAGATAATTCGTACTTTTGCAAAAGATATTTAAAAAAAAGAAGAATATGGACTTAAAAGGAATCTATACTGCAAATGCCAACCGATACACAGACTCGGAGGCACTCTATAAAAGATGTGGCAAGAGCGGAGTTCTCTTACCAAAAATAAGTCTTGGTTTCTGGCATAACTTCGGAGGAGTAGATCCTTACGAGCGCAGCAGGGCCATTACTCATTATGCTTTCGATCATGGCATTACCCACTTCGACCTGGCCAACAACTATGGTCCTCCTTATGGTAGTGCCGAAGAAACGATGGGCAGACTCATGCAAGATGATTTCCGTCCATATCGTGATGAACTTTTCATTGCCACCAAGGCAGGATATGATATGTGGGAAGGTCCTTATGGCAACTGGGGTTCTCGTAAGTATCTGATGACAAGCCTCGACCAGAGTCTCAAGCGCATGAACCTCGACTATGTAGATCTTTTCTACAGTCATCGCTACGACCCTAACACACCGCTCGAAGAAACACTTCAGGCGATGGTAGATATCGTGAAGCAAGGCAAGGCGCTCTATCTCGGCATCAGCCGATGGCCACTGGAAGCCCTGAAGTTCGCAGACAAATATCTCAAGGAGCGCGACTGTCCACTGCTCATCTTCCAGGACAGACTCAACATGCTCGACCGTGCACCGCAGGAGAATGGAACCCTCGACTATTGCCACGAGAATGGCATCGGTTTCATCTCCTTCTCACCTTTAGCACAAGGTCTCCTCACCGACCGCTATCTCAACGGCATCCCATCGGATAGCCGTATGGCAAAGGAGCATTTCCTGAAGCACAGCGCCCTGACACCGGAGTTGCTGGAGCAGCTGAAGCAATGGAATCAGGAAGCTGGCGAACGAGGCGAGACCCTTGCCGAGATGGCGCTAGCCTGGATATTGCAGCAGAAAGGCGTTACCAGCGTATTGGTAGGTGCCAGCTCAACAGCCCAGCTGGAAAAGAACATGAAGTGTGTTCATGCCAAGGCTTTTTAATTCAGTGGCTAAAAAAATCTGCCCTTCAGCTTCACAGCTGAAGGGCAGACAATCGGCGCTTACTTCTCTACCAGCACATTCTGGTCCTCATAACTGTCGAACCCCAGACTGATGTCGGCACCTCTTTTCTTGAAAACCTCCAGAAGAGCTTCCTGCATCTCAGGGTCGAGGAGGAACTCGCCATTCTTTGCCTTGTAGAAACGGCACTGGCTGAAGGGGGTATATCGCCATTCGGAATATGCTCTCCGACTGCAGAAAACGTGGTTTTGCCCGTGAAAAACCTTACTCTCGATTTTACCCTTCACCCTTCACCTTTTCGCCGGAAACCCCGATAAACACTGGGGTTGTGAGAGGTGAAGGGTTGGCGCAACCCTTCACCCACCCTTCACCTTTTCGAGAAAAACGGCTCCAGGAGAATACTTCTCAGGCAGATAGAGCAAAAAGCTGATAGGCCTGCCCGTGTTTGGTGTGCTTGCTTTTGCATCCCATAAACTTGAGGGTTTGACCTATTTTTACCTTGGTGCTCATATTTCCCACCAGCATAGGATACTGCAGATGAAGCACATCGAATACCTCGGAGCTTACCATCCATTTACCCTCTTCTTTCTCTTCAGGCATTCGAAAACAGTAGTTGATCATGGGCTCCAGATCATCTACCTTGAAAAAAGGAAGGTTGCACTCCTGAATGCGTGCCACCTCATCATTGGTGAACCAATAGGGGGTCTTCTTATCACGAAGCTCATACACCATTTGTGCATAGAGCTGGTCATAATTGATGGCTGAATTATTGTCAATAAACTCCCCGTCGGGAACCCGAAGACAGAGGTAGCGGCGACTTCCCGTCGGGTCGCAGAGCGGATGCTCATCATTGGTGGTTGCCAGAAATGAGGCGTATCTTCTGCGGTCTGCCTGACTCTTGCCGAAGATAGGACGACCATTCACCTTTACCTTCGAGAGGGTCTGCTTCAACTTGCCCTGCTGGGCAACGGTGATGTTGGCAAGCTCATCGACATTCACTATGAGATTGTGGGTGAGAGCCATTTCTGAATCAAACTTGTTGCCGAAGTTGATGTGGTCGAGGAAATACTGTCGAAGTTCCTCAGGCAGCATATCCATCTGCAGCCAATGGGCTACTGCCGAACGGAACCAGGTGGCGCACCAGGCAAGCTGTTCGCTGGTCAATCCCGGTATTCTGCCGAAAAGAGCAGCCACATGGTTCTTGCCATCCCATTTCGGCAACTTATTCATGTATTCCTGGATAGGGTCGAAGACGAGAACGGCATCCGACTTGATGTACTCCTCGATGTCCTGTCTTGGCGACTTTTGCTCGCCAATTCCCAATTTCTTGGCGCGGCGTACGATGGAGTTGAAAGCCTCGGCTGTAAGAATCTTCCAGTTCTTCTCCTCAGGGTTCTCCTCCTTCAGAGTCACTTCTTTCTTCTCCAACTCCTTCTTCTCGGAAATCTCCTTTATTTCGGAATTCTCCTTCGCCTCGGAATTTTCCGGTTCCTCTTCTTCCAGTTCCTTTACTGGTTTGATGCAGATGAACTCGGTCTTTCCGTTCAAAACATTTCTCCGGAAGAGATAAGACTCCTCCAGAAAGCTCTCTACCTGGTAAATTGCCAGCTGATTACCTGTCATCATAGATGACTTAAAATTTCTTTTTTCTTCCATAATTCATGGCTTTTAAAATTATTAATAATGATGTGATTCGCCCTCAAAAAAGATGGGGGTGAAGGGTGTTTTTGAAAGTAGCTTTCTATCCACCCGCAGCCTGAAACTTCCATCCAGTCTTCTCAACTCCGGGTGCAAAGATAATCAATAGGAAAGGCGTTTTCCAAGTTTTCCCGTCTGTCGCACGCCCTTTCCGTTCCATTTGGGAAAAAATCAGAGGGGTTGTGGGAAAAGGCGTGGGAAAATCGGGCAGAGTTCTTCAGTTTTATGGAAAAACATTTGGTGATAATGATAGAAAAACGTAAATTTGCAGACTGATAACGGAACTTCGTTTCGCAAACTATTCACTATAAAACAAGAAATATGCTTCAGACTCAGCAAAACAGACAAGTCCCCGCATTCAGCTACGAGGTTTTCGATCGTCAACTCGACAATTTTGCAATGATGCTCAAGGTGTTGATGGACGGATGGGAAGATTACAGCTCTCAGGAGATGACCTTCGACATCCACTCCCTATGTACCAAGGCTTCCCGACTCTGCTATCTGGCAGATCAGGACCTCGCCTTGCAGCATACCGATGTTTCCCATCATCGCAAGGAGCAGAACGAAACGTATTTTACCTCCTTCGAACTCATCATCACCACCCAGTTTACCAAATTCATGAAAAAAGTCCTTGCCTAGGTCAAGGCTGGCAAGAAAGTAGAAGGACACTCTTCCCCAATGTTCTCCTCAGAAATCAGTACGCTCCTGCCTAAGTTGCAGGACCTGCTGCTGATGGATGGCATGAGCAGGGAATCGATACAGATAATGGTGGGAGATATTCTGAATACGGAGAAGCTGATTCAGAAAAATCATAAAATTACGAAGTTTCCAGGGGTGAGATACGAGGAACGTCTGTGGTATCTCATCCGTCTCTATTGCCTCGCCAGCTATCTGGTGCTGCATTTCCGCAGAGTTTGCCACGTTACCAGTTCAGAAATGCCACCCGAGGAAGCGGCACGATTAACGGAATGGGCTGTGCAGAAATACATCTCGGAAAAGGAAAGCAGCGAAAAGCTGGAACTGTATTTCTCCAATCTGCAGTATGACAACGATGGAAAACCGCTCAACGTGAACCAATGGCTCCAGGCAAGAAGGGAGTTGAAGCATCTGGTGTCCCAGAATCTGCTCCTGCTGTTTCTCAAGAGTGCAGATGACGTGAGCCAGTTGGGTGCTTCGCTGATAAAAGTGAATTTCTCGAATGATGAATTCATGATGCTCGTGGATGCTGTGGCGAAATACCAGCTCATCACGGAGCATATCCGTGCCATAGAATTTCCGGAGGAATTCGAGCAAGACCTCCATAATGAGGTGTTCTATCTTACGGTGAATGGCCGTTCGGTGGATCTGGAGGAATTGAAGAAATCCATCTCCAAGATGGTGAATCTGGTTTCCAGGAAAAACCACTGGTTCTGCGTATGGAGCGTGCTGAAGCATCTCAACCTGATCAAGCATGAGAGCACCTTCGCCACCTTTGCCCATCAGATGATGAGTGACGACTGGTTTGGCAACATCGATCCTCGTCTCCACTTTACGGGAGATAATCTAAGCGATTATTCCCGCTACTTCAATGAATATGATTATACCGAATGGAGCGAGGAGATGTTTCTGGAGAAGAAGGAGCTGTATGGGATGACGAAGTGGTCGCCTAAGCTCTATCAGAATTTCTCCTCGCTCTGTGCCAGGATGATGCAGGCCATCTGGGGCTACAGTTTCTTCGGCTAGCCCCCATTGATACAGGTTGATGGCAGCAAGAAAAACACATTTAAATGCCTGATTTACAAAATAATATTAAAAGTTCACAAGTTTGTGGTCCACAAATTTATGAACTTTGTTTTTTTGCTTATCTTTGCATCCGTAATCAAGTAAAAAGATTATCTCATATTTGTAAATACATTTTTACTTTCAAAGAGTTCTAGAACTTTCTTTTCCAATGGAGTTTTTCTAACTTCATTATGCTGTTTCCAAAAATTAGAATCATATTTCATTGAAGATATAATTTCTTTCAAATTATAATTGTACTTAATCCGTTTTTTACGCTCTATTTTTTTTTCACCAACATTATAAATTAAAGCTTTTATCACTATATCCTTTCCCAAATGTCTATAATTCCCACTCAATTCTTCAGATTCGATTTCTGTAAATCCTCTTCTATTGGTGTATACTGTATTTATCGATAATGTCAATGGAATTTTTCTTTTTCCATAAGACAATGTTGAATTACGTAGATGACCTTCATATCTCAGTATACGATAATCTACACCATCTATAAACAGTTTTCCTTCTATAATAACTTTTTTAACATTTCTTTTAGCTTTAAATGTTATGACATAAATATTACTATTCGCACCTGATAAAATAGTATAATCGATATTATAATATTTCTTATACTCTCTTGTTAAAAAAGGAATAGGCATATTCTTCGTTATTTTACGTGCCAAAAGCCCCAATTGCACCAAAGAAAAGAAATTAGTACAGTATGACAAATCGCCGTCTTTACCTGTTTTCAATGTAGCATAACGTCCTGTTATCAAAGATAATTTTCTTAAAGAAATTTCCGATTTTGCATTAAAGAATGTTTCAATATATTCATTACATGTTCTGTCATTCAATGTGACCTGCCTATAAATAAAGTCTGACTCTTTATTTTTATAAGATTTTGCCTCTAAAAGCAATTGGTCCATAGCCCTCTTTATTATTACATCTATTGGGTACGCCGTCACTTCATGCAATTTTACGACATATGGTTTCATTTTTATTGTACCATTTAAACGAGATAATGGTATAATTAGTTCATGATAACCGACATAACTTATCTTTGCAACTCCTTTCAAATTAGTATCTAAAGTAAAGGCACCATCTGCATTAGTCACCGTTCTACAATCTTGACTAACAAAAACTGTAGCAAAAGGTAAACATGCATTTGTTTCTTCATCAACAACATATCCTTGATAACATTGAGGATAAATGTGCAAAGAAGAAAACAGCAATACAAAAAATAACAAATATTTTCCCATCTTATTAAGTATTAGCTTGCGCACTTTTATGATATTAAATACGCATCATAATCTTTTTTGAAATTTAATTTTGGCAGCAAAATTAGTGTTTTTTGGCAAAAAGGAAAACCAAAACACTTGACAAAGTGTTGACATCCCCTATTTTAAGCAATAAATTAATAAAAGAATTTGCTATTTTACATTTAATTTATTACTTTTGCCACATGAAAAAGATTATTATCATATTTTTCGGACTTATAGTATTCCTCTCTTCATGTACTAATCATGATAGAAAGATTGAATATTCTACATTAGAAAATAATGTAGAAAAAAATCCCATGGAAACATTAGATAAAATTGACAGCATTCTAAGAATATTAGAAGATGACAATATATCTGACTATATGCATTTAAGTTTATTAAGATACCAGGCAAAAGACTTATTGGATAAAAACATATCCAAAGAGCAAGACATAAAAAAAATTAAAGCTATCACTCAATTTTATAAAGAGCAGGAAAATAATCCTAAATTATTAAAATTGTCACTATATTATTGTGGCAGGATTTACTCTGAGCAACACGATGCTCCATCTGCTTTAGATTATTATGAGCAAGCGGTAAATATTAATAACAAGAATCTTGCATTTGACTCTAAAATTTATAGTCAAATCGGTTATTTATTTTACTTTCAAAACTTAAATAAAGAAGCTTTCCAAAACTTTACTTTTGCCTACACTTTAGCAAAAGAAGCTAAAGATACTATGAAAATAGTAAACGCAATGAAAGACATTGCATCTGTAGAAATAGCTAACAACAACTATAATAATGCCATAAAAACGCTGGCAAAAGCTTTGAATATAGCAAAATCCACGACCTTATGCACTCAAAGACGCATCAACAGTATTACATCATATTTGGCCATGGCTCTCAATCAAAATGGAGAATATACTAAAGCTAAAAAAATTATCGAGCCAGTACTTAAAGAAATACATCCATCAGACACGAGTGCTGTCTTCTCTATCTATGCCGAAATTTTAGAAAACTTACAATATGACTCCGCTGCATTCTATTATAGGTATCTCTCTGAAAAAGGTAGTATCTATGCACAAGAAACAGCATTTTCGTATCTAACAGAAGCAGCTATAAAACATACTAAAAATGAGACTGCCCAGAAATATCTACAACAATACTTCAATGCAAGAAACAACGTAAAAAAATATACCTATACCAAATCATTATTACAAGTAAGCAAATTGTATAATTATCAACAACAGATAAAAGAAAGAGAAATTGTCAAAAACGAAAAAAAAACAATCATCTATATAGCAAGTATTATAGTTGCACTATTAGTCATTGCCATTCTTCTCTGTTTGTTAATAATTCAAAGAAAAATACAACATGAAAATATACAAAAAAAGCGCATTCAGATACTTCAAAAAATACAAAAAAATATACTCCAACAAAAAGAAAAAGAATTAATGACTATAAAAGATAAAATAGCTTTTTGGGAAAATCAAATAAATAGCACTCAAATTCAAAATCAAAAATTACAAGAACAGCTTGCAAAAGAAGAAGAAAACTATGCTATAAAAAATGCATTATATACTATAGAGAAGAAAGAACGCAATGTAGCCTTTAATACCTTATCAAAAACGGATATTGTTAATAAAATTCTCTTGAAGAGTAAAGCAATTCAAAGAGAACATTTGACTACTTCAGAAAAGGATGAAGTTATTCAAGTGTTCAAAACATATCTTCCTAAATTTATAGACGATTTAATGGCTTTATATGATTTAAGTTTACAAGAACTACTTGTTTGTCTTCTCCTAAAACTTAATATAAAACCTTCTAGCATTAGTTACTTGCTAGGTACTACAATTTCTTCTATTTCTAAAATTAGAAGTCGTTTATATAAAAAGATATTTAATAAAGATGGTGGAGCAGAAAAATGGGATGAATTTATTCGGTCATTGTAGCCAACACCTTACACCACTAATCTTCGCATCAATTCAAGCTTAAATAAAGCATTTAAGCGACTGATTTACAAAATAATATTAAAAGTTCACAAGTTTGTGGTCCACAAACTTGTGGACTTTGTTTTTTTATCCGAATATTGCAGATACGGAATATAATGGATAATTGGCAAGCCAATCCTGCTCCCTGTAAGGTGACATGGATAGGCGCATACCTTTCAATCCCTGATTGCGCTCCACAAACACCCTCAGACTCTTAGCCTGTAAAGGTCATTGCTTGCTTTCCATTGATATAGGTATTTGATGGCATTTCTCTTCATAACTATCTGATTATTTGACACTTTTGAATACAAAAATACATTTTTTATTTCAGAGAATACAAAAAGTCGTCCTTAAAAATATATAAAACCACAAAAAGTCGTCCTTAAAAGTGTGAGAAATCACAAAAAGTCGTCCTTAAAAGTGTATTTTACCCTTCGTCGCCTTGCTGAATTATACATCAAATGCAACATTGCATAGCTTGGCAGCGTATTGTTCCATTTCTCGGCCTTCTGCATCAGCTTGCCTTTGCAGAAAGAACGGGTTAGCGAGGCATTCCATACCAGATCGCTGGTGTTAAACGACTTCTCGCTGTAACCGCGCCTGCAATATTCCTTCAGGTCGGTAGAGAGCGAAATGCCCAGAGACAAGCGTGTCGCCACGGTAAGCCAACTTCACCTTAGTGCCTGTCACCACCACGTCATCGAGGGCAACATCCCTATTGATTTTTTCTTGAGCAAAAGATACAAAAAAACTCTACTTGCATTCCTTTTCTAAAAATAAATGACGATTTATTTTGTAATATGCTAAAATAAATGTACTTTTGCACCTTGAATGGGGTTATACCTTATTATATTTAAGAATAAGAAACAAAATAAATAAGATAACAACAATGGAATACAACTTCAGAGAAATCGAGAAGAAATGGCACCAGAAATGGGTCGAGAACAAGACCTATAAGGTGACAGAGGATGAAAACAAGAAGAAATTCTATGTGCTCAACATGTTCCCTTATCCATCAGGAGCAGGTTTGCACGTAGGTCACCCACTTGGCTATATCGCCAGCGACATCTACGCTCGCTACAAGCGTCTTAATGGCTATAACGTGTTGAACCCTATGGGTTACGATGCTTATGGTTTGCCTGCTGAGCAGTACGCTATCCAGACAGGTCAGCACCCAGAGGTAACTACCGTAGCCAACATCAACCGCTACCGCGAACAGCTCGACAAGATTGGCTTCTCTTTCGACTGGGACCGCGAGGTTCGCACCTGCGATCCAAAGTATTACCATTGGACTCAGTGGGCTTTCCAGAAGATGTTCAACTCTTTCTTCTGCAACGGCTGTCAGAAAGCTCAACCTATCGAGAAGCTCATCAAGCGTTTCGAGGAAAAAGGTTCAGAGGGCTTGAACGTGGCTCAGAACGAGCAGATTGACTTCACAGCTGAGGAGTGGAACAGCTACGACGACGTGAAGAAGCAGCAGATTCTGATGAACTACCGCATCGCTTACCTCGGCGAAACTATGGTAAACTGGTGTCCAGGTCTGGGTACTGTACTTGCCAACGACGAGGTAGTAAACGGCGTAAGTGAGCGTGGCGGTTATCCTGTCATCCAGAAGAAGATGCAGCAGTGGTGCTTGAGAACATCTGCTTACTCTCAGCGTCTGCTCGACGGTTTGGAGACCATCCAGTGGAGCGACAGTATCAAGGAAACCCAGAAGAACTGGATTGGCCGTTCTGAGGGTACAGAGGTAGTATTCTCTGTAAAGGACAGCGACGTGAAGTTCACCATCTTCACTACCCGTGCCGATACCATGTTTGGTGTTACCTTCATGGTTCTGGCTCCAGAGAGCGAATATGTTCAGCAGGTAACTACTGCCGAGCAGAAGGAAGAAGTGGAGAAATATCTCGACTATGTAAAGAAGCGTACAGAGTTGGACCGTATGGCTAACCACAGCGTAACCGGCGTATTCTCAGGAAGCTACGCCATTAATCCATTCACCGGCGAGGCAATCCCAGTATGGATTTCAGAATATGTATTGGCAGGATATGGTACAGGTGCCATCATGGCTGTACCTGCTCACGATAGCCGTGACTACGCCTTTGCCAAGCACTTCAACCTGCCTATCATTCCTCTTATCGAGGGTGCTGATGTTTCAGAGGAGAGCTTCGATGCCAAGGAAGGTATCGTAACCAACTCACCTGTAGCAGGCAAGAGCAGCATGGATGGCTTCTCTCTGAACGGACTCACCGTGAAGGAGGCTATCGCAGCTACCAAGAAGTTTGTTACCGAGAAGGGCATCGGCCGAGTAAAGGTAAACTATCGTCTCCGTGACGCTATCTTCTCTCGCCAGCGCTACTGGGGCGAGCCATTCCCTGTATATTACAAGGAAAAAATGCCACAGATGGTTCCAGAGGAGTGCCTGCCACTCGAATTGCCTGAGATTGAGACCTATAAGCCAACAGAGACGGGTGAGCCACCATTGGGTCGCGCTAAGAAGTGGGCTTGGGATGCAGAGAAGAAAGAGGTGGTTGACAAGAGTCTCATAGATAATAAGACCGTATTCCCACTGGAGCTCAACACCATGCCAGGTTTCGCAGGTTCATCTGCTTACTACCTGCGCTACATGGATCCTCACAACGACGAGGCACTCGTAGGCAAGGAGGCTGATGAGTACTGGCAGAACGTGGACCTCTACGTAGGTGGTTGCGAGCATGCTACCGGTCACTTGATTTACTCTCGTTTCTGGAACAAGTTCCTCTTCGACCTCGGCGTAAGCTGCAAGGAAGAGCCATTCCAGAAGTTGGTGAACCAGGGTATGATTCAAGGTCGCTCTAACTTCGTTTATCGCATCAACAGCGATGACCACGATAAGGCTCCTGTATTCGTAAGCTTGAATCTGAAGAAAGATTACGACGTAACTCCTATCCACGTAGATGTAAACATCGTAAGCAACGATGTATTGGATATCGAAGCATTCAAGGCTTGGCGCCCTGAGTATCAGAACGCAGAATTCATCCTGGAGGATGGCAAGTACATCTGTGGATGGGCTATTGAGAAGATGTCTAAGAGTATGTTCAACGTGGTAAATCCAGATATGATCGTCGAGAAGTATGGTGCTGATACCCTGCGTCTCTACGAAATGTTCTTAGGTCCTGTAGAGGCAAGTAAACCTTGGGATACCAATGGTATCGACGGTTGCCACCGCTTCCTGAAGAAGTTCTGGGGCTTGTTCTACGAGAACCGTACTGACAACTTCCTGCCATGCGACGAGGCAGCTAAGCCAGAGAGCCTGAAGAGCGTTCACAAGCTCATCAAGAAGGTAAGCGAGGATATCGAGAAGTTCTCTTACAATACTTCTATCTCAGCCTTCATGATTGCCGTGAACGAACTCGGTCAGCAGAAGTGCCACAACAAGGAACTCCTGACAGATCTCGTCATCCTCATCGCTCCATTCGCTCCACACATCGCAGAAGAGTTGTGGGCAGCACTTGGCGAGCAGGGCAGCGTTTGCGATGCAGCATGGCCAAAGTATGATGAGCAGTATCTGAAGGAGAACGATATGCAGCTCACCATTTCCTTCAATGGTAAGGCTCGCTTCCAGATGACATTCCCTGTGGATACTCCTAACGAGGAAATCCAGAAACAGGTATTGGCAGACGAGAAGAGCCAGAAGTACTTGGAAGGATTCAACGTGCTGAAGGTAATCATCGTACCGAAGAAGATTGTCAACGTCGTATTGAAAAAATAATAATATAGATAGGGATTGATAAATTCCTCTATAGAAATAATAAAACACATCGGGAAGGATCACCAGAAAATCTCCCGATATGTTTTAAAGAATGACGTGAGGAAATAAAGAAAGACTCCCTAAGTTTTTCCTAAAACCTCACGTTATTTTTTCATCTTTTCCGTTTTGTGCATTTTTATGCAGGAAATATAATATTAAAAAGTTAGAATAATATGCAAATAGCAATCAGTCAAACAATAAAGAATGAGGTCAAAGACTACTTCTACATTACTTTAGGCCTCTTGATTTACACCTTTGGATGGACGATATTCTTGCTTCCATACCAGATAGTAACAGGTGGCGTAACGGGTATTGCTGCTGTCATCTACTATGGCACGGGGATACCTATCTATTTGTCGTATTTTCTCATCAATGCCGCCTTGCTGCTTGCAGCTCTGAAAATATTAGGATTCAAATTCATGGTGAAAACGATCTATGCCATCATCATGCTATCGGTATTCCTGGCTTTGGCGCAAGACTGGATGATTGGTGAAAATGGAAAGATGGTACAGGTACTGGGAGAGGGACAGGATTTCATGTCGCTCATCATCGGCTGTCTGTTTACAGGATTATCACTCGCCGTCGTCTTCCTGCATAATGGTAGTACGGGTGGAACGGACATCATCGCTGCCATCGTCAACAAATATCACAACATCTCGCTGGGACGAGTGCTCATCTTTGTGGATCTCCTCATCGTGGGCAGTTCCTTCTTCGTCTTCAATGCCAAACCAGATTTCACTACGATTGATGCAGTAAGAAAGGTAGTATTCGGTCTCTGTACGATGGTAATAGAGAACCTGGTGCTCGACTATGTGATGAATGCCAAGCGAGAGAGTGTACAATTCATGATATTCAGCAAGAAATATCAGGAGATAGCCAACGCCATCGGTATGCAGATGGATCATGGTGTGACGATTCTTGATGGTCACGGCTGGTACACGGGTGATGAGATGAAAGTGCTCTGTATCTTGGCTAAAAAGAACGAGAGCGTCACCATCTTCCGTATCGTGAAAATCATCGATCCGAATGCCTTTGTCAGTCAGAGTGCCGTCATCGGTGTATATGGCGAGGGATTCGATGAAATGAAAGTGAAAATCAAAGATAAAGACATCAAGCAGTTGAAATAACTGCTTGAATGTAGAGTCTTCAATATAGATTTGATATCAAGTTATTAATATCCATTTGAGAAAATAAAAATTATGAAGATAGTATTTGCAACAAATAATCAGCATAAGCTCCAGGAGATTCGCGACATCCTGGGCAGCGACTATGAGGTAGTATCCTTGAAGGAAATAGGATGCGATGTAGATATTCCTGAGACTGGTAACACATTGGAAGAGAATGCTTTACAAAAGGCACAATATATCTACGACCACTACCATATCAGTTGTTTTGCTGATGATACCGGCTTGGAAGTAGAAGCTCTTGATGGTGCCCCTGGTGTACATAGTGCCAGATATGCAGAAGGTACAGATCACGACAGCGAGGCAAATATGGCCAAGTTGTTGAGAGAACTGGCTGGCAAGGAGAATCGTCAGGCCCGTTTCCGCACGGTTATCTGTTATATTGAGAAACAGGATGTATGTCCTTGTGGTTGCACCAGCATCAAGAAAGTACACCAGTTTGAGGGTATTGTAAATGGTCGAATCGCCACCGAGAAGCATGGCACAGAAGGTTTCGGTTACGACCCTATCTTCGTACCAGAAGGCTACGACAAGAGTTTTGCTGAATTGGGCGAAGAAATCAAGAATGGTATCAGCCATAGAGCAAGAGCCGTGGCAAAATTGGCAGAGTATCTGAAAAAACAGAAATGATCAACTCGCTTTCGATATTAATCCCTACATATAATAATGTATGCTTTGAGCTTGTAAAAACCTTGCAGGCTCAAGCTGCGTTATTGTCAGACTTCGAGTACGAGATACTGGTAGCAGATGATGGAAGTACAGATTTATCTACCATAACAGCCAATCGCAAAATCAATGAGATAGAGAACTGTCGCTATATCGAAAGAGAGAAAAACGTAGGCAGATCAGCTATCCGTAATTTTTTAGCAAAAGAAGCCAAATACGAATGGTTACTGTTTATTGATAGCGATTTACATATTGACAATACAGATTTCGTTAAAAAATACTCTTTAGCCGAAGGAAAGATAATTGTTGGAGGATTGAAGATTGGAGGAAATCCACAAACTTTGGTCAACAATCTGAGATACCAATATGAAAAGGCATGTGAAAAAGACCATGATTATCTCCATAGAATAAAGAATAGAGATAAGGAATTCCGTACTACTAACTTTCTCATCTCCAAGACCGTTATTCAAGAATGCCCTTTTGATGAAAATTTCAAGTATTACGGATATGAGGATGTCTTGTTAGGCAAAAGTCTCTCTTCTAAAGGTTATCATATCAGCCACATAGACAATCCTATATTGCTGGACGAATATGAAACCAACTATCAGTTTATCAACAAGACAGAAGAAGCTTGCCGAACACTCTTTCAGTTCAGAAACGAACTGAAAGGTTACTCCAAAATACTTGATTATGCAAGAAAAATAAAAAAAATGCACCTTTATTCTGCCTGCCAAAAACTATATCCGCTGCTCAGCCTACCAATAAAAGCTAAGCTTACAGGCAATAAACCCAGCATTTTTTGGTTTAATATATATAAACTATTATATTATATACATTTAGATCAAAACATATAAACATAGCATTCATCAGATATGAACAAAAAGATATTGACAATCATCCTATTCCTGATAGTTCAGGTAGTAGCATTCCATTCTCAAGCAGCCATTGGAGACTGGAAAGCCTATATGGCTTATCATGATGTGCAGGAAATAGAACAAGCAGGAAATCTTGTATTTGTACAGGCTTCCAATGGTCTCTATGTCTATAATAAGAATGACCAGAGCATCCAAACATTCAGTAAAATAGATTATCTCAGCGATTGCAATATTTCTCATATCGCTTACAATAAGAGTACCAAGCGGCTTGTTATTATTTATTCTAATGGAAATATTGACCTCATGAACATCAATAATTATGAGGTTACTAATCTCTCTGATTATTACAATACTTTCACATCCGAAAACAAGACGGTCAATGACATTTACACATACGGCAACTATGCGTACCTTAGTACTGGATTTGGTATAGTAAAACTTAATGTTAGCAAAACAGAAATTAGTGATACTTACAATCTTGGATTTAAAGTTGACTGGTGCGAAATTAATGGCAATAAGATTTATGCTTATAGTCAAACTAATGGTAAATACACGGCTTTACTTTCAGATAACTTATCGGATAAAAATAAGTGGAATAAGGAAGGAGGTTACAGCGCAAAGGTTGAAGAAGATAAGAGCGAACTGAAACAGTTAGTTAGCACGTTGAATCCTGGAGGACCAAAGTATAATTACTTTGGCTGCATGCGCTTTACTAATAATCAATTATATACATGCGGAGGTGGTTTCTCTTATATAGAATTTTCAAGACCAGGATGCGCACAGGTATTAAAAAATGATACCTGGCAAATCTACGAAGATAATTTAAGCACAAAAACTGGTTATAGATATATAGATACAGATAATTTAGACATTGACCCATTAGATCCAAACCATGTATTCGTAAGTGGAAGAACTGGTATTTATGAATTCCAAGATGGAATTTTCTTAAAAAACTATACCAATGATAATACAAACAATGTATTGCAAACTGCCAGTACTGTAGGAAATAACAATAAAGATTATGTCATTGTCACCGCATTAAAATACGACAAGGATGGTAATCTTTGGGGATTTAACAGTATTAGTCCCTCTACTTCGTTATTTGCCTATACAAAAGACAAAGAATGGGTATCTCATCATAAATCTGAATTTATGTATTCTGAGAATAAGTCTCTTGAAAATGTAAACAATATCATAGAAGACAGCCGTCGTCTTCTTTGGTTTGGAAACAATCATTGGGATTTTCCATACCTATATTGTTATCAACCATCTACAGATGCTGCAAAATGTTACAAAAAATTCACGAATCAAGATGGAACAGAAGTATCTGTCGGTTACGTAAGAGCTATTGCAGAAGACAATAAAAACAATATTTGGGTTGGTACTTCAGCAGGTCCTTTAATGCTTGAAGTTTCGCAGATTACGCAAGATTCACCTGTTTTTACACAAGTAAAAGTACCTCGTAATGATGGAACTAACTATGCAGACTACTTGTTAAGTGGGGTTGATATTACATGTATAGCAATTGACAAAGCCAATAGAAAATGGTTTGGAACAAGCGGTAATGGTGTATATCTTATCAGTGATGACAACATACAACAGTTACAGCACTTTACTCGTTCCAATAGTCCCTTATTATCAGACGACATTGAATCCATTGCCATTAATACGGAAAGTGGAGAAGTCTATTTTGGTACAAACCTTGGTCTGTGTTCCTATCAAAGCGATGTAAATTCCATCAATGAAGAGATGAACAAAGATAATGTTTGGGCATATCCAAATCCTGTTAAACCTGATTATACAGGAGTTATAACCATAATAGGATTGTCGAATAAAGCAGACATTAAAATCGTCACCTCTAATGGAGTACTTGTCAATAAAGGCACAAGCAATGGTGGAATCTACCAATGGGATGGAAGAGACCTGAAGGGCAAGATGGTAGCAAGTGGCATCTATATGTTAGAAACGGCAACGAGCGATGGAAGCAAAGGTACGGTTTGCAAAATAGCAATCATAAGATAATCATGCAGAGAAAAGTTTGGATAGACAATTTAAGAGGATTCTGTATGCTCGCTATTTTACTGGATCATACAGAAATATACTATACAGGAGAAAACGTCATTGACTACAATCTATATGTAGCCAACGTACTCATTGTATTTTTCATTTTGTCTGGATATCTCATGTATAAGGCAACTTTCAATATAAAGCATAAATTGCATTCCATCTTTAGAACTCTTTTCATTCCATACATCGTCTTTACCACAGCTATGTATATTCCAAAGAATATCATCCATAGTAAAGGAATTGATTTTATAGAAATGGGAAAAAACATACTGATGGGGCAAGCCTCATGGTTTATTGCAGCTTTGATCATAGCAGAATTGATATTTTTAATAGGAATATGGATAAGCAAGGGAAAAAATATGCCATTAGCAATAATGGGAGTCCTCGGTTTCGGCCTATCAATTTACTTATCCTCTAAAAATCAAACTTATTTTTGGCAATTAGACAATGCCCTACAAGCATTACTCTTCCTTTATATAGGATATCTTTACCATCAATATGAATCCATTTTTAATACCATCAACAAGATGCCATATACATTATTATTATTCCTATTATTAATAGGTATAAAAATATATGAATACCACATCCAAATGGATATGTTGATATGGCATATTCATATCACTAATTATCCTATCTTTCTCATTGATAGCATGATCTTTAGTCTAATGACTATACAATTATTCCAAACTTTACCGCCCATCAAGTGGCTCAGTTGGATAGGAAGGCATTCCATTGTATATTATTTCCTTTGTGGAGGAATACCATTAATAACCAGTAAACTCTTACATTACATAGGATTAAACTATGGCGGGAATTATCTCTATATCTTGCTGGCTTTTTCTTGTGTTTGTATAATAACTACTCTTATCACTTATTTCATTTATAAATATATACCATCAATTACTGGAAAATATGAATAAAATTATAAAATTAAGTCCATGGGCTTTATTGGCAATTATATCATTTATAGTGATATTTGCTTGTTCATTTTATGCACATACAAATTATCGGGTATTTGCTTACGACCAAGATATATTTTATGTAATTGGCAGAAATTGGGCAGAAGGAAAACTCCCATATGTAACAGCATGGGACAGTAAAGGACCTTTTATTTTTTTCTTCAATATGTTAGGCTACCTTATAACTAAGAGTGATATTGGAGTAGTTCTTTTGGAATCTATCAATTTCACATTAGTTTCATGGTGCAGCTACTTTTTATTAAGCAAATATTGTTCTAAAAAAACATCATTTATATATACCTTGTTTTTCATCGCAAGCCATATAATCATCAATAGTGGTGGAGACCAGGTAGGAGATAGTAATCTATTACTTTCTGTCATTTCCATATTTCTGGTTTATAACTGGAGCAGAAAATATCAAGACGGTATAATAGAGCATCCATGGAAGTACACTTTTATTTATGGTTTATTCTTTGCATCATGCCTACTTTCTCGCCTAACAAATGCCGTAGCCATTTGCGCAAGTATTCTTGCTATAGTTAGCATATTAGTTTATCATAAAAAATGGAATAACTTAATAAAAAATAGCATAGCCTTTATTGCAGGATGTTGTACTTTTGCACTTCCTTTTATTATTTACTTCAACATACATAACGCATTATCAGACATGTGGTATGCCACATTTCTGTATAATATAGAGTATGCTATGCACTCTCAACCATTTGCAATAACAGAAACACATTTCCCTCTCATATATTTTATCTTCTACAATATATCCATTCTATCAGTTTTATTATCAGCCATTATAGCTATCATCTGTAATGCAAGAAAAAAAACAGCTTATATTTGGGGATTTATAGCAATCTGTACTATAGGTTGGATTATCAAGAGCTATGCAAATGCGAATTATACTATTTCATTTTTACCTATTCTGTTTGTAGCTTTCATTGAGTTATCCACACTATATAAAACAGACAAAAAGAAACAGTACCTTGCCGGTATATACATGATAAGTATAGTTATCCTCATAGGAACAAGTAATTATATACGAACAACTCTGTACTACGAATCTATTGCCAGAGAAATGAGAAAAGATGCACAATATCAAATAGACATGATAAATGACATTCCTAAAGAAGATTCCTTTATTATCTATAATGGATTGCCATATGTATTTGCCACCCAAAATATCCGCCCTTATTATCCATATTGGATATGCCAAGATTGGGCTATAGATAACGGAATGTCCTTACGTTCCAAAGTAAGAGATTGTTATGCTAAAGGGGATGTCAAATGGATTATCGCTTATGATTATGAGCACAGCCATATCAAAGACATTCTACTTGACAGATATTCTATTTCTAAAAAAGACAAAAAAAATAAACTTACATTATTCAAATTAAAATGAGTAATCTAAACAAACTTTTGAATAGCAATAAAATTCTAAAAACATGGTGTACTATTTATGCCATGTTTTTAGTCATAAATATAGGTATCTCCTTATTCAATAAGGAATATTTACATAGTACTTGCTTTGCAGATTTGTTTATCAATTATCAAGGAGGTTTTGTACGACGAGGACTACTTGGTGAATTTTTACTATACTGCTATCATAAAAACGTAAATCCATATACAGTAGCCATCAGTTTATCATTTATATCTTATGGAGTTGTCACCATATATATGTTGTACCAATTCCATAAGAGACAATATAATATAGGACTTCTCTCTATCACATTTCTATTAGGTGGATTTGGTGCAAATGGTTTTGAGTATTACAGAAGAGACTTCATCATCATAGTCATTTTTTGGGCAGTAATGCTTCTTTGGAAGAAGATAAAGCTATGGAAATGGCTTATCATTGGTAATATTCTTTTTGCCTTGACCATCCTATGTTATGAACCATTTATTTTCTTCGGAATACCTTTTGCAGTATTACTCACTCACTTAAAATCCAAAAACTGGTTAAAATCCATCAGTTCTTGGATTCCATCATACATTACATTTTTTATGACATGTCTCTATTCTGGAGGACAACATGTCTATGATGCTATATGGATGTCAACTAAAGGCTTCTTAGAAGAACCCGGTGTTATGAGCTTTCTGTTGGATAAAAGTACAGATGTCATGCTTTTCCATTTACATATCAACTTTCTAAATGGAGCATCCTCTACACCTTCTTTTTTAGTCAATATAATTGTGATGAGTTGTATGATTTACTTTTGTGTCAATGCTACAGCTATATATAGTCAAGATGCAAAAGTTAGACATCAACGCCCACACCTATTGCTTCTTTTAGCATTTAGTATGATCTATCTGGCACCTATGTTTACAGTACTTTCCATTGATTATGCACGCACATTCACATATGCAGCCATCAGTTCTTATATCATTTTCTTTACTCTCAAAGAAGAAGAACTTCTATCAATATTCCCTAAAAAAGCCTATTACATAAGCAATAAGATACTAAGTACTTGCGATAAATATATCAAACCCACCAAAGGGAAAATACTATTTATCATGATGTTCGTCGGATTATCTCAATGCACAGGTATGGGATTTGTAGAGTCTGTAAAATCCGGACAAATCGGAACTATCCTACGAATTATCTTCCATCATTTCCTCTAAGCTTGTTTAATCAAATGCTTTACTTTCATTTTTAAACTCCAAGGAAGCATTTGGGCAAAAAACTGAATTGTATCAAATATTCTAAAACTGATACTATTTCTTATGCTCTTAAGCAAGGAAGTATTATTATATTGGAACTGCAGGAGAACTTGACAAAGTTCTCCTTTATCTTTCTTGTCATCCACATAAGTTTGTAATTGAAGAGGAAGTTCATTTTGCCCAGTTTTTTTTCTGATAATAGCAATAATATGTCCATTATCCATTCTTTTCGTCTCTACAGAGGCAAAGCCATCCAACAACTCAGTCACATTGATATGATGATCTTTATTCCAAATATAGAGTTCTCCATTACGTTCATCCACATTATACTGATGGAATCCTTTATATTTCTCCATTTCCGCTTCATTAGGATGATGATTCAGATAAAGAATACCGCCCTCACGCAAAGAAATCAAAGACTCTATGATTCCCTTGACAGGAGCTGAAGAATGATCCAGCGCATTCTGTATGGTAATCAATGAAGCATCATGATTCTGAATAAACGCTGAAAGATATTCAGACATACCAAACTCTATCTGCGGTAATTGTCTTTTACTTTTCTTTAATATATGATTGAAATGAAAAGCAAGAGGATCAACATAATGTATGTCTAATGGAATAAGTTGACCATTTTTCTCTATTTTATCGCCAATAGCATAACTCATTCCGCACCCCACATCATACACTTTAGGTTGCTCAAAATTCAAGAGAAAATCATTCGCATCAAAACCTTCCAATTCTATCTTTGAATCATAGTTAGCCCATCCCATCATTCCTCGAAATGTATGAGACCATCTATATACATTATTCCAAAATGCTATTTCGTATGATATTCCATCAAGCCACTTTCCAGAGATGACCGTTTGATTACTATTGATTTCCATTCTATCTTGCTTAAAAAGTTTTTAGACTGCAAAGATAACTCTTTTTATTTTTTTACTTAAACAAAATTGCAGAAAAATATCTATATATCAATTATTATTTGTATTTTTGCATCTATGAAGTTGAGTATCATCATACCTGTTTATAAAACCCAAGATACTCTGGACAGATGTTTACAGAGTGTTTTACAGCAATCATTCACCGACTATGAGATTATTCTCGTAGATGATGAATCTCCTGATGACTGCCCTAAACTTTGTAATGAATATGCACAGAAAGATGAAAAAATACAAGTTTTTCATAAGAAAAATGGAGGTTTGAGTGATGCTCGAAATTTTGGAATAAGACAAGCAAAGGGTGAATATATCACCTTTATTGATAGTGATGATGCCATTGCTCCCAACACGCTTCAACATATCACGGATGAATTGGCAGCTTATCCACAGGTAGATATTCTCGAATATCCTATATTGGAAAGGGTTGGAAACAAACATAAGGAGCATCTGCTCACGTTCGCACCTAAAGTATATCAAAATCCTATTGATTATTGGCTTGCAGAACGTACATATTTGCACACCTACGCTTGCAACAAAGTTTTTAAACGTAATTTATTTGAAAAAGTTTTATTTCCCCAAGGAAAAACTTTTGAGGATGTCCTAACTATACCCAAACTAATAGGAATAGTTCCCTTCCATAACAATGAATACGTAAAACCTGTTATTCGGATTACCGATAAAGGACAATACTTATATTATTGGAACAGTAACAGCATTACAGCTAAAGCAAAAAGCTACGATTTCCAGTGTTTATACGAAGGACATAATAGAACTTTGTTATATGTATTTGAAAAAATAGCAGACAACAAAGATCTAATTATCAAATACCAATATCCCATACAAGAGTTTATGGTTCAAATACTGAATATGCTCTTATATATCTACGAGCTATCAGGCAAATATGAAGATAATCCACCAATTATCCACTATGTTGAAAAACTTGGTAAAGTGGTGAAAATCAAAGATTTAAAACTCAGATTATTAAACTTATTAGGTTATCATAACTTATGCAGACTCAACAGAATTATACACAGAATTTACAGGCACCGATAGTAAGTTTCATCGTTACTACTTACAATCTGCCTATCGATTATATCAAGGAATGCCTCGACAGTATCCTACAACTCTCCCTGAATCCTAAAGAGAGAGAAATTATTCTCATTGACGATGGTAGCGATATCTGTCCTTTGAATGATTTGGCGGAATATCTGCCAAATATCATCTACCTGCGCCAACCTAACCAGGGCGTAAGCGTAGCACGCAACTATGGTATGAAAATCGCTACTGGCAAGTATATCCAGTTTATTGATGGTGATGATTATATCCGCCAAGCAGCTTATGAGCACTGTCTGGATATCGTGAGATACCATCAGCCAGATATCGTTACATTCAATTACTGCAAAAATAATAAAGATATAGAGCCTTCATACGAATTACCGACACCTGTTAATGGTACAGATTTTCTTAACAATAACAACCTCCATGGTGCTGCATGGTCGTATATTTTCCGCCACAGTATCGTTGGAAGCCTGCAGTTTACTCCAGGTATCGTTTATGGAGAAGATGAGGAATTTACTCCTCAACTCTTCTTGCGTGCAGAAAGGATTTTCAAGATCAATACTGAGGCTTATTTCTATAGAGACAACAAAAATTCGGTAAGCCATCAATATCATAAGGAGAAAATTCAGCTGCGTATGGACAATAGCATGGAAGTCCTTTTACATCTTCAGCAACTGTTGGACAAGATACCTGTAGCTGAGCGCCAGGCCCTAAACCGCCGTATTGCACAACTCACGATGGACTATCTGTATAATAATATCCGTCTGAACCATTCTCTGATCAGTTTAAATAAATGTATCAAGCAGCTGAGATCACATGGACTATATCCGCTTCCTGACAAGGATTATACCAAGAAATATACGATGTTCAGAAAAGCTATCAGTACTTACCTGGGAAGAATCGGCCTTTTACTTTTCATTAAGAAATAAACAAGTTTTCTACTTATCATAATAAAAGTGCCCATTTTTTTAATATTTTAGACAAAACTGATTAGTTGATCGAAAAAATGAAAATTCTACTTTTAGGCGAATATAGCAATGTTCATGCCACGCTTGCCGAAGGACTTCGCAAGTTGGGGCATCAGGTCACCGTTTTGTCGAACGGTGACTTTTGGAAAAATTATCCACGAGATATCAACCTGGTAAGAAAGCCGGGAAAGCTTGGCGGAATGCTTTATTTGGCCAAGTTATTAACAAATGTGCATAAACTACGTGGATATGACATTGTACAACTCATCAATCCAATGTTTTTAGAATTAAAAGCAGAACGCATCTTCCCTATCTACCGCTATTTACGCCGACATAATAAAAAGATAATACTGGGTGGATTTGGCATGGATTATTATTGGGTAAATGTATGTTGTAAAGATAAACCTCTGAGATACAGCGACTTCAATATCGGTGATGAATTACGGACCAATGCTGATGCGCTGAAAGAAAGAAAAGACTGGCTTGGAACGGAAAAGGAACGTCTCAACAAGATGATAGCGGAAGATTGTGATGGAATCGTAACTGGACTCTATGAATACTGGGCATGTTATCAACCAAGTTTTCCACAGAAAACTACATTTATCCCCTTTCCTATCCATACTTATCCACAATATTCCAACATTTCTGATGACATCCCTAAAAAGATAAAACTATTCATCGGTATCAGCAAAAGCAGAAGCGAATATAAAGGCACAGACATCATGCTCAAGGCTGCACAGACCATTGCTCAGAAATATCCCGATCAGGTAGAACTTCGTGTGGCGGAAGGTGTACCATTTGCTGAATATGTAGAAATGATGAATGGCAGCGATGCTATCCTCGACCAGCTCTACAGTTATACTCCAAGTATGAATCCGCTGGAAGCCATGGCAAGGGGGATTATCTGCATCGGTGGTGGTGAGCCTGAAAATTACGAGATTATACACGAGGAACATTTACGTCCTATTATCAATGTGCTTCCCTATTACGAAAGCGTATATCAGGCACTGGAACATCTTGTATTGCATCCAGAACTCATTCCTTTGCTCAAGCGGCAAAGCATTGAATACATCAGCAAGCATCACGACTATATCAAGGTTGCTAAAAGATACGAGGATTTCTATCAGGAAAAGTCACCTTGGCGAACTAATTGACATAACAGAATATTGCCCTGTCTTGTCCTAGAAAAAGTTGACACAGTATAAATCAACTTAAAAATAACAAATATGGACAAAGACAAAATGGATTTAGCGTTGAGCATAGCTCGCAGTTATTATCAGTATCATGTACCAGTTAGAGAAATTATGGCAAAAATGTCAATTAGCAGTACTTCAGTTTACAGAATTCTTGGTAACTTTGCAACCAATAATCCACAAATCGTAGAAGAAATGAAGCAAAATGCAACACCAGAAAATCTCTCGCAGGAGAACATTGAATTGAAGAAACGCTTGGCAGCTATGGAGCAAGAACTCCATGAGGCAAAGATGGCAGCTGCCGCCTATAACAAGATGATTGATATTGCAGAGCGTCTTTATAAGATTCCTGTGCGAAAAAAATCTGGACCCAAACAGTAAAGGAACTTCGTGCAGAGGACAAAAACTATAGTGTTTCTGGCCTCTGTAAACTGTTTGGGTTTACTCGTCAAGCGTATTATCAGCACGAAGACAATATGCTTGCAGCCTTGGCAGAGGAATCGTTTGTAATAGAGTATGTTAAGTCTATTAGAAAGCAAGATCCAGGTATCGGCGGTCGTAAACTCTGGCTGATGTATTGCAAGGAGTTTGGAGAAGAGAACGCCATGGGACATTGCCGTTTCGAGGATATAATATCAAGGTACAAGTTGGGAGTGCGTTCTTCCAACCGAAAACCTCGTACAACGGACTCTCGTCATGGGTTACCCACATACCCCAACAAGATAAAAGAACTGATACCATCATCACCCAATGAAGTTTGGGTGAGCGACATTACATATCAGAAGATTTGGGATGATGCCGAACAAGGCACTTATCATTTCTGCTACATTTCTTTGATTACGGATTATTACACAAAAGAAATCATTGGCTATTCTGTCGGTGAGTCACTCTCCACCAGGTTCCCTTTGAAAGCCCTAAACATGGCCTTAATGCGCATGGAAAGTTATAAGGATATTATTACACCAATCCATCATTCCGATAGAGGTGTACAATATGCTAGTAACGAATACATCAAATTACTAAGGGAATACGGTATCATACCTAGCATGACAGAATGTGGCAATCCGAAGGATAATGCTGTAGCAGAGCGTGTCAATAACACGTTGAAGAACGAGTTATTCATGGGGCTTTCTTTTACTTCTTTACAGGAAGTAGAAGAGGCTTTAGAAAGGGCAGTACACTTTTACAATGAGTTACGCCCTCATGGAAGTATCGGGATGCTAACACCAAAGGAAGCTGCGAAACAAAAGGGAAGTTTAAAGAAAAATTGGACAAGTTATAGGGAAAAGTACATAAAATCCTTGTCAGTTCAGGAAAAATGATTAATTTTGCAGCAAAATTGTAAAAACCGCGATCCACCCCTAGGGGTGGGTCCTTTGTCTACTTCTATTAGGAACTAGAATGAAGTATGTAAATACTAACTAGGAATAAGATAGAAGATTGACAAGTAGAATTAGGAATAGAGAAAATAATTGTCAACTTACAATAGGAATAAGGAACTATGTAGTCAACTAAATATAGGAAACTACACCCAAATTATAGTTCTTAGTTTGGGCACTTGTTACCCACCTCGTGAGCAACGGTTGCTCATCTCATGTTCACCGGTTCCCCATCACGTGGTCCCCGAGGGATCGCTTGAAGGGCATAGCAGGAACTTCTGGAGGGTGACTTTTCCTATAAGAGATAAAACATCTTTTCAATAAGTTCATATCAGTTTATTCTATAATAGCAGTCCAACCGCCAGCCGGAGCAAGATGTATCTGAAGCTTATCGGCAGAACTTATCTGTTGATAAGTATGTTTATAATCAGTAGCCTCACGGTCGGCATTGATACCATCAGCGAAGACATTGGCCTTACCTTTGAATCCAGGAATTTGATCAAAACCCAAATCACCAGCACTCTTAATAAGACTCAAATCAATCATAATATCCCGTTCCTGCCAATTGTTCATCGCCGCAATATACCATTTATTTCCTTTACGCTTCGCCACAGCCACATATTCACCGAGTTTTCCACACAATGGAATAACTTCATCATAAACTGTTGGTATCTGCGCAATAAAGTCTGTACACTCCTGATTCTGCATATACTTGGTAGGACTGTCGGCAAGCATCTGCAATGGAGCATCAAAAAGGGTGTACATCGCCATCTGATGAACTCTCGTACCCTGACTCATCGGATGATCATTATTGCCAAAGAACTGAGAGCGGACGGCATTCACCATCGCACCAGGAGTATAATCGAAGGCACCAGGAAGTGCACGAAGATAAGGAATCGTCACATCATAACGAGGCTGATCATGCAGAGGACCATCAGCAGTACGAGGCTCCCACTTAGAGTTTTCCAGACCTTTTACACCCTCAAAGTTGATAATGTTAGGATAAGCACACTGTACACCGAAAGGACGCATACCATGCAGGTCGAGCAAAAGATGATGCTTTGCCGCACATTCAGCGATTTCATAAACGGAATTGATAGCTTTCTGATCATCCCGGTCGAAGAAATCCACCTTGAATCCCTTGACGCCCATATCGCCATAATGCTTCATGATTTCCTCCATTTTCTCATGTCCACGCTGTACCAGATTACGCCATGAAGACCAGAGGATGACACCTACTCCATTTTCCTTGGCATAATTGATGATGCCAGCCATATCCATCTTATCAGAAAAAATCAGCAAATCTTCAGGATCACTCCATCCTTCATCGATGATGATATATTCCAGATGATTGTTTTTAGCAAAATCCACAAAGTACTTATAAGTATCAGTATTGATACCAGCACGGAAATCCACACCTGTGATATTGGTATTATTCCACCAGTCCCAAGCCACTTTTCCCGGCTTTATCCACGATGCATCCTTGATACGGCACTTAGGACCGAGCACTTTGGCAATATCATTACCCACCAGTTGCTTATCCTCATCCGTAACAAGCACAATACGCCAAGGCAGTTTATTCACTTTTTCAGCGATATACTGAGCACGCTCAGTAGGAACCAAGTTCAGACGGGCATAACCTCCTATCTCCTCTTTTAATGGATAAGGAGGAAAGGCAGCCTGCAATCCTCCAGCATTTTCTGCATCATTTGCCGATTTTCCCTCAGTATTCTTCTTCAAAAGATACATTCCTGGATAATTTTCCACATCAGCTTCCATCACTACAGCCTTTTTTCCCTGTGGCAAACAAACTGCCAATGGAGTAATGGCAAGCGAATCCTGATACATATTGGATAAAGGTGCCTCGTCATAATAAGATTCAAAGGAATAACACCAGCGCTCCCCTCCTCGATTATCATTCACATAAGGTACAAAGGTCTGAGGATTGCCAGCAAAAAGATATTCAGAAGTTTCGTTGATAACTCTATTGATAAGTTTTTTAGGGACAAAACGATAGGAAGCAGCATCATTGAAAACCCGGAATTCTACGTCGTAGCCATTGCCTGAAAGTTTCAGCCCCTGATAAGGGCGATTCGCTTTGATTCCCCAAACATCAGCCTTATCAACATTTTCCACCTTATTATATATAGAAGCCTTACTTACCTTCATGTTTTTGCCCAAACACGCCTTGTCCGTTTGAAGGGCAATGGAAGACGGGAGCATGACAATGGAATTTCCACTCTTGATATCCCATTTCAACTCTTTATCCACAGAGATATTGACAACCAGTTTTTTGTTGGGTGAAGTAATAGTATATACTTTTGCCGACAAAGGCAAGCCGCATATAAGAGCCAACATAAATGAAGTGATAAATTTAGTACGCATCATACAAAATCGTTTTAATGGTTTATATTATTTGATTTTTATCTTTCTATAGAAGAAGATGCTGCAAAGATACGATAATAAAATGAAACGGCAAAAAAAAATGAGCTCTCATAGTGATGAGAGCTCATTTTTTTTGCTTAATTTTCCTAATATATTTTGTATAAGTAAAAGATGATGATAACGTTTCTCAACGTCTGTTTGATTTAACTGATGCAAAGATACTGCCTTTTTCATGTAAGCAGTCGCAAATATCAATTTTTATAGGGCAAAATCTGATTTTACACCTAATTCAAACAGTTTTTACCACCTTTTTACTCTTTTTATCCACCTTTTTATTGTAATTTTACAAATATCCTATATGAATTTACACGTATTTTATGATAAAGAAAGCATTTTCTCAATCGGCTTTACAGCCTCTTTTGCAATATTTTCTTCCACTTCTACAGTAGGCCAACCATATTTCAAGGCGTTATAAATCTTCTGGAGTGTATTCATCTTCATATATTCACACTCATTGCAGCTACACCCTACTCCACCTTCACTTACCTCAGGAGGAACAGGATAGAATGTTACCTGCGGACAGTTGCGCTCCAGTTCGTGCAGAATACCAGCCTCTGTAGCGATGATATATTCCTTGATTTCAGGATGCTCCTTGGCATAATTGAGCATAGTAGCCGTAGAACCCTTCACATCAGCCACAGCCAATACCGGAGCCTTACACTCCAGGTGAGCCATCACCACAGCCTCAGGATGCTCTTTCTTGAGCTTTACGATGGCCTCAACAGAGAATTTCTCATGCACATGGCATCCACCATTCCAGAGGAGCATATTTCTGCCCGTCACGCTGTTGATATAGTTGCCGAGGTTATAATCTGGTCCAAAGATGATTTTTTCGTCCTGTGGGAAGCTGTCAATCACCTTCTTGGCATTCCCGCTGGTAACCACACAATCGGTCAGAGCTTTCACGGCAGCAGTCGTATTCACATAACTTACCACCTTGTATCCAGGATGCTCTTCCTTATACTTTTTCAAATCCTCAGCCTTGCAGCTGTCGGCAAGTGAACAACCCGCATTCAGATCAGGACACAAAACCGTCTTGTCAGGACTCAGGAGTTTGCAAGTCTCAGCCATGAAGTGTACACCACACATCACCATTACCTTGGCATCCGTTTCAGCAGCCTTGCGAGCCAAGGCCAAACTGTCGCCCACAAAGTCTGCGATATCCTGGATATCCCCCACCGTATAGTAGTGAGCCAGAATAATAGCATCCTTCTCTTTGCAAAGCTGTCTGATTTCAGCTTTCAAATCCAAGGTCTCGTCAACAGGTTCGTCAACGTATCCTTTTTCAATCCATTCTTTTTTCACCATAACATTAATATTATATTTCTATTTTTAAATTTAAAAGAAAAGAATATAGGGATTATGATATGCCGTGGATAAGTGGATAAAAAATGCTCAGAAAGTTTGCATATTTAGTTATCCAAGTCTTTTCCCTACTTATTAAAAACTTATTCTCCTACGTTCTTGTTGGCTCATAATGTTTTAAATGACTTATTAACATTTCCCCAATTCGGTGCAAAGTTAATAAGTTTATATCTTTTTTCGGTCAAAAATCGTGAAAAACTTCCTAAAAACTAAATAATAACCCTGTGGATATCCGCATTTCATAAGTCCGAGACCCGTGTGTGTGGATTTCCTCAAAGTTATTACAGAGTTATTAAGATGGTTATACATACACTTTTCCACGAATTTGTGGAAAACGGAGAGAAGTCTAAAAACAGATAGTCCCACAGATTTCACTGATTTACACAGATCTATTTGAAACCATGTGTAATTCTGTAATATCTGTGGGACTTTACAGGGTGTAGAGTGTGTGACTTATGGCACATCCTCTATATATTTTTATAGTTTATCAGTTACTTTAGCAACTTTTTGATGCGTTCTACAATCATCTCTGGCTCAATATTGTTCAAGCAGGCATAGTCACCTCTCATGCAAGGCTTGTTGCCATAGATGCTGCAAGGACGGCAAGGCAGGTCGATTTGCACGGTATGGAGGATATTCTGATTCCATCCCATAAAGCCTGCATAAGGATGTGTAGCACCCCAAACGCTGACTACAGGTGTGTGAACCAAGGAAGCCAAGTGCATATTTCCACTATCCATGCTGAGCATGACATCCAGGTGGCTCATCAGGTTGAGTTCCTGTGATAAACCGCTGAGTTGTGCAGAAGCATTGATAACTTGTGGGTATTTCCCAGCCCACTCATTCATGATAGGAGTTTCGTCTTTTCCGCCTCCGAAAAGATATAAACGGGCTTGTGGATAACTGTGGATAAGTTGCTGGATAACTGTTTCCATCTTTTCCGTAGGATAAATCTTTCCCTTGTGCGCAGCAAAAGGAGCGATACCGATCCATGGTGCCGCATTTTCCCCAGGTTTGTGGATAATTCCTTCCTGGTCTGTGAATATCTGTTTAGGAAGAGAAGTCAAATCCCCTTTTCCTTCTCCATAGATGGAAGTGAAGTCCAGATCTACAGGATAACCTAAGCGTGCAAAGACATCAGCATAGTTTTGGAAAGAAGTAGGTTGCTGCACAAACTGTTTGTTGTTGGCAGCTATGAGTTTTCTCTTTCCCTTGCGATGCTTGTCGATATGGGCAACTTTAAAGTTATCCAGATTGAATCTCATGCGTAAGTAATCCGAACGGAGAACACTATGCAGGTCGGCAATAGCCGTAAACTGTTTAGCGACGAGGCGTCGGTAGAGAGCATTCAAGCCTTTGATACCTTTATATTCCCCTTTGATGTCAGCCTCCATAAATCCTATGTTTGGTGCAAGATCTGTGAAGAATGGTCTGGCAAAGGGGCGACTGAGTACGGTGATTCTTACGTGAGGATATTGTTTGGCCAAAGAATATACTACTGGTACAGTCATGGCAACATCTCCCATGGCTGAGAATCTGATGACAAGGATATGCTCAGTTTTCATTCTTTTACTTCTATATATAATATAATAATGTATAGGAAAGAATATGAGAAGAAAGAACATCATAGAAACTTTCATCTCATATTCTTTCCGGTTAGGCTTATTTGTGTTGTCTTTGAAAGAATGACTATTTCTGGTTGTAAAGTACAGGGTTTGTAGAAGGGTCGTTGTACATCTTCATCTGTCGATACACCTTCATGTACTTACGTCCAGCCTCGATATCTTCCAGAAGCTGGTCGATAGCTGTGCTCAAATCCACCTGCTGCTCCAGGAGTACATCAAGTTTAGCCTGGCACTTAGCCTTATGCTCGGCAGAAGCCTCAGGGCGCTCCACCTGCTCCTTCATGTGATAGATTTTGAGGGCAAGGATACTCAGTCGGTCAACAGCCCATGCAGGACTTTCCGTATTGATGCGAGCATCATCCTGTACCTTCACGTCTTTATAGATTTCACGGAAATAAGAGTCGATTTGTTCCACGAGATCAGTACGATCCTGGTTACTCTTGTCGATGCGGCGCTTCAAGAGCAGCGCTTCAGCAGGTTCAATCTGTGGATCGCGGATGATATCTTCGAAATGCCACTGAACGGTATCTATCCAACATTTCAAGTAAAGTCGGTTCTCAATACTACCCTCTTCAAAAGGGTTATTGATAGGAGTATCAATGTTATCTTTCACGTGATAATCGTTAATAGCCTGATTGAAAATCTTATTTGCTTTTTCTGTAAATGCCATATCGCTTTAATTATTAGTTCAACTTGTGCACAAAAGTAACTAAAATATTGCAAATAACCAACTAAAAATCAGAAAAAAGCAGATTTTCATGCACAAATTAGGGGTATTTGTGCACTGATATGCACTTTTTTCCTTAAAAAGTTTGCTTATATCAAAAAAAAAGTGTTCCTTTGCACTCGAATTTTTAATTAGAAATCGATTTATAAACATTTTAAAAGTTAAAATTATGTCAGAAATTGAAAGCAAAGTAAAGGCAATTATCGTTGATAAACTCGGTGTTGATGAGGCAGAAGTTAAGCCAGAGGCAAGCTTCACAAACGATCTCGGTGCAGATTCTTTGGATACAGTAGAGTTGATTATGGAGTTCGAGAAGGAGTTCTCTATCTCTATCCCAGACGATAAGGCTGAGAAGATTGCTACTGTAGGTGACGCTATCTCTTACATCGAGGAGAACGCTAAGTAATTTAGCAACTAATTTATACTAAATGGAATTAAAGAGAGTTGTTGTAACAGGTCTCGGTGCTGTGACTCCAGTTGGTAATACTCCTGAGGAGACTTGGGAGAGCCTTTTAGCTGGTAAGAGCGGTGCTGCACCTATTACTCATTTCGATACAACCCTTTTCAAGACCAAGTTTGCTTGCGAGGTTAAAAACCTGAACATCAATGATTGGATTGACCGTAAGGAGGCTCGCAAGCTTGACCGTTATACCCAGTTGGCTATGATTGCAGCTATGCAGGGTGTAAAGGATGCTAATATCGATCTTGAGAAGGAAGACTTAAACAATGTTGGTGTTGTATTTGGTGTAGGTATCGGTGGTATCAAGACATTCGAGGATGAGGTGAAGTACTTTGGTACTCACGAGGAGAACGGTCCTAAGTTCAATCCATTCTTCATCCCTAAGATGATTGCAGATATCGCTTCTGGTCAGATTTCAATCCACTTCGGATTCCACGGACCAAACTACACTACTACATCTGCATGTGCATCTTCAAGCAATGCTTTGGCTGATGCTTTCAACCTGATTCGTTTGGGCAAGGCAAACATCATCGTGAGCGGTGGTGCCGAGGCAGCTATCTGTGCATGTGGTGTAGGCGGTTTCAATGCTATGCACGCATTGTCAACACGTAATGATGACCCTGAGCATGCTTCACGTCCATTCAGCGCAAGCCGTGATGGATTTATCATGGGCGAGGGTGCTGGTTGCTTGATTCTCGAGGAACTGGAGCACGCTAAGGCTCGTGGTGCGAAGATTTATGCAGAGATGGTGGGTGAGGGCGAGAGTGCTGATGCTTATCACATCACAGCTTCTCATCCAGAAGGTCTTGGTGCTAAGCTCGTTATGGAGCGTGCACTTGCTGATGCCAATCTGAAGCCAGAGGATATTGATTACATCAATGTTCACGGTACATCTACTCACGTAGGTGATATCTCAGAGGCTAAGGCTATCAAGGCTGTCTTCGGTGATGCTGCTTACAAGCTCAACATCAGTTCTACCAAGTCAATGACAGGTCACCTCCTCGGTGCTGCTGGTGCAGTAGAGGCTATGGCTTGTGTTCTTAGTGTGAAGAACGATATCGTTCCTCCTACTATCAACCACGAAGAGGGTGATAATGATCCTGAGCTCGACTACAACTTGAATTTCACCTTCAACAAAGCTCAGAAGCGTGAGGTTCGTGCTGCATTGAGCAATACATTCGGATTCGGTGGTCACAACTGTTGTGTAGTATTCAAGAAGTATGCTGAATAATTTAATAGATAGAATAAAGCTCTCTTTCCGCAAGGACAAAGAGCTTTATTTTTCTTTGTACCAGATTCTTGGTTTCTATCCTCACAATATCAGTTATTATAAGATGGCGCTGATGCATAAGAGCATTATGCACCGTAATGCCAAGGGAAAGCCTGTCAACAATGAGCGATTGGAATTCTTGGGAGATGCCGTGCTGGATGCTGTTGTGGGCGATATCGTATATCAACATTTCCCTGGAAAACGTGAGGGATTTCTTACCAATACAAGAAGTAAATTGGTGCAGCGTGATACGCTCAATAAATTAGCCCAGGAGATGGGAGTCAACCAACTTGTTTTATCTAACGGACACAGTTCTTCTCATAACAGCTATATGGGAGGAAATGCTTTCGAAGCTTTGGTGGGTGCCATCTATTTGGACCGTGGTTATGATGCCTGCATGAAATTCATGAAGCAGCGCATTCTGGCAAAAATTATCAACATCGATAAGGTGGCTTATAAGGAGGTCAACTTCAAGAGCAAGCTTATCGAATGGAGCCAGAAGAACCGCGTGAACATTGAGTTTGTATTATGCGACCAAAAGAAGGATGGTAATGGAAATCCGATGTTTACTTTCCTGGTGACGATAGAAGGCATAGAGGGTGACAAGGGCACTGGATATTCCAAGAAGGAAAGCCAGCAGGCTGCTTGTAAGCTTACCCTGGAGCGATTGCGCAAGGAACCGCAGTTTATAGATGCTGTATTCTCTGCCAAGGCCAACAGAACCAAGATGGAAGAGGAACCTGTGGAGAATGTTCCTGATACTGAGGTGAAGGACGACTTCATTATCTCTCAGAATACGGAAACTAAAGAACCGGAGAAGCATGAGAATGTCTTCAAGGAAGAGGTTTTCGAGGATAGGGTTGTCAAGAAGGTAAATACTGTCGAGACAACCGATTCACAGGAAGAAGATGAATTTGATTTGAGCGATATTTCCGCACAGCCTAAGATACAGAGCCGTGAGGACATCATCGCTGCAGCCGAAGCCGCTGCATTTGCAGAGGAATAGGGCAGAAAGAAGAATATATTGATAAAGCCTCGGATAAAATGCTTCCATTTTATCCGAGGCTTTATATTACATGTATCTTTGGTGCAGAAATATATAAATGTTATGGAAAGAAGTATGAGTCCACTTGAAAAAGTCAGAGCACTATCAAATTGAAACTTAGATAGGTGATAAGAAGATTATTCAATAATAATGGTTAAGTATATGAGACACTTAATAATAAAAAAGTTATTACTACTACTTATGTTAGTTTATCCACTAACAGGTGTTGCTCAAACAGAAGTTATTTCAGAAAAGTATAAACTGGAGAAAAAATGTTTGAATAAAGAAATCGTAAAGAATAAGCGATATTCTTATCATCATATAGGTGAGTTTTATAAGTTGAAAGATTTGGAACTTACTAATAAAATAAAACCAAAGTCTGTTGACTTTTCTGCTTTTAGAAATAGGGTTGATGAAATAAAATTCCGTAATGAGGTTTTAAATACAGTAAATAAGCTTCTCTCTCAGCATGAGAAAAAACTCTTATCTGAAAATCAATGCAATTTACTTTTTGCTTTCTATATAGATGAAAGTTATAAGACTATTATGGTAGAAATTGTCAGTTATAAAGAAGTTGATAATATTCTTTCTGTAAGAAAAATAGTTAAAATTATAGATAAAATAAAAAAGAAAAGGTTGAAAGGTATTATACCTATACCTAAAGGGAATTATATCAAACTCACAATAGTGCGGAGATATAATATACTGAGTTCCTTTTTAAAGTGAGCTCATAGATGTTTATGATGACTATTTGGATAGCTATAAAGCTATCAGATATGATAAGATAAAGATGGGTACTAAGTACTTTCCTAATCATTTTATTCCTATCATGAAAAATATCTCTATTAAAAACAGTTTTGGCAGTATCAATGGTTCGTTCTTTAAGGGGAATTTTTATATTGACTTGAAGAAAAATAAGCTATATTACGAATAAAATATGCGAATTCTGAGCCTTAGTCATTCTTCTTTTCTTTTTAAAGTCATATATTTAATATTAAAAATAGTAAAAACTTTCTCTATATGAAAAGTTTAGGTTAATTTTGCAACTCAAAAGATATTAATATCATATATGAGTTTAACAAGTATAGTAAGCAACGTCTTCAAACCTCGCCAAAAGGAGTTGGAGAAGTACCTTTATGATGCAGAACATATGCAGCATAAAGTACTCATGCACCTTATCAATAAGGGCAAAAATACAGAATATGGCGTTAAGCATCTACTAAATACGACTGATAGTTACGAGAAATTCGCAAAAAATGTACCTGTCAATTCCTATGAGGAACTGAAAGGGGATATCGACCGTATGCGCCACGGAGAGCAGGATGTTCTCTGGCCTGGAACCGTGAAATGGTATGCTAAGTCGTCTGGTACTACCAATGACAAGAGTAAGTTTATCCCTGTTTCACGAGACGGATTGCATGGCATCCACTATGCCGGTGGCTTTGATGCTGTGGCATATTATCTCCGTAATAATCCGAAAAGTAAACTGTTTGATGGCAAGAGTCTGATTCTCGGCGGCAGCCATTCACCTAATTATAATGTAGAGGGAAGTCTGGTGGGAGACCTGAGTGCCATCCTCATCGAAAATATCAATCCACTTGCCAATCTGGTGCGTGTTCCAAAGAAGCAGACAGCTCTTCTGAGCGATTTCGAGGTGAAACGCGACCGCATTGCCCGTGAAACGATGAATAAGAACGTAACCAATATCTCGGGTGTTCCAAGTTGGATGCTCAGCGTATTGGTTCGTGTGATGGAACTTTCCGGTAAGAAGCATCTGGAGGAGGTATGGCCTAATCTGGAGGTCTTCTTCCATGGCGGTATCGCTTTTACTCCTTATCGCCAGCAGTATGAGCAGCTCATCACTTCTCCTAACATGCATTATATGGAAACCTATAATGCCAGCGAGGGATTCTTCGGTTTGCAGGATGATCCGTCAGACCCTTCCATGTCGCTCATGGTGGATTATGATGTCTTCTATGAATTTATCCCGATGGATGAATTTGGTACCGACAATCCTACCGTAGTGCCATTGCAGGGAGTGGAGATAGGCAAGAACTATGCGATGGTTATTACTACTTCCTGTGGATTGTGGCGCTATCTCATCGGTGATACAGTCATGTTTACCAGCAAGAATCCATATAAGTTTGTCATCACGGGTCGTACCAAGTATTTCATCAATGCCTTTGGCGAAGAACTGATTATGGACAATGCCGAGAAGGGACTGAAATATGCTTGTGATAAGACTGGAGCCCAGGTGGCAGAATATACGGCAGCACCTGTGTTTATGGACAGTAATGCGAAGTGCCGTCATCAGTGGCTGATAGAGTTCTCTAAGGAACCGGCAAGTCTCGATGAGTTTGCCACATTGCTGGATCAGCATCTGCAGGAAATCAACAGTGATTATGAGGCAAAGCGCTTCCACGATGTTACCCTCCAGCATCTGGAGATTGTGAAGGCCCGTCCTAATCTCTTCAACGACTGGCTCAAGAGCAAGGGCAAGTTGGGTGGACAGCATAAGATACCTCGTCTGAGCAACAGCCGTAAGAATATCGACGAGATGCTCCAGATGAATCAGTAGATCATGGCTTCATCCGGAAGTTTATGATATATTAAAGGATAAGAATAATTAGCAGAAAGGTAAGAATAATGAAGAAGATATTAGATTTTTTAGTTGGAAACAGCCAGAAGGAAAAAACTCTGTTTTTGCCTCTCTATCTGCTTGCTTTTCTGCTTTTGGTTTCCTGTGCCAAGATGGGACAGCCAGATGGAGGATGGTATGATGAAACCCCGCCTAAGGTGATAGGTGCCGACCCGGCAGATGGCGGAGTAGGGGTGAAGAGCAAGAAAGTAAGCATCTACTTCGATGAGTTTATCAAGCTCGACAATCCTTCTGAGAAAGTCATCGTGTCTCCACCTCAGTTGGAGGCTCCAGAAATCAAGGCTGCGGGTAAGAAAATCACCGTCTCTCTGGTCGATTCCCTGAAGCCGAATACGACTTATACCATTGATTTCTCTGATGCTATCAGCGATAACAATGAGAACAATCCGATGGGTAACTTCACCTATAGTTTTTCTACGGGCGAGGCTATCGACACCATGGAAGTATCCGGATATGTGCTTGAAGCTGAAAATCTGGAACCGATCAAGGGTATTTTGGTGGGTCTGTATAGCGATCAGGCTGATTCTGCATTCAAGACCAAGCCGATGCTCCGAGTGAGCCGTACGGATAGCCGTGGCCGTTTCGTAGTGAAGGGTATTGCACCAGGTTCTTATCGCATCTATGCCTTGCAGGATATGGATGGCAACTATATGTTCAATCAGAAAAGCGAGAAATTAGCTTTCTCTCATGACATCATCGTACCTTCCTGCAAGCCGGACGTCAGACAGGATACCACTTGGATTGATACCCTTCATATCAAGTCTATCGCCCAGGTGGATTACACCCATTTCTATCCAGACGATATTGTGCTGAGAGCATTCACCGAAACGCTTACCGACCGCTATTTTCTGAAGTCAGAGCGCAAGGAACCCAACAATTTCTCTCTCTTCTTCAGTTATGGAGATAGCATCCTGCCTACCATCAAGGGTCTGAATTTCAATGAGAAAGATGCTTTCCTGCTGGAGGCAGTAGAGAAGAAGGATACCCTTACTTACTGGTTGAAAGATACTGCGTTGGTCAATCAGGACACGCTGCGGATGGAATTGGCTTATCGCATGACCGACAGTACCGGCGTATTGGTGGATAAGCTTGATACATTGGAGATATTGGCAAAGACTCCATACGCCAAGCGACAGAAACAGCTCAATAAGGAACTGGAAGACTGGACCAAGAAACAGGAAAAACTCAAGAAGAAAGGGGAGCCTTATGATTCCATCATGCCTCTCAAGCCATTGGAAGTGCAGGTGGGCGTCTCATCCCAGTTGGATCCCGATAAGAACATCCGATTTACGTTCCCTACGCCTCTCTCAAAGGCAGATACGGCAGGCATTCATCTTTATGCCAAGCATGATACGCTCTGGTATCGGGCACCTTTCGAGTTTAAGCCGGTTCCGAATAAGTTGAGGGAATATGAGTTGCGAGGTGAATGGCGTCCGAATATCGAATATAGTCTGGAAGTGGATTCTGCGGCTTTCGAAGACATCTACGGATTGGCTACCACGGCTATCAAACAGGGATTCAAGGTATCTTCGCTGGATGAGTATGGTACTCTTCTGGTCAATATCACCAGTTTGACTGACGAACCGCTGCTTGTACAGTTGCTCAATGGTCAGGATCAGGTAGTCAAGGAAGTGAAGGCCATCAATGGTGTGGCAGAATTTTATTATCTGAAGCCACAGAAATATTACTTGCGCCTGATAGTGGACCGCAACAATAACGGCAAGTGGGATACGGGCTGTTATGATGAAGACCAGCAGGCAGAAGAAGTATATTACTATCCTGGAGCTATCGAATGTAAGGCGAAGTGGGATGTCACGGAATCTTGGGATCCTAAGGAGAAACCATTGTCACACCAGAAGCCAGGTGCCATCACCAAGCAGAAGCCAGACAAGGAGAAAAAAGTAAAGAACCAGAATGTAGAGCGTGCCAAGAAACTTGGCATACAATACATTCCTAAAATATGATGAACTATGAAAAGAATGAAGTCATTGTGGATAGCAGTATTACTGCTGATGGTCAGCACTACAGTGTCTGCCCAGTGTACTTTCCGTAATACAGCCTTCAAGTCGGGTGAGTTTCTCACTTACAATTTGTATTACAACTGGAAGTTTGTGTGGGTGAAGGCTGGTACGGCCAGCATGTCTATTGTGCAGAGTACCAGGCATGGCAAGCCCGCTTATCGCACCTCATTGGTGACGAGAGGAAATCACAAGGTAGATGATTTCTTTGTCCTTCGTGATACGCTTTTGAGCTATACGGGTACCGATATGTCTCCGATGTATTTCCGCAAGGGAGCTCGTGAGGGCAAGCGATATACGGTAGATGAGGATTTCTACAGCTATTCTGGCGGCAAGTGTCATGTCAAGATGCATCGTCAGCGCAATGACGGTTCTCATTCCTGGAAGAAAGTCAGCTATGATGATTGCGTATTTGACATGCTGAACATCTTCCTCCGTGCCCGTAGTTTCGATCCTGCCAACTGGAAGAAGGGTTATGTAGTCAAGTTCCCGATTGTGGATGGCGATGGCCGTACTCCTGCCCAGATTAAGTTTGCGGGCAGAGAAACCATCAAGGCCGACAATGGTGTGAAGTATCGTTGTTTGCGTCTGGCTTATCAGGAGTATGAGAAGGGCAAGTATAAGCGCATCGTCGATTTCTACATTACTGATGATGAAAATCATGTACCCGTACGTCTGGACATGTTCCTGAAGTTTGGTAGTGCCAAGGCCTTCCTCATTGGTATGAAAGGCGTGAGAAATCCTGTTACTTCTATTGTGAAGTAAGAAGAGGAGAAAATATAAAAAATACAGTCTTGTTCTATCTAACAAAAAATAGGGCAAGACTGTATTTGTTGTATAACATTGAGTTTTGATGGACGAATATAGTTTCGAGATAGTATTTAGGAATCATTATTCTAAAGCCTACTACCTTGCCTTGCGCATCTTGCATGATGACGAGGCAAGCAAGGATGTTGTATCCGATGCTTTCGAACTGGTTTTGAAAAATATTATTGGCACGGCTATCTGAGAAGATGGTCGTGCTTTTGGCTTTTATAGAGCTGCGCGAACACTTAATCTTTCTGGCTGCTTACTGGTACACAATTCTTCTGTTTCTGCTAAAGTGAATGGATGGAGAGGCATCTCATGAGTAAACCGGTCGTGTAACTTTTATGAAAAACAGCCGATAACGTGCGAAAACATGTTTAAAAACATCAACTTTCGCACACTATCGGCTGTTTTTGCTCTAAAATAATGATATTTGCTGATTTATGAGGCATCACATCATTTCCTTCTTAAACCAGAGTTCAAATACACAGTCGGCAAGAAAAACACCCTGCTTCTCGATGTAGATAATCTCTTTGTCAATCAGAGATTTCTTGATGCGGTCTATGTTTGATTTACTACCTAATGGGAAATCTTCCGTGATGTTTTGAGCGGTAAAGCCTGAGGGTATGCCTTTACACAGCAGACGGACGAACAGGAAGCTTTGCGTAACCTTGTGAAAGAAGATATGCCTGCACCTGATATTACCTTCCAAAATGAAAAGGGTAAAACGCTTCATCTTGATAAGTTAAAAGGCAAAATAACTTTGATTGATTTTTGGGCAAGTTGGTGTGGCCCTTGTCGCAAGGAAATTCCTCATGTAAAGAAATACTATGAGGAGTATAAAAATAAGGGTGTGCAGTTCATAAGTGTGTCTATTGATGCCAAGAAAGATGCTTGGACTAAGGCTTTAAAAGAAGAACAAATGCCTTGGCTACAAGGATGGGCACCAAATTCAGGTAAGGAAGTTTTGAATACTTATCAATTTAATGGTATTCCTTTCCTTATTTTGCTTGATAAGAAAGGCAATATTTATCGTAAGTATTTACGAGGTGAAAAAATCAAACAGGCTATCGAGGATTGCTTAGCTGGTAAATAAATTAACATTGAAAGGAGGTAATAGAATCTCTCTCTTAATATATAGAGGGTGTGTCATAGTGATTTATATGATACACCCTCATTTTCGTTTAGATTCCCTTTAAAAGTCATAATATAAATTCTTTCTTTTCAGACATGAATCCAGATGTTTGACTTAGAACAAATCATCTAATGTCAACTTTGTCGTGATTTGGTCACTATACATTCCTTTGGTGAGTCCAAATGTAGTAATCATTGTTGGAAGGATGGTGCTCGTGGTTTGTGTTTCTTCTTCAAATGCTTCTATTCTATGATTAATCTTGAAAAACTCCTCCTTGTCCAACTGATACTCATGCTCACTATACTTTACCTCACAAAGATTTATCATGTTGTCGGCACGGTCAATAATGATGTCAATTTGTGCACCGTCAGCTAAAGTCTTACTTCTCCAGGAATAATATTCTGTTTTGACGCTTGCAATACCTAAGGCTTTCTTTATCTGTGAGATATGAGCTTGGCAAACACGCTCGAAAGCAAGACCATACCAAGTCTTAACTTCTGAGGATGTAACATTTCTGCTCCAGTAATGTTCATCGGAGCTGTTTTTGGCGATAAATGTATTATAAAAGATAGTATAGAAATCAACTAACTGGTATAGAGCAGAGTTGCTTTTCACCTTTTTTTCTCTAATACTATATTTTCGTATGAAGTCACAATATTCCAAGTCTGTGAGCATATTTCCCAGTCTTCCATTGTTATCGATGTGTAATGCCTTGCTTATCTCTTCTCTTGTCATGCCGGAGGACTTTTTCGCCAAAACAGAGATAATGTCTTGGTAGGGTTGAGCATTGCGAAAAAGTGAATAGAAAAGGCGACGATATTCTTTTTGTAGTTCTGCATTCGCACTAAAGAATAGTCTGTCGAGGCCAAGTGCAGGACTTTCTTCTGGTGAGAAGAGACTCATATAATAAGGTACGCCACCTATAGCCATATATACTTGTAAGAGGCTTAGGCGTTTCCACCTGAATCCATTCTTTTGGAAGTATTCCTCTGTTTCTGCTAAAGTGAATGGATGGAGAGGCATCTCATGAGTAACCCGGTCGTGTAAGCCTCCATGATTATCGATGATATTGCGAACCATCCATGAGGTGGCTGAGCCGCAGACGATGAGCATAATTTGGGATTGCCAGTTAGCCCAACTATTCCAAAAATGTCCTAAGGCATGAACGAAGCCTGCTTTCGGTGTGTCTAAGCATGGCAATTCATCAATAAATATCACGCATCTCTTACCGTCCTGTAACTTGGGTTCCAGAAGTTGGCGAAGCGCAAAGAAGGCATCCAGCCAAGTTGTATTTTTCTTGCCTGTATATCCGTATGTTTTGAGTGCCATGTGGAAAGCGGTGATTTGTTCGTTTTTATTGCCTTCAAGTACACCTGTCATGTCAAATGAAAATTGGTTCTTGAAGTACTGGCGAATCAGAAATGTCTTTCCTATTCTTCGCCTGCCATACATGGCGATAAACTCTGCTTTACCAGAATTGTAATATTTCTCCAGCAGGGTTTTCTCTTGATGTCTTCCGATGATAGTTTCTGCCATATCTTCTTATTTTAGTTATGCTGCAAAGATAGGCATTTTTTATGAAAAACAGCCGATAACGTGCGAAAACATGCTTAAAAACATCAACTTTCGCACACTATCGGCTGTTTTTGCTCTAAAATAATGATATTTGCTGATTTATGAGGCATCACATCATTTCCTTCTTAAACCAAAGTTCGAAGACACAATCGGCAAGAAAAACACCCTGCTTCTCGATGTAGATAATCTCTTTGTCAATTAGAGATTTCTTGATGCGGTCTTGCAGACATTCTTCATTCACTTTCTTCTTGATTTCTGATGCAAAAGTACGCAAAAAAAATAAAGTTCACAAGTTTGTGGACCACAAACTTGTGAACTTTAATATTATTTTGGAAATCAAGAGGTTATAAGTATTTCCACCCCACGATGGCTTGCTCCATCTCCTGGCATAGCTTCTGAAATTTCTGGCAGAGAGAGTTCGACCATTTGGTCATGCCGAACAGCTGCTTCTGCTCCAGAAAATCATCATTATCCCATTGCGTGTAGTCGTAGTCGGAGAAGTAACGCTTGTATTCACGCAAGGTGTCGCCAGAAAAACGCTTGTAGTCTTCTACGTCGCCAAACCAGTAGCTGCTCATCATCTGACGGGCAAAAGCCTCATGAGAATAGTTGCCCAAAAGATTGTGATGCTTCAGTACGCTCCATACGCAGAACCATTGGTTCTTCCTGTTTACTAATTTCACCATCAGCGAAATCGTTTTTCTCAATTCTTCCATTTTTACCGGTCTGCCGTTGAGTACCGTTACAAAAACCTCATTGTCGAACTGCGGTTTTATTTCATTCGGATTCTGACATTCGTAAATTCGCTGTTCCAGAAGTTGCCATTTGGCAGTAGCAGAGAGCAGGCTGATGTATTCTTCTGCAGTAAATGTCAGCCGGTTTACTTCCTTTCCCATCTCGTAGGCATCGTTTACATGGTGTAGGAACGGCAGGAGCAGACTGTCAGGCACTTCGTTTTGCAGTTTGCGCTGTTCGGAGCGCATCTGGTCTATGTTGAGTGTCAGCCGGTCGTTATTATATTCCAGAGTAGAGATATACAGATCGATGTCCATCTTGCCTTTCGGGTCTGTAGTATATTTCTGTACCCCCATTTCGGTGAGTCGTCCAGCCTCGTCGTCCGTAATATATCTTCCGCAAACATCGTTTACCCGTCGGAAATGATAGACCAGATAGCATGAGTAGCCATATAGTTGGAAGATATTCCAGAATCTTTCTTCGGGTTTTACTCCAGGATATTTCGCAAATTTGTTTTTCTTGAGAAAAGTTTTTTCCACGATATTGATGTCTGTTAAGAAATTGGCAATGGAGTTTTCCGACATGCCATCCTCTATGAGCAGTTCATGCAGTTTGGGAAACAGGATGCTCATCTGTGCAGAAAACATGCCGCTCTTATGACCTTCCAGTATTTTGGTGGCCTGATAATTTTCTATTATTTTTTTTAAGAAAGGGCTCATCTCATTGATGACGATCTGGCTGATGTTGTCGATATGGGTCTGATTGATGAACTTGCGCTGGTGGGTCAGGTCGTTGTGCTGCAAAGCGAAATCCTGGTCTGCCATGTAGCAGAGCCTTGAAGCCTTGGTGCATAGAGAGCGGATGTCAAAGTTCATCTCCTGGGTACTGTAGTCTTCCCAGCCTTGCATGAGAACCTGGCACATCATATAAAAGGTGTTCAGTTGTCGGTCGAAAACTTCATAGCTGAACGGTGATTGTTGTTCGTCTTTATCTGTCATGGTTGTATAAATAGCCTGTTGTTACCTGTTTTGTATGGGTAATGACTTGCATGATTTGAATGAATATTATATAGGTGCAAAGATAACTAATTATTTTGGAATAAATAATAAAAATGCTGTACAAAAATGAGCTTTCGTACAGTATTTTCATACTTTTTAAGGGTCTTCAGGAATTTGGAGTGATGAAATATATCTATGATTGATTATAATAATCTCGTATAAGTTATTTACTGTCTTGTTGTTTAGTTGTCTTGTTGTTTGCAAGAAGTCCCAAGTGCGTCAGCGCGATTTTTCACTCTTCACTTTTCACTTTTCACTAATTTTAACGAACTATTGTTTTGTGTTTTGTCATTTTTTTGCTAAATTTGCAAAAATTATTATTTTTAAAAGCGATGATTATGAAGAAAATTACCCCCCCATTTTGTTGCTAGCAATTAGCTTATTGCTAGTTTGTGCTTGTAGTCATGATAAAAATACTACAAGTACCGACCATGAACTAGACTCTTTGCGTATAGAAAATGATAGACTCAAAAAGGACCAAGCAGACCTTAACTCTTTTATCAATGTGTTGTCGGTTAGTATGGATAGTATTACTCTCCAAGAAGATGGCATACTGAAAACTCCTAATAAAGAAGGTATACCTTCAGGGATTGCCTCAAAAGCACAGATCAAACAGAACCTTCATGTTTTTGAGGAAATGTTGAATAGACAAAAACAGAAGATTTCAGAATTAGAGAAAAATCTTCAAAACAAGAATGATGCTCGTTCTTTACAGTTGAAAAGCATCATTCGCTCCTTAAACAATCAGATAGCAGAAAAGGATAAGATGATTTTTCAACTTCGTGCCGATTTGGACAATAAGAATGTAAGCATCGCTAAGATGAAATCACACATATCAACTCTGAATGAGAATGTGGTAGCTCTCAATGATAAAGGTAATGAGTTGGAGAAAGCTTTAGAGACTCAATCTGACATGATGAACGAATGTTACGTGCGTTTTGGAACCAAAAAGGAACTTCAAAAGGCAGGTATATTGTCTGGTTCGGGATTATTCTCTAAAAAGAAGTTGAATGTCGCTAATTTCAATCCAGACTCATTCCGCAAAGTTGATATTCGTTCTTTCCATGAAGTTAAACTCAACAGTGGAAATCCGAAGATCTTATCCCAGATGCCTGCATCTTCTTATAAGTTGCAGAAGAATGAAGATAAGACAACGACTCTTGTTATTCTGGATCCTGCTAAATTCTGGAGTGTCTCAAATTATTTGGTTGTTGAATACTAAAATGCTCAAGTCTATGAAAAGAATATTTTTAGGCTGTGTGTCGTTGATGATGTTGTTTGGCTTCTGTTGTAACAGCTTTGCTCAAACAACACAACGCCATGTTGTGCAACGAGGTGAAACTTACGCTTTCATCGCTAAGAAATATGGCATTACGGAAGATGAGTTGATAAAAGCGAATCCTGGGCATAAAGTATGCTATGTTGGCTTGAAGCTGGTTATTCCAGTGTCAGAATGTGTAGTGGAATCATCAGCTTCCCCAGCTATCGTTTCTGAACAAGAAACACAACCAGTGAAGGAATCGCAAGTGTTGGCAGCTTCTGATTATGAAGTTCCTACTCCTTCTTTGGCAAAACCAAAGAAGGAGAAAAAGAAGAAAAGTGGTAAGTCTTTTTGGAAAGCCTTGGGTTCTATTGCCTCAGGTATAGGAGAAGTTGTAGTTGGTACAACTGATGCTTTGGCAGAAACTGGCTTGTTAGACAAAACTGGTAAGGTGGGTGATGCCTTGGGATTTACAGCTGATGTGACTAATCTTACACAAGGAAAGGTTAGTAATTATATGAGCCAAACTCGTAGTGGAAAAAGAGAAAGCCAAGGAGAAGTCGTGGGGGCTGACATGTCATTACCTTCTGCAACCCAAGTAAATGTAGATTCTAAGTCGGTAGAAGAAATAGATCGACAGATTGCTGCGTTACGTCGAGAGGATGAAACTTTGGAAAAGCAGAAACAGATTACAGGAGTAATGAAAGGATATGATTATACTACGGGCATGTCACGTTCCGAGAAGCGAGCTGAACTACGTAAAGAAGTGGGTAAGATGGGCAATACTGTCACTGGTGCAAATGGAAGACGTGTGAAAGTTGCCAAGGTTAATGGACATACTGGAGTTTATAGGGCTGGTATGGCAACTAGGACAACTACTTCTCGTTCCGTGCAAGGACAAAAACGTCAGTTTGACAAAGAATTGGCTATTGCTCGGCGACAAAAAGAAATTCAACAGCAGATAGCGAACTTACTCGCAAGGAAGGCTGAGTTATTGGGAAATCCTGATATTGCCTATGAACAAAGTGCTTTTGAAGAAGAAAGGTCGAAGCGTAGTAGGGTGTATTCTGACCCTAAAGTCACAAAAGCAAGAAGAAAAGCCGCTAATGTCTATAGTAATCAAAAGATCATGGATGTTGCTAGCGATGAGATTTGGAAACTGGAAAACGATCCAAACTATAGACCAGAGCTGAGTTATGAACAGAGGAAAGCTGAAATAGAACGAAATAAAAAGAAAAAAGAGAACGCTCGTTCAGAAATTAATGATTAGAAGTTGTGCTCGACACGGATTAGGGTAATTTGTAATGAATGTAGAGAGTGTAAAATAAACTGTGTTAAACTATTTTTATTATAGCCTGACACAGTTTATTTTACACTCTCGGATTGTCGTCAGGTTGACATACTTCTGTCTTAAAATAGTTCAGATAGAGATTCATCTGCCCGATGTCACCATGTTTTATCTCTGCTCGCTTTAGGTCAATCAGCACATAGCATTTCAAAATACAATGGTAGAACACCAAATCCACCTTGAACTGTCGGCTTCCTATCTGCATGGAGTATTGTCTGCCCACAAATGCAAAACCACGTCCCATTTCCAAAAGGAACTGCTCCATGTGGTCTTCAACAATTCAAAATAGTGGCTCCATGTCAATTGGTGAGACACTGTCTCACTTTTTGGGAAAGTAAGATAAAACTTACGCATATAAATAAGGTTAGACCTGCTAAAGCCCTTACCGTTCCTTGCTGTTAAATCTTTGGAAAGGTTTATAATCAACTTCTTTCCATATTCTGCTTTTTGCTTTCCTCCCTGCTCATATTCAACAATATACTTTCCTGTCTGCCAGTTGGCATCAAGCAATTCTGTATTGACCGCTGTAATAGCTTTGGCTTTTGATTCACTCCATAGCGTGGTTATGTTGTCTATCAACTTCTGGTAGGCTGCATCATTTATGTTTGTCAACTCTTTATTCTCCATGCTAATCTTTTAGATTTGTGGGACAGCGTCCCACATTTTACACTTCGTCCACATTCACCTCAATCCCCAAGATACGCTGTATCTCTGCCAATGTCTTTTCTATCATTATCTCCTTTCTATCATTCCATCATTCACGGATAGGATTGCAAGGCTCCGACTTCACTGAATTATACTGCAAATATACATTAGATTTGTTGTAAGGGCAACTATAAAAATAAAGGAATATTAAAGCTGCCCTTACAGGGCGTTGGTATCATTCATCGTAATACCCAGGGCGATGCCCTGGGCTAAGAGCTTCTGCCCTTGCAGGGTGTATTGGGCATTTTCAACCGTACAGTTCGCGCGATTTTTCACTTTTCACTAAAGAATGGTAACTCCCATTCTTCACTCTTCATTTAAGAGAGTGTGCTCTCACTTTCTGCAAATGCGGGACAAGGCATACAGTGGCAATATCTGGACAGTACGGACAGCATCGTTGTCCTCCTTGTCTATATATTCCAGTTTACCAAAGTTTTCCAGCGAGCAGCGGAATGCCCGGGTGAGATGCTTCTCACGCAGAAACCTCCATAAGCTCTTCATTCCACCTTGCGTTCCCGATTTTATTTCAATAGGCATAATCTGCATGTCATGGATTTCAAGATAGTCGATTTCAGCCACACTGTTGCCTTTCTTCTCCCAGTAAAACATCTTCTGGCGCTGGATGCAAGGCTTGTAGCGCAGTATCTCCAGTCCTGCCACCATCTCGGTGAGTCCGCCTTTATTGACAAGTTCCTGTGGAGTGCCAGCCATTATCAGTTCGATGAGATGCTGGGACAAGCCGCCGTCCAGTTGAAGTACCGACAACAATAATCCGGAATCCAGAAACAGTACCTTTTTAAAATATAATTAGGTTAAAAGTAACAAATTGGAAACAAGAGAGAATGCTATAGAGATCATTTGTCCCGCTGTTGATAATCCTGCACCTTGTTTTCATTTTGATTGAAACAACTTTTTTCACCTTATGAACCATTATGAACTTGGTAGTTTCAAAAAAAATGGTTATATTTGCTGCCGTATTCATTCTGTTAATAAAAAGTAGAATGCAATGTGGAACAAATAAAAACTAAAAAATAATGAAAAAAGTTGTATTTTTAATAACATTCTTACTGTGTGGAGTGTTTGCTTATGCTCAAACGAGCACTGAGAACATAGGAGGACTTTTGTATTCGATAGATACAGAAGCGAAAACGGCAACTTTGATTGCCAATGAGGATGATGAATACAAGGGAGATATCTTCATTCCAGAGAAAGTAAAGGCTAAGAATGGAGCAACTTACACTGTTGTAGCTTTGGGAGAGAAGTGCTTTGAGAATTGTGGGATAAAAAGTGTAATTATCCCGAGTACGGTGAAATCTATAGGGGATGAATGTTTCAAGTCTTGTTACAACTTGAAAGAAATAGCCATTCCATCTTCTGTCGCAAAATTAGGAAAAGATAGCTTTTCTTGGTGTGACAATTTAGAAAAAGTGTCTCTTCCTCAATCTGTAACATACTTAAGCGATGGTTGTTTTCAGTTCTGTAGAAAGTTAAATGATATAACGATTCCAGGATCTGTTACTAGTTTGGGAACTGATTGTTTTGAGGGGTGTGAGGGGTTGACAGAAGTGGAAATTCCTAATTCTGTTACATCATTGCCAGAACATTGTTTCTGTGGCTGTCGTAATTTGAGAAAAATTGTATTTCCTTCAACACTTACGACTTTTGATGAATATTCTTTGTATCAGTGTGAGAGTTTGGAAAGCCTCTTCTTTAAGGGAAAAGTACCTGAAGGTCTGAAGGAAATTCAAGTTCCAAGAACGTGTTGGCTGTATGTTTCGCAAGAATATTATTCTGAATTTCAAAATACGTTGAAGTCGATTTTCCCTTATATTTTTACATGGAACCCTAATGGACAAACACAAGATGTTTCAGTTTGGTCTGAAAACATAGATGGGGTTCGCTTCTTGGTGGATTCCCAAAATGGTGAAGCAAGAGTGGTAGAGAATAAAAGATATAGTTATAAGGGGAGTCTTGTCATACCTGAAAAGATTATAGCAAGAGATGGAAAGAACTATTCAGTCGTAGCACTTGATGATAATAGCTTTTTTGGCAGTTCTTCTTTGCTTAGTGTAAAAATTCCAACATCAGTTACGAGATTAGGCAATTCTTGTTTTGAAAATAGTTATGATTTACAAAAGGTAGAAATACCTTCTACAGTCGTATCTCTTGGTGAAAGATGCTTTTATGATTGTACTAATTTGACTTCTATCGAAATACCTTCATCGGTGACATCGTTGGGAGAAGGTTGTTTTTATCTTACTGGATTGAAAAGTGTAAAGATTCCATCTTCGATTACTTCACTAAGCACAGACTGTTTTCAGTTTTGTTCAAGTTTGGAAAGCGTAGAGATTCCCTCTTCTGTAACATCTTTTGGGGAGTATTGTTTTTACGGATGTTCTAAATTGGAAAGTATTGATATACCTTCTTCTGTTACTTCCTTGGGCATAGGTTGTTTTATGCAGTGCTCATATTTGGAAAAGGTTGTTATTCCTTCTTCAATTACATCGTTAAGTACTAATTGTTTTTGGGGTTGTTCGGGTTTGAAGAATATAGAAATCCCTTCTTCGGTTACATTGTTGGCTGGAGGATGTTTTTTAGGATGTTCAAGTTTGGAAAGTATAATCATCCCCTCTTCTGTAGAAGAAATGGGAGGTCTTATATTTTGGCAATGTAATCTCCTAAAATCGGTTTATTTCAAAGGCAAATTACCAAAATACTTAACGACATATTGCAATGCTCCAACTGATTGTTCCTTTTATGTACCTCGTCCATATTTGCAAGAGTATATAGATGCCATCGGTTCAAAATATTCTTCTATATATCCTTGGGATGGTGGCGTTGTGATTGTTCGTGCCAAAAGTTATAGTCGTGTCTATGGTGATGAGAATCCTGTATTTGAATTGGATTTGGGCGGTTCTTCTTTAGAAGGTGTTCCAGAATTGCTTTGCACGGTTAATGCAACATCGCAGGTTGGAACATATACCATCGAGGTAAGAAAAGGAACTATTAAGAATGAAGATGTGCTCTTTGAAAGTGGCTCACTTACCATCACGAAAGCTCCATTGACTATCTCTGTAGGTAACTACACTAAGAAGCAAGGTGATGCCATGCCTACGTTCAAGGCAAGCTACACTGGTTTTAAGAATGGTGAGGATGAGTCTGTTTTGATTAAGCAACCTGTTTTTGAGACAACGGCAACGGCGGAAAGTGCTCCTGGCGAATATCCTATTACCGTGTATGGTGTAGAAGCTGATAATTATGAGGTAAAGAGCTACATAGCTGGTACACTCACAGTTGAAGAGGGAGTCACCGATATATCTCATATCGAGCAGTTATGTGACAAGGCCGCATGGTACACCTTGCAAGGTGTCAAACTGTCGGATAAGCCAAGTATGCCAGGTGTGTATATTCATCAAGGCAGAAAGGTTATTGTACGATAAATAAGAGGCTGCATTTTAATTGAGAATGCAGCCTTTTATTTTTAAATTTTTGCGAAAAATAAGTCATAATAAAAAAGACTCGGAGAGAGAACCATTCTTATTCCACTCTCTTCCAATCCAAGAGACCTTTTCCATTTTCGTCGAGTTCTATTCCCAATCCGATAATCTGACGATTGTCAGCCTTGAATGGTTCCATGTATTGTCGGTCGAGGATTTGTTGGGTGGCAGCGTCCTTGCCACCGTTGTTTCTTAATTTTAGTTCGATGACATATATGTAACGAGAGGTTTGCACAATCATATCGATTCTGCCTGTAGCAATCATTTTTTCTACTTCGACTTTCAAGCCGATTGCATTGAGGATGCTGCTGATGATAAGGCGGTAACGTTCCTCCATGTTCATCGAGGCAAGTTTCTTGTTGCTATAAGGTACATCGGCGATGAGTGCCTTTAGCGACTTCATCGCTTCGTCTATCTGTCCTGTGCCTAATTGGGCATACAGATTAGCTTGTAAGGACTGGATGTAGCTTTCTTCTCGCAGAGTCAATGCAGGGAGCACTATTTCATAGAGAGCTTGCTTCACTTCTTCGTTAGGGAAATCTAAAATATAGCCAAACTCATCGCTGTCCTTGATTGTGAGATAGCCTGACTGATATAGAAATAAGGAAGCACCACCTCCTGTTACATCTGATAATTCCAAGGTATTTCGCATGATGCGGCAATTCTCGAAGCTCTTTAGGCGTAGCTCCATGTTGTCAACAAACTTTAGGAGAAGTGAGGTTGCACCCGATGCTGCCCAATAATTTCTGATTTTGGATTGTTCCAAGGCATTTATCAGACTGTATGGATTGTAAATGTCAACCATATTGTCCTCGCTAAAGTGATAACCATCATAATACTCTTTGAGGTGGTCATGTGTCTCTTGTGCTGTCCACTTGTTACGAATGTTCATTCTTTCCAACTCTGGCTTGAAGTTTTCGCCGATTTCCTCCTCAGTGATACCACAGATGGCGGCGTATTCAGGCAAGAAACTGATGTTGGTCAGGTTGTTTAAAACGGAGAATAGAGAAATCTGAGTGAACTTGGTGATACCTGTGATGAACACCAGTCGCTCGTATTCGTCATCGGCTTTCAAAATGGCAAAGACCTCACGGTAAACTTCTGTGCATTTCTCGTGTTCAGGAGTTTTCCATGAGTGCTGTAGGGGAGAGTCATATTCATCAATAAGAATAGCAACCTTCAAGCCTGTTTGTTTGTATGCGGTGGTAATGATGGCGTCAAAACGGTCGGCAAGATGGGCTGTAGATGGGAGGGTGATGGCATATTTCTTTTCATATTCCTTGAAACGTAAGTCAAGGTATGAGCGCAAAGTTTCTGCATTCGCACCGCCACGGCTAAGGTCAAGACGAATAACAGGATATTGCTTCCATTCTTTTTCCAACTGCATGATTTTCAGTCCCTCGAAGAGTTCTTTTCTTCCTTCGAAGTACATCTGTAGTGTATCGACAAGGATAGACTTGCCGAATCTACGAGGGCGGCTCAAGTAATTGAACAGTTTGCCACAGTTTGCTAAATACCAAACGATGTCGCTCTTATCTACATAGACATAGCCTTCTTCTCTGATCGTTTTGAATGACTGGATGCCTGCTGGTAATTTTCTGATGTTGATGTCTGCCATGTCTGAATCTCCTATTTTTTTGCAAAGATAAAGAAAAAGAGTGAGAAAAACAATGAATGTATAAGGAAAATTTATTTTTCCCTGTTGTTTTCCCCGTTACCCTTTATTTTTTCCCCGTTTTTCCCTGCTGTGTTTCCGGGTTGCAGGGAAAAGTTGGAAAAGGGGGCTTCCGTTTTGTATCTTTGCATTGTCGATAAGAAATCGTACTGCGATGTGGCAAAATCCCTTCACCCTTCACCCGTTGCTTGTAAGTTGTTGTGTGATAGGATGTTACGTGATAAATTACTCAAAATCACCCTTCACCACCCTTCACCACCCTTCACCGCCCTTCATCTTTAAAAAAGGAGCAAGTTGGAAGGCGAGGCTTGCAGAATGATATGACAATAGCTAATTAATTAATCATTAATATAAAAAATAAATTATGAACAAACAACTAAATGAGATGTCATTATTGATGACAGGTAGCGGATCTTCTATCTATATGGTAGAGAGTTTTATGGAAGAGCATTATGCCTTCCGTCGTAATTTGCTTAGCGGAAAGACGGAAATGGCTGTTCTGAAGGACATAGAAGGGGATTCTCCTGATGAGGAGGCTTCTTCTGATGTTGCGGTATCTTCTGATGATGAGGCTTCTTCTGTTGATGAGAAAGAAGAGACCACTCTTCAGAATAGCAATCTGAAATGGGAGGTGATGACCAAGGAGAAGGTCAACTCCATTGTTAGAGCTGCCAAAAAAATGGGAGTGGGAGGCAAGAAGTCGCCCCGACAGGACATCGAGGAATACATCTGCTCTGATGTCGTTCCTGACTTTGATCCTATCCGAGCTTATCTCATGGGATTGCCCAAATGGGACGGCAAGAACCATGTTGCCGAACTGTTCAGCAGAATACCGGGACAGACAAGTGAACAACTGTCATGGTGCGCCATCTGGCTCCGTTCTGCGGTGGCTCATTGGCTGCAGATGGATACGCTGCATGGCAACGAGGTGGTGCCTGTATTGATTGGTTCACAGGGTTGCGGAAAGAGTACCTTTGCCAATCGTCTCTTGCCTGAGCACCTGCGCCAGTATTTCCTCGACCACATCAACTTCGGCAATAAGTTTGATGCAGAGATGGCGCTCACTCACAACCTCTATGTCAATATAGACGAGTTTGCCAACATGGGACCTAACCAGCAGGGCAAGCTGAAACAGACCCTCTCCAAGGTAAAGGTGAACGGACGTCCTATCTTCGGCAAGGCGCAGGCAGATCGTCCCCGCTATGCTTCCTTCCTGGCCACCACCAATGATGAGCATCCGCTCTGCGACCCAACGGGAAGTCGTCGATTCATCTGTATTCACATCCCTTCTGGTTATCATATAGACAACGCCTCGGTCGTCTATTACGACCAGCTCTATGCGCAAGTAATGTATGAATTGAGGGATAAGAAGATACCTTATTGGTTCTCCAATGAGGAGGTGATTCGCTTGCAGGAACGTAATTTAGCTTTCTTCAAAACCGATGATTTGGAGACGATGCTCAAGACTTGTTTCCGAGTGCCGGGGGAAGAAGAGAAGGCGAAGTGGATGAATTGTTCAGAGGTGTATAATGTGCTCCATGAGCAGTATCCTATGTTGCTGCCAAGCATGAGTCTGAAAGTGAAAATTGGCCAGACGCTCAGACTGATGGGATGCTCCAATAAGCATACTAAGAGGGGGCAGGCTTATCTGCTTGTTTCTGCTGCTTGATTAGGTAAGCGGCTCCGCGTTTATACCATTGTAGCTTTCTCGTTTGTTCGTACCTTTGCACCATAATTTTTTAATTGCATGAATTATGACAACAAACGAACGTTTTGAGAAGGCTTGGAATTCCTTCTTAATCTATTTGAATCGAAATCCAAAGGCTCACCTGACTCCTTTCTTGAAGGAAAGGCATGTAAATCACCGTACCATGCAAAATTGGATGTCCGAGAAGGGATATTCTGTCCTGCGTGCCAAGCATGAAATCCGCGAAGTTCAGGAGGCAGCCCGTAAGGAAAGAGCAGAAGCCTCTACTGCAAATACCGGCGTGATGTTCGTGCCTATGGAGTCTCCAACTATAGATCTTCCTATGGAGGATCTTCTTCAAGGCATAAACATAACCTTTCCCAATGGAACCGTTGTGTCGATCAAAAAAGGATGCGCCAAGTCTGTTATGGCGTTAATGAAACTTTATGAGAAGGAGGATGCGGTATGTTTGGATTAAATGAGAACACCCAATACTATGTCTGCCAGCGATACGTTCGAATGAACACGGGTATTAATGGCTTGTATCAGATAGTAAGGACGGAGATGGAGCTGCCACCACTTGGCGGTGCTGTCTTCATCTTCTTCTCCAAGAATCGCCAGCAGGTTAAACTGCTAAAATGGGACGGCGATGGTTTCTTGCTATATCACAAGCGACTGGAACGAGGAACCTTTAAATTGCCATTCTTTGACCCTAAGAACAAGCAATGCAAAATGCCGCACAAGACTCTGTCTGCCATCATGAGCGGAATTTGCCTTAAAAGTATGAGATTTAGAAAGAGGCTTAACTTATAGCTGTATTATAATGCCAATAACGTGCTGTATATCAATAAAATAGATAAAATTAATATCCAATAATACTTGCATGTCTCAATATTTTTTCGTACCTTTGCACTATGACAAAGGACGAAATCATAGTACTTTTGAAGGAGCAACTTCAGCTTGCTAACGATACTGTGAGTTCGCTGACCATACAGGTCGGTGAACTCATTGAACGTATAAAGTCATTAGAAGAGCAACTCGTCCAGAAAGGAATCGCCATAGACAAAGCGAATCGTCAGAACAGGGCGCTCGGCAAGCTCGTTTCCGGCAAAAAGTCCGAACGTCAGGAGAAGTGTCTGCAAGACTCAATGACTCAGGAAGAATTTGACAGGAAGAAAAAAGAGCAGGCGGAAAAGAGAAAGGAGCGCAAAAACAATGGGGCCAAGCGTGACATGCATTATGAGATGGAGGAGAAACATGTTACGGTTAATCCAGACATGGATGCGGAACTTTTGAAGACGCTGCGCATCTATGGCACCCGCACCTGTGTGCGTTACAGCATGGAGCCCATCAAGTTCATCAAGACCGTATATCACATCAACACTTATACGGATGGAAATGTCCTGTATCCAGGAAAGACCCCACCAGCATTGCTGCTAAACTCATCCTATACATCTTCTTTTGCAGCAGGTCTACTGCAGTTGCGGTATATCTATTCCATGCCGGTGGAGCGAATCGTCAAATACTTTGCCGACAGTGGGTTCACACTAAGGAAAGCCACGGCAAACAAGCTGATTGCCAGAAGCGCAGACGTACTGGAAAATATCTATAGAGCCATCTGCCAAAAGGTGTTACAGCAGGATTATGTTACGGCAGATGAAACTTATCATAAAGTACTGCTGACGAGGGTAAAGCCTACAGACAATGGCTCGAAGAAAGGTTACCTGTGGGCGGTAAGCGCACCTAAACTGGGACTTGTGTTCTTCGTATATGAGGCTGGATCACGTTCTGAGCAGATCATACTTGATGTGTTCTCGGATTATAAAGGTACAGTACAGAGTGATGCATATGCTCCTTACCGGAAGCTGGAGTCGGATGCTTATCCGGACATTATGAGAATTGCCTGTCTGCAGCATGTCAAGAGAAACTTCATCGACTGTGGCAAGAACGACAAGGATGCACAGGAAGTAGCAGGCATCATCAACAGATTTTATCAAGAAGACAAAAAGCATAAGGTTGGCGTAAATGGATGGACAATAGAGAAACATCTGGCTTATCGGCAATCATACGCACCGGACATTTTGCAGGATTTATTAGAGAAACTGGAGGAATTATCTTCCAGGAAGGATTTGCTGCCCAAATCGCCCTTGGCGCAAGCCGTCGGCTATGCCCTTAACGAGTATAATGCCATTTGTGACATTTTTAAAAGAGGTGATACTGCTCTCGACAACAATTATATTGAGAGAATCCAGAGGTACATATCGCTGTCGAGAAGAAACTCATTATTCTTTGGTTCGCACGAAGGGGCAAGACGAGGAGCTATCCTATATTCTATCGCCATCTCATGCAAAATGAATGGCATTAATCTGTTCGAATACATTAGCGACGTCATAGAAAAGACCGTAGAATGGCAACCAAATACTCCATTGGAAAAATACAGAGACTTGCTTCCTGACAGATGGAAAAAGCAGTAACAGCATTATTCAATCAGCTATTACTGCTTTTTTCAATTATGCAAGGTATAAACGCGGAGCCGCTTACTTGATTAGGTGACAGGTGGGTGAAGGGTGGTGAAGGGTTAAATTTTACCCTTCACCCTCGGAACCCCAGTGTTTATCGGCATTTCAGAAGAAAAGGTGAAGGGTGAAGGCAAAACGTCGTATCAGATTTCAAAATTCCGGTCTCCCTGTTTTCCGAGAGCGAAATGACTTATTTTCAGTTGTAAAGCTCAGAGTTATGATTTTACTTGCCTACGGCACATTTGTGCCCTCAGCCAGGGCACAAATGTGCCATAGTCAGTTAAAAAGCTATCTCTGAGTTCCAGCATTCTATCTCTGAGCTTTACCCTCTCTGTCTGAGCCTTTTTCTATGAATTATAAATAACTTAAAAATAAAAGAAAGTATGAAGAATATTCCACATTGTGTAGTTTGCCCTATGGCATCCTGCACACGTAGCAACACTTGCGCCCGTTATGCGCAGTATGTTAAGGCACTTGCCAATGCCGACACCTTTGAGGTGCTCAATGTGAAGCATCTGGTGAGTGAAGGCGAGAAGTGTCCCTATCATCTTGTTGTAGAAAAGCAAGTATGGGCGAGGGGATTCCTGCGCATCTACAATACCATCCCATCGGGCAGAACCCGTTATTTCTATTCCCATACGCCTTATACCCGTCGCAGGTTTTATAAGGCAAGGAGTGGCGAGATAGACATTCCTCCTTACATACAGGAACGCCTTCTCTCCATCTTCCGGGAGCATGGTGCTGATATGAGCATCGGCTTCGACCGTTATGAAGAGAAGGAGGTTCTGGTGGAGAAATAAGAATCCCATGGATGTTCTGTTCAAAGGCAGCCCTGATATAAATAAAAGTACACAAAAAAGTCCCCGATGCATCTCGCACCGAGGACTTCAAAATTTTACAATATTATCAAGGGTCTATATGCCACCTGTTATTGTGGCATATAGACCCTTGTCGTTTCCCGTTAGATGTGGGTGAATATATAATGTTTATAGCTGCTCTGATACTCTATTTCGTACTCTCCATAGGAGTGAAGCGGAGCGTGGGAAAAATGAAAGGGGAGTCAAGAAAAAGTATAAAATATTATAATTGTAAGAGCTGAGACTTTAATATTCAACAAAATGTTGTATATTTGCAAATTAGTAATTTTACCTGAAAGTTTATAATTAGTGGTTTTGCAGTTAGTAATTTCATAATCACTAAGATTTAATTTATAGATAGAATCAGGGAACAAGAAATTCGATAAATCAAAGGTTACAAACAATATGAATATAGCAGAATACATAAAACAGATAAACGAACAGTTCGGAACTGGGATTGCTCATGAGCATTCTTATCGCCCAATGCTTCAACAATTGTTAGGTGAAATGCTGCCAACTTTTGTTGTTACCAATGAACCGGCGAGGATAGAATGTGGCGCTCCAGATTTCATCATTTCTTCTTCAAAGACGAATACTCCTGTGTTTTATGTTGAGGCTAAAGATATAGATGACAGAGACTTGGATGGAAGAAAAGAGAACAAGGAGCAATTCACTCGCTATAAGAAAAGTCTCGACCATATCATTTTTACAGACTATCTTGATTTTCATCTCTACGAGAATGGCGAGTGGGTAAAGAACGTGCGTCTTGCAGAAGTTCAAGGTGACAATATTGTTTTGTGCAAAGAGAATTTGGAAGACTTTATTGCACTTGTCAATCATATTGCCTCTACGAAACCTTCTAAGATAACATCCGCAAAACGATTAGCCATACAAATGGCAGCTAAGGCACGTATTTTGGCTTCCACTATTAATAATGCTTTCTGCCTTGCAGAAGAAGACAGCAAATCTGCGGAAAAAAACAAACAGTTACAAGGGCAACTTGATGCCTTTCGTAAAGTACTGATTAACGACCTTACGCCTCAGGGCTTTGCCGATATCTATGCCCAGACAGTTGCATACGGAATGTTTGCGGCTCGATTGCATGATAATACTCCGGATAACTTCTCACGTCAAGAAGCTGCTAATCTTATACCAAAGACCAATCCGTTTCTCCGTAATATCTTCCAGCAAATAGCGGGCTATGACCTTGATGAGCGAATCGCATGGATAGTTGATGATTTAATAAACGTGTTCCTTGCCACAGATGTGCAGAAAGTGATGAAGAATTATTCGCAAAAAGGAATTCATCGTGATCCGATGATTCATTTCTACGAAGATTTCCTTAAGGCTTATAATCCTTCTTTGCGAAAATTAAAGGGAGTATGGTACACACCACAACCTGTGGTGCAATTTATTGTACGTGCCGTTGATGAGATTCTTCAGCGTGACTTTGAATTGAGCGAAGGACTTGCCGATTATTCCAAGTTTGTGCATGAAGTGGTAAATGAACAATATGAAAAAGGGGAAAAAAAATTCAAAGGGAAGTCATCTTCACCTACCATCAAGCAGGAAATGCACCGTGTACAGATTCTTGACCCTGCTACAGGTACAGGTACTTTCTTGGCAGAAGTAGTAAATCAAATCTTCGATAAGTTTAATGGAATGCGGGGAATGTGGCAAGGATATGTCAACGACCACTTGCTTCCACGTCTTCATGGTTTTGAACTTTTAATGGCAAGTTATGCTGTCGCTCATTTGAAACTGGATATGTTACTTCAGCAGACTGGCTTTAATCATGCTGAAAATAGCAGACGTTTGAAAATATACCTTACCAATTCGCTTGAAGAAGTTCATCCAGATACAGGAACACTATGGGCGCAATGGCTCAGCGATGAGGCGAGTGCAGCCAATCGTATCAAGCGTGATTGCCCTGTCATGGTTATGATAGGTAACCCACCTTATTCTGGAGAAAGCCAGAACAAGGGAGAATGGATAATGCGATTGTTAGAAGATTATAAGAAAGAGCCAGGAGGGAAAATGAGGTTGAACGAAAGAAATCCTAAATGGATAAACGATGACTATGTAAAGTTTATCCGTTTGGCGCAAAACTATGTGGAGCGCAATAAATGCGGAATTATAGGATTCATTAATCCTCATGGCTTCTTGGACAATCCTACTTTCCGTGGTATGCGTTGGAATTTGTTGTCAACTTTCGATAAAATATACACCATTAATCTGCATGGCAACTATAAGAAGAAAGAAGTCTGTCCTAATGGTTCGCCAGATGAAAATGTATTTGACATTCAACAGGGTGTAAGTATCAACTTATTTATCAAGACTGGTGAGAAGAAAGCATCGGAACTGGGTAAGGTTTATTATTATGACCTTTATGGTAAGCGTGAGGAGAAATATGATTTCTTGACTAACACTCCTTTCTCAGAAGTGAAATATCAAGAGTTGCAACCTGTAGCTCCTATGTATTTTTTTGTACCAAAGGATTTTGGACTGATGGACGAGTATGAAAAGGGAGTGAGTATAAGTTCTCTTTTTTCTTTAGGTAGTATGGGAATAACTACTGGGCATGACAAAGAAATGGTGTCTCTGCAGTCTTTTAAATCTGATTATAATTTTCAGTATAGCTATAGACCGTTTGACATTAGATGGATAAATTATGATGTAAAACAAATTACAAGAGCAAATGTAATGAATAATTTGAAGAAGCCTAATATTGCACTTTGTCTTATCAAGGTTAATAGCTCTTCTGATGGATTATTCAAGGTTTTAATGTCTGCTGGCTTAACCGATAAAACCATTCTTTCTTCCAAAGACAATGCCAATGTTTTTCCTCTCTATCTCTACACCAAAGATTTTGGAGAAGAAAAGAAAAATCCAAATTTGAAGAAAGAAGAATGGCAGAAGTTCAATGATGCTGTAGGAAAAGAGACCACTCCTGAGGAAATCCTCGCTTATATTTATGCAGTTCTTCACTCACTATCCTATAGAGAAAGGTACAAGGAATTCTTGAAAGTTGATTTTCCTCGTATACCTTTACCAAAAACAGCGAAAGAATTTAATAGGCTTACGGCTATTGGTCAGCAACTGATAGATTTGCATCTGATGAACAACACCCAAAGTTGGAAGTGTACGACTACATTCCCAGAAGTAGGTTCGCAACAGGTAGATTTTCAAGAATGGAAAGATGGACAAGTGTGGATTAACGATAAGCAATACTTTGGCAATGTCTCAGAATCAGTTTGGGAGTTTTATATTGGTGGGTATCAACCTGCGCAGAAATGGCTGAAAGATAGAAAGGGACGTACACTTTCATTTGATGAGATTAAGCATTACCTCCACATCATTCATGCTTTGAAAGAGACAGAGAGATTGATGAAAGAGATATAAACAGACAATTGTAAAAGAGCTATAAATATGAGAAGATTTACAATCAAGGAATTGCAGAATATGCGTGAATCGGAAGACCACGTAGAGTTCAAGCGGGGAGACCGAGGAAACATATCTTATAATGGTGCTCACAAAGATACGCCGAAAGACAGGAGACGGTGTATCTTAGGATATGTCGTGGCTCTTTGTAATGAGAAAGGTGGTCGCTTGGTTATAGGTATGCATGATGATTTTCCTCATAAAGTGATGGGAACTCAACAAGCGGAGAATGCCATGGGGCAACTCGAAAGCGATATTTACCGTGACTTGGGTATTCGTCCCGACATTTATGAACTCTTTGATGAAGATCATAAGCGAGTATTGGTCATAGAAGTGCCTTCTCGTCCTGTTGGCAAAGTCTATAAATATGAAGATGTAGCACTCATGCGAGTTGGTGAGGAACTTAAGCCGATGGATGACAAGACGTTTCTGACTATTATCCAGGAACAAGAACCCGATTTCTCTGAGCAATATTGTTTGGGAGCAACAATGGACGACTTGGATGTTAATGCCATTAAAATTATGAAGGAAAAGTATGCTCGCAAACAGAACAATCCTTCATTTATGTCCTTATCTGATGAGCAAGCTTTGAGTGATTTGAAACTTGTCAGTGATGGTAAAATCACCAATGCCGCTATCTTATTAGTTGGTAAGGAAAGTTCTATTGAACATTTCTTTCCACAAGCTAAAGTGATGTTGGAATATCGCAAGACAGAACCCCAAATTGAGTTTAATCGTCGCTTTGTCTTTGGACAACCATTCTTCATTCTGATAGATAAGTTGTGGGAGACTATTAATCTCTATAATGATTTTATGCCTATCCAAGAAAGTGCTTATATCTTTGATATACCATACTTTAACGAAATGGTAATCAGAGAAATGGCGAATAATGCTTTTGCTCATAGAGATTATCGAAAGAATAGCGAAATCGTAATAAAGCTCTACCCTGCAAGAATCGATGTTATAAATGCTGGAGGTTTCCCATATGGTGTTACTTTGGACAATCTTCTTACTGTAGCAAGTACACCTCGAAACCGTTTGTTAGCAGATGTGTTGGCTAAGACGGGTATTGTGGAGCGTTCTGGTCAAGGAATAGATAAGATCTTCTTGAATACTCTGGCAGAAGGAAAAGCTGAGCCTAACTATTCATATTCTGATGATTTTCAAGTTGTTGCAGTATTGTATGCAACGATTAAGGATATAGGATTTGCATCATTCGTCCAAAATATTCAACAAGGGTTGGCGGATGATGAAAAGCTTACGGTGTTCGACATGATGGCTTTGTGTAAAATCCGAGATGGTGAACGCAAGGACATTGATAAAGATATTGCCAAAAGGTTGTTGGACAAGAAGTGCATAGAAAAGCATGGAAAGACAAGTGGACAGTTCTATACTTTGTCAAGGCGTTATTATGAAATGATAGGTAAAGAAGTAGATTATTCAATGTTGGTAGATTGGACTAAAGAGCAATTTTTTGCAGTGTTAGCTCCATACTTACAGAAATATGGTGAGGCCAAAAAAGCTGATATATTAAAAATGGTTGGTGACCATATATCAGAAAAACTATTCCGTACTTACATAAACCAACTTAGAAAAGAAAAAATGATAAAAACCATAGGAGAAAAAAACAAGATGGTGTATCTGCTTGGCGACGAATATCTCTTACGAAATGAAATTCGTCAAAGAGCTATTAGTCTCGGTATGGAAACACTCAAAGAAAAGGGTGAAATCTAAATATGTAAAATGTTTAAAAAGGGCGTAACAATGGGCGTAAAAAGCCTAAAATAAGGTAAAACTAATGGATAATTTGTGAGTTTTAAAATACTAATTGTCTGATATATAGCATGTTATGTCGATTTCGAAAGGGCGTAACGATGGGCGTAAAAAGCCTTAAAATATGGTAAAACTAATGGATAAAACGATAGATAATGACAAAAAAGTCCCCGATGCATCACGCACCGAGGACTTCAAGAGTTCAATTTTAATCTATGAAGTACAATCCGTGTTAGAACACGGCTGCTTGTAAATTCGATTTATATCATCTTTATTTCTTATCTGCATCAATGAGGGCAAGCAGATGCTCTACTGCCACTTCTTGCGGGATATTCTTCTCTATGCAAACCTGCTTGCGGTAGAGGCTTACCTTGTTTGGACCGGCGCCCACATAACCATAGTCGGCATCTGCCATTTCGCCAGGACCATTCACGATGCAGCCCATGATACCAATCTTCAGACCCTTCAGGTGCTTGGTGGCCTCCTTGATCTTGGCAATGGTTTCGCGGAGATCGTAGAGGGTTCTTCCGCAACCAGGACAACTGATATACTCGGTCTTGCTGGTACGCAGACGAGCTGCCTGAAGTATTCCAAAAGCTGTCTCATCAATGGTCTGGGCAGGGATGTCGCCATTGTTCATCAACCAGATACCATCGGTCAGACCATCTATCATCAGCGCACCCATGTCGGCAGCAGCCTCCAACTGGAAGTCGCTCTTCTCTTCCTTGCTGTGCTGGTACATCTGCGCAAAGACAACAGGGTTCTTCAAGCCGGCATTCATCATCTCATGAACCAATGCGCGCTGGTCGCCCAAACGGTTCTGGTGATTGCTGACGCAGATGACTACCACTTCCGGATGATTCTTCAAGCAAGCGATGTATTCTTCGGCAGGAGTACCAAACTGGAGCGTGAGGAACTTGATGTCTGCCTTGATGCTGGCGATGAACGGCATAGCCATAGGAGGGAAGATAGGATAGAGTTTGGCACCCGTAGTCTCTGGCTTGCAGTTGAGGGTCTCATAGACATTGTAATCTACGATATAGCTCTGTCCTGGCACAAACTGCTTAGGCATCTTTCCACCTATATAAATATAGTCGGGTTGGGCATCCTTATTCTCACAAATCGTACTCTCGCCATTGATACGGTTGCTGATGACTACAGGCACCTGAGTGCCACCGATATTGCCCACAGCCTCGGTTTCCCGGCGAGTAGGGTGCAACCAGTCGAAAGAAGGACAAGCCGTAGCAGGAATCATCAGCTGACCCTGTTTCTTTCCGATATAATCCACCAGATGGCGGGCTACAGGAATCTCAGCCGCAGGTTCCTCGCTCAGACTTACTCTCACAGTATCACCGATGCCATCAGCCAGAAGCGCACCGATGCCCACGGCACTCTTGATTCTTCCATCTTCACCTTCGCCGGCTTCGGTAACGCCCAGGTGAAGAGGGTAGTTCATTCCTTCCTTCTCCATCTCATCCACTAAGAGACGCATAGAGCGCACCATCACCACGGTATTGGATGACTTGATACTGATGACCACATCGTGGAAATTCTCTTTCTTGCAGATGCGAAGAAACTCCATGCAACTCTCTACGATGCCTTCCGGAGTATCGCCATAGCGGTTGCGGATGCGGTCGGAGAGCGAACCATGGTTTACGCCGATGCGGATAGCAGTATGGTTCTCCTTGCAGATATTGAGGAAAGGAACGAAACGTTCCTCAATCTTCTGGAGTTCGTGGGCATATTCCTCGTCGGTATATTCCTGCTTGATAAACTTGCGGGCAGGATCCACGTAGTTGCCTGGGTTGATACGCACCTTTTCGCAATAGAGTGCAGCTACATCAGCCACATTCGGATTGAAGTGGATGTCAGCCACGAGCGGAGTGGTGAAACCATCGGCACGGATTCCCGCATTGATATTCTTCATGTTTTCAGCCTCGCGGGAGCCCTGGGTGGTAAAGCGCACCAGTTCGCCACCAGCCTTGATGATTTCCTCTGCCTGACGTACACAAGCCTCGGTATCATTGGTATTGGTAGTGGTCATCGACTGGATGCGGATAGGATTGTTACCGCCTAAGTCAAGTTCTCCGACATGGGCAACAGAAGAAGCGCGTCGGGTATAATTGAATAAATCTACCATAATGTATAAGATGAGATATGCCCCAGGGAAGGGGCATATCAGGATATATTAGTTACATTTATAATCGTATTTGATTTCATGCAGTTCCTTGTTGGCCTTCTCGATCTTTGCATCCAGACCAGCCTTCCATGCCTGCACCTTCTCTGCCACTTCCTCGTCTCCCAATGCAATCATCTCTGCAGCCAGGATAGCTGCGTTCTGAGCTGCGTTGACACCTACTGTGGCGATAGGAATGCCAGGAGGCATCTGAATGATACTGAGCATGGCATCCAGACCATCGAGCATACCCTTGATAGGCACACCGATAACTGGCAGCGGTGTTTCTGCTGCTATCACGCCAGGAAGGGCAGCAGCCATACCTGCAGCGGCGATGATAACCTTCACACCACGGTCTTTAGCTCCTTTGGCAAATGCTGCTACTGCATCTGGAGTGCGGTGAGCAGAGAGGGCATTTACCTCAAAAGGAATCTGGTTGTCATTCAACCACTTACATGCTTTTTCCATAACAGGCAGGTCACTGGTACTGCCCATGATAATGCTAACTAATGGTTTCATTTGCTTTTATATTTAATATTAATGATTTTTTGTTCTATCATCTAATGAATGCTCACCTTACTTATATAATAAAGAGAGCGCACACTACTCCAACGAGGAATCCGGCTACCACCTGCGCCAACGTATGCTGACGGAGAATCATGCGGGCTGTACCCACCATGCCTGCCAGCAGGATGACGAATGCCAGCCACCAGATAGGATTGAAGGAAAAGGCAATCGAATAGACTACCAGTCCTCCTGCCACTCCTCCGATGGCTGCCGTGTGGGTGGAGATTTTCCACCATACATTGATGAGTGCGCATACCATCTGTATCACCAATGCCGCTACCAGGATAATGCTGATAACTCTCGGCGTGTTGCGGTATTCCATCAGAAAGAAACAGCCGAAATAGCACAGGATTGATATCAGATAGGGTACGACACGGCGCTCTTTCCTGCCCAATTCCTTGGATGTCCATCCCTGAAACTTGCGGTATAGGTGTATCAGCAGGGAGGGCATGAGGATGGTGGAGATATACACCATGAGCAGCATCGGCAATTTATATGCCAATGGCAGCAGCGACATATAGCTGAACAGAAACAGAGCCACTAGTCCTACCAAAGGCAGGTAGAAAGGGGTGAAGAGCATGCTCATGATGCGTGCCGCCAATATGATATTTTTCTCTTTCATAACAAACTATGTTGTATGTAACCTTTTGTATATTTTCCTGAATTTATTTTCTCAATCGTGCTACCGGGATGCCCAACTGCTCTCTGTATTTAGCCACGGTGCGTCGTGCAATAGGGAATCCTTTTTCCTTCATGACCTTGGAAATAGCATCATCGCTGAGAGGTTTCTTCTTATCCTCGTTTTCGATGAGGTGCTGGAGGGCAATCTTGATCTTGCGTGTTGACAGTTCCTCGCCGTCTTCGGTGGTATAGCTGTCTGTAAAGAAGAACTTGAGTGGGAATATGCCCCATTTGGTCTGTACATATTTCTCGATTCTTACTCGTGAAATGGTACTGATGTCAAGTTTCGTTCTTTCTGCAACATCCTTGAGAATCATCGGCTTGAGGTCAGCCTCGTCACCATCCAGGAAGAACTGCCTCTGGATGTCGATGATAGCCTTCATGGTGATGATGAGCGTATGTCGGCGCTGCTTGATGGCTTCGATAAAGCCTTGGGCCTTATCTACTTTCTCCTTGGCATAGAGCAGGGCTTCCTTGTCTTTCCGGCTCATCTGATCCTTGTGCTTTTTGTAGGTTTCTATCATGTCGGTGAAGGAAGGAGATACAGTCAGCTCTGGCATATTGCCTCGGTTGAGCGTGAATGTAATGGTTCCGTCATCGGCTGTATCTACGATGAAGTCGGGGTTGATCTGCTGCATGTTTCGTCCGTCAGTCTCGCCAAGCGATGCGCCCGGCTTAGGATTCAACTTGCGTATCTCGTCCTTGAGTGTCTCCAACTGGGTTTCGTTGAGTTCCAGTCCAGACTTAATCTTATCCCAATGTTTCTTGGTAAATTCGTCGAAATAATCCTCGAATACTTCCTCCATGGTTTTGCGCAGCACTCCCTTAGGTAGTCTTTTTACCTGCAGCAGCAAGCATTCCTGTAGGCTTCTTCCGCCCACGCCGGCAGGATCGAATGACTGGAGTTTGTGGAGCACATGTTCAATTTCTTTTTCGCTTACATCAATATTATGGTAGATGATCAGCTCATCACAGATGCTGTCCAGGTCTTTGCGGAGCAATCCGTCTTCATCCAGTGAACCAATCAGATATTCCATGATTTGCTTTTCTTTATCCGTGAGTATCTGCATGTCCATCTGTTCCTTCAACTTATCGTAGAAGGAAGTCGTATTGCCATAAACCATTTCTTCGTAGTCGGCGTTCTGCGTATTATATCTGTCAGTATTGTAGTCGGGCATCTGGTCATCTTTTCCGATACTTTCCAAAGCCTGGTCCAGTTCGTCCTTTCTTTCTTCTTTTTCCGACTGAGCTTCGTAGGCATCGTCTCCAAATTCATCGTCATTACTGTTGTCAGAATCATCCAGAGCCGAACGGTCTTCGTTGCCCTCTCCCATGAGTGCATCGTCTGGATTTTCAGTTTCCAAGGCAGGATTATCATCCAGCTCGGCATTGATATTATCCTCCAGTTCGTTGAGCGGCATTTCCAGCATCTTCACCTGCAACATCTGTTGGGCGGAGAGTCGCTGGAGCTGTTGTAGTTTCTGCTCCTGTGTCTGAATGAGTTTTTGAGTCATGTTTCGTGTCTTTTAAATAAGTTCTTTCCAAGTTACTTAAAAAGTTATATCATCTTCTTATTAGAAGTATTTTTCCTACTTACTTGAAGTATTCTTTCAGTTCCAATGCCAGTTTGTAGAGTTTATCAGGATTTCCGTTTCCATATCGTTGCCAGATTTTGCTGCATGCGTCTATCAGATTGCTGATCACCACATCGTTTCTGTTGAGGTATGGGTCGCAAATCTGGAAAACATTCATGGCCTCTACTATCACTTTCGTGCTGGTTTTGATGAGTTTGGCAAGATCAATGATTTCAGGTGTTTCCGGCACCATGGTGATTGGTGTGAGTTGGAAATAAAGATCGAGGATGATAATCAGCTTGACGGGAGTGAGCGAAGGCTCGGCTTCGATAGGTTCCCAGTCGTGCTCGAATGATTCCCTGATGGAAACCCCCTGATAGAATTGTGTTGCATTTCCACATCCTTCCATTTTCTTGAGCAAATGGATATCACGAGCCAACTTTTTAGGGTTGTCTCCATATTTATCCCAAAGCCTCTTGATGCGTGGGGTGACCATTCTGAGTTTGAACATCTGTTCGTGCAGAACTTCTGGGGCAATATGCAGCTCCAGAGCCAGATTGACCATGCCTTTCGAATAGAGAGGTTTAACGCCCATTGGCTTTTTCTGGTATAATTGCAATAGCAAAAGCCAGTATTCATCTTTCCAAAGAGGATGTTTAGCCATATTACAACACTTTTCTGCAAAAGTACGACTTTTCATCGGTAATACAAAATAAAAATCGGAATTTTTTCTAAAAGAAAGGGAGAAAAATGAGAAATTAGAAATGAGAAATGAAGTGAGGGGAGATAAAAGAAAGTGCGCAAGACTTCTCACGAACTCTTGCGCACTTTTAATGTTATATTCCCAAATTTCTCATAACTCAAAGGAGATTGACTTCATTTAAAGTTCCTCTCCATTTCTGAGCCTGAAGCAGAAATTCTGCTACACAGGCGTCATCATTCGTTAATCCTATAACATTCTTTTTTACCTTTTCAACTTAATCCTATTGAACACTGTTAATCTCTGAATAAACAATCTTTTTTCTTACCTTTTCTAATACCTGTTACCTAAACTAACAATCTAAAACCTAAAACTAAACCTAAACAACTAACAATCTTAACCTAAAAACCTAATAACCTTTTGTCTTATTGACGATGCAAAGGTACGACGATTTTCGGTATCTTCCAAATCTTTAGAAGAAAAAGTCTCAAATAAGCCCTTTTTTTTGATGTAAATCAACTATGTGTGTGCGCACACATCAGGTATTTAGCTCAAAATTGACCTGTATCAAGCACTTAGAAGAATGTAGCTGAAAGCGGCTAATCGCCTTTATACATTATTATATATATAATAGCAGCTTTTTCCTATATATGATTGCTGCTATTCTATATATTTCTGCTGTTATTTGCCGATATAAGCCTCTTCACTCATATAAACAGCGATGGTTTTGAGCTTGATATAATCTTCTGAGAGATAGATGCGACCCTGATTGCCCCAGTTGGTGCCCCAGGAGTTGCGGCAAACGTAATATCGCTGTTTGCCCTGGACGAAGGTGCCGATGATTTCCATCACATGGTCGTCGGTGGTATGCAACTGTTCGAAAGCTTTCTGACGGGACTCCTGGGTGACAGGGCGCTCGGCAGAAGTGATATCCACATAGTTGTTCTTAGGATTCTGGAATCCCGGTTCGCTGATATCGCCTTCCCAACAAACAGGATGGCCATTCTCTATCGCCTGCTGGATATGCTGCAGCAGTTCGTCGATAGGAATATTGAGAAACTCGTCATGCATTTGGTTGTCGGCTACCTCGAGTGAGAAGTATTCACGGAAGGGATGGTGGGTGAAGCTTGTCAGGGCCACATATTCTTCCGGATAGCAGACGCTGTGGGCAAATTCCAGAGGAGTATATTCTGCACCGAGCATGTGAATCTGCTGGGCTGGCATATATCCTAATTCAGAATCGAAGAGATTGTTGAGTTCTTCCGTTAGTTTCGCGATACCGGCACCCTTGGCGATAGCACCATTGCAAACCTGCTCTACCTTGCGACAGAGTACCTTATAGTTGATATCTTTCTTGTCCTCGTAACTGTCGTATGGTTCGGCTCCGTATTTATTGATGTAATGAATGAGCATCGAACTCATACCCCTCATGCTGATAGGTTTTTTACCTTGAGAAAAATAATATTCCAAGGCTTTTTCCTGTAGCATCATGCGGGCGATGTAAGCTACGGAGAGGTTGATGGAGTCGCCCTTCATGATATGTTCACTCTCGATGGTAGCCAACATGCCGTATGCCCAGCAGAGTTCACTTTGTCCCTGGTCCTTGACGGGGGTAGTGCCGATGAGTTTGACATGGGCAGGTAAGTTGTTCTTCCCAGCTTTCTCTGATGGTTGGGAAGAAGGCTGACTCTTGTAGTCACAACTGGCAATGAAGAGTGTGGCAAGTATGGCGAAGATAATCTTTCTTTTCATGTTGTCTGAACTTTTTTTTGTACAAATTGCTTTTAATTGGCTGCAAAGATACTATAAAAATCTATAGTATTGCTCATATCTCGAAGAAAAAGTGTAACTTTGCATCCTAAAAAGATATATATGACATTCATGAATGATAAAATAAAAGAATTTGAGGTGATGGCTCCTGTGGGATCTCGCGAATCCCTGGCTGCAGCTATCCAAGCCGGAGCAGATTCTGTCTATTTCGGTATCGGCAAGTTGAACATGCGTTCACATTCTGCCAATCATTTTACCATCGATGACCTGCGTGAGATCGCTGCTACCTGCAATGAGCATGGTATCAAGACTTATCTCACCGTCAATACCGTTATCTATGATGATGATATTGCCACGATGAAGGAGATTATCGATGCTGCTAAGGAGGCAGGCATCTCGGCTGTCATCGCAAGTGATGTGGCTGTGATGAGCTATTGTAATGAAGTGGGCGAGGAGGTTCATCTTTCTACCCAGTTGAATATCTCCAATACGGAAGCGCTGAAGTTCTATGCCCGCTTTGCTGATGTTTCGGTGCTGGCTCGTGAACTGAATATGGATCAGGTGAAGCATATCCACGAACAGATAGAGCAGCAGAATATCTGTGGTCCTATGGGCAAGCAGATTCGTATTGAGATGTTCTGTCATGGTGCGCTCTGCATGGCAGTTTCCGGCAAGTGCTATATGAGCTTGGCTAATGCCAACCGCTCTGCCAACCGTGGTGAGTGTGTACAGATTTGCCGCCGCAGCTATACGGTAACTGATAATGAAACGGGTAATCAGCTGGAAATCGACAATAAGTATGTGATGAGTCCTAAGGACCTGAAGACTATCCGCTTCATCGACCGTATGATGGATGCCGGTGTGCGTGTCTTCAAGATAGAGGGTCGTGCCCGTGGTCCTGAATACGTTTATACTGTAGTAAAGTGCTATAAGGAGGCGATTGCTTCTGTACTGGAGGGTACTTTTACAGAGGAAAAGAAGGATGCCTGGGACGAAAGATTGGCAACTGTCTTCAACCGTGGTTTCTGGGATGGTTATTACCAGGGTCAGACACTCGGCGAATGGAACAAGCACTATGGTTCGGTGGCAACAGAGAAGAAGGTACTCGTAGGTAAGGTGATGAAGTACTTCTCCAAGCTCGGTGTGGCTGAGGTTGCTGTGGAAGCTACTACCTTCAACCAGGGCGATAAACTTCTGATTACAGGAAATACTACAGGTGTGATGTATCTCAATGCCGACGAGATTCGTTATGATTTGAAACCAGTTGAGACAGCCAAGCAGGGTTGGAGAGTATCTATCCCTGTGCCAGATAAGGTTCGTCCGAATGATAAACTCTATAAATTAATTACCGTAAACGAAATAAAGGAAATAAAATAATGGCTACAATCAATGATTTGCAGGATGAAGTAGTAGAGGAATTCCAGGACTTCACCGATTGGATGGATAAGTATCAGATGCTCATCGACTTGGGTAACGAGTTGGCTCCTCTTGATGAGAAATATAAAAACGAGCAGAACCTCATCGATGGCTGTCAGAGCCGTGTATGGTTGCAATGCGATTATGTGGATGGCAAGCTCGTGTTTACTGCTGATAGTGATGCGCTTATCGTAAAGGGTATCATCGCTCTTCTGATTCGCGTATTGAGCGGTCATACTCCTACCGAGATTATGGATGCTGATCTTTATTTCGTGGAGAAGATTGGTTTGAAGGATCATCTGAGTCCAACCCGCAGCAATGGTCTCTTGGCGATGATCAAGCAGATTCGTATGTACGCTTTGGCTTACAAGACCAAGGAGGCTGAGGGAAATGCGTAAGTTAAGAACGATAGAGATGAACCGCCTCACCGTGGAGGAATTCAAGGAGGCAGAGAAGCTTCCCTTGATAGTAGTCTTGGATGATGTGCGTTCATTATATAATGTGGGAAGTGTTTTCCGCTCTTGCGATGCTTTCCGAGTGGAGGCGGTATATCTGTGTGGTATTACCGCTACTCCTCCTAATGTCGAGATTCATAAGACTGCATTGGGTGGTGAGGACAGTGTCGATTGGGAATACTTCAAGACCACGGAAGAGGCTGTGGAGAAATTGAAGCAGAAAGGCTTTTTTATTTATAGCATCGAACAGGTGGAAGGCTCTACCAAACTCCAGAATTTGCCAGAGGCTCATTCTAATATTGTTAGAACGGCTTCAGAATCAGAAAAGCAAGAGAATTCTTCACTCTTCACTCTTCACTCTTCACTCCCCAGCGGCTATGCCGTAATCTTCGGCAACGAGGTGAAGGGTGTAAAGCAGAACATCGTGGATATGAGCGATGGCTGCCTGGAGATTCCTCAGTTTGGTACGAAGCATTCGCTCAATGTCAGCGTAACGGCAGGCATTGTGATCTGGGAGTTTGCCAAACTCTTGAAGCTATAAGCGGCATTCGTACTGATTTCGTATTCATATAGACTGCTTTAATCTTTGAATTAAGCAGTTCATTATAAGTAGAGTTCATGCCAAACTTGGATTTTTTTGCCAAGTTTGGCATGAACTCGTTTAGTAATATCAAATAAAAAGCGTATCTTTGTCGCTTATCACCACTTCTCTACCCAAGCACTATTACTGTCATTACTTCTCGTCTTTTTTATAATCTTCAAACGACATTTCCTTGACGAGGTTTCCTTTTTCATCATAAACAGAAACGACAGTATATCTGCCAGGATCGCCATTAGCATGATGTCTGAAAGATAAGCAAATAGGTAGACCTTCCTCTGATGTAAAACCGAAGCAGCCACGATTAGATGGCAATAATATAGCTTTTCTCGCATCCACATCTACTAAAAATGTATAGGTTACCTCCATCTTGTCTATTGTTCCATTTACAACTACCACATCAGGATTTAGAGGGACAAGCATGGCTCCACTTGCCACAAAAACAGAATCTATCCCTAGCATTACACCATGTTTTTTATCAGGATTATACCATAACAAATCTGCCATAGGATGCGCCGTAACTATTTCTTGAATAGCATTCTGCTTCTTATAATACTTCCAAATGGTAACTACGTCACCGCCATAAATGCCATCTCCCTCATCAACGCTTCTCAACAAGATAGCATCAACATCCTCATCTGTTACAACAGTATTATTTGGCAGATGAAAATGTTTGATGATTTGTGCTATCATCGCTTGCGAATACTTTCCATCTTCATTATTTTCAAATTTCACAATGGCATGATCTTGAGTAGGAGCAACTTGTTTTGTCCTCTTTTCTCCACAACTGATAGAAAGAAAGCATAGCTGTAGCAATACAACTATCCAATATTTACACTCTTTCATTTTCTAACTTACGAGAGTTTAAATGATACAAAAGAACTTCCTTTATATCATCGGCAACATTATTAGCCAACCTTTCAAAGACTTGAGGATCCGAACTATTTGGCAAACTATCCAACCCATTCGCTTCTATAAGATTATAATGAGGAATTTCGGGATGGCTATAGTCATAGCGATATGCTCCAAATGTTAGAAACTCAGCATTCGGAATACCAATATCCTTCATACGATTGATTACATTAGTGCCAGCCCCACCGACACCGATGCACAATATCCTTATATTTTCTGTATCTTTTCCCATATTATAGTAACATTTATTAGTATCGATTGCAAAATTAATCAAAAATTTGATAAGTTGTATCAGAAAGCCTTGCTTTTTTTATTCGCAAGGCTTGCGAACGACTTTATCCCTTATTCCTCTTCTTCATCTTCATATACACTGTCTCCTATCAATATGATGAACAACAGGAAAAATGAGACTGCCGAAAATAATAATGCTATTAAGAGTACTACAGCAAAAGAAGAAAAAGGATCGATCTTTGTCATTAAATTGACAGCAAAAAGGAATGGGGCTACCGCATAAAACAATTTCTTTAGACATTGCTTAGTACTTAATCCCGCATCATGAAATCTACGTATCATAGAAGAAAGGTTAGCAGGAATAGAGGCTATAGTAATTCCTAAAAACACTCCAGATAGTACATCAAACTTTTCGGAGTTCCAAGCCCCCAATGCTATAAAAGTAATAGGGACCTGAACCAGCCAGAACCACCAATACTCACTCTTTGAAGCTCTTCCCTTAAAATCAAAAGACTTCATGTAACACATTTTAATTGAATTGAAAAATGTCATAACCGTATATTAAAAAATGTTTATATTATTTGAAATGATTGGAAAGTCGATTATCTAAAACGACTTCTTTTAAATAAGAAGATGGTATGTCAACATTGACTTGCTCTTTAGAAAGAGAACCAACATAACTAACTCTAAGGGACATATCCAAAGGAACAAGAAGTGAAGCTAACTTTATCAACTCACCTTCTGTCTTGAGATCTTTTTCTACATTATTTTTAAATTCATTCTTATTTTTATCAACTTCTTTCATATCATACATTTTTTCATCTATGGTATAAAACATAACAAACAGTTTTCCCTTTATATCCACATCTGAAAAAATTAGTCCATCGTCAACTTTATTTGGAAGACTTCCCTTGATACTATTCAAATACAAATCCAATTGTTCTCTTTGAGTAGAAGACGTTTTAGATGCATTTTTAATTTCCTCAGGTGTTGCTACTAACACTATTTCCCTATGTGACTGAATTCCTTTGATTATCGTTTTTGCAGAATATCCCTTATTTGCAAAATCAGCATAGCTACAGGACTTAAAAGGAGAACTTTTTGCGATATTTGCCATCATCAAACGCTTTTTCAAGTCTTTATTCTGCAAAAAATCTTCAAATGGATATTTAGTTTCATCTATTTCCATTGTACTTACCACAGCAGAATCCTTTAGTTCCAGACTTTTCATCACAACTCCATCAGATATTTCTAAAGGAAGCTGTTCATTCACGCCCTTTACTGCTAACTCCAACTCAGGGTCATTTAAAGGAGGAAGTTTAGACACATAAGCATCATTAATCCTCGTAATAATCAAAATTACTAATCCAAACACAATAAGAAGCAAACAAAATATGACCCATTTCATTTTGTAATTCAACTTATTTGTGTTTAGTAACCAAACATAAACAAATACCGCAGCTATTGTCAACACTACCACAACAAGAGCATCGTTTATAGGTTTTTCATTAGAAGGTATATCATAACTAATCTCACCATAAGTAGGGAGATTCTCCGTCGTATCTACGAACTCAGCATCTCCACTAAGCGATTCTCCATTTATCCATTTAAATGATTCTACAGCATCTTCCATCACCTTTTGCCAATATGTCTTCTCACTATCCTTATAACTACATAAGACTTTTGCACTTTGGTTATCATTAAAGAAATAATAGATACAAACATCCACATTACCATAAACGCCACTTCTTTGGTAAGAAGTCATTATGCAATAATTTTCATTATCAAAAAAGAAGCCTTTTGTACTTGGCTTAATGGTCATATGCATTTGGGGTGCCAATTCTTGATAGGCAAGGCGATTAAAATACTCGACATCTTTGTCTGATAGTTCATGAGAGCCATCATAGTAGGAATAATCTCCTTCATTACTAATTTCTGTCTGAATCATAATTCTTGCATACTTTTGATAAGCAGCTTTTGTATCGTTATTCAAACCTGTTTGTTGAAAAACTATAACCTCGTCACTGGTTACGGGAAGGTTATTATTCTTTGTTTTCTGCTCATACAAGCCCTTCTTATCTCTGAGTTCCAACTTGGAATCTACAGAAATAGTAAACATATCATTAATCGTATAAGATTTACTTTCAGCATGAGCCGAAAGGACACCTAATACAAAACCGAGTAAAATCAATATCCGTCTCATAACTTGCTATTTATTCTGTTCAATCATTGTCCAAAATCGTCATCATCCCTTGGGTCGAAAGGACCACCAATGCCAGAAAAATCTTCTGAAGGCATAATAAGAGGAGCATCAGGCTCTGTGTTTGTCAAATAACGTGAACTATGTGAGCCGAAATGCAACAATACAAATATAATAGCTGCCAATACTACAGATAACAATGCCACAAGTATAATATTATGAACCTTGCCTTTTCTCTTTGAATGACTTGCATTCGAATTGGCATTATGTATTTCTCCTTGTATAATTGCTATATCCTTTTGAGTATTAACATCTAAGAATTGATAATTTATCATATTTGATTTACGATAAGCATCAAATTCTTTATCATATTCAGGCTTTAATCGATTAGTTGAACTCAATACACGATAAGCCTCCTGTATATTACGCTTATAAACTTCACTGTACAATTTAGCGTCTGTTCTTGAGTTATATTTAGCTATTGCTTTATTAAAAGCAATGTCAATATCCATCTCAGAAGCATCCCTATTTATATCCAGTAGTAAATAATAATCTTTGAACACTCCTAATTCTTCAACCTCATTAGAATTATTACCATTTGTATCTTCATGAGTCCACTTAGAGAAAATACGTACTTCCATCAATATGACTGACAGAATAGCAACTGGCAATATATACCCCAAGACACAAAGTCCAACTGGCAAGTTACCCAATATAAAAAATGGATATAGCAAAAAGACTACAACGCTTTTATATTCCGCATCAGTAACATGCCTTTTGATTAAATAAAATTTTAGCCATTTGGGAATCAAATAATCAAACTCATTTTCAGCTTTCGCCTTATTTACGACATACATATTAGTGAATATATTCATCCCAACTGCGCATAAGAACAGCAAGAATATATTCCACCAATAACTATCTTGACGAAGTTCACCTGTAAAAATAGGGTAAACATCCGCAAAAACACAAATAATATTCACAAGCCACATGACACGTGCATAACGAATCAAGTATTTAGCTTGCTTTGGGAGGACAGTTTCTCTATTTCGTAAAACAATTTTTGGTGTCAATAAACAGATAAGTCCAAATACCACAAATGCGATGCTGCCCAATATGGTCAATAGTAATCTCATACTAACCATATCATTGTAATCTTGAAGATAGAAAGTTGTAAAAGTTTCCATTATTGCATTAGCTTTTTCTATCAATTCATACGGACTATGCACATCCAATACATAGGCCTTTCTATTTGCAAAATATACAATACGTATTACTGAAATTCCTTTTTCGTCTTTAGACTGAAAAACAACCGCATCTTTATTTTTAGGAAGAACTGACATATAAAATGTAGCCCAATTTGCATTTCTTCTGCATTTCACTTGATTTGGTGAGAATTTCCAGTTTTTATATGAAGTTAATTGTTTTGCAAACTGTTTAGTACAAATAGAATAAATACTATCAGAAGCATTTGATGAAATAGAGTCTGACAAGTCTATAACAGAAAAAGTATATGTATATTCATAAGGTATTGTGGTATAGCGACTATCCCAATATGGCTCATTGACATATTTCACCTTTTCAACTTCCTCATATTCGATACGTCCCCAAAAATCTCTTATAATCTCTCCACTCAAATATCTCTGAGGAACTTTTTCTGTATAATAAACAGCTTTACTTCCTATTGCCAAATAAGGTTTCCAATACCCATATATTCCCTCTCCTTTTCCATTAAAAGAAGAAACAAACTTTCCCTCTGGTATTGGTCCAATTTCTTTCAGTTGCTCAGAATTATCCTTAGTTTCTTTTTTGTCAAAATAATGCGAGCTCTTCAACACAGAAAATTGTTCTTTGTCAAAATTAACAAAGAACTTCTCATTATGTTCCTTTAATGTCAACTCCACCTTCAAGGTCGGTACAATATTGGATACATAGATTATGGATATTATTGCAATTAGCAAACAAATCACACAAGCAAGAGTATATTTATTCTTATTTAAACTTTTCATGTTATTTTTCTTGATTAGTTAGTAAAACTGTTATAATTAACCCTATAGCTACTATAATATCTACAAAATTCCACACACCCCTTCCCAAAGCTAATTTAACAAAGGGCTGAAACAATATAGCCAATGCCCCACTTGCTACAGCAAATTCCTTTTTATTGTTTTGATAATAAGAATACGCCATATAACCAAACACGACAGTTGACATATACCTTATTAATATGTAAAAACCATAAGGCATATCTAGTAAACACAATAACAATAATACTGCTAGGATTATCTTCAAATACTTCATTAGATACTCCCTTTTCTTGGTCTTTCAGTCCTATTAGGCCTTTTTGTTAAACAGAGAAGCGTGAACTGCAATGCCCACATCTCAATACCGGAGGCCCTAGGAAAGCCCATACTCATAGATGCAACAATAGCAGCCCACGCTATGCGTGAGAACCACTATGCTATCTTAGAGTATGTCGGGAAATTTCCTAGGTTTCCAGTACTTCGATAAGCATAACGCTTCTTAAATCTCAAAAATCAGTGGAAAGGGAATGCACCCTATCCGACTGCAAAGATATTAAATATCTAAAGTTTTCCACTCCAAATTAATGGGGTAGAAATAACAGTTTCTCAATAAAAAGTTGCGATTTTTGTAATCGCTAAACTACAATAATAAAACAACGATTTAAAGAATAACTATTATAAATGCAAAATTAAGCAATTTTTTTGAGTTGTTCAACATATTAAGTGTTAAAAGTTCATTGTGAACGAATTTAATGTCACTTTTCACCCGATTTGGGCTTGGTCATCTGCTTTGTAGAATGTCCCTGGAGAAGCAAGCAGGCATTCCAGCTGTTCAGCTAATCCTGTCTTTCTGTCTTTTCCGTATAGTAGGTGAAAGCATACACTCCATATACAAGAAGTCATATTATGAACTTCTGAACACTGGTCACAATTGCTATTATCGAAAGATGGGCTGAGCAACCATGGACTGGCGCAAACTCCTTATGGGTAAGGCTCTTCGCTTTTTGGTGATTGATAAACAGTCGTATCGCCTCATTTAGACATCAAAATGATTTTCGTACTGCTTATCTCTACTATTTTGCGATAAACAAAATTGTAGAATGCTTCATTCGTATAGTCAATCTATTTGATTCCAAAGAAAGAATTTCTCCACAGAAAAAGTCCTCATATTCTTTACCTTTGTAAGTATATTTTCGCTCAAATACGATATACTTTCCATTAGTATTTCCCAATAACGAGGCTTCGTACTTTTCGGGGCTATAACTACACAAGTAAGTGTTATAAGTAAACACACTTACTTTATTATCAGACTTTCCAACAAATTTATGTTCTGATGATTTTGCAGAAAATACGATATTCCAATCTATATTTCCACATCCATCATAACCAGAATCTGCAACCCATGTCTTACCAACAAGGTCAGACATGCTGATTTTTTGAGCATGGCATGTCATGCTCAAAAGGAATACTAAAGCAATTATCAGACTATTTCTCATATTATTCTATTTATATTGTTTTAATTCCTAATGTCGTTGGAAAAGATAGGAAAAAATGCTGAATAAATTAAAAACAGGGCGTTAAGATTATTAAAAGGCAATGGTAAACTTTCTCCTAATATTACTTGGAAATGTTCTTGTTTGATAGGAAAAATCTTGTAGGTATGTCTTTTACATACCTACAAGCCTTTGTTACTTTACTTTCTGATAAACAGTCGTATCGCCTAATTTAGACAACAGAGTTATTTTCGTACTGCTTATATCAGCTATCTTGAACCAAAACACACTGTTATCAACATATTGGATAATATAACTACCCTTTCGATTCTTCCCTATCTGTGAACTATCAAATGTTTTAGGAATAGAAGAAGAGAGATAATACTTTAAAGAAAATAGAAACTCCTTCTTGTTTTTCTTAAACTTTGCTGTCGTCGTACGAGTAGTCATCGTGAAAGACATACCTCGTTCACAATAATCAGAAACAGGACTTACTAATTTCCATTTTGTCCCATTAAGTTCTGACGTAGCAATATTCTGAGCATGGCATCCCATGCTCAGAAGAAAATAAATTGCAAAAACTAATATATTTTTAATAGACTTTATCATAAATCAATACATCGCCCTGTGGAGTCGAAAGTTTCAACTGACCACTACTAACACTCAAAATTTTAAAAGGCACAACCCTTTTGCCAACATACTTAATAATATAAGTTCCAGAGTTACTTTTCCCTACTAAGCTTTGATTGAAAGTTGTAGGAATTGCAGTTGCAAGGTAAAATGGATAGGAGTTGCTGAAGAAACGTTTCGTTTCCTTAGTCTCTCCTCGCTTCACATAGTGAGAACTAGAAGTATTCGTCATTTCCGTGCTTGTAAAGGACATATTTTTTTCACAATAGGAGAATACAGGTTTGGTCAATTTCCATTTTGTATTAGTCAATTGACCCAAAGATACTGTTTGTGCATGACATGCCATGCTCAAAAGTAATGTGAAAGCAACAGCCAAATAACTTCCCATCTTTACAAGACAATTAATAGTTACTTTTTAGAGTAGCAAAATGTACCTCCCAACTTTGAATGTAAGATAAGCTCGTCCTTGGTAAGTTTTTGAATCTCAAACCAAAAGACCTCACCAAACACCTCCTGTATGATATATTTTCCCTTGCTTTCTTTGCCTACAAGAGCTTTATTAAACACCTTTGGAATTGTTGGAGAAATATAGTAATCAAACTTATTATTATAAGTCTTTTGCTTTTCCACAAAGAAAACTTTATCAGTTTTATGGGATAAAGTAAAGGCAATAAATTTCTTGCAACCGTCACAATTAGGAGAGCGCAATACCCATTCTGTATTACACAAATCTGTTGTCGACACTACTTGCGCCAAACAGTTACTGACTATGCTGATAAGCATTAAGATAAAAAGTAATTTCTTCATATTTTATTTTGTTAAACGAAAAAATGTATTACCATAAAAATCATATTTATCAACTTTCTCTATTTTTCCTTGACAAGGATTAACTATTATATTCATGATACTGTCAGCTTTTATAAGTAATTTATCGTAAGCCTTGTTGCCTGTACATGAAACAAACAGTATAGGCAAAAGTATCCATGTGAATAATGTATTTAATTTCTTAATCATTCTTTTTAATGATTTTTTGCAGAGATAGTTCTTTTTCTTGATTTCAAGACTTGACTCTTTCTCATATTATTCTATCACCCATTCCAAGGTGCTTATTTTTTCCTTAATTGTATAGTTGATACCTACTTTCACCACAGGTTTGTTTTGCAGGGCGAAGGCATCGGCATATCGCTTGTCGTTGATTTGCTGAAGAGCTTCTTCTGCCGTCTTATTGAACTTCAGTTCCATGATGTAGATGGTGTCGTGCGTCTCCATCGTAATGTCTGTTCTTCCCTTGGCAGTATGTTGCTCTACGAGAATGCGGAAATTGGTGAGCAAGGCAAACATGATGTACATCATCTGTTGATAATGCCCCTCGTAGTTGGTATTATCGCAGTAAGGCACAGTCTCAAGGAAAGTCTTGAATAACAGTAGTGCTTCGTCCAATTGTCCCAGGTTGATCAGCTTGGACATCTTGGCGATGGTCGTGTTGCCCATAACCGTCTTGGAAGCCAGGTAGTGAGGGAGAAGACTTCTGTATAGGCCGACTCTGATTTCCTTGTTAGGAAGGGCGAGGGTGTATAGTTCGGTGTCCTCATCGTAATCCTTGATGGTGAAGTATCCACTCTGGTAGAGCAAAGGCATGATGGTGGTCATCGTCTCTGTAGCAGCATCAAAGTCATCCTTGCCTGCTTCCATCTTTTCGCCAAGGTCGATAGGGGTGAAAGCATACTTGCGCATCATATTCGTCGATTAATACCACAGGTTGTTTGCCTGTTTTTTCATATACGGTTTGTATGAGGTTGAGCATACGTATGTTCGGGGCTGGAGAGTCACATGTTATGCCAAACTTCTCTTCATTGGTCTTTAGTATGAAGAGAAGATAGTGCTCCAACTGCTCTTTTTCCATGTGCTTGCCTCCAGCCAAACTGAAGTGGAGCACAGGATATTCATTCCATTCTTTCTCCAACTTTTCGATGGCAAGACCATTGAATAGATCCTTTTTACCTTCAAAATAGCTTTCGAAGGTAGATACAAGGAGTGACTTGCCGAAACGGCGTGGTCGGCTCAAGAAGAAATATGTACCATCAGTATGGGTCATACGATAGATGTATTCCGTCTTGTCAACATAGAACCAATCTTCTTTGCGGATTCGTTCGAAAGTCTGTATGCCTATAGGATATCGTTTTCTTGCCATAGTCTCTTGTTCTTGATTTCGAAGGCAAAGTTAAGCAAAATAATCGAAAGTACCAAGTTTGCTATTGTGATTTTTTCTGTGTTTTCCTCCTTATGGGTTCTTAACTAACCAGTCTTAGTCCTCAGAATAGAAAAGAAATGGCTTGCCAAAATCGTCAAGTACTTAAATTAAAAACGGGGCATTAAGAATATTAAAAGCCAATGGTAAACTTTCTCCTATCTTAGTTGATTGTTCTTGTTACTATAAGATAATGTTTTGAAGCCTGATGAATTCTTCGTTCAGCGTCTTTGAATGTCCGTTCAACGACGTTGAACCGCCGTTCAAAGACGCTGAACGGACATTTAACGTCGTTGAACGGAACTTTCTTCTAAGGGCATATACTTTTTATTCGGTTTAATGGTTTTAGTTGTGTGGTTTAACGGTTTTAGTTGACCACTCTCAACATTATTTTTAATATGAGTTGACTCGGTTGTTACTTAGTTATAATTTACGTTGACTTACTATTTCTTGTCTGGATGGATTTATCGTGTCCACTTTGGGGAGTTGCTACAACTGAAAGTGTTAAATCTTGGAAAAACGGACAAAATGCCTCCGTTTTATATTAGATAAACGGACAAAGATATGATTACACGCCCTACTTTTAACTAAATTTAAAGTACTTCTTACAAGGTGCTATCGCAATGCATCCTATCCCCCTTACCCCTGCATCATAGGAAAGTTTCATGCTTTACAATGACGAAGATGAACCAGCGGAAAATCGAACTGTAATCGTAATCAGTAATTAACTCACGCCAGTGAAATGACGAAGGGGTAGAAAAGGGGCAAAAGCGATTTATCACAAAAACACAAAGTAAAGTACCGCAAAAACACAAAGTAAAAACTAAACTTAGGGGAAACAACAGTCATTCAAGGAATGAATTAAGAGACTAAAACAAGTTTAATCTTAAATATCCGTAAAAAAATTACGGCATATTGGATTTTTATATATCTTTGCAAAAAAGAACTGCATACAGCAATCAAAGAACTTTCATTTGCACTCGCCTGCAGTAACATTTCGTTTATATTTTAACAAAGATATTATGTTAGTAAAATTTGCCGTTACGAATTATAGAGGATTTGCCAATCGCATAGAATGGGACTTGTCGGAACCAAGTAACTATTCGTTCAACACATTTGCCATAAAAGACGGAATCATCAAGAATGGCATCGTGTATGGACCTAACGGTTCTGGCAAGTCGAACTTTGCATTGGCTATCTTCGATATCACAAATCATCTTTCCCAGAAGTGGAAAAGAGCGAACTATTATGACAACTTCACTTATACGGGAAAGTTGAACTTCCCTGTAGATTTTGAGTACACCTTCCTGTTGGGAGATGATCTGTTGCAGTATTCTTATAGCAAATCACCAGAGGGAAAATTAGAGGCAGAGAAACTTGTGGTGAACAACAAGCTGATATTCTGCAACAAGGATTCTATCCTGACATTGGATGAAGAAGAATTTCAGATGGAAGCAACCGTGAAGACCAACTTAGCCAACAACGCCAACAACGTATCCATTATCAATTTTCTTCTCACCTCCTACCCATTAGCAAAAGAGCATTATCTCCTTAAATTACAGAAGTTTGTCAACTCCATGTTGTGGTTCCGAAGCGTGGAGAAGAATGAATTCATGGGCTTAGCTACAGCTCCAGCAAACCTTGACGAATATATCATCAAAAATCATCTGACAGACGACTTTGAGGATTTCATCCATCGTGTAAGCGGACAAGACTTTGAGTTTCAGAAGCCGAATGATGACGACAAAGAACTGTATTGCATATTCGGCTTAGGTCGCATTCCATTTGATAAGATTGCATCAACAGGCACCCACTCGCTGATGTTGCTCTATTATTGGCTCAAGCAGATGAAAGATGCATCATTCGTTTTCATTGATGAATTTGACGCATTCTATCACTTCAAGCTTTCCTTCGAGGTTTGCAAGACACTTTTTTCCCTTCCATGCCAAGCTTTCACGTCATCCCACAACACTTACCTGATGACCAATGACTTACTGCGCCCAGACTGCAATTTCATCTTGCAAGACAACAAGATCAAACCATTGAGCAGCTGCACCCAGAAGGAACTGAGGTTCGGCCATAATATAGAAAAAATGTTTAGAGGTAACGCTTTTGAAGTATGATATTATTTGTTTTTGAAGGAGTAAAACGTGAGCCGGATTTATTCCGCACCATCCAACGATTGTACTTTTCCAACCGGGAAGAGCAGATAGTTTGTTCCTACAACAACAATATCTATCAGCTTTACAAGGATTTGCAGGAGTACGATGGAGATGGAGATATCGTGTCTTTACTGATGGAAAAGTTTGCCTCTCAAAAAGACAATCCTCTAAAAGGCATAGATAGATCTGCCGACATTTCCGAAATCTATCTTTTCTTCGATTATGATTTCCACAACAGGAATTTATCACTCGAAGAAATCAACAGACAGGTAAAAGAGATGTTAGAAACGTTTAATAATGAAACAGAATACGGAAAGCTCTATATTGATTATCCGATGGTAGAATCTATCCGCTATACCAAGTTTTTGCCGGATGCAAACTATTGGACCTATACGATATCCCGTACTGATTGCAGCAGGTTTAAGGGATTATCAGCAGAATTCTCAGCCTATCAAAGTTTCGATTTTATCCTTCTGACAGAGAATCGGGAACCTACAGAAGATGAAATAGAGGAAGTCAAGCAGAACTGGGTATATTTGAAGGAGCAGAACGTGAGCAAAGCAAACTATCTTTGCAATGGTGAGAACAGAATACCAGGATCAAAGGACGACATTCTTCAGGACAAGATATTCGATTCACAAATAGAGAAATATGTGAATACCGAGGAATGCAAAGTGGCAGTACTCAATGCTTTCCCGCTATTCATATATGATTACTTCAAGTAAGATTAGAATACAAAGTAAAAACTTATTTTGGATAGAAGATTAGCAAAAAATAAATGTCCACAACAATTTGTCAGATTTGATATCAGACAATTGTTGCGGACATTTTCTATTAGTTATACGATAAAACTATTATTTGCTCACAATCAGTTTCTTACCATTTACGATATAAATACCCTTCTTAACAGTATTCACTCTGCGACCTTGCAAATCGTAAATCTTATCAGAAGAACCATCCATCAAGATGGGCTTAATACCCGTTGTAACAACGTTTACTGTTGATTCACTATCACTTGGGTAATATTCATTTTCACCAATATCTGCCAACGTGATGTTCTCTAACTTCAAGGTATAATCACCAATTGCCAATTTATCATCAGCCTTCAATGTAATGTTCACTACAGCGCCACTGGTACCCTTTATACTCTTATTGGCAATAGAATATACTATTACACGGAAGCGATTAGACTTAAGCAAATTGGAACCCAAAGAATGAGTCTTAGTGAAGCGACCTGGAACTATATCTGCCATATACATCTCATTTTCCTCATCATAAGGAACAGTAATACCTTCAGGGAGTATGAGGTCGAACAGGAAGCTGCAATAATCACCAGTATTATCCATTGTCACATGAGTAAAACTATTAGCTAACATGCAACAAAGATAGCATTTTTCTTCCAATTTACATTCGCTTTGGCGAGATTTTTTCAGCTCATGGATATTTCATTTTTTATTTATTTTAATGTATTTGTTCTTATTTTCTGAAATTACCTTGACAATATACAAACCGCTACATAAATCATTTAGATCTATAACTTTAGTTGTATAACATTTTTTTACGAGTGTTCCATTAGCAGAGTAAATTTCAGTTATTATTTTTGAGCTGTTGAAACCTTCTAAGATAATTTTATTGTTTTGTATCGAAATTTGACCGTTCATATTTGGTACTACATCAATAGCTGACGTCTGATTACGTATAGTTTCCAAATAATTTAGAATTTCTGGGTTTTTAATAAGAGAATTAGTAAATATCGTATCTCCGCTACTGCTCCCATATTCATTGCAAGATACGATTTTATAGAATTCTCCCCAATCTGCATAATTATATTTGATTTCGTAGAAATTTTTACTTTTTTCATTAATATCAACTCCTATGTAAAGCCCCCAATATCCTTCTTCAGGGAATTCGAACACGTCTAAATTATCTGAAACAAACTGTACTAGTATGCAATCTTTCATCCTGTCAGAAGAAAACTGGATGGTTAGTTCTGCCGATGGATAATAGCTACTTAAATCAAAATTAAAGTTGCCTAATATAGATGCATTTTTCTTTTTGGGGCGTGAAGGTAGTACATTCAACCTTAAAGGTAAGCTGCCTATTATGATGCCATTTTTGTGCAAATCTACTACGCAACTTATATAAACAGAAGAGTCATTGGGGTACTCTATATTTTGACAATCTGAAACAAGATTTAAACCAGAAAAGAGACTTGGGGTAATTTTAAACGAAAAACTGGTAGCTCCAGTTTTTGATTCCTCACATACAATTTTCTTTCCATTTTTATCATAAACGCTAAATGCCCAACGACTATTCTCACAAGATCCATTTTGCGCGTGAAAAGTCGGCATTTCACCATCAATAAATACATGAGAGCAATCTACGATTGTTCCGTCCTGTAAAAGAATTGATGAGTCAATACTTTGTGCTTGAACATTAATAAAAATCAAACTTATGACGAATCCTAATAATATATGTTTCATTTCACTAATTTTAATGTTTTTATTTTAGAACCTTCTTTAATGTATTCCAGTAAATATATATCTTGACTTTGCAAAAATAATCAGAAAATCTGAAACTAACTCATGTTTTGTGATTTTTCTTTGTTAGTATTGTCATTATTTCTGGTTTTGTATCTTTTAGTGAAAATATGATATGGTAAAGAACGAGATAAGCGGCATTCCTCGGATGTGAATGCCGCTTATCATATTTCGATATTTGTCCGAGTTATCTCAGAAAAGAAGTCTTTTCTGTCTTCTCTTATTTCAGATATTCCCCGAAGTCAGTCAATCTCATGTCGCCCTTTTTCAGGAAGGTATCGTGCATGGCGAGGGCTGCCCGCATGCTCTGTGGCTCATGACCCTTCTCGGCAAACTTCAGATATTCGCGGAGCATAGGGCGATAGTCTGGATGAGCACAGTTTTCGATGATTTCCTTGGCACGGCGCAAAGGACCCTTGCCACGAAGATCGGCAACGCCCTGCTCGGTAACAATGACATCCACATCATGCTCCGTACTATCCACGTGGCTACACATCGGAACGATGGCTGAAATGCAACCGTTCTTGGTGGTACTCTGAGTGGTGAAGATAGAAATGTAACCATTACGCTCGTAGTCGCAAGAACCGCCGATGCCATTCATCAACTTGCTGCCGCAGATATGGCTGGAGTTCTCGTTGCCATAGATGTCGCACTCGATGGCGGTATTCATGGCGATGACACCCAGTCGGCGGATGACCTCAGGAGAATTGGAAATCTCACTCTGACGGATGGTGAGATGCTGCTTGAAATAGTCGATGTCATCATATACTTCCTTCAAAGTATCATTGGTGACGGTGAGGGATGAGCAGGAAGCATCCTTGATTCTACCTTCGCGCATGTATTTTACGACAGCATCCTGTACAACCTCGGTATAAACGCTGAATACCGGTACGTTAGGATTCTGACCCAATGCCTCGAGTACGGCATTGGAAGTAACGCCTACACCGCTCTGGAGTGGCAGGAACTGTGGAGGAATATGTCCCTTCTTCAGGTCGCTGACCAGGAAGTCGGCCACATTATGACCCATCTGTTCTGTGATAGGGTCGAGCGGCTTGAAGGCACGAGCCTCTTCCGGGATATTGCATTCTATCACGCCGACAATCTTATGGGCATCTATCTCTACATACTCTTTGCCGATACGGTCGCCTACGTTCATGATAGGGATAGGTGTACGGAATGGGCATTCTGCTATTTCATAGACATCATGGAGATAGCGGGATGCTGGACTGTGGAAGGTATTCTTCTCGATGAGTACCTTCTTGGCAAGGCGTACGATGGTAGGCACGATACCGCCGGCAGAGGTAAGGAATGCCTTGCAGGTGGTTTCGCCTTCTTCCAGATCGCTCACCTCGATGATGGCAAGGTCTATCTCGCCATAGAAGCCACGGCGCAGACGCTCAGCCATGTGACCGAGGTGCATATCCTCGTAGTCGATTTCGCCCAGATTGGTATGGGTGCGGAAATCCTTGTTGGTAGAAAATGGCGCACGGAACTTGATGGCATGGGCTGCTGCCATGTCACCCTCGATACTTTGCGAGGTAGAAGCTCCTGTCAGGATGCCCACCTGGAATGGTCTGCCTGCTTCATGTTCTGCCACGGCTCTCTTGGAGAGTTCGCGGAAGGTAGCCTTAGGCACGCCGTTAGGTGTGAAACCACTTAGTGCTATCGTGTCCTGATCCTTGATCATAGCTGCGGCTTCGGCAGCTGAAAGTCTTGTATATGTCATTTTCTTCTAACTTAATACTCATTAGCGGAACTTATAGCCGCCTTCTTGACAATTGATAACTGTTTGCGGCTGCAAAGTTACACATTATTTTCGATATAAGCTAATAATTTGATAATTTTATGCAAATACAAGGCAAAAAACTTACAAATCGTGAATAATTATACAGAAATCACTTACTTTATGAAAAAACAGTGTTATGCCAGTGCCTCCACTTTCCAATCGTCGATGCTTCTTCGGTCTTCCGAGAAGTTGATGCCCACCTTATATTTCTTTCTGCTGTCATCGGCGAAGGCTGCGAGATAGTCCTTGCTGTCGATTTGCTCCATCGCTGCCTCAGCATCCTTCTTGTATTTCAGTTCCAATATATAGACGCTGCGCTTGGTTTTCAGCACCATGTCGATTCTGCCATCAGATGTTGGCACCTCTGGAGTAACATCACATCCGAGGATTAACAATATGGTGTAGAGCACGGCTTGGTAATGGCGTTCGTTGTTGTTGACCAATGTATATGGGAACTTCTTGTAGAAAGTCTGGAGATGAGAGAGGAATGCCTCCATATTGTCCTCGGCACTCAGGATGAAGTTTTTTGCCCATGCCATATAGATAGCATCACGGTCGCCCATGCCGTCTGGGGCATAATAGCGGAAGAGGCTATTGGAGAAGCCCTTGCGCACCTCTTCATTAGGGAAGGCAAGCTTGTATAATTTCGCCAAACGATTGTATGACTTGATTGTGAGATAGCCGCTTTGGTATAATACCGGCACAGGGTCAACAATCTTCTCTGTTGGAGTATCGAAGCGGTCGGAGGTTGTCCAAATGTCGTCCAACTGGAGCATATCGACATTTTTCTCTTGAAGCAGTTCTATCAGGAAGGTAGGAGTACCCGTAGAGAACCAATAGCTATCAAACTCATGGGTCTCTAAGCAATTGAACATGCTGTAAGGATTATACATATCGGCACCTTTCCCACTAAAGTGGTAGCCATCGTAATTATATCTCAGCTCAGCTAAGGCCTCCTCATAGTTCATATCATTGGCCTGCGCCAATTCCTCTATGTCATCGTGGAAATTTTCCAAGAGCTCTTCCTTGCTGATGCCACAGATAGAACTGTACTTATCCCACATGCTAATATTCGTGATATTGTTCAGTTCGCTGAAGATACTCAACTGGCTAAACTTGGAGATTCCTGTTAAAAAGACAAAATGAAGATTGTCCTCTTCTGACTTCAAAGGGCTGAAGAAGTTGCGCATGATGTCACGTATCTTGTCCTGCAAGTCCTTGTCTTTCATAGAGTCGTGCATCGGCGCATCATATTCATCGATGAGCACAACCACATTCCTGTCGGTCTTTTGCTTGGCGGCATTGATGATGCGAATCAATCGGACATTAAAAGCCTCGGTACTAACAGAAGTTATTTGGTATAAATCCTCGTAAGTTTCAAGAATCTTATCAAGAGTTTCTATCAGGCTTTCCATATTATAGTATTTCCCCTTGCTAAGATCAAGATGGATAACGGGGTGTTTCTCCCAATCTTTTTCCAAGGCTTCCAGCTTTAGTCCTTTGAATAGCTCTTTCTTTCCTTCGAAGTAGGCTTGTAGGGTTGTGACAAGGAGTGACTTTCCGAATCGTCGAGGACGACTCAGAAAGCAATATTTCTTCTCATGCACCAAGTCATAGATTAAGTCGGTCTTATCTACATATACATAATTTCCCTCTATGATATTCTTGAAAGTCTGTATTCCGAGAGGATATCTTCTACCTTTCATAAGCTATTCCCTTTAATTATGGTGGCAAAGTTAAGGTATTTTTCTTGATTAACCAAGCTTTTTGTAGCCTTTTAGCCCGATAACTCGAAAAATCACCTTAAATGTCTCTATTTTTGAATAAAAGTTGTACTCTTGCAAGGCACTGTGATGCCGCTCGAAGTTAAACATGGTTAATAAAAAGTTATAAATATACAAGGAAACGGAAAATTTTGTATTTTTGTAAAAAGAATACTCATTAAAGTTACACTTATGGGAAAAGAAAGTTTATTAGGCATCTTTTTGTTCTTTCCATTGGGCAACAGTGCCCAAATCTATTATTCATACGACTTCCGTGGCAATTTGATTTCTATGCGAGGGTCATCTTGGGGACATCTACAATGCAAGTTTCTGATTCAGATGCTTACGTTGTAGATTCCACTTTCATACAGATTTCTTGGGTCACCTGCAAAAGTTCGCTACGCTCCAAGTTTGGCTAAATTAATTCAGTGAACACTAATTAGTTAAAATATAAATGATGAAACAGATATTATTACTCTTCAATTGTTTACTCGTCTTTCTTCTGTGCTCTTGTGTGGATACAGAAAAAAACAAAAAATTTATGCAAATAAAAACATCTTATAATGGAGAGCCTTTTGTGTATATAATTCCTAATGAAAATCCTTTGTCATGTTTTTATATTGAAAAGGAAAAGAATGGTATGTATGCATTATATATAGGACACATGTCTATAAAATATCTACAACGAGTATGCATTCGTAAGGAATATTATAAAGTAGAAGAACTAAGGGCGGATGAAAAGGTTCATTACCCAACATATAAGGCTATCTTAGAAAGACTAAATTCTTATTTATATTTCATGTCTGACAAAATCGAATTAGATTCACTTACGCAGATAAACATCCGTACTGGGGATTTAGCAGAACTAGCAATTGACTTTTCATATAATTGGGAAAAGAACAACGATATTTTAAAAGACAGAACGGATTTTGATCAATTCTCTATTGCAATCAATCAGACTTCTTTAAACAAAGACATTAATAGTATATTGGAAAAGTATTCACTGAGAGTTGATACAATAACATCAGGTATAGAACCGAAGGCTTTGGGAATTCCATTAGAGGAGTTTGCTAAGAGTCGTGGTATAAAAAAAATGAATCAGAACATGCCTAAGATAATAACAGATGCCCCAATTAGGGTCACCTGCAAAAGCGTGAGGATGTGATATACTAAAATTTGCTGCACATGAGATAATCAGCAAATCTCTGGGGGTACCAGTGTATTTTGCTGATGGTGAATGAAATTATAATAGCGATGAAAAAATATATATTCTTTTGTGGGATTATTGTATTGCTTGTACTGAATGTAGCTTGTGTTAATAGGACTAAAATGGATGTCATTTCTTTTCCTGTTAATGCAACAGAAACTGTATATTGTCTAGACAAGGATACACTATATAATACGGATGTGTATTTGGTGTTTGATAAAAAGGACAATGGGATGATTGTCATTTCTTCTATTATACCAATTGAGTATTATATGATGGGGAAGTTGAAAATTGAAAACTACAAAAAGTTTGCAAATTCTAAGTTTCCAGATACAACGGAATTTCTATGCTGTCTACAAGAAAGCATGGCTAAAGCTTGCAAGAAATATCCTTTAGATTCTTTGAAATACATTTATTGCCACACCTTTGATTTTCCCGACGAAACTGTAGAGTTATCATTAGCTATGGATACGGTAAAACCAATAGAACGCATGGAAGATTTTTCCAGATGGGAAAGACGAGTCAATTCTTTGTTAAGAGCATCTGGATTTTATAGTAGCTTGGATACTGTTCTCAGAGATTATCATTTGAGAGTTGATACAATCATGGCTAAAGATGAGAATGGGGAAGTTGAATTTATGAATTTAGATAAAGAAAGCTTTTCTAAAAAATATACTTTAGGACTTCATTCTAAGATGCCTAATGCCATTGTGGGAACTATCCTTACAGTGGTAATAACCCCTTTCGACTAGATACAGGTTCTCCTTTTTACTAGATTCTTTTAACCATAAAATGCCTTTTTGGCTGTAAGTATGTTAAAATTACTACTTAGAGCCACTTTCTTACCCATCCGTTTGGCTTTAAGTGGTATTTTTTGTATATTTGCAGCCAAATATAGCAGTATCATACAGAGAGAATAGACCATGGAAAATCTGTTCCATTGATATTTTCGAGGAATTTAATAACATTTTGCGAATGATTTGTCGGATATATCAGAAAAATGAGTTAACTTTGCAAACAAATATAAATAATAAAAAGAAAGGTTCATAATAAGATGGAACAGAAATTATTGATCTACAACACTCTCACTCGTACGAAAGAGAGATTTACTCCGCTCCACGCTCCTAATGTGGGCATGTATGTTTGTGGCCCTACCGTATATGGCGATCCGCATCTCGGTCATGCACGACCAGCCATCACATTCGATATACTCTTCCGCTATCTCAAGCACCTGGGCTATAAGGTTCGCTACGTTAGAAACATTACTGACGTAGGCCACTTGGAGCACGATGCTGATGAGGGCGATGACAAGATAGAGAAGAAGGCTCGCCTGGAACAGTTGGAGCCAATGGAGATTGCGCAGTACTACACCAACCGCTATCACGATGCCATGGAGGCATTCAATGTGCTCCCTCCAAGTATCGAGCCTCATGCTACCGGTCATATCATCGAACAGGAGAAGTTAGTGCAGGAAATCCTCGACAATGGTTATGCTTACGAGAGCAATGGTTCTATCTATTTTGATATCGAGAAATACAACAAGGATCATAAGTATGGTATTCTTTCTGGCCGTAATCTGGAGAACATCATCAATGAAAGCCGTGAACTTGCTGGTATCGGCGAGAAGAAAAATCAGGCTGATTTCGCTCTCTGGAAGAAGGCTTCACCAGAGCACATCATGCGCTGGCCAAGTCCTTGGAGCGATGGCTTCCCTGGCTGGCACTGCGAGTGTACTGCGATGGGCAGAAAGTACTTAGGCAACCACTTCGATATTCACGGAGGCGGTATGGACTTGATTTTCCCTCATCACGAGTGCGAGATTGCTCAGGCTGTGGCTTCTCAGGGCGATCAGATGGTTCACTACTGGATGCATAATAACATGATTACCATCAACGGTCAGAAGATGGGTAAGAGCTTGGGCAACTTCATCACTCTGGAGCAGTTCTTCACAGGCAATCATGACAGTCTGGAGCAGGCTTATTCGCCAATGACCATCCGTTTCTTCATCCTCTCGGCTCACTATCGCAGCACAGTAGATTTCTCTAATGATGCCTTGAAGGCCAGTCAGAAGGGATTGGAGCGCTTGATGAATGGTTTGAACGACCTGGAACGTGTGCCAGTGGCTAAGCAGAGCGACGAGCAGGTTCATAAGTTCGTAGCAGAGTTGCGCCAGCGTTGCTATGATGCGATGAACGATGACTTCCAGACACAGCTTGTCATCAGTTTCCTTTTCGAGGCTTGCCATGTTATCAATACAGCTCTTGATCATAAGGCGAATATTTCTGCCGATGACTTGAAGGAACTTACCGAAACGATGCCGCTCTTCACCTTCGATCTTCTCGGTTTGAAGAGTGAGAAGGGTGCCAACAATGATGCACGTGAGGAGGCTTACGGCAAGGTGGTGGATATGGTACTCGACCTTCGTGCCAAGGCTAAAGCAGCTAAGGATTGGGCTACCAGCGACCAGATTCGTGATGCTCTTGCTGATGCAGGATTTGAAGTTAAGGACACCAAGGATGGTGTAACTTGGAAACTGAATAAATAGAAAATTGAAGCTATAAGAAATAGTGTCAATTGAAAACGGATTCTATAAAAAAAGTATAATAGCCTTCACGCTTTGTGGAGGCTATTATACTTTTTACTCTTTAAACGAGTTGTTTGATGGTATTTCTCACTTTCTCTGCCGATGTGACGAGCGAATTGGATTCATCAGCCCCTTTGGCTCCCATATAAACCTCGTGGTTATAATGTTTCATCTTGCTCACTACATTTACTCTTGCAGAAAAATGGTATTCGTGAATGCCTGTAGCATCGAATATCTGTCGGATGTTTTCCTCGTTGACGCCACTACCTGCCAGGAGCTGGATAGGAGGCAGGGGATATTCTTTCAGTTTCTTTTCCAGTTGGGCAAGCAGGCTGATACCATCTATCGCCTTCGGTTGCTGACCAGAAGTCAGGATTCGGTTGCATCCCAAAGAAATAATATCTTCAAGGGCTTTCATGGGATCTGCAGTACGGTCGAAAGCACGGTGGAAGGTTACTGACATTGGGCGTGCCAGCTCCACCAGTCTGCGGTTGGCTTCCCTATCAATTTCTCCCTCTTCTGTGAGGCATCCGAAAACGACTCCATCCACTCCCAATTCGCGACAGATGCGGATATCTTCTTCCATGCGTTCCAGTTCCAATGGGGTATAGAGAAAATCCCCACCACGAGGTCGGATGATGACGTGGAGTTTAGTCTTTGTGAGTAATTTGCGTGCCAGTTTTATCTCGCCATACGATGGGGTAGTGCCTCCCTCGGGTATTCCTGCGCACAGTTCTACCCGGTCGGCTCCTCCCTCTTGTGCTGCCAGACAGCTTTCTACACTATTGGCACATATCTCAAATTTAAATTCTTCTCTGTTCATATCTTCTTTTTCTATTTGTTGATCCATATTGAGTTTTTGGCTATATATCCTTCATGTTGGATGGGATAATCGTAGCAAAGTTACTACTTTTTCACAAAATTCCAAGGTATTTATGGTGTTTTTATCACATTTTCCCTAAAATGATATGACGGATAGTAGCTGTTCCTCAAGATGGGCATGAAAAATCGGGTTATCGGTAGGGTAGTGACTGATATAAAAGAATGCTAAAGGTTTATAAGTTTGAGGACTACAAACTTGTGAACTTCATTTTTATTGCTTATCTTTGCGGTTGGAAAAAAATAATCTTAATAAATATGAGAAAAAGTATAGTATCTTTAGCCATCCTCTTCTTGGTTTCTTGGCAGGCGGTGATGGCCAACTGTTTGTCGGTGGATGCACATGACAAACCCCATTTTATCTCAGACGGGGCTTATCGCTCTAAGGTGGAAAACGCTTTCGAGAGTAAGATGAAACTCGTGGGCAGGCAGTTCTATCAGGTGAAAGGGATGAACATCTATGGTACAGTCCTGAAGAAAAAGGGGGTTAAGGAGACGATGGAGGTCACTAAGCAGAAACTGACGACTGAGGAGCAGGAGGCCCTGCAATTCCTCTATGCCTATATGCCAGTAGCTGACGTGACAGACTATCCTACAAGTTTCTTCCTGGAAAATGTCCGTACGAGCTTTGAGGCAAGGAAGGAAATGGCTTGGGGCAAGGATATACCGGAGTTGCTGTTCCGTCACTTTGTGCTTCCTATCCGTGTGAACAATGAAAATCTGGATGATTCCCGAATGATATTCTTTAAGGAACTGAAAGAGCGTGTGAAGGGGATGGGCATGAAAGATGCTATTCTGGAAGTCAACCATTGGTGCCATGAGCGGGTGACCTATCAGCCTTCCGACGGTCGTACTTCTGCTCCTCTTGCCACGATCCGTTCTGCATACGGAAGATGCGGCGAGGAGAGTACTTTTACCGTGGCAGCTTTGAGAGCGATAGGCATTCCTGCCAGACAGGTTTATACGCCTCGCTGGGCGCATACTGACGACAATCATGCCTGGGTAGAAGCATGGGCTGATGGTAAATGGTACTTCTTAGGCGCTTGTGAACCTGAGGCTGTGCTTAATCTGGCATGGTTTAATGCTCCCGCATCGAGAGCCATGCTGATGCATACGAAGGCGTTTGGCGACTATAACGGACCGGAAGAGGTAATGCTCCGCACGTCCAACTATACAGAAATCAATCTGATAGACAATTATGGCTCCTCTGCCCGTATCGACTTCTCTGTAGTTGATGCTGAAGGCAAGCCTGTAGAGGGTGCAAGAGTGGATTTTAAAATCTATAATTATGCAGAGTTTTGTTCTGTCGTGACGAAATATACGGCTCAGGATGGCAAGACCTTTCTTTCGGCTGGTAAGGGCGATATGATGGTTTGGGCTTCGAAGGATGGTAAGTATGGCTTTGTAAAGGCTTCTTTCGGTAAGGCAAATCTGCCTGGTGAGGAAGGCGAGAAGGCGAGAAAAATGACCATCCGTCTTGACCGGAAGGTTTCTGCTTCGGATATGAACCGTTCTCTTGATTTTTCTTCCGTTAGTTTCCGTGATTCTTTTGATATCGTACCTCCGCCAGAGAAAGCAAATATTCCTGAGGTTTCGGCAGAGGCGAGAGCGAAGAACCTGGAGCGATTCGCTTATGAGGATTCTATCCGCCATGCTTATCTGGCTACTTTCTATAATAAGGAGACGGCTCTGGAGGCATTGCAGAAAAATGGATTGCTTGAGGAGAAGTATTTGACGAGAAACGGGGTTCCTACTTGGATGGTAAAGGGAGAAAAAGTGGACTATCAAAATGCTCAAAAGCTTTCTGATAAAGCTCAGAAGTTAGTGGATTTCCTTGTTGGTTCTTGGGGTAATCACGAAGTTATCCTCAAGTTTCTGATGCTTCATCAGGACAATTTGAATCGGGCTATAGATTTGCTCAGTACGCTGAGTGCCAAGGATTTAAGGGATATGCAGATGGATATTCTGGAGGATCATTTCAATGCCCATAGCAACCAGTTGTCTCCTCGTGTGGAGGACGAGATGATTATTCATCCTTTCAAACAGTTCTTTGAGGAGCAATTTGAAAAGATGAAGACCTCTGTTGCTGATGATCGTGATGTGTCTTCCAAGTCTGTAAAAGCAAATAATGCAGCTAAAGCAAAGCAATCTTTGGCTCAAGTTTTCAGACAAGATCCAGCTCGTCTGGTGAAATGGGTGAAGGAGAATATCCGTCTGAACCCTGACAAGAAGGCATTGCAAATCGCCCAGACTCCTATGGGTGTTTGGACATCACGTCTTACGGATGAGCGCTCTCGGAAGATTTTCTTCGTGGATGTGGCAAGAAGTCTTGGAATTGAGGCGAGAGTGGATGCTGTGACCAAGAAATTGCAATATAAACAAGGTGGAGTGAAGGAGGGTTTGCAGAATGACGTCTGGATAGATGTCGATTTTGACGCGAAAGCATCTTCTGCTGCATCTGATATGGAAAAGACAAAGGTACAGTCTTCTCCTAAGGGCTTGTTAAAGCTTGATTATCAGCCTAATGGAGTGGTGGATGATCCTAAGTATTATAGTCATTTTTCTCTTACTCGCATCAATCCTGACGGCTCTACTTCGCTGCTGGAATATCCTGAAGAGGGATGTACTTGGAGTAATACATTCAAGAATGGAGTGGAATTGGATGAGGGGGATTATGCTCTTGTAACGGGTACTCGTCTTGCCAATGGCGGGGTGTTGTCAGAAATGCAATTGTTTCATGTGAAACAAGCTGAAACCAATGTAGTTAAGATGTTTTTACGTACTTCTGATACCGAGATTACGGTTAAGGGAAACTTTGATTCGGAGTCTAAATTCATCTTGGATGGTAAGGAAGTCAGTCTTTTGAGCCAGACGGGTCGTGGTTATTTCATTACTGGTTTGTTGGGTGTAGGCCAAGAGCCTACTAATCATGCCTTGAAGGATATCGCTAAGGTTGCGCAAGTATTCGAAAAGTGGAATCGTCCTATGGTGCTCCTCTTTGAGGATGAGGCTTCAGCTAAAAAGTTCCGCATAGCCGAGTTCCCGGGTCTGCCTAAGAATCTGATATTCGGTATAGACAAGGAGGGTTCTATTCGGAAGCAAATCGTTGAGAATATGAAACTTACGAATGCCAATCTCCTTCCGATATTTATGATTTCTGATACTTTCAATCGTGTGGTTTATTTCTCACAGGGTTATACTATCGGATTGGGTGAGCAGTTGGAAGCCGTAATCAGGAAATTGTAAATCCGCAGTGCTGATGATTTGAAACTATTATTGTTTGCTGGTTCTGAAATTTGCTTGTTGGCAAGGACGCCTGCTTACACAAATTTCTGAAATATAAAAAGGAACTTTGGAGTTATCTTATTCCAAAGTTCCTCTGTTTTTTATAGGTTTCTTTTACCAAAAGTTCTTTTTTCATTCATGTTTAGAACTTATAATCTAAGTTCCCTTGTTTTTGTGTCATTCTGAGTTGGCATTAATGTGCTTCCAGCCAGTTCTTTCCCCAGCCTGCATCGGCTACTAATGGTACGCTCAGATGATAGGCATTCTGCATTTCCTCTACCACGATTTGCTCTACTTTCTCTTTCTCTTCCGGATAGACGGAGAAATTGAGCTCATCGTGTACCTGGATGATCATTTTGCTCTTGATGCCTTCAGCTTTGAACCGGTTGAAGATGCGAACCATCGCAACCTTGATGATGTCGGCCTCTGAACCTTGGATAGGGGCATTGATGGCATTGCGCTCGGCAAAACCGCGTACTGTACCATTGCGGCTATTGATGTCTGGTAAGTAGCGGCGGCGGTGGAAAATAGTCTCAGCATAGCCTTTCTCGCGGGCAATTTCCTTTGATTTCTCCATATAGGCCTTTACGCCAGGGAAGGTGCGGAAATAATCCTCAATGATTTGCTTGGCTTCTTTATTTTCTATATTCATGCGCTGCGCCAGACCGAATGTAGTGATACCATAGATGATACCAAAGTTGGCAGTCTTTGCCTTTTTGCGCTGAGTATCAGTAACTTGCGATATTTCTTTATGCCATATTTTGGCAGCTGTTGCGGCATGGATATCGGAACCTTCACGGAAGGCTTCTACCATATTCTTGTCTTCGCTCAAGTGTGCCATGATGCGCAACTCTATCTGGGAGTAGTCTGCTGAAAAAAACAGACAGCCTGGCTCTGGAATAAAGCAGCGGCGTATTTCTTTTCCATCATCATCACGTACAGGAATATTCTGTAAGTTTGGATCACTTGATGAAAGGCGACCTGTGGCAGTAATGGCCTGATTGAATGAGGCATGTATATGTCCGGTACGTGGGTTGATGAGCTTAGGAAGAGCATCCACGTATGTGCTCAGAAGTTTTTTTAAACCCCTGTAGTTCAGAATCTCATCGATGATCGGACTCTTGCTTCTCAACTGTTGCAGTACTTCTTCACTCGTCACATATTGTCCCGTCTTTGTCTTTTTCGGTTTCTCCACAATCTTCATTTTTCCGAAGAGGATTTCACCTACCTGACGTGGAGAGGCTATGTTGAACGATTCACCTGCCAGTTCGTAGATGTGATGCTCTATGTCTGCCAATCTGTTGGTCAAATTATTAGACGTTTCTTTCAGCGTATCGGTATCAATGCATACTCCGTTCATCTCCATGTGGGCCAAAACGGGTACAAGTGGCATTTCGACATTCCAAAACAGATCCTCACAATGGATCTCCTTGAGTTTTGGCTCAAGTACATTTTTCAATCGCAATGTGATGTCTGCATCTTCTGCTGCATATTCATAAACATCGGATGGAGCAAGATCTCGCATCGATTTCTGGTTTCTGCCTTTCGGACCGATCAACTCCTCAATATGGATGGTCTGGTAATTGAGCAAGACTTCAGCCAGATAATCCATGTTGTGGTATAACTCTGGTTGGATGAGATAGTGAGCAATCATCGTATCAAACATCTTGCCTTTTATCTCCACTCCGTAATTCATCAAAACCTCGTAGTCGTATTTGATATTTTGGCCGACTTTCAGAATTTGAGGGTTTTCATAGAGCGGTTTAAAGATGTTTACGAATTTTAAAGCTTCTTCACGATTTGCAGAAATGGCGACATAGTAAGCCTCTTTTTCTTTGACGGCAAAGCTCAAACCTACCAATTCTGCATCAATTGCAGTAGTAGAAGTGGTCTCTGTGTCTAAACTGAGAATATCGAATGTCATCAAATAATCACAAAGTTTCTTTGCATCTTCCTCATTTTCAATTAGTTGATACTTATGAGGAGTGCTTTTAAGGGTCTCAAAACTCGCGTTTTTTTGAACATCCTGCCCATCGTCTTGCTGTGCGCCAAATAAATCGAGCTCTCCTGTAGGCTTTATTTTCTTTTGTTGAGGTTTTTTAAGAATCCTGTTTGCAAAGCTTTTGAACTCGAGTTCAGAGAAGATTTCGTCCAACTTTTCTTTATCAGGTTCAACCAACTTCAAATCATCCATTTTAATTTCCACAGGAACATCAGTCCGGATAGTAGCCAGGAACTTTGAGATTTTAATATCCTCAATGGCACCTTCTATTTTTTCGCGAAGTTTGCCTTTCACCTTAGAAGAATTTTCAATCAAGTTCTCTACGTTTCCAAATTCATTGATCAGTTTGGCAGCCGTTTTCTCTCCGACACCAGGACATCCAGGGAAGTTATCTGCCGAGTCACCCATGAGAGCCAAAAGGTCAATAACCTGGAGTGGGGAAGCGATTCCGTATTTTTCCTCAATTTCCTTTTCACCCAAGGTTTCATATCCGCCTCCATGTCGAGGACGGAACATATATACATTCTCCCTTACCAGCTGACCATAATCTTTATCCGGTGTGAGCATGTAGGTCTCTATACCTTTCTCTCCAGCTTGAATCGCCACAGTACCAATGATATCATCAGCCTCAAAACCATCTACTTGGAGGATAGGAATGTTGTAGGCTTCGAGTATGTTTTTGATGATTGGTACAGAGAGTTTGATGTCTTCCGGTGTCTCTTCTCGCTGGGCTTTATAGGCAGGAAAAGCCTCATGGCGGAAGGTCTTGCCATGGTCGAAAGCCACTGCGATATGAGTTGGTTTCTCCTTGGTAAGTATCTCGTTGAGGGTATTGCAGAACCCCATGATACACGAAGTGTTAAGCCCCTTGGAATTGATTCTTGGAGCTTTGATAAAGGCGTAATACGAGCGATAAATGAGCGCATACGCGTCTAAAAGGAATAATTTATCCATAATATTCATATTTATGGTGTAAAATTACTAAAAAATTGCCACATTTCACGAATAATTGATTAATTTTGTATCAAATTTCAGAAATTAAGTAGTTTTACTATCACATAATGGATTATTTATCACTTATCAGACAGCCTATTGAGGCAGAGTTGACAGATTTTATTGATTTGTTTAATAAGTCTTTGATGCATAGCGACGGACTTCTTTCGCAGGCTCTCGACCATATTCGACAGCGTGCGGGTAAGCGTATGCGCCCTATGCTTATCCTGCTGATGGCGAAGAATTTCGGCAAAGTTACTGAGGTTACTCAGCATTCAGCAGTCGGTTTGGAACTGCTTCATACGGCTTCTTTAGTACATGATGATGTTGTAGATGAAAGTGGGGAGCGCCGTGGTCAGGCAAGTGTCAATGCTACTTATAATAATAAGGTTGCAGTACTGGTAGGTGACTTCATTCTCTCTACTGCCTTGCTCCATGTTTCCTATTCTCATTCTGAGGAAATAGTGAGATATCTTGCTGAATTAGGACGTGTTTTGTCCAATGGTGAGATCTTGCAATTGAATAGTATCAGTAATCAGGAAATATCGGAAGACATTTATTATCAGGTAATTAAGCAGAAAACGGCAGCTCTTTTTGAGGCTTGTGCCGGTATTGGTGCTTTGTCGGCTAATGCTTCGCAGATTGCTATAGAGGAAGCCAAGCGATTTGGCCAGAATTTAGGTATTATCTTCCAGATTCGTGATGATATTTTTGATTACTACGATTCTCAGGAGATAGGTAAGCCTACTGGTAATGATATGGCTGAAGGTAAGTTGACTTTGCCGGTTATCTATGCGCTGAAATCTACTGGTGACGAGGAGATGATGAAGCTGGCACGTAAGGTGAAATCTCATCAAGTAACTCCTGATGAAATTGCTCGCTTGGTGGAATTTACGAAAGCTAATGGAGGTATAGAATACGCAGATAAGCGTATGTGGGATTTCCATGCCGAAGCCATGAATTTCTTGGACACTTATGTGGATGATAAGGACATCTATAACGCTTTGAAAGCTTATCTTGATTTCGTTATCGAACGTAAGGTTTAAACTCGTACGTTTATCTAGTTTATAGATGTGCGTCATTAGAGTCTATAGTCGTACGTTCATAGGGGTTATAATCGTACGTCTATAGAGTGAGTAGTCGTACGACTATAAGTCTCTAAAAATAAAGGTCTTTCAACTGGCTATATTTGCCGTTGAAAGACCTTGTTTTATCTACGAATCAGTTCTCCCTTTTTAGAAATACTTGATTTCCTTGCCAAGGATTTCGCTCAAGAGGAGGTTGGTAAGTCGAGATGTTCCCAAGCGGAACCATTGGTTGGTTAACCACTTTTCGCCAAGAACTTCTTTTACAATTGTGTAGTAAACGATTGCATCGTGAACGGTGTTGATGCCGCCAGCTGGCTTGAAACCAATCTGGATACCAGTCTTCTCATAATATGCCTTGATGGCCTGGCACATCACGTAAGCAGCCTCTGGGGTAGCTGAAACTTTCTCCTTGCCAGTAGATGTCTTGATGTAGTCAGAACCTGAGTACATAGCAAGAATAGAAGCCTTCATGATGTTGCTGCAGTTCTTCAGGCAACCAGTCTCCAAAATACATTTCATCTTGTGTTCGCCGCATGTTTCCTTCAGTTCCTGGATGTCAGAACAAAGGCCTTCGTAATCCTCACTGAAGAACTTGCCAACAGGCATTACGATGTCAACCTCTGTGGCGCCATCTTTAATAGCCAATGCAGTTTCAGCTACCTTTACCTCGATGAAAGTCTGAGAAGAAGGGAAATTGCCGCTTACGACAGCGATTTCTACGCCATCAACTTCCAGACTTTGGCTAATGAGACCAGCGAAGTTAGGGTAGGTGCATACTGTTGCTACATGAGGAAGTTCAGGATAATCCTTGGAGAATTTGTTGACTTTCTCTATCATCTTCAAGATACTTTCCTCTGTATCTTCTGTATGGAGAGATGTTAATTCAACGCTTCCAAAAAGGAATTTCTTCACCTCCATGGTCTCGTTTTCTGCAACTTTCTCGTCAAGGAGTTTCTTTACTTCTGCTGCAATTTCCTCATCGTTAAGGTTGCAATTATACTGTTTGAGAACTGACAAATACTTGTCGTCTGCTTCACTGTATTGTCCTTGTTGCTGTGCAAGAACCTGTTCTTTAATACTGCTCATACTTAATGTTACTTTTTTAATTATTAAAGTTAAGTTTAACTATATGATTCCTTCTATTTCAGGTGTTTTATTTCCTTCAATTTCGGGTATTATATCTCTTTAATTTCAGGTATTATTTCCCTTCAATTTCGGGTTGTTCTTATGCCTTTCAGAATCCCTTTGGGTCTTCTTATCGAAGCTCTTTTTGAGTTCTTCAGTAAGGTCGATTCCCGTTTGGTTAGCCAGACAAATGAGAACCCAGAGAACGTCTGCCATTTCCTCTCCGAGGTTAGGTTTTTCGTCCTTCTTGAAACTTTGGTCGCCGTATGTTCGGGCGATGACGCGAGCCAGTTCTCCTACTTCTTCTGTGAGACAAGCCATATTGGTAAGTTCGCTGAAATAGCGAACGCCATATTCCTTAATCCACTTATCTACTGCTTCCTGTGCTTCTTTTATAGTCATAACAGATGATCTTTAATTATGAAATAAGTCAGACATAGCCATAATCCAGTGATGAATATAGCGGCAATGGTGTTATAGATACCGATTTTTCCATCCTCCCTTTTGTCGCTGATGAACTCCATATTCACACCAATGGCAACGAGGGTTTCACCTGCATACTCTGCCCATGGATTGTTTAAAAACCTTTGAGAAAAGGTAAACGTTATGATCATTCCTATAGCCAGGAACCAACTTTTATATTTTAAAATCTTTTCCATCTGTTCTCGAATGTTTGGCTTTTACTCCTTATTATGGGTGTCCATCATGATGGTAACAGGACCATCATTCAGTAATTCTACCTTCATGTCGGCTCCGAATTCGCCAGTTCCTACAGGCTTTCCAAGTGCTTCAGAGAGCTTTTTGCAGAACTCCTCATAGAGAGGAACGCTGATTTCGTGTTTGGCAGCTCTCAGCCAACTTGGTCGATTTCCCTTCTTATAGCTGGCGAAAAGGGTAAATTGGCTGATAACTAGGATTTCCCCGTTTATGTCCATGATAGAACGATTCATGACATGGTTTTCATCATCAAAAACACGCAGTCCTATCACCTTTCTTACTAACCAATCAATGTCCTCTGAAGTGTCGCTTTCTTCTATACCCAAGAGGACGAGATAGCCTTGCTTGATAGCAGATTTTACTTCGCCTTCAATGGTAACAGAGGCATGTGCGACACGTTGTATCACGATTCTCATGTTATCTTATTCTTTTATATTTATATATCAATTCTTTCTGTTTCTATAATGATTTCAGATGCAAATATACGATATTTATTTGATATTCTTGTCTTTTTCTGTGAAATATTTCACAAGTATTTCCGCTTTATGTGGTCCGAGTACTTCTGTCAGGGTTTCTATACTTGCTTCCTTGACCTTTTTTACGCTTTTAAACTTGCTCAGAAGCGCTTCTTTAGCCTTTGGACCAATACCTTTGATGTCGTCCAATTCTGAGTGTAAAGCGTGCTTAGAACGCTTATCTCTATGGAAGGAAATGGCATATCGATGTACTTCGTCTTGTATCTGAGTCAAAACCTTGAAAAGCTCACTTTCAGGTGGAAGGGCTATGGTTTTGGGCGGGAAACCGTAGAGCAATTCATTGGTGCGGTGGCGGTCGTCTTTGGCAAGACCTGCAATAGGGATGTCCAAGTGTAATTCGTCCGCAATAACTGCATGAACTACGTCCATCTGACCTTTACCTCCATCCGTAATAATGAGGTCGGGTAAGGGTGTTCCTTCGTCCATCATGCGGCTATATCGACGTCTCACGACCTCTTGCATGGAGGCATAATCGTCGGGTCCTACAACCGTTTTTATATTGTATTTCCTGTAGTCTTTTCTGGAAGGTTTCATACCTTTATATACGATGCAGCCAGCCACCGCGTCTGTACCGGAAATGTTGGAGTTATCAAAGCATTCTATCTGATATGGCAACTTCGGAAGCTTTAATTTCGCCTGTAATTCCTTCATCAAACGGGTTTGTTTCTGCTCAGGATTAAGCTTTTCGGCCTGCTTTAGACGGTCGAACTTATACTGCTTGCAGTTCATCTCAGAGAGTTCCAGAAGGTGCTTCTTGTCGCCTCTCTGTGGTACGAAAAATGAAGCATCTTTTAGCTTCCATTCCATTTCGAAAGGAACGATAATCTCTTTTGCGGTGGAATGAAAACGCTCCCTGATTTCTGGAATTGCTGTAATCAAGAGTTCCTCGTCGCTTTCTTCCAGTTTGCGTTTATATTCATAGGTAAAGCTCTGGTTGATAGTTCCATTCTTTACATGAATATAGTTGATAAAGGCATTCTTGTTGGAGTCATCATTCACGATGGTGAAGACATCTACGTCTGTAATTGTGTGGCTCACGACCTCGCTTTTGGCCTCAAATTCATCCAAGAGTTGATACTTTTTCTTGTATTCTTCAGCTATTTCAAACTTCAGAAGTTCTGCGTTTTTCATCATCATATCATATAGATATTTGCTCACTTCTCTTGTATTTCCTTTAAGGATTTCGCGAGCTTGGCGCATATTCTCCTGGTATTCTTCGTAGCTTTGTTTGTTGATACATGGCGCACCGCAATTGTGAATATGGTACTCCAGACATGGCTTATATTTACCGACAGCTACGCCTTCTTTAGTAATAGGAAAACGGCAAGTTCTTGGCTTGTAAAGCTTCTTGATGACCTCCAGAACGGCGTACATGCTGCCAATATGGGGGTATGGTCCAAAGAAAGTCCCCACCTTTTTATTGATATGGCGAGTCTTGAAAATGCGAGGAAAATACTCGTTTGTCACACATATAGAAGGATATGTTTTGCCGTCTTTCAGCAAAACATTATATCTGGGATTATACTTTTTTATAAGGCTATTTTCAAGCAAAAGTGCATCTTCTTCCGTATTGACAACCGTATATGAAATGTCGAAAATCTTAGAAACGAGTACTTTTGTTTTGTATCTATCTACTTCTTTGTGGAAGTATGAAGATACGCGTCTTTTCAGATTCTTGGCCTTTCCTACGTATATAATCGTATGGTTTTCATCATAATATTGATAGCTGCCAGGCTTCTCCGGCATGCTCAAAACAATATTCTTAAGTCTTGTGAGTCTTTCCTCATTTTCCTGCTTGGTCATATTCCAATACCTTTATTTATAGGAGTTTAATTGAGTCCTGTTTCACGTGAAACGAATGAGCGTTGTCAAACGTACAGTGAAGTGTTCTATAAAACATACTATTAAATATGATGCCAAACCTATATAATGAAGCTCTGATAAAGGGCGTTTTTTGTGTTTCAAAACTGTATTTATGCGTACTGAAACATTAAAAAAGCATTCTTCGCTTCTTTATATAGGCTTGGCATAAGGGGGCTATAATTGAAGAAGAGTTGAAACTTCAACGTCTTCATCAAAGATCTTGCGGCCGATGAAATTCTCGTTTACCAACTCGATAATGAAGTTTGCGTAAACCTTTTTAGGATGGAATTTCTTAACCAGATCGCATGCAGCTTTCATGGTTCCGCCAGTGGCAAGTAAGTCGTCATGGAGTAGGACAACATCGTTTTCATTGATCGCATCTTCATGGATTTCGATGGTGTCCATACCATATTCTTTAGCATAGCTTTCCTGTACGGTTTTGCAAGGGAGTTTTCCAGGTTTGCGGCAAAGAACAACACCTGCGCCAAGTCTGATAGCTAATGCGGAAGACATAACGAATCCACGGGATTCTATGCCTACAATCTTGGTTATGCCTTTATCTTTATACAATTCATACATCTCATCGCTAATTTCTTTTAGCGAAGCAGGGTTCTTGAAAAGGGTAGTAACATCACGGAAATTAACACCCTTAATTGGCCAATCTGGTATGCAACGCAGATTGTCTAATAATAGCTGATTGTTCATAGTTCTGTACTTCTTAATTATATGTTTTTTACGTACTTATTTAAATGCTTTTTTCTTTCGGATCATATCATCATTTTTAATGCTCTTTTGCTTGAAGGCGAACTTGAGATATTATCGAAAAGCCATAGCGTTTTATGTCTCTTTTTCGGTGTATCTTTAAGTAGTGTTTCACGTGAGATTAAAGTTTTTCTTTAACCACAAAACACTTGATGAAAGCAATCTTAATTGACTGAAAATCAAAAGCTTTACTTTGCTTGTGTTCCACGTGAAACATTCCAAAAAGATAGAGAGCGTAGAGTTGCGTGAAACTATCTTCCTAGTAAAACGAGCAGGACGTTGATGTCGCTTGGGGATACTCCTGGAATTCTACTTGCCTGAGCAAGAGTTTCTGGATTGATATGCTCCAATTTCTGTCGGCCCTCTGTGGAGATTTCGTTAAGCTCTGCATAGTTGAATCGGCCTTTGATTTTGATATTCTCCAGTCGGTGCATTTTGTCTGCAATGAGACGTTCTCTTTCGATGTAGCCCTTGTACTTCATTTTGATTTCTGCAGCCTCCGAAATTTCTTTCTGCCGGTTGGCTGGAGATTCCATTACTTCTTTTAATTCAGGAATAATTTCTGAAAGGTTTTGAAGATTGAGATGTGGACGTGCCACGAGATCGATCAGTTTGCATCCTGCGCGAAGTGGAGTGGTGCCCAGTGCTTCCAGTTTTGGATTGATCTTATCCTTTTTGATTGGGTAGCTCTCACAGAAGTTGATGATTCTTTCGATATTCTCTTTCTTCTCTTGCCACCAGTCATAACGGTCTCGTTTTGCAATTCCCAGTTCGTAAGCTTTCTCTGTCAGTCGGGCGTCTGCATCATCCTGTCGGAGGAGAATTCTGTATTCAGCTCTGGAGGTGAACATTCTGTATGGCTCATCCACGCCTTTTGTCGTGAGGTCATCGATAAGAACGCCGATATAGCTTTCGTCTCTTTGCATTTCAAATGTCTTGTCTCCCACACAATGGAGCGCTGCATTGATTCCAGCAACAGTACCTTGACCGCCGGCTTCTTCGTATCCTGTCGTTCCATTTACCTGGCCTGCGAAGAAAAGACCTTTTATGATTTTTGATTCCAACGAATGCTTGAGTTGTGTTGGGTCGAAGTAATCGTACTCAATAGCATAACCCGGTCTGTAAATCTTGGCATCTCTTAAAGCTGGAATTTCATGAAGTGCTTTCAACTGTATATCCATTGGCATACTGGATGAAAAACCGTTCAGGTACATTTCGTTGGTGTCTTCACCCTCTGGTTCCAAAAATAGCGGATGCTGTTCCTTGTCTGGGAAAGTGACGAGCTTTGTTTCAATGCTCGGACAGTATCTTGGACCGGTACTTTGAATCTGACCATTATATAAAGGAGAATCAGAAAGTCCGCTTTTCAGGATTTCATGCACGTTCTTGTTGGTGTAGCAGGTCCAGCACGGAAGCTGTTTGAGTACCCGATGTTCGCCCATATACGAAAACTGGTGGAAATCATTATCGCCAGGTTGTTCTTCCATATCCTCGAAGTGTACGCTTCTCTTATCGATACGGACAGGAGTTCCTGTTTTCATTCTTGCGGCTGTGATTCCCCATCGGGTGATGCTTTCCGTAAAATGGTGTACTGCAGGTTCTGCACATCTGCCACCTTCTACCATTTTTCTTCCTACATGCATCAGGCCGTTCAGGAAAGTGCCTGCAGTAATGATGATGCTCTTGGCATGGAACTCAGCACCCCAGATGGTACGTACACCTATTGCTTCTCCGTTTTCGACTAAGAGTTCGTCAGCCTGATCTTGCCAAATTTCAAGATTGTCGGTGCGGTCGAGGATGCTTCTCCATTCCCAGATGAACTTTCCTCGGTCGCATTGAGCACGGGGACTCCATACGGCAGGTCCTTTACCTATATTTAACATACGGAACTGGATGGCGGTCTTGTCGGTTACGATTCCCATTTGTCCACCTAAGGCATCAATCTCCCTTACAATCTGTCCTTTTGCAATACCACCGATGGCAGGGTTGCAACTCATCTGTCCAATCTTGTTCATGTCCATTGTTATCAGGCAGGTCTTAGCCCCCATGTTGGCAGAGGCTACAGCAGCCTCACATCCGGCATGTCCGCCGCCGATAACAAGTACGTCATAATTGAATGTCATAATCTATACTTTTTCTAATTTTCGGCAAAAGTAAGAATTTAAATTGAAATTTTAGCAAAAATACTTTGATAAATCACGAATTTATAGTAATTTTGCAGCAAATTTATGCAATTATACTTAGAAATGAGGATTGTGATTCCCCATGATCTATGTTTTGCAGGTGATAGATAGATATAGAATAATAATTTAGTTTCAAACAGTTAAATATTTTAAAATCAATCATTTATGTGGTTAATCAATTCATCTATTGGTAGAAAGGTAGTGATGTCAGTAACTGGTATTGCACTTATTCTATTCTTGACATTCCACGGTTGCATGAATGTGGTTGCGCTTTTCTCCGGAGAGGCTTACAACACAATCTGCGAGTTGTTGGGTGCTAACTGGTACGCCGTAGTTGCAACTTTGGGTTTGGCAGCTTTGGCAGTTTGTCACATCGTTTATGCTTTCATCCTGACAGCACAGAACCGTCGTGCTCGTGGTAACCAGCGTTACGAGGTAACAGCAAAGCCAGAGAAGGTAGAGTGGGCAAGTCAGAACATGTTGGTTCTCGGTATCATCATCGTTCTCGGTCTTTTGCTTCACTTGTTCAACTTCTGGTACAACATGATGTTTGCTGAGCTCTTGGGTACAAGCTTCGGTCACAGCCCATCAGATGGCTTTGCATTCATTCAGGACACCTTTGCTAACCCTGTGTTCGTAGTTCTCTACATCATCTGGTTGGTAGCTCTTTGGTTCCACCTCACTCACGGTTTCTGGAGTGCTATTCAGACTCTCGGTTGGAACGGTAAGACTTGGTTCTGCCGTTGGAAGACTATTGGTATGATTTACTCTACCATCCTGCTTCTCCTCTTCATCGTTGTCGTTTTGGCATTCGCTTTCGGTTGTGCTCCATCTTTGTGCTGTGCAGCTTAATTCATGTAATCATTTAAGTATTAAAAAAGATTATGGCAAAAACATTAAATTCTAGAATACCTGAAGGACCAGTAGCTGAGAAATGGACCAACTATAAGGCTCATCAGCGTTTGGTTAACCCAAAGAATAAGTTAAAGCTCGACATTATCGTTGTAGGTACAGGTTTGGCAGGTGCTTCTGCAGCTGCTTCTCTTGGCGAGATGGGCTTCAATATTTTGAACTTCTGCATCCAGGACTCTCCACGTCGTGCTCACTCTATTGCAGCACAGGGTGGTATCAATGCAGCTAAGAATTATCAGAATGATGGTGACTCAGTTTACCGTTTGTTCTACGATACAGTAAAGGGTGGTGACTACCGTGCTCGTGAGGCTAACGTTTACCGTTTGGCTGAGGTGAGCAACGACATCATCGACCAGTGTGTAGCTCAGGGTGTTCCTTTCGCTCGTGAGTATGGTGGTATGTTGGCTAACCGTTCTTTCGGTGGTGCTCAGGTATCTCGTACATTCTATGCTAAGGGTCAGACTGGTCAGCAGCTCCTCCTCGGTGCTTACTCTTCTTTGAGCCGCATGGTTGAGGCAGGTAAGGTAAAGCTCTTCACTCGTTACGAGATGGAGGATGTAGTTATCATTGATGGTCACGCTCGTGGTATCATCGCCAAGAATTTGATTACAGGTGAGTTGGAGCGTTTCTCTGCCAACGCCGTAGTTATCGCTACTGGTGGTTATGGTAACGCTTACTTCCTCTCTACAAACGCTATGGGTTGTAACTGTACAGCAGCTATCCAGTGCTACCGCAAGGGTGCTGACTTCGCTAACCCATCTTATGTTCAGATTCACCCTACATGTATCCCTGTTCACGGTACAAACCAGAGTAAGTTGACTTTGATGTCAGAGTCACTCCGTAACGATGGTCGTATCTGGGTTCCTAAGAAGATTGAGGATGCTAAGGCATTGCAGGCAGGTACAAAGAAGGGTTCTGATATTCCTGAGGAAGACCGCGACTACTACTTGGAGCGCCGTTACCCAGCATTCGGTAACTTGGTTCCTCGTGACGTGGCTTCTCGTGCAGCTAAGGAGCGTTGCGACAAGGGCTTCGGTGTCAACAACACAGGTCTTGCCGTATTCCTCGACTTCTCTGAGTCTATCAACCGTCTTGGTATCGACGTTATCCTGCAGCGTTATGGCAACCTCTTCGATATGTATGAGGAGATTACCGATGTTAACCCAGGTGAGTTGGCTAACGAGATCAATGGTGTGAAGTACTACAACCCAATGATGATCTTCCCTGCTATCCACTATACAATGGGTGGTATCTGGGTTGACTACGAGTTGATGACCACTATCCCAGGTCTCTTCGCTATTGGTGAGTGTAACTTCTCTGACCACGGTGCTAACCGTCTTGGTGCTTCTGCTTTGATGCAGGGTTTGGCTGATGGTTACTTCGTATTGCCATACACTATCCAGAATTACTTGGCAGACCAGGCATTGTGGCCAAAGCTCTCTACCGATCTCCCAGAGTTCGCAGAGGCAGAGGCAGGTGTTCAGAAGGAAATCGACCGTTTGATGGGTATTCAGGGCAAGCGCTCTGTAGATTCTATCCACAAGGAGTTGGGTCACATCCTTTGGGAGCACGTAGGTATGGGTCGTACCAAGGAAGGTCTTGAGGAAGGCTTGAAGAAGATGAAGGCTCTCCGTGAGGAATTCAACAAGAACCTCTTCATTCCAGGTAAGAAGGAAGGCTTGAACGTAGAGTTGGATAAGGCTATCCACTTGCGTGACTTCATCTTGATGGGCGAGTTGATCGCTTACGACGCATTGCACCGTAACGAGAGCTGTGGTGGTCACTTCCGTGAGGAGTACCAGACAGAGGAAGGCGAGGCTAAGCGTGATGATGAGAACTTCTTCTACGTAGGTTGCTGGGAGTATCAGGGCAACGATACAACTGCTCCAGTGCTCAACAAGGAACCTCTTGAGTATGAGGCAATTAAGGTACAGACAAGAAATTACAAGAATTAAAAAGCGAACAAGACAATGGCAAGAAATATAAGTTTCACAGTTAAGTATTGGAAGCAGGACGGTCCTAATGCACAGGGTCACTTCGATACACATGAGATGAAGAACATCCCAGATGACACCTCATTCCTTGAGATGCTCGACATCTTGAACGAGGAGCTCATCGAGTCAGGTCAGGAGCCTTTCGTCTTCGACCACGACTGCCGCGAGGGTATCTGCGGTATGTGCTCTCTTTATATTAATGGTACACCACATGGTAAGACAGAGCGTGGTGCTACAACATGTCAGCTCTACATGCGTCGTTTCAACGATGGTGACGTAATCACCGTTGAGCCTTGGCGTTCTGCAGGTTTCCCTATCATCAAGGACTGTATGGTTGACCGTTCAGCATTCGACAAGATCATCCAGGCAGGTGGTTACACCAGCATTCGTACAGGTCAGGCTCAGGATGCTAATGCTATCCTGATTCCTAAGGAGAATGCAGACGAGGCAATGGATTGCGCTACATGTATCGGTTGCGGTGCTTGTGTTGCTGCATGTAAGAATGGTTCTGCTATGCTCTTCGTCAGCTCAAAGGTCAGCCAGCTGGCACTTCTCCCACAGGGTCGTGTAGAGGCTGCTGCCCGTGCTAAGAAGATGATTGCACGCATGGATGAGCTCGGATTCGGTAACTGTACAAACACTCGTGCTTGCGAGGCTGTTTGTCCAAAGAACGAGTCTATCGCTAACATCGCCCGCTTGAACCGTGAGTTCTTGAAGGCAAAGTTGGCTGACTAATATCGTAATCAAGGATTTCTCTGCATCTTTTTCGGATGCAGGAAGTCTTCTCTATACTTTTATTCTTTGTTTTGAAAGGATAATTGGTTGAGAACCAAATGTTTAGGTGAGTAAAAGGTTGTTTTGCCTTTTACTCACCTTTGTTTTTGATAGGTTTGGAATATGCCTTTTAAAAGGATAAAAACAGACAGATATTTTCCCAAAAATTTTGTAGAGTCATCAGAATATCGTATTTTTGCGCTTCAAAGCAAAGAATAAGTAACGAAATGACGAATCATTCAACAGAAATAATGAATCAAGCCACTCAAGATTTTATTCGCCAGCATCAGGATGAAGATGTCCGCCAGTTGGCTTTCCTTGGAAGCAAGTATCCGGAAGTAAATATGCCTTTCGCGCTCGACCAGATTCGTGGGCGAAAGATGGCGCATGTCAAGTTGCCACGTTGGGCAAGTATTGAGGGCATTATCTATCCTCCTCATATCTCGATGGAGCAATGTTCGTCAGAGCAGACAGCTCTTTATAAGGCAGAATTGGCGGCAAGATTGCTCGGTTTGTCTGTTTCTTCTTCTGAAAACGAAAAAGAGTGCGAAAAAGCCTCTAATTCTCATTTTTCCAAAATTTGCGAATTTGCGAGTGAAGGGGCAGTTGATTCAGAATTCGCCAAAAATGAAGATACTTGCAAAAAGCAACAGATATTAACAGAATGCGATAAATATGTTAATAAGAGCGAAGGAGAACCGAATGAGGAAGATTTTTCTGAAGAAATTGAGTTTGTTGACTTGACTGGTGGTTTCGGAGTGGATTTCTCATATATTGCTTCCCGGTTGGGCGTAAAGTCGATGTATGTGGAGCGACAGGCTCATCTTTGTGAGGCTGCGAAGGAAAACTTTGGGCGGTTGGGCTTGAAGAACGCCATCGTGAAGAATGGAGACGGAATAGAGGTGCTGCATTCTTTTGCTTTAAAGAAGGATGATGCAGCATCAGAATCTTTAGGCATAACTGAAGAGCAGTCTCGGTCATTACTTAAGACCAGCCTTGGTCTTAAGCTGATCTTCATCGATCCAGCCCGTAGAGACGATGCAGGCAACAAGGTAGTATCCTTGAAAGATTGCACGCCCGATGTAACCCTTTTGCAGGAAGAAATGCTTTCGAAGGCAGATTACGTCATCATCAAACTCTCTCCGATGCTCGACTGGCACCGTGCCATAAGCGAATTAAGCCACGTAAGAGAGGTTCATATTATCTCCGTTAACAATGAGTGCAAGGAGCTTCTTTTAGTGCTGTCAGCGCGAAATATGGGCGATGTGGAGGCTTCATCGGCAGATGGAGAAGTAAAACATGCCGGGAATCTCCGCATTTATTGCGTCAATGATGCACAATCCTTCGTCTGCGACGAGTTGGATATGGAGTCTTCTTCTGTCATAATAGCTCCGCCAGTTCTTGAAGAGATGCAGTATCTTTATGAGCCGAATGCCTCGCTGATGAAAGCCGGCTGTTTCAGCGTTTTATCTGAGCGATATGGAGCCAGAATGCTTTCCAAGAACAGCCATCTCTTCGTGAGCATGGAGCCTATCGAGGATTTCCCTGGTAGGAGTTTTCGCATCATCGCCATCTCTTCCTTTAATAAGAAGGAGTTGAAGCGTTATCTCTCAGGCATCGCCAAGGCGAACATCGCCACCCGCAACTTCCCTCTTTCCGTGGCAGAATTGCGCAAGCGCCTGAAGCTGAAAGATGGTGGTGAAACTTATATTTTTGCCACCACACTGAGCAACGAAAGCCATGTGCTGGTAATAACGGAGAAAGCTTGTTCTAACGGGTGAAAGTCCCGAGCAATTCCCGCTATTAGGGCTTGCTTAGGACTTTTACCCGTTAGACAAAGCTCATGCCGAGCGTACAATCAAGAATGGCTGATAATCTTTTTCATTATCAGCCATTCTTGATTTGTTGATTACAAAATATTAATCCCAATCCCTTTCATCATTCTAAATCACTTTTAGATATTTCAATGCTTGATATATTCCGTCATCATCGACAGTATTTGTAACATGGTCTGCCGCATCCTTTACTGTTTGAGATGCGTTCCCCATTACTACGCCGATTCCGGCTTCCCTTATCATAGGAAGGTCATTGCCTCCATCTCCGAAAGCAACCGTCTGGGAAAGGGGGAATGCCGTACCATGTAATCATATCTTTCATGCCCTTTGCCTTATCTACTCCTTTTGCTGTAATATCAATAAACTCAGGATACCATCGGCTTGATACTACATTATTTAAAAAGGCAAAATAGCCTGTTCTTCCATTGGCGTTACCACAGGTGTAAGTTGCAATATGCGTTGTCCGAGAATCGTTTGCAGTGATGAGCTTTCCCTGAGATCCTGAACATTCAGCATGTCCTTGAAGATATGGTCTGCTGCCGGATTGTTGTTGTACCTCATAATGTCCTGTCTGCGACTTGAAGAAACGCATCATGTGGTTCGGCTCCGAGAAATGAAGCGAGAAAGCCACTTCCTTAACCGACAAACTGGAAAACAACAAACGGCTTTTGGTTTCTTCTACCATATGTTACCTTTTCGGGGCATGGAGCAATTTGACTCCACATAGTAGGTCAAGGTTGCTGCCTAAAAGGTGGGATATCTCTTTAATGAAAAAGTTCCAAGTGGGAGAAATGCCACTTGGAACTTGACGTATTATTTTCTTTTTTCCTTGAAGAACTTCTCGAAGAAGTCCATTTGCTTTTGATTTTGAACAGGACCCAAATGCAGTCCTTCTTTCATAATCATCACCGTTGGTTTACCTTCCTGGTAGGTAGTCCAGAAAGGAAGGCTATCCCCATTTGGATTGCCGGTCTTGGTAAAGTTGATCCAGTAGCGTGACATGATTTGTTCCATGTGCTGCTCCGTCTCGGTCATCTTTCCAGAGCCAAACTTATAGCCATAGATGAATGGCATCTCTGCTACATGGCTGGCTCCTCCCTTGCGGCTTTTCACGATGGTGTTCTCTGAGTCTTGGTCAAAGTAATACATATACACCTTGCCTTTGCCGGTCTTGCTCTGCAGGTTAGCCCAGGCATACGTTCCCCATGCAAAGGAGCCATCACGGAAAATGTCGGATTGGGCGAAGTAGGTTTCTTCCTCTGTCTTGGCAGGATAGAGGCTGAGAACCTGGTCTGCCCAGCTTCCATATATCTCATGGATTCTTTTCTCATAGTCACTTACACTGACAGGGCGGCTAAACATACTTCCTTCGTCGCTGTTGGTTCCTATAATGACATTTACATCATTGTAGTTTCCCTTTTCATAGAGCTTATACTGGTCATCGGTGATGGAGTAGCCGTCAACGTTCGGCCAGAAGGACTCAAGGGCGGTATTCTTCACGATGTCCATAGCCGGAACTTTTCTTAGCTGCTTCAAGTTCTTAGCCTTGAGTCTCTTTTGAAGGAGAATTCCACCTGCTTCTGCCGCTTTGGATGTGAGCATGGCAGTGTTACCATTTCTGCTTTCACCCACAGGCCAGAAGGAGCTACCACTTTCGCTGATGGCTCCTCGGAAGAGTCCCTTGGCAAGGGGAGAGGCGCATAGTATACTTACCGAGATACCACCGGCAGATTCTCCTGCAATGGTAATCTTGTCTGGGTCTCCACCGAAGGCAGCGATATTGTCGTGAATCCATTTTAAGGCCATCACCTGGTCAAGGATGCCATAGTTACCAGATATGTTCTTGCCTGATTCCTTACTCAGCTCAGGATGTGCCATGAATCCCAAGGCTCCCAAGCGGTATTCTATGCTGCAATAGATGATGCCTTCCTTGACAAAGCTTTCCTGAGTTCCACTGTAGGAGCCAGTAAGAAAGGCTCCTCCATGAATCATCACAAATACAGGGAGTTTGTCATTCTTACTCTTGGCTGGCGTTTCCACACTGAGGTATAGGCAGTCCTCGCTCATGCCCAGCTCTCCACCATTTTGGTTAGGGTCGATGGGCTGTGGTGGACGGTCTCCCCATTTATCTGCTTTGAATACTCCCTTCCAAGGCTTCTTGCTCACTGGGGCTTTCCATCTGAGGTTGCCCACTGGTGCTTCAGCGTATGGGATTCCCTTGTATAGGGCGAATCCTTCATGTTCCACACCTTCAATTTCTCCTTGCTCCACTGTTGTTCTTAGCAGTTGGGCGTTAGCTGTCGATAGGCAAAAGAGTGTCAGGGCGGCTGTCAGTAGATGTCTTTTCAATCTCATTTCTGGTTATTCCATTAATTCCGCAACACTATTATCAATTAAACTTTTTAAGCACCTGAGCAACAGAAAGTTGCTCAGGATTTTGCTATGTCAGAATTTTTACTTATCTTAGTGTTGCGAAAAGAAAACAAGCAAAACTCTGATATGACATGGCAAAGATACAAATTAAATCTGAGAAACTTACTCCTTTTGGAGGAGTATTTTCGGGTCATGGAGCAATTTGACTCCATATAGTCTTCTGTAATCGACTCCACCCTCAGAATTTCACTACTCATTTGATGAACCATCTCTCGCTTCATCCGACACTTCGCACTTCTCGCCAGTGTTGGAGAGAATAGATGATTGAGTTTTTTCTTATTGTGATTCCTTGGAGAATGTTAGTTTTCCGCCAGTGCTTAAAACTATCGGGAAGGATATTTGTTTGTTCAAGATGCCTATTGAGGGTATCTTGAACAAAAATATCCTTGAAATCGTTTTGTTATCTCAATGGAATGTTGTACTTTTGCGCTCATATATGATAGTTGAATATTATATTTTAAAAACAAACTATAAAATTATGAACAGATTAAGGACAATCTATCTATCGCTTCTGTTTATCCTGGCGATGAACATGACGAGTGTGTTAAGTGTGAAGGCAGAGAACTATCCGTACAAGAGTGATTATCTTTGGCTTACCGTGCCCGATCATGCTGACTGGCTCTATAAGACTGGCGAGCAGGCTAAGGTGGAAGTAAGTTTCTATAAGTATGGAATTCCCCGTGATGGCGAGGTGAAGTATGAAATAGGCGATGACCTGCTCAAGGCTGATAAGCAGGGAAGCTTCAGACTGAAGAATGGGCGCGCCATCGTGAACATCGGAACCCGAAAGACTCCAGGTTTCCGAGATTTGCGCTTGTTTTATAAGCTCGATGGCAAAACCTATCAGCATCATGTGAAAGTAGGATTCTCGGTGGATAAGATTCAGCCTTATACCCAGGAACCTAAGGATTTCGACAGTTTCTGGCAGGAGGCGAAGGATGAACTGAAGAACGTTCCCTTGAGCTACACCAAGGAACTCGCCAAGGAATACTGTACCGATAAGATAGATTGCTATCTCGTAAAACTTCAGATAGATAAGATGGGACATGTGATGTATGGCTATCTTTTCTATCCCAAGAATGCCAGCCAGGGCAACCATCCCGTGGTGCTCACCCCTCCGGGAGCCGGCATTAAGACCATCAAGGAACCTCTGCGCAACAAGTATTATGCAGAGAACGGATTCATTCGCTTCGAGATAGAAATCCATGGCCTCGACCCACGTCTTCCTGCCGAAACCTTCCTGGAGATAAGTAAGGGATTCAACGATGCAAACGGGGGATATCTTGCCAATGGCTTGGAAGATAAGAACCGCTACTACATGCGCCATGTGTATCAGGGATTGGTGCGCTGCATCGACTTCCTTACCTCGCTCCCAGAATGGGATGGAAAGAATGTGGCTGTGCAGGGCGGAAGCCAGGGCGGCGCCTTGGCGATAATCGCAGCAGGCTTGGATAGCAGAGTAACCCAGTGTGTGGCCAATCATCCGGCGCTCAGCGATATGGCTGGTTATGCAGAGAAGGGAAGAACGGGCGGATATCCTCACTTTAATAAATATCATGAGATATTGAAGAACAAGGATTGTCTCAACACCCTGGCTTATTATGATGTGGTGAACTTTGCCCGCAAGGTAAAGGCGCCTACTTATCTTACATGGGGATATAATGATAATACCTGTCCGCCAACCACCAGCTACGCCGTGTGGAATACCCTGAAATGCGAGAAGGAATCGCTGCTTACTCCTATCAACGAGCATTGGACAACCACCGATACCAATCGCAACCAGATGGAGTGGATTAAGAAGCATCTGGTGAAGTAACCTTTTTGATGTTCTTGGAAGATATTGCAACTAGCAGCAATTTATCTTAAAATACCACATTTTTAGCTATATTAATGAAAATCTAACAATTGCCTAACATTTCTATTGAAAAAAAGCAATAATTTTGCACCCAGAATCAAAAACTAAAAAAATGAAGAATATGGATTTTAAGAATTGGCACAGAAAGATTTGTCAAGCGAAATGTCCTACATGTGGAGGCCAAATACCATTTAGTATTGTAAGCAAATACTTTTGGCATGGTACATCTTATTATGTAAGCTGTACTCATTGTGGGCAAAGGATTCATCCGGAAAAAGAGCCTGTAAACACATATACATGCTTTTGTTTTGGAGGCATTTCCATTATGGCTCCAATGTACTCATATTGGTACATCGTGGCATGGGATTTTATCCCCGCTTTACTTTTTGCCCTCCCATTTGTAATAATAACACTTATAGTTATTTGCATTTTAATATTGCATAATATAAAATTTTCAATTTAACAAAATATGAAAAAGATTACGAAAAGAGTGGTATTCTTCTAGTAAGAAAGCAAAAAAATCTATATGACTGTAAAGGTGTATCTTGGAGCTTCTCACACAAAATTGGGAGGTACACCTTTGTCTTTCAATGTGCTAAATATCTAAAAAACTGAAAATAAAGATAGCAATATTTGGTCGTTTGGCGAAATATTGCTATTTTTGCATGTTTAAAATAACAAACTAGTTTGAATTATCATGTCATTAATAGAAATTAAGAGGGTCGAGAGTAAGAAGGACTTGAAGACGTTCATCGACTTCCATTACGACCTATACGAGGGCAATCCGTATGATGCGCCCAATCTTTTCAGCGACGACATGAACACACTTAGCAAAGATCGCAATGCCGCTTTCGAGTTTTGCGAGGCAGAGTATTTCCTTGCTTATAAAGAGGGCAAGGTAGTGGGACGTGTCGCTGCTATTATCAACCATAAGGCCAATAAGCGTTGGGACCGTAAGTCCGTGCGCTTCGGGTGGATTGATTTCATCGACGACCGTGAGGTTTCCAAGGCTCTCTTCGATGCTGTAGAGAAATATGGCAAGGAGAAGGGAATGGAAGATATTGTAGGTCCGCTTGGTTTTACGGATATGGATCCAGAAGGTATGCTTACCTGGGGCTTTGACCAGCTCGGCACCATGCCTACCATCTACAATTATTCATATTATCCGGAGCACGTAGAGGCTTTGGAGGGTTTTACCGTAGATAATAAGTACGTAGAGTATAAGCTGATAGTGCCAGATACCATCCCGGAGAAATATTCCAAGATAGCGGCGATGATAGAGAAAAGATACAATCTCCATGCCCGTAAGATTACCCGAAAGGATATTTATCAGGGCGGATACGGACAGAAGATTTTCGACCTCATCAATGATACTTACAAGCATCTCTATGGCTATTCTGAACTCTCGCAGAAGCAGATAGACCAGTACATCAAGATGTATTTAGCTTTGCTCGATCTGAACTTTGTGACTGCCATCGAGGATTGGACTACAGAGGATCATAAGATGATAGGAATCGGTATAACGATGCCTTCTCTTACCAAAGCCTTGCAGAAATGCCATAGGGGCAGACTGTTTCCTTTCGGTTGGTGGCATCTGCTGCGTGCCATCAAGTTCCATAAGACCAAGATCGTTGACCTCCTGCTCATCGGTATCCAGCCGGAATACCGTGCCAAGGGTGCCAATGCGCTGCTTTTTGCCGACCTGATTCCTATCTATCAGAAGTATGGAATCGAGTGGGGAGAAACACAGGTGGAAATGGAAGACAATGCTGCTGTGCAGGGACAATGGGGCGTCTTAGACCCAATCCTTCACAAGCGCCGCAACTGCTATATTAAGAAAATCAAGTAAATAGCAACTGTTCGTATAAAATAAAATCAGAATTACAAGGAGGAATTTATGCCTGAAGATAAAAACTTGAATGAAAAGGGTGCTGCTGAAGAACTGGCAAATACCCCTCAGGAGCAACCTGTAGAATATACAGATGACAATATCCGCCACTTGAGCGATATGGAGCATGTGCGTACCCGTCCGGGTATGTACATCGGTCGTCTGGGCGATGGTAACTTGCCTGAGGATGGTATTTATGTGCTCTTGAAGGAGGTGGTCGATAACTCCATTGATGAGTTTAAGATGGGGGCTGGAGCACGTCTGGAAATCGATATAGAGGACAATCTGCGTGTCAGCGTCCGCGACTATGGCCGTGGTATTCCGCAGGGCAAGCTCGTTGAGGCTGTCAGCGTGCTGAATACCGGTGGTAAGTACGATAGCAAGGCGTTCAAGAAGAGTGTCGGTCTGAACGGTGTCGGTGTGAAAGCGGTCAATGCCCTCAGTTCCCATTTCGAGGTGAAGTCATTCCGCGACGGCAAGGTGCGCCATCTTATTTTCGAACGTGGTAATCTCCTGAAAGACAATACTTCCAAGACGGAGGATGAGAATGGTACTTTCATCTTTTTTGAACCAGACAATACGCTCTTCAAGAACTACAGTTTCCATGATGACATCGTGGAGACAATGCTCCGCAACTATACTTATCTGAATACAGGTCTCACCATCATGCACAATGGTCGCCGTATCCTCAGCCGTCATGGCCTGCAGGACCTTTTGAGCGACAATATGACCAATGAGGGTCTCTATGATATTGTCCACATGAAGGGTGAGGATATTGAGATAGCCTTTACCCATACCAATCAGTATGGCGAGGAATACTATTCCTTCGTCAATGGTCAGCATACTACCCAGGGAGGTACTCATCAGAGTGCTTTCAAGGAGCATATTGCCAAGACCATCAAGGAGTTCTACGGCAAGTATGAGTATGGCGACATCCGCAACGGACTGGTGGCGGCTATTGCCATCAATGTAGAGGAACCTGTCTTTGAAAGTCAGACGAAAATCAAGCTCGGAAGTACGACGATGACTCCGAATGGTGGGGAAACCATCAATAAATATGTGGGCGATTTCCTGAAGAAGGAAGTGGACAACTATCTTCATATCCATAAGGATGTGGCTGAAATCCTGGAAAACAAGATCAAGGAGAGCGAGCGTGAGCGCAAGGCGATGGCTGGTGTGACCAAGTTGGCACGTGAGCGCGCCAAGAAGGCCAACCTTCACAACCGTAAACTCCGTGACTGCCGCATCCACTTCAGCGATGCGAAGAACGACCGTAAGGAGGAGAGTTCTATCTTCATTACTGAGGGAGATTCTGCGAGCGGAAGCATCACCAAGAGTCGCGATGTAAATACCCAGGCGGTTTTCTCTCTGCGTGGTAAGCCGCTGAATTGCTTCGGACTGACCAAGAAGGTGGTGTATGAGAATGAGGAATTCAACCTCCTGCAGGCTGCGCTTGATATAGAGGATGGTTTGGATTCATTGCGCTACAACAAGGTGATTGTGGCCACGGATGCCGATGTCGATGGAATGCACATCCGCCTGCTCATCATCACGTTTTTCCTACAGTTTTTCCCAGACCTCATCAAGAAGGGCCATGTTTATGTATTGCAGACCCCATTGTTCCGTGTGCGCAACAAGCGTACCAAGATCAAGAACAAGCAGGCTGTGGCTGATGCCGATGCCAAGTTGGGACCCAAGGAGAAGAAGGGCGATTTCATTACCCACTATTGTTATAGTGACGAAGAGCGCCAGCAGGCTATCCGTGAACTCGGACCAGACCCGGAAATCACCCGATTCAAGGGTCTCGGCGAGATTTCTCCAGAGGAGTTTGCTCATTTCATAGGTCCTGATATGCGTTTGGAGCAGGTTACGCTGCATAAGAACGACCAGGTGCAGAAGCTTCTGGAATACTATATGGGAAAGAATACCATGGAGCGCCAGAACTTCATCATCGACAATCTGGTGATTGAGGAGGATATTCCTGAGGAAGATTCTGAACCGATGGATTGAGTTAAGTGAAGAGTGAAGAACGAAGAGTGAAGAATTCAAGTGCTTTCGTGGGGAAACATTGAAACGGGGAACCTTTGAAAACATGGGAACCATTGAAACATGGGGAAACCATTGAAACATGGGGAAACCATAGAAAATAGAACTGTTAACTGTTGACTGTTGACTCTTGAAGGATTTCTCTCTTTCATAAAGCTTAAGATTTAGAAATGAAGAAATATCTATTTATTGCATTAGCGGCATTCTTGGCAGTAACTTCTGTCAGTGCCCAGTTGCGCGTAAAAATGGGCAAGAACAGCCCGATAGAGAAGTTGGGAAGGGCTGAAATTGCCATTGCCAATCTCTATGTGGATAGTGTGGATGAGAATAAACTGGTAGAGGACGCCATCCGGGGAATGCTCGAAAAGCTGGACCCTCATTCTTCCTATACCACTGCCAAGGAAACCCAGTCGATGCACGAGTCTCTGAATGGCTCTTTTGATGGCATCGGCGTGCAGTTTAATATGGTAGATGATACGCTCCTGGTCATCCAGCCGGTTACCAATGGTCCTTCCGAGAAGGTGGGCATTATCGCCGGCGACCGTATTGTAGCGGTAAATGATACTGCCATTGCGGGCGTCAAGATGAGTAAGGAGGAAATCATGAAACGGCTCCGTGGTCCTAAGGGTACGATTGTAAACCTTACCATTGTGCGTCGCAGCATCAAGGATAAGCTTACCTTCAAGGTGAAACGTGATAAGATTCCTGTTACCACGATGGATGCAGCCTATATGATTCGTCCGGGCATCGGTTATATTCGTCTGGGAAGTTTCGGAATGACGAGTCACAAGGAGGTTTCCGAGGCGATGGATTCCCTGAAGAAGAAGGGCATGAAAGACCTTATCTTCGACCTGGAGGATAATGGTGGAGGTTATCTGCAGACTGCGGCAAAGATAGCTAATGAGTTCCTGGAGAAGGGTGATCTGATTGTCTATACCAATGGTCGTAGGGCTCCCCGTCAGGAGTTCCGTGCTGAGGCCAATGGTCGCTGGCGCAAGGGCAAGATTGTTGTCCTCACTAATGAGTTTACGGCTTCTGCGGCAGAAATCGTTTCCGGTGCTATACAGGATCAGGACCGAGGTGTAGTGGTGGGTCGCCGAACCTTTGGCAAGGGACTGGTGCAGCGTCCGCTTACCTTCGAAGATGGCAGTGAAATCCGTCTCACCATTGCCCATTACTATACGCCAAGCGGCAGATGCATCCAGAAGCCTTATAAGAAGGGCGACCGCGAGGATTATGCGATGGATCTTGACAAGCGATACAAGCATGGTGAGTTTACCAATCAGGACAGCATTCACCTGTCCGACTCTCTGAAGTATTACACCCTGCGCAAGCACCGTGTGGTTTATGGCGGCGGTGGCATTATGCCTGATTATTTCGTGCCGCTCGACACGACCAAATACACCAAATTGCATCGTCAGTTGTCGGCTAAGAGCATTGTCATCAATCACAGTCTGAAGTTCATCGATGCTCATCGCAAGGAGTTGAAAGCCCAGTTCAAGGACTTTAGTAAGTTCATGAAGACCTATCAGGTTCCTCAGTCGCTTGTGGATGAGATCATCGAGGATGGCAAGAAAGAAAAAATAGAGGCGAAGGACGATGCTGAATTGGCTCAGACGAAGAAATACTTAGCTATTCAGTTGAAAGCCCTTGTAGCGCGCGATATTTGGGATATGAGTCAATATTTCCAGGTATGGAATGAGACGAACGAGATTGTTCTGCGTGCAGTTCAACTGCTGCAAACCGGAAAATAAATCAAATCAGCTCATGTGAAATTGTTTTAGTTTCACATGAGCTGTTCTTGTTTAAACTCAAGAAAGAAGTATTATGAGCGTTATAAAGAGTGTTTTTATATTTCTTGCTTATGACTTCTTGTCATCAGCAGGAAATGTCTCAATTGTCAAAAGTGGACGAACTTTTGAATAAAGGACAGTTTGAACATGCTGACATATTATTTAGGAAAGCAGAGAAAGAGTCCCTAAATTCAGAAGCTCTGAGAGCATATTTTTCTTTTTTGTTTTATTTAGTTTTCTGGAATGATTTAATCTCTGAAGAAGCCTCCAGCAAAGAATGATCTGATCTTTATGGAAAACTCCAGTAAAGATTCAGGAGAAGCCTCCAGTAAAGGATGAATTAATCTTTATGGAAGCCTCCAGTAAGGAATCTCTGGAAGAAAGCTCCAGCAGAGGATAATGAATCTCTATGAGAATGGAGTGGGAAAGGAATTAGTCCTTCCCATGCATGTGATCCCATTTCAGATAGATTCCTGCGAGAATCGTGCCGGAAATACTGTGCCAGGCACAACTGATGGCGCAAGGCAATACGGCCAAAGGCTGGGCGGCAAAGAAATTGCCGGCAAGCACCGTGGCAAGACCAGCGTTCTGCATTCCCACCTCAATACTGATGGTGCGCTTCTTGGCTGTATTGAATCCGGCACATTTGCCTGCCAGCCAACCCAGAAGATAACCCAAGGTATTGTGGCAGAAAACCACCGCAAAAGTCCAGAGGAAAAGCATCAAGCCACGGGCTACGAGATCATCGTGAACCGTAGAAATCACACCGCCTACGATAATGGCCAGACAGGTTACACTGATACCCGGCATGAGGCTCTGGATGGTAGGGAAGTATTCTTTCTTGCCATATACGTAATTGAGGGCGCAGCCGATGGCTACAGGAATAATCGTGACGATGAGGATGTTGATGAACATTCCCACTGCATCTACATGGATAATCTCGCCAGCCGTAATCTTCATCAGCAGCGGAGTCATTACTGGAGCCAGAATGGTAGAGGCGCAGGTCATTCCTACGGAGAAGGCCACGTCGCCATGACAGAGATAACTCATGATGTTGCTCGATACGCCGCCCGGACAACAACCTACCAGCAGAATGCCGAGCGCCAGCGCAGGGTCAAGATGCCATACATGAACCAGCGTGTAGGCCACACCAGGCATGATGATAAACTGGGCACAGGCACCGATGAAAACATCGAGCGGACGCTGAGCCAGAATCTTGAAATCATTGGTGGTCAGGGTGAGACCCATCGTAAGCATAATAATGCCGAGAATTACGGTTTGGGTTGTTCCGCGCACCCAGTCGAAGGTATGTGGGAAGAAGAATGTAAACACAGCTACACCTATTACAAAAATAGATGTATAATTGGCCAGCCAGCGGCTGAGTCCTTGAAATAACTTAAGCATAATTCTATTTCTTTTAAAATCCTATATTTCTCTCTCGTTTATGATCTCTCATTGCTTCCTCTCTTTCAAATTCGGGTGCAAAATTACAGATTTCTTCTAATATGACAAAATATTATTGGAAATAATTGCGATTTATAAGCATTTAATGTGTCTATCCTTTCGTTTTCGCACAAAAGGCTTGCAAGTGAGCAATGAAAAAAGTATTCCTCCTATTCTCACTTTTTGGTTTATTTATTTTGTCTTTCCCCTAAATACTTGTATCTTTGCACCATAATTATCGATAATTACAAAGAATGAACGAAGATTTTGACATAAGAAATGAGTCGGTTACGCCCGCCGAGAAGGAATTCGAGAAGGCACTGCGACCACTGAAGTTCTCTGACTTCAGCGGACAGAGCGGTGTGGTGGACAATCTCGAAATCTTTGTTGAGGCTGCCAAATACCGTGGCGAACCACTCGATCATACGCTCCTGCACGGTCCTCCAGGACTGGGTAAGACTACTTTGAGCAACATCATCGCCAATGAACTGGGTGTGGGATTCAAGATTACCTCAGGTCCTGTGCTCGACAAGCCGGGCGATTTGGCCGGCATCCTGACTTCCCTGGAGCCGAATGATGTACTTTTCATCGATGAAATCCACCGTCTCTCGCCAGTTGTAGAGGAGTATCTCTATTCGGCGATGGAGGATTACCGCATCGACATCATGATAGACAAAGGACCTTCGGCAAGAAGCATTCAGATAGATCTGAACCCTTTCACGCTGGTGGGCGCTACAACCAGAAGCGGACTGCTCACAGCCCCTCTCCGTGCCCGTTTCGGCATCAATCTCCATCTGGAGTATTATGATCCGGAGACGCTGCAGAAGATTATCCGGAGAAGTGCAATGCTCCTGAAAGTGCCTATCGAGGATGCGGCTGCGGTGGAAATCTCCCGCCGTTCGCGCGGAACGCCTCGTATTGCCAATTCGCTCTTGCGCCGCGTGAGAGATTTCGCCCAGGTGAAGGGTAACGGAACCATCACTTACGACATTGCGCAAATGGCGCTCAAGGCGCTGAACATCGACCAGTACGGTCTGGACGAGATAGACAACAAGATTCTCACCACCATCATCGACAAGTTCCGTGGCGGACCAGTGGGCGTGGGCACCATAGCCACAGCCATCGGCGAGGATGCGGGCACGGTAGAGGAAGTGTATGAGCCTTTCCTCATCATGGAGGGTTTTATCAAGCGCACTTCGCGTGGTAGAATGGCTACGAAACTTGCCTACGACCATCTGGGCAGAAACCCTTATGCAGGGAATGTGATGCAGGGAGACTTATTTGAGTAATATGAAGATAGGAATATTTACGGGTACATTCGACCCATTTACGATAGGACATCAGAACATTGCGGAGCGTGCTCTGCCGATGTTTGACAAGCTTGTGATTGCCGTGGCGATGAGCAAGCTGAAGCATGCTAACGAGGAGATAGAGAAGCGTGTGGAGGACATCAAGGCTGTTTTCCCGAAGGAATGTGCAGAACTGGTGGATGCAGGAGATGCTTCTAAGGGATTCCGCCTGGAGGTGGTTTCCTACGATGACCTTACCATCGACCTGGCGCATCGTCTGGGAGCCAAGTTCTTAGTGAGAGGCGTAAGAAGTGCCAAGGATTTCGAGTATGAGCGTGAGCAGGCTGACATCAACAAGCAGTTGGGTGATGTAGAGACCATTCTTCTTTTTTCCGATCCTCGCTACAGCAGCATCAGTTCTACGCTCGTCAGGGAGTTGAGATTCTTCGGAAGAGAAGTGGATGAATTCCTGCCTAAGGCGAAAGTGTGACAGGAATGAAGCACCTACTAACTTCATCGTATGAATCGAGAAGTGACGTGCAATCCTTGGAGAAATAAAGAATGAAGGAATAACAAAACAATTAAGAAATAACAGATAAAAATAGGAGGAAAAAGTATGATTACATACAATGTAGATGGCGTGAAAATGCCAAAGATCAAGAAGCGCGACACCAGTGCCTGGATTCGCAAGGTAGCTGCATCTCATGGTCGCAAGGTGGGAGAGATAGGCTATATGTTTGTAGATGACGAGAAGATTCTCGAAGTGAATAATGAGTATCTGGGTCATGATTACTATACCGATGTCATCACCTTCGATTACGATGAGGATGATGTCATTAATGGCGACATCGTGATTTCGCTGGATACCGTGCGTACCAATGCCGAGCAGTTTGGCAAAACCTATGATGATGAGCTTCACCGTGTCATCATCCATGGCATTCTGCACCTCTGTGGCATCAACGACAAAGGCCCGGGAGAGCGAGAAATCATGGAGGAGAACGAGAACAAGGCGCTCGCCCTGCTCGAAGGTGCTTCGATTTTGAAGAAGTAAAGCTCCCTCTATAGTTTGAAGAAGTAAAACCCTTCTATAATTTGAGGAAGATAGGTTTCTTCTTTTTCCCAGTAGAAGTATAGAAAAAACAACTGTTAACTGTTGACTGTTGACTGTGAACTAATAAAAAGGGGAGATTCCAACGCTGATGGTTGGAGTCTCCCTTTATTTATTTTTATGGTTCGGCGGGTTTACCATCCGCCGTAAACAAGTCTATATTTGTATTGCCTTTATTCTCTCCCGGCATTCTTTCAGGATTTCCTTCAGTTCATCCTCCTTGTTGGCCCTAAGCATGGCGATGCGGGTCTGCTTGAAGTCAGGGATTCCCTTGAAGATAGGGGAGGCGGCCAGATGGCGACGGGTGTGGAGAATGCCTCGATACTCGTCGATGCGCTCGATATTGATGCGGAGCTGCTCTTCCAGAAGGTCGATTTTCTCATCTACGGTCAGTGGGGCGGCACCGGTATTGTCGAGATAATCACGGATTTCCTTGAAAATCCAAGGCCTTCCGAAGGTGGCGCGACCAATCATCACAGCATCTACACCATAGCGGTCGAAGGCAAGTTTGGCTTCTTCCGGGGTCGTAATATCGCCGTTGCCGATGATTGGGATATGAATGCGGGGATTGTTCTTCACCTCTCCGATGAGGCTCCAGTCGGCTTCTCCCGTGTACATCTGGCTACGGGTTCTGCCGTGGATGGTGAGGGCTTGGATGCCACAATCCTGCAACAGCTCAGCCAGGTCGGTAATGATGAGGTTGTCATTATCCCAACCCAGTCGGGTTTTTACGGTTACAGGCACATTGACTGCTTTCACCACTTCTCTTGTAATATCCAGCATCAGAGGAATATTGCGGAGCATACCAGCTCCAGCGCCCTTTCCTGCCACTTTCTTGACGGGGCAACCGAAGTTGATGTCGATCACGTCCGGATGAGCCTGTTCTACAATTTTTGCAGCTTCCACCATATCCTCGGTGGTGCGGCCGTAAATCTGAATGCCCACAGGGCGCTCCTCATCGCTTATCGTAAGCTTGCTGACGGTGCTCTTGATGCTTCTCACCAAAGCTTCTGCCGATACAAACTCAGTATAAACCATGGCTGCTCCGAATCGCTTGCAGAGCATGCGAAAACCAATATCCGTTACGTCTTCCATCGGAGCGAGGAAGAGAGGCTGCGAGCCAAATTCTATATTTCCTATTTTCATGAGTTAAGTGAAGAGTGAAGAACGAAGAGTGAAGAATCCAATAGCTTTTGTGGATATATTGTACTCTGTGTCCTTTTTGTTATCATTTTTGCGGCTGCAAAATTACATCAAATTTTTGAAATAAAAGAAGAAAGAGTAGAATAAGCGCAATTTCACACTTGAATTCTTCACTCTTCACTCTTCACTTCAAAAGATGATACATTCCTCCAGCCAATGTCCTGATGAGCCCTTTCATTTCTAATGTGAAGAGGAGGGCGGCGAGGCGGCTGATGTCGATGCCGCTCTGCACGGAAATCATGTTGATCTGCAGGTCGTTGTTTCTTGACAGAACATCCACGATGGCTTGTTCTTCTGCAGAAAGGTCGGGGAAGAGACTGCGCTCAATGCCCTGCTGCTTGGCGCGCATCAGCTTGGCGTCATCCTGCCAACCCATATCCTTCACGAAGTCGGCGGCAGAGGTGAGGAGTGTGGCTCCATTGTCGCGTATCAGATTGTTGCAACCCTCGCTATAGCAGTCGCCTATCCTGCCAGGGAAGGCGAAGACATCACGGTTGTAGGACTGGGAAATCTGGCAGGTGATGAGGCCGCCTCCGTGGGCCATGCTTTCGATGAGGATACAGGCATCCGACATTCCTGCCACGATGCGGTTGCGGCGCACGAAGTTGATCTTGTCGGCATTCGTCTGGGTCAGAAATTCTGTGAGCAGTCCACCCTGTTCTATCATCCTCAGCGCCGTTTCCTTGTGGCGGTTGGGGTAGAGGTCGTCCAGTCCGTGAGCCAGCACGCCTACCGTCTCATACCCCTTGTCGAGCGCCTGTCGGTGGGCATTGATGTCCACTCCGTAGGCGAGTCCGCTCACGATGAGAACCTGTGGACAGAGCTGCTTCAGTTCGGTGACGAATCGGCGGATGAGATCCTCGCCGTAAGGAGTGCAATGGCGGGTTCCCACGATATTGATGACGCGCTGCTGGTTCAGGTTGGCGTTGCCCTTGTAGAAGAGCATGAGCGGCGCATCATCGCATTCTCTGAGTCGGCTGGGGTAGCGTTCGTCGTTCATCGTGAGGGGTTCTATGCCGTAGCGCAGGTCGTATTCCAGTTCCACTTCAGCCCTTTTTCTTGCCTCATCGCTATTCTGGATGGCGTTCACGAGTTTATCTGAGGCATCGGGCAGGATGTCACGGAGATTGTTCTTATGCTCCATGATGAGCGTGGCGGAGCCTACCTTTCTATATAGTTCCAGCATTCCCGCAAGGCTGAAGTAGTTGAGCCTTGTGAGGAGAATCGTATTTAAAATTTCTTGTTGATCCACGGTGTTGTTTTTGATTTATTGTTTGTAATTTAATAGTTAGGTTTGCACCTTTGAGAGCTAAGGGCTTTCCCTACATGCTGTAGAATTCTTCACTCTTCGTTCTTCACTCTTCACTTTCTCTTCAGGTACTCATATCCTATCCTGCATCTCAGACATTCCTTCTTGTCGCAATATTCCTTTTTCAGTTGGATGAGGGCTTGCGAGTCTCCGGCGTTTTCCACTTCCAGTCCGCATTGCTGCCACATTCTCACGATATGGTTGTTTTCAGCCTTCAGTTCCTCCAGGAATTCGAAAGCCCGGTCGCAGTACTTTTCCTCACCTCTGTGCCGTCCGTAGGCAAAGAGGATGGGAATGACGGTGTTGATGATGAGCAGGTTGAGCGAGAAAGGAGATATGTGCTTCTCGTTGCGTATGCTCTCGCTTCCGAAGGTGTAATGCGTCTCCCAGTAGGGTGTAACCGATGTTTTCAACACTCCGATGACCTCCTTCACGGTGGTGGCTTCGAGCAGATGGCTGAGACTTGCCTGGCGTCGGAAATAGAGGTTGACCAGTTGGGAGATGCGGATGTGGGGGAAGTTCTGCGGGCGCAGTCTCAGAAAGCGCCAGAGCTTGTAGTCTATGGGCGCGAGCGAGAATTTATGTTGCAGATAGAGGTATTCATTCCTGAGTTTGGAGAAATATCCGTCGTTCAGTGCGTCTTTCTGATAGCGTTCGGGGATGGTTGACAGTTCGAGCAGTCCAGCCTGTCCTAAGAAGATGGCTTCTATCTGGAAGAGGTCGTCGCGGTGATGATCTACCGAGTGCAGGGGGATGGAGAGAGCCCATTGCTCAAAGGCTTCCCCGTTGATGCCGAATCCGTAGTTGCGAGCCAGGGTTATGAAGTATGCGTTTTCCCAGTCGCCATTGCATTTCTTCACTCTCTCGGCAATAGCTTCTGTTTTCTGTGAGAGTCGCTCGGTTTGCAGGGCGCTCATCCAGGAGTGTACGGAGAGTCGGGTGAGGGCAGGGATAATCTGATAGCAGGGTGGATACTGGTCGATGGAGAGCAGTTCCTGATAGTGTCGGAGCACGTTTTCGGGTATGCTGAGCTGCATCTGCGTGAGGGGTTCTCCCTTGGAGTTGCGGGCTTCCAGGTCGATGATTCCGCATACGTGGAGCACCACGTTGTCGTATCGCTCGTCCTTCTCGTGTCCGTGCAGATACCAGTCGCTCGCCTTGTCGTGTATTTCGATATTGCCCACCCAGAGCATTCCGTCTATCTTGATTTTAGCATTGAAGAAATCGGGCCCCGCATTGCGGTTGTGCAGTCCTGGGTCGATGACTTCCACCTGCCGATGGTCGGTAGTATGGAGAGGAGAAAGTGGAAACAGCTTGTGTTTCCATACATAGTGAAGTAATTGCTCCATGATAGTTTTCTTTATTTGGTTTCAAAAGATTTGGTTTCAAAAGATTTGGTTTTTAAAGCCAGCGCTCGAAAGCCTTGTCGTAGTCTTCGCTATTACCCAATCTGCCATTGATGAGGCACACCAGTTCCACGGTAGCCTTGAGGCAGAGTTTCTCATCGTTAGCACGGAAAATGTCCTGATGGAAGATGTATCTTACGCCCTGCTTTTCCAGCCACAGGCGGGAGAGGAATTCATCGTCGCACTGCAGCGGCACCTTGTATTGCAGGTTCATGCGAGCCACTACTGCGTCCACGCCCTTATTGTGCATTTCTGCAAAGCTGAGTCCGCATTCCTTCAGGAAGAGATGGCGCGTATGTTCCATGTAGTGCAGATAGTTGGCATTGTTTACGATTCCCTCTATGTCGCACTCATAGTCGCGCACCTCCATCTTTGTTTCAAATATATATTTGCTCATAATCTCTTATTTTTTTATTCTTTCAGCATATCTTTTATTTTCTTCTTGTCTTTAGGGAAGTCCTTTCTTCTTGGGGAAGTCCTTTCTTCTTGGGAAGTCCTTTCTTCTTGGGAAGTCTTTTCTTCTTGAGGAAGTCCTTTCTTCTTGGAGAAGCTTTTCTTCTTGGAGAAGCCCTTTTTATTCCTTCAGAATGTCTTTCAAATTCTTCTCAGAAGTAGGCTAAATGTTTAGAATCATACGATTTTGCCCCAAATCACTGCAAAAATAAGCAAAATTTTCTATTTATTACTATAATAATGCGCTTTTTTCTACAAATAAATCGGTTTTTCCAAGATTTTTGATTATTTTTGCCGAAAGGAATAAACAAAAAAACAAGATAACAATGAAAATAGCTTTGATAGGCTACGGCAAGATGGGACACATGATCGAAGAGATCGCCTTGCAGCGTGGCCATGAAATCGTATGTAAGATTGACGTAAATAACCCTGAAGATATCGACAGCCCGGAGTTCTGCTCTGCGGATGTGGCTATCGAGTTTACCAACCCTACTGCCGCTTACGGCAACTATCTCAAGGCTTTCTCCCACAATGTAAAGGTGGTTTCGGGTTCTACCGGATGGATGAAAGACCATAAGGAAGACGTGGAGAAACTCTGCGCCGATGGTAAGCAGACCCTCTTCTGGGCCTCTAATTTCAGTATCGGTGTGGCTATCTTCTCTGCCGTCAACCGCTATCTGGCTAAGATTATGAACGGGTTCCCACAGTACTCTGTATGTATGCAGGAAACCCACCACGTACATAAGCTTGATGCTCCTTCTGGCACAGCCATCACCCTGGCAGAGGAAATCATCGACAATATCGACCGCAAGAAAGACTGGAAGCGCGGCGTGACTTACTGGACTGAGGACGGTCATCACGATGAGGGCGATCAGAACATCACTGATGAGGACCTGGTAATCAACTGCGTGCGCGATGGTGAGGTGCCTGGAATCCATGCCGTGATGTACGATTCTGATGCCGATATGATTACCATCGAGCATAGTGCTCATTCACGTAAGGGCTTCGCGCTTGGAGCTGTGCTTGCAGCTGAGTTCACAGCCAACCATTCCGGTCTGCTTACTACTTCAGATCTCTTTAAGTTCTAAATGATAATACAAGTTCAGATTGGTTCTAAAGATTAAGTGCAGTTTGGCTTCTCAGGGTTATGTTCTGATGGAGCCTTCTAACAGTTCTTCTATAAAGTTCTGATCTGATAAGCAGAAAAAAGAGAAAAAAATGATAGATAAAGAGAAACAAAAACTGAATATGAAGGTGCAGTGGACGAAGTTTGCCATTGTGATAGTACTGTACCTTACATTCCTCATCTGGTTGAAGAGTTGGCTGGGACTGATCGTAGTGCCATTCATCTTTGATGTGTATATTACCAAGAAGATACGCTGGCAGTGGTGGAAGGACTCAGAGGGGCCTGTACGCTTCATCATGAGCTGGGTAGATGCCCTGGTATTCGCCCTCGTGGCAGTATATTTCATCAATCTGTTCTTCTTCCAGAACTATGTGATTCCGTCTTCATCTCTCGAGAAGAGCCTTCTCACGGGCGACTATCTTTTCGTGAGCAAGGTGAGCTACGGTCCACGTATTCCTCAGACTCCACTCACCATGCCTCTCACCCAGCACACCATGCCGCTGGTCAACGTGAAGAGCTACTGCGAATGGCCTCACTGGGATTACCGCCGTGTGAAGGGATTGGGCAATGTGAAGCTCAACGATATCGTGGTGTTCAATTATCCTGCGGGCGATACTTTGGTGAATGAAGAGCGCTATCAGGCACAGGATTACTACCAGATGGTGTATGGATTCGGCGAGCAGATTTTGGAGCAGAACGGACTTTCCAAGGACGTGAGACAGATGAATCCGCTGCAGCAGCGCCAGTATTTCGAGCAGGTTTACCAGGTGGGCAGAAGCTACATCGTGAGCAATCCGGGCGAATATGGCGACATCATCAGCCGACCTACCGACCGCCGCGAGAACTACGTGAAGCGCTGCGTTGGTTTGCCAGGACAGACCCTGCAGATCAAGAATCGCATTGTATATCTGGACGGCAAGGCCAACAAGGAGCCTGACAATGTGCAATATACCTACAAGATGAAGCTCAAGGGCGAGTTCCCGATGGATTTGGCAGACGAGTTGGGCATTACCAATGAGGACTTGCTGACCTACAACCAGTCGGGTGCCATTCCGCTTACCCGCAAGGCTTATCTCGCTCTGAAGGCCAACAAGAATCTGGTGGAGAGCATCTCCATCAATACCGATGCTACTTATGGCGACCTCTATCCGCTGAATGCCTATACGGGTTGGACGCGCGATAATTACGGTCCGGTATGGATTCCTAAGAAGGGCCAGTCTATCGCCCTCACGCTGAAGAATCTGCCTGTATATGAGCGTTGCATCAAGGTGTATGAGGGCAACGACCTGAAGGTGGACCGCCAGGGCCGCATCTTCATCAACGGCAAGCAGGCGAAGAGTTACACCTTCAAGCTCGACTATTACTGGATGATGGGCGATAACCGCCACAATTCAGCCGATTCCCGCTATTGGGGCTTTGTGCCTGAGGATCATGTAGTGGGCAAACCTATCTTCATCTGGTGGAGCCACAGTCCAGACCATCCGGGCTTCTCGGGTATTCGCTGGAACCGACTCTTCAAGTTTGTCGATAACATCAAGTAAGGTCGATAACAAAAGTAAGACTCAGACGGTTTGAAAATAGCATTCAAGTTCCTCCTCTCATTGGTGCTGGCATTGCTCTTAGCATGGGGCATCCGCACCTATGTATTCACTGTCTATTCTGTGCCCGAAGGTGGGCTTCCTCCCCAGCTGAAGGAGGGCAACAGAGTGATAGTGAACAGGATTGACTGCGATATTTTCAGCCGTGGCGAGACGATAGTTTTCACCGATTCTGTGGAGTGCCTCATTACTCCGAAGTCGAAATATACGGGCAGGGAGAAGGAAGGCTCTTATGTGCGGGGCTGGATGGAAGCCAATTTCATCGGAGTCATCGAGCAGATGCCTGGTGATACGATTCGCATGGGCAGGGAGCGATACGTCATTCCTACCATCTGCTGCAAGCGCTGCGGTTGTAAGGATTGCCGCTTCTATCTCGTGCGCACAGCGAAAGGAAAAACCATTGTCCACAAGCATCAGATTATCGGAAAAGCATATAAACTCTTTTAGAGGGGACGGCTCAGCTCTTTAGAGTTAGTTCTTTAGAGTTCGGCTCTTTTAGAGAAACTAAAATCGGCTCCTCTTGGAAAGGAAAAGTATAGAAAAATAAACTGTTAACTGTTGACTGTTGACAGTTTATTTTTATTTTGAACCAGTTCTTATCAGTTGGTTTATTCCAATCAAGTTGTTCTATTTCATTTTATAGAATAGATAAGAGAAAGAAATTTCAAGAACCCAGAAATAAAAATAAAAAGATTTTGAAAGCAATATTATCTTCCACGTATTTCGGTCCTGTGCAGTGGTATCAGAAGCTGAACCGCTATGAGGAATGCCTGATAGAGCGCCATGAGAGCTTTATCAAGCAGACTTACCGCAACCGTATGATCATTCCTACCACCAATGGTCCTCTTTCCCTCACCATTCCTACCAATCACGACACTTCGCTGGCGATGAAGGATATTCGCATTTCCGACCATGCCAACTGGCGCCACGTGCATTGGAATGCGCTTCTCTCGGCTTATGGTGAGAGTCCTTTCTTCGAGTATTATCAGGACGACATCCGCCCTTTTTACGAGAAGAAATACGAATTCCTCTTTGATTTCAATATGGAAATCATGGAGAAGATGATAGAGTTGCTCGACATCCGTCCGAAAGTCTCGGTTACAGACCGATACGTTTTAAGTGAAGAACGAAGAATGAAGAGCGATGGAAGTGAAGAAGGAAGAGTGAAGAGTGAAGAATTCAATAGCCCAGAGGCGCAAGCCCAATTCAACACTCAACACTCAACATTCAACGCTCAAATAAGGGATTTCCGTGATGCGATTCGTCCGAAAAAGCCTCTTCCTGATGCAGAATTCGTACCTCAGCGCTATTATCAGGTGTATGAGCAGAAGCATGGTTTCCTGCCCAACATGAGCATTCTCGACCTGCTTTTCAATGAAGGCAACGAGGCGATATTCTATTTGTAAAGCAGCTTCCTGCCAAGCATCACCAAGCATCATCAAGCATCATCAAGCAGATCAAGCTTCATCAAGCCGATCAAGTAGATCAGGCAGATCAAGCAGCATCAAGTGCAACAGTTAACAGTTAACAGTTATATTTTGCGTACCCCCACCCCCATCTATAAAAAAGTATATATATATATATTATTTATTATAATAAGGTGTAAACCATTCCGAGTATCGAAATCGAACTGTTAACTGTTAACTCTGTTGCAATCACTTTTTGCGCCTTCTTGCATTTTTTGCGTTTTCTTGCATCTTTTTGCGTTTTCTTGTATTCTTCTTAGTCTTTCTTCTCATCTTCAAATGGCCTTCTTGTCTTCTTCTTTTCATCTTCCTTGTCTTTTTCTCCTCTTCCCTGTATCCCTCTTCTCCTCTTCCCTGTATCCCTCTTCTCCTCTTCCCTGTATTTTTCATTGAATCCTTCTTCGTTTTTCATAGAAACCTTCTATGTCTTTTTATTATGATTTATACCCCCCTTTTGAGCCCTCTATTACGGCCAATATTCATCATAATAGTCGACCTCTTTTCCTCATGATAGGGGCACTTTTTTCTCTTTCTCCTCATCCCCCTCATCTTCTCTGTTTCCCATGTTTCATTCATCGGAATTTTATTCGGAGATTTTTTATTCATCGGATTTCACGGAGTAATCAGAGCATTCCTGCTTATACGATTACTCACGGAATTTTAATCGGAAAAGACCTTGCGGTCTCTGACAGATACCCCATATAGCTTGCTAACTTCATTTCTCATTTCTCATTTTATCGTCTTCCCCTCTCAAAAAAAATCTGGGATTGTTTTGTCGTTTCATAAAAATGTAGTACTTTTGTTGGCAACAAATAATTAGAACGATAACTAGCAAATCTGAATAGACAAACTAGCTAATCCTAAAAATCAATAAGCATGAAACTGAATATTAATATCGTGGGACTTACCCATAACGACATAGAAGGGGACTGCCTCCAATATGTGCGAACGGCTACGGGAAAGCAGCTGAAACTCGTGTTTGAAGAACAGAATGCCTGCGACTCGCTCGCCGTAAAAGTGTACGACGGAAGGCTCTTCTTAGGGTATGTGGCAGTGCAAGACCTGGAAGATGTCCACGCCATCAGACAAGTTTCCGGACGCAAGGTGCTGCGTGCTCTCTGCATGGGCTATGGCGCCAAGGAAGACGGAACGGGAATCTATCTCAAAGCCCGACTGAAATGCCACATCCCGAATGAACTCTCTGCCGGTGCTGGACAGTCTGCTGATTCAGGACAGTCTTCCGGTGCAAAAATCTCTGCCGCTGAAGAACTGGAAGTGAGCGGAGGCAAGATTGTAACCATGAGCCCAAACGGCAGTTTCTATGAAATGCCAGAGGCGCTCAAGGAGGCTTATCAGCATATCTATAATGACGAGGAACTGGAGAAATGGCACTATAGCGGGCCGCTTTATAGCATCGACAAGCTGGCAAGAGTGGAAGACTGCTCTGACATGCTGGAGGATGCACTGGAGGACTTTACGGCGCAGTTCATTGCCCTTTCTCGCTATCCGACAGACAGCAAAGGAAGGGTAATAGTACAGGAAATGCAGGATGAGTTTCAAGAGCTGATCAGCGAACGGAATATGCTGGCAGAGGAGGCTGAATTGCAATTGGATTGCTTCATGAACAATCACCGCTTCGACTATTCCCGCGAGATGACGAATCTCCGCAAGCATATACAGACCCTGCTGCAACTCCAGAAAAATGACCGTTTCCTCTCGCAGCGAAAAACTCTCCTATCCGATATGGGCTTCATCACCTGCTCGGATTTCCGAAACGAGTCTGCCCGGAATTTCTTCATCCAGACACCTATAGATCTGCTCCGGAAGCAGACGGGAACCTATGATTACAGCGACCGCCTGGACGAGATAGAGCAGGAACTGGAGGCTTTCCCTTACGATATGTACCGCAAGTTCAAGGCCGACCCTGTGGATTTCCTCCGGGAAATCTACTACAAGCACTTGCCTCGCAAGCAGATGAAGCAGTTGCTCTCGGGCATCATCCTCATGATTATGAACCATCGCGTGAATGATGTGAAGTGCTGGGGCAAGTATAATGACCTGGAAACGCTCGAAGAGATGAAGACGCTGAGGCTCCGGCATGTGCCAGGAGGTAAGGAAATGAATCCGAAGAGAGCAAGGCAGATGGAAGTGATGGAAATCTGTGTGCAGGAAATTGCAGTCCGTAGGAACCCCAATACCCAGGAACTGCTTATCCGAAAGCAGTCCGACTGGTATCCGATATTCCATCTGTTGTCGGACTGGAAATTTTTCACCAGGAACGACCTGCAGCCATTCTGCGATTTCATAGCCCGTCTTCATCCGTTTGACAGTGATGCGGTGTCACCTTGCAAGAAGAAGGACCTGGAGCAGGCTAAACCCTGCAATGAACTCCTATATGAGTCAGCCCAGAGATGGAAAACTCTGAAGCCAGATAAAATCAAGATTCAGAATGCTAAGTTTTATCGTTATTTGGATATTATTGACGCCTTTCAGAAAAGTGTCCAGAAGCATGCTTTTGAAATGAAAGTCAATGTAGGTGAATTTTTTAATGAGTACTAAGACTTTTTTTTGCATTGTTTGTTTATAAGTATATAAAATAGGGGAAATTTGCTCATTTGGGGGCAAAGGAGTTAAAATCATGGCTTTTTGGCTTGTTCTTCAGGCAATAAGACCTACATCTTCACTCTTTTTGCTCCCATTATTTCTTCTTTTCTTAAACTTCATTAACGTTTAAGTGGGAATAGATAAGGAATATGCCTGGAAACTCCAGCATATTCCTTATTTCTTCAAAGTGAACTTCAACTTTTATGCCAGAGTCGTCAGTTTTTATTCCCAATATCTCAACTTTTATACTTTTTTATTCCAGCGTTTGTTCGCCTCGTTTCGCTGTTTAATCTGGTGGGCGAAAGTTTGTTTTTAGTCGATTTTTGTATTATCTTTGCACCGCCTTTTGAAAGTCAGGAGGTGTTTTGTTTAATCTTTTTAATTTTTTAAAATGAAAGAATACACAAATTTAAAACACTTAAGCAATCGCTTGATTGCCATGAACTCAAGTAGAAATGGAAACAAGGGACAGATTTCTTCCTATCTCTTCGATTACTACAAGGAACTGACACGTCAGCCTTGGCTTTCTCAGCTCGTAGGGCAGATTCGTGACCTTACTGCCCAGCAGCAGAAGATGCAGGAGGCTGCAAAAGCAGGAGAGCCTCAGTATGAGCAGATCGGCAAGCAGATAGAGGAGCTGAAGAAGCAGTTGCCTTTCCGTTCTCCTCACTACTTCCATTTCTTCGACGATCATCGTGCCCAGAAAAGCATCGACCCGGAGTCCTTTACCTTTCAGACTACCGTAGATATCGACCATCTCGACGAGGTAGAGGAAGCAGTCAAGAGAGCCCTTCTCCTGAACGGAATGTTCTTCTCTGAGGAAGAGATGAAGCATCGCTCCCAGGAGTTCTCTGATGCCGACCTGCGCCTATGGCAAGGCAAGGTGCTCCACATCGAGCGCTCAGCCCGTGGCAAGGCTCACATCGACATCCGCATTCCTGTAGGTATGACCATCGCTGAGGCTCAGGCTGCTTTCTGCAAGCTGATCCACGCCACCGAGGATGAGAGTTGCATCACTCCTGAGCGCATCATCTTCATCACGGATGCTGCCAGCGAAATCTATGTAGCTGACAACTGGTACAAGCGCCTCTCTGAAAATGAAATCGCTGAATACCGTGAGGCTTATCGCCAGAGAGGGCTCGATATTGATGGAAGAGCTTTGGCTTCTTCCTCATCTTCTTCAAAAGGGCAATTTGTAAAGGGGAGCCCAACAGTTAGTTCTGAACCTATTACCGGCGGAGTAGGGAATGGTGCAGGGAACGGAACCGGAAATGCAAACCAATACGAGCAGACTTATGAGGGAGTGCCTTATGAAGCGATTGTCAAGGCGCTTGTCGAAGTGATGGGCGGTGCGCCTGCCCACGGCTCCCGCAACAACTTTATCTTCCGTGAAGCGTGCCTCCTGCGCTACATCTGTAATAGCGATGCTGAATGGATCAAGCAGGTAATCGACATTTTCGGAGAGGACGAGAACAAGGCTTTCGCCACCGTGGAGAGCGCCTGCAAGGTGAACCAGACGGCTGTGGTTCCGGAACTTGTAAAGCATGCTATAGAGATAGCCCGCAAGCGATTCCTTGCCCAGCAGGCCACAGAAGATTCCGGCATTTATGCTCCAGTTCCACCGCAGTTGCCAGCCCGTCTGCCTAAGTTGATGAAACTGCTCACCAGCAAGGTGCCTGCCGATTTCAAGCCAGCCGTAGCCATGGCAGTCTTCCCGGCTCTTGCCGCCCATCTCAAGGGTGTGAACTTCCGCTACATCGACAATCAGGTGCACGAGGCTGCCATCATGAATCTCCTCATAGCACCGATGTCTTCCGGCAAATCACTCGTCAACGGACCTATCGATTGCATCGTAGAGGACATGGCTCTGCAGGACAAGATAAGCCGCGAGAAGGAGCAGGAATGGAAGGACGAGGTGAACTGCATGGGCGACAACAAGAAGAAGCCTGTGCGCCCGGAAGGTCTCTATATTCGCATCGTATCGCCCGACCTGACCCGTGCTGCCTATATCCAGCGCCTCGATGATGCGCAGAAGGCAGGCAACGGCTATCTCTACTGCAAGATGGACGAGGTGGATATGCTCAAGAAGTTCAACGACCCAAGTCAGCTTGTACGCCTCTGCTGGGACAATTCTGAGGACGGACAGGAGCGCGTGGGAACCAAGAGTGTAACTGCCCGTGTGAAGACCCGATTCAACTGGAATGCAAGTTCTACCATCGCCGTGACGCAGAAATTCTTCAGTCTGAGAGAGGTGGCAGATGGCGCCGTAAGCCGCCTTTCACTTGCCACCATCATCCGTCCCGATTTCGCTCCACGTCCTGTAGTAGGCGAGTATGATGCACTCTTCAGAGCCACTCTTCTGCCTTACATCCACCGTCTGAACGGTGCGCAGGGCATGGTGGATTGCAAGAAGGCGCGCCAGTTGGCAGAGCGCCTGGAGGCTGACGTGATGGAGACTGCCCAGCTGGCCGACAACAAGGCTTATGCTGAGTTTGCCAAGCGCTCCCTGGCTAATGGCTTCCGCAGGGCCATGGTGCTCTATCTGGCCAATGGCGAGAGATGGGAGAAGTCTATCGAGGATTTCGTGGAATGGACGGTGAAGTACGACCTCTGGTGTAAGATGCGTTTCTTCGGAGCCCAGATGCAGGAGGCGATAGATGGCGACAATCGCATGGTGACTCGCTGCAGCGGTCCGAGCAATCTCTTAGCTTATGTGCCTGATACATTCTCTCTGCAGGATATTCAGGTGGTTTATCAGGCCCATGGCAAGACAGGCCGACTGGCTTCCCTGCTCAGTATGTGGGTGAAGCGAGGCCATATCGTGAAGAATGCCGACGGCACTTATTCCAAGACTGTGAAGTTCACCAATAAATATGGTCGCTACGGTACGCCTGTTGTAGCTGCGTAAAGATGCTATTCACCCCGGTTCTTTGACTTAAATCAAAAAATCGGGGTGTATGGAAACTTTTCTCTTAAATTATTTGTGCGCGCACACAAAAAGTTATACCTTTGCACCAGAAATAAGAAATAAGGATAAAAGATTGTTAGGATAAGCATAGAACGAGCTTGGAAGGCATGAAGAGATTGCTAAGAAGAGCATGAAAAGATTGCTGGAAAAGTTAAGATAAAGGCAAAAGATTGCAGATAGGATAACAAATGAAAGTTGACAGGCTCTTCGGAGTTTTCAATATAGAGATAGGTAAAGATTATTAGGATAACTTGAGGTTGTCTTTCTTCGGGAAGCAATCTCTTAAAAAAAGAAAGGTAAAAATTATGTTAGTTTTAGGTATGGTTTTCGCAGTATTGGTAGCTGTTGCAGCTGAGGTTGGTGCAATCAAGAACGACCTCGCTTAGGCTTAGCCAAGAAGGTTTCCTAAGAGGGAATCATGCGAACGGAGCCGTAGTCATGGGCTTCGAAAAAAAAGTTTAGTTAGATTGGGGTGAGAATCCCAGCATTCATTAGAGTTTGGGATGAGAATCCCTGCGTTTAAGTTAGAATTGGAGATGAAAGTCTCCGCGTTTGAAAGTAGTTTTTGAACGAAGAGGAAGCCAAATGGGCTTCCGCAATTGGGGGCAGGATGCTCCTTTTTTTGTTTTATTGCGGTTGGGTTTCTGAAAAGATAAACTTCATAAAGGCTTGTAATGCATCGGAAAAGGTCTATAAAGCTTCAGGAATGGTCTGTATGCATCATATAGTTCTGTTTGTTGGCCGAACCGGATGAAAATCAGTTTTGAAAGTTTAAAAAGGCAGTTATTAATTCAATAGGTAATATAAAAGGCAATTGCAGGGGTTTTGTAGGTTTCTCTTCGCAGTTGCCTTTATTTGTCAACAGTCAACAGTTAACAGTTCTTTTTTCCCTTATCATTTTGTCGTAGCAGCTTTATAACTATGTCGTAGCAGTTCATTTATAGTGCAGCAGTTTCCTTTATAATTTTGTCTCAAATGGCTTTTTACACTTTATCATTTTGTCACAGCCACTCATTTCCCTTATCATTTTTGTCGTAAATGATCTTTTCGGCATTATAATTTTGTCGCATCAGTCTCGACTTTTCCCTTATCATTTTGTCGCAGGAAAACAGATGCGCTTTTTATAATTTTGTCGTAGCACATCTGTTTCCCGTTTGAAAATCTGTAATAAGCTCTGTTTATGGCTGACAAGAAAGGGCAGGAAACCTAAAAACATAGTCCTACAGATATCACAGAATGTGATTTATGACACACACATTATTTGAAAATCAGGGTGATGAGTCTGTTTTTGTCGAAAAGTTCCCTTGCCACGTCTTGAATCTGTTGGCTGGTGATGGCTTCCACCTGTTCGTAGAGGCAATCAACGTTTTTCTCCCAACCATAGTGGAGGAAACTCTTACCGAAATCGAGGGCGAAGTTCTCACGGTTGTCGCAGGCAACGCCAATCTGACCCTTAATCTGCTTTTTGGCAGCTTTCAGTTGGGAGTCGGAGAGCGGTTTCTCCATCATCCGGTCCAGTTCTTTGCGCACCAGTCGCAGGCAGCGCTTGATGTCGTGTTCATCGCAACCGAAGTAGATGCTCCAGGTTCCCGTATCTCCGTAGGCCACCATTGTGCTTTCCACGGTATAGACCAGTCCGTTGTGCTCTCTCAAGGCGAGATTGAGTTTAGCGTTCATGCCCGGTCCGCCGAGGATATTGTTGAGCAGATAGAGTGGCATTCGTCGGTCGTCGTTCACATCGTAGGCTCTTGTTCCTATCATCACATGCGCCTGATGGGTATTCTTCTGCATCACAATCGTCTGCCCGGCAATCTCTTCCCCCACAGATGGATAATTTTTAGGGAGAATTCCTGCAGCAAGCTTGCCCGAATCATCATCTGCGAGTGCCCTCCCGACAAGCTTCACCAGCTTCTTGAAGTCAATATCCCCGTAGGCGAAGAATATCGCATTGTCGGGGCGATAGAGCTTGCGGGTGAATCGCAGCGCATCCTCAGTAGTGAAGGAGCGAACCTGCTCGGCAGTGCCCAGGATATTATGTCCTAAGGACGAATCCTTGAAGAGGATATTCTCAAACTCATCATAGATCAGTTCGGCAGGCGAATCGTTGTAACTCTCAATCTCGTCGCAGATCACCTCCACCTCCTTGTCGATTTCTGCTTGCGGATAGACGGAGTGGAACACGATGTCGGAAAGCAGATCTACTGCCCTGGCGATGTGCTCCTTCAGGATGGCAGAATAATATACGGTGCCCTCCTTGTTGGTGTAGGCATTGAGGTCGCCGCCCACGCTCTCCAGACAGTTGAGAATGTGCCACGCCTTGCGCCGCTCAGTGCCCTTGAAGGTGACGTGCTCGCAGAAATGGGCGAGTCCTTCTTCGCCAGGTTCCTCATCGCGGGTGCCGGCGTTTATCTGATAACCGCAATATACTACCTTGCTATCGGAAGGCAGATGGATGATGCGGAGTCCGTTGTCGAGTGTATATGTATTGTATTTCATTTCTATGCAAAATCAATGTACAAAAATCAATGTGCAAAATTCATTGTGCAAATTTCTAATGTGCAAAGTTACATCTAAAATGTAATTTATCCAAAAATATCAGCTATTTATTTTGCATTATCGCCAAAAACATTTATCTTTGCCTGCAATTAATTCTGCCGGGGAATTTTGGGCGGGAAATGATTCCAATTCTTCATCGGATAGGAAACTGTTTCCCGGTCAGGAAAGAATCGTTTCCGGTTGGACAAGAATATAGTTTTTTAACAAGAATATAGTTTTTAACAAGATACAGAAATATACAATGCGCAAGGTTATAGGAATAGGAGAGACCGTTCTGGACATTATCTTCAAGAACGGCAAGCCGATAGAAGCGGTGCCGGGTGGCTCGTCGTTTAATGCCGTCATTTCTTTGGGGCGTGCGGGCGTGAATACTTCGTTTATCAGCGAGGCAGGCAACGACCGTATCGGCGAGTATGTCATCGAGTTTTTGAGGGAGAATGGGGTGAATGCCGACAATGTGAGCATCTTCCCTGATTCGAAATCGCCTCTCTCATTAGCTTTCCTCGATGAGAACAACAATGCTGACTACATCTTCTACAAGGATCATCCACACGACCAGCTGGAGTTTGCTACTCCCGAAATCAATGCTGGCGACATCGTACTCTTCGGTTCGTTCTTCGCCCTGAATCCTGTGGTTCGTCCTCAGGTGGCTGGCTTCCTGGAATACGCCAAGAGTCGTGGAGCCATCCTCTATTACGACGTGAATTTCCGTGCTTCTCATCAGAACGAAATCATGAAGATTACGCCTAATCTGATAGAGAATTTAGAGATGGCGGATTTCGTGCGCGGCAGTCATGAAGACTTCGGAATCCTCTATAAAAAACCGGAGGCAGACAAGGTGTATAATGCCGAAATCAGCTTCTACTGCAAGAAGTTCATCTGCACCCAGGGTGCCGACCCGGTGGAGGTGCGTGCTGAGAACGGATTTGCCAAGAGTTATCCTTCGGAGAAGATGAAGACGGTGAGCACCATCGGTGCTGGCGACAACTTCAATGCCGGGTTTGTATTCGGACTGATCAAGGATGGAATCACTCGCGAGGACATCGACCACGGTTTGACCGAGGCGCAATGGGACAGTTTGCTGAAGAGTGCCCAGGAGTTCTCTGCCGAATGCTGCAAGGACATCTACAACTATGTTTCCAAGGAATTCGGAGAGCGGTGTAAAAAGGTAAAAAAGTAAAAAAACAAATATTATGATTGAGATTACAAACAAAATTTATTATGTAGGCGTAAACGACCGCAACAAGCATCGTTTTGAGGGCCTCTGGCCTCTGCCTAACGGAGTGAGCTACAACTCTTATATCATCGACGATGAGAAGGTGGCACTGGTAGATACTGTAGAGGTGGATTTCTTCACCCAGTTTCTCGAGAATATCCACGAGGTGATTGGCGACCGCGAAATCGATTACCTCATCATCAACCACATGGAACCTGACCACAGTGGTTCTATCGCCCTCATCAAGAAATATTATCCTAATATCAAGATCGTGGGCAACAAGAAGACTCTCGGTATGCTGGAAGGCTTCTATGGCGTTACCGACGATGTGGTAGAGGTGAAGAATGGCGAAACCCTTTCATTGGGCAACCACGAGCTGAGCTTCGTTCTCATCCCTATGGTTCACTGGCCAGAGACCATGGTAACCCTCGATGCAAAGAACAAGGTGCTCTTCTCAGGTGATGCGTTCGGCTGCTTCGGTGCGCTGAACGGCGGAATCATCGATACGGAAATCAACTGCGAGACTTTCTGGCTGGAGATGGTTCGCTACTACTCAAACATTGTGGGTAAGTATGGAATCCCTGTTCAGAATGCGTTGAAGAAGTTGGCTGGCGTGGAGCTGGATTACATCTGCTCAACCCATGGTCCGGTTTGGCACGAGCATATTGAGAAGGTTATCGGCATGTATGATAAGATGTCGAAGTATGAGACGGAGCCGGGCCTCGTTATCTGCTACGGCACGATGTATGGCAACACCGAGCGTATGGCCGAAATCATCGCCCGTGCAGCAAGCAAGGCAGGCGTGAAGAACATCGTGATGTATAATATCTCGAAGACTCACCACAGTTACATCCTGCGCGACATTTTCCGCTACAAGGGTCTCATCGTGGGTGCTCCAACCTACAATGCCGGTCTTTATCACGAGATGGAGGTTCTCCTCTCCGAGCTTGCCAATAAGGACGTCAAGAACCACCTTCTTGGCTGGTACGGTTCTCATTGCTGGGCAAGCAAGGCAGTGGCTAAGATTCAGGAGTGGAACGAAACCAAGCTTCACTATGAGCCAGTAGGCGAGCCAGTGGATATGAAGCAGGCGATTACTCCAGAGGTAAAGGCGCAGTGCGAGGCGCTGGGTAAGGCAATGGCCGAGAAGCTGTTGGCAGAATAAAATCAGAATCTATTGGGCACGAGCAATCGTGCCCTTTTTATGTTTCTAAAGAGTTAAATCGATGGAAAAGTTTGGCGTTATCAAGTAAAAAGCGTATATTTGTGACAGAAAATCGTGTCTTGACACAAAAAAACGTCATAAACTATGTATTTTGAACGTAAAGCATACTTGAAAAAGCTCATCTCGGCAGAAGGCAATGGAATGATAAAGATTATCACCGGTATTCGCCGTTTTCCTCTTGGGGAAGAGTTAGATTGTCTTGAAGAAAATGTCAAGGGCGGAAGAACAACTGGGGTTAACAGAGTTAACAGTTAACAGTTGTTTTTCCGCTCTTTCTTCATCTATTCCATAGAGGGTTCTATCCCTCGCAGAGCTTTGTCAATTCTTCCAGGTTATCCGCCACTTCAATCACATCTCGCCAATCGCCACGAATCATGCTTTTCTCTGCCAAATCGTCCAGCAGGGCGATGGTGGAGTTCCAGAAGCCCTTCATGTTGTAGAGAATCACCATCTTGTGATGGTAGCCGATGGTGTGGGCGGCGGCGATGGTGAAGATTTCATCCAGGGTGCCGACGCCGCCAGGAAGGGCTACGAAGAGGTCGCTCTGGGCAAGCATCAGGTCCTTGCGGTCGCTGAGATTATCACACGGAATCTCGATGTCGAGGTCAGGGAAGGTTCTGCCGCCTCTTTCTACAAGCGTAGGAACCACGCCGATGGTTCTGCCGCCATGCGCCTTCACCGCCTTGCCTATGCAATCCATCAGTCCGGAGTTACATCCGCCGAAAACCAGGTCGTGGCCGTTCTCTGCCATCCACTTTCCCATCTCTTCTGTTATCGTGAAGAAATCCGGGTCGATATTCTTATTCGCTGAACAAAAAACTGCTATTTTCATGTCTTTATCTTCTATGATTATGATGTTTTATCTGTTATTTATTGATGTCTTATCCATTATTTATTGATGTTTAGGCAAAGATACGCAAAAATATCGAGATTATTCATCTATTTTTGCGGATAATTTCTTAATTTTGCAAACAATAACTAATCTGATAAACAAAAATAGATTTCTTATAAACAGGACAATAGATTTCTTATAAACAAGACAAGAGAATGAAAAAGATTATCACATATAGCATCATCGCATTGCTGCAGGCGTCTGTAGCGTTTGCACAGGTCTCTCAGAAGCCAAAACTTCAGAAGCGGGAGAAGTATGAATGGGAGGGAGAAATTCCTACCTACGTGGAGCAACTGAAGAAGGAACTGACCTATCCGATGGCTTGGGGCAACAGTCCTTTCAGAAACTTCAAGAAGTGGAAGAAGGCGGCAAGAGAGAAGGTATTCGAATGCATGATGACGCCTCCGAAGGCGGCTGTGGCTTGGGATATGGAAGTGCTCGGCGAGGAACAGAGAGACGGATATAAGGCGCAGAAAATCGCCTTCAATATCAACGCCTATTCCCGCATTACGGCTTATCTCCTGATTCCGGATGGAGAAGCAGAGAAGATTTTGAATGCAGAAGCAGGGAAGAACTCGAATGCAGAAGTTGGATTGCAGCTTTCTGCCCAGAATAAGAAAGCGGGGAAATTTCCTGCCGTAGTGGCGCTCCACGACCATGGTGCCCATCTCTTTATCGGAAAGGAGAAGATGATTCGCCCTTTCTTTACAAAGGAAGAATGGGGAGAAAACAAGGATATTTCTGAAGCAAAAACGGAAGCGCAGAATGAAAGAAAAGAAGCGCTGGGAGAAAGAAAGGGAGAGCTGAAAGAAAACAAGGAAGAATCAACTGCAAATATAAAGGAAGAAAACGAGAGACGGAAGAAGCAGGCGCTCTGTCAGGAGATTTTGGATGATGCAGATGCTTGGGTCAATCAGCTTTATGATGGTCAGTATGTGGGCGATTACCTGGCGAAGCACGGTTATGTGGTGCTCTCGATTGATGCGCCGATGTGGGGCGAACGAGGACGAAAGGAGGGCGTGGATAGAAATAAATACGATCTCATCGCCGGCAATATGATGATGTTGGGTAGAGACCTCTCTGCCTTCATGACTTACGACGATATGGCCAGTACCGAGTTCCTGACTTCGCTGCCGATGGTGGATGCGAAGCGTATCGGATGCGTGGGCTGTTCGATGGGAGCCTATCGTTCGTGGATGCTCTCTGCCTTATCGGATAGAATCAGGGTGGGTGCTTCCATCTGCTGGATGATAACCACCGATGCTCAGCTTACCAGACGTTTTGGCAGAAAGGAGAATGGTGGTTTTGCGAATTGCTTTCCTGGATTGCGCCAGTATCTCGACTATCCTCACATCGCCTCCCTCGCCTGTCCGAAACCGATGCTCTTCATCAGCGGCACAAAAGATAAGCTTTTCCCAGTGCCCGGCGTAAAGGATGCTTTCGCCGAAATGCACAAGGTTTGGAAGAGTCAGGGGGCTGATAATCTGCTGGATACGGAGCTTTGGGACATTCCTCATTCCTGCGGACTGAAGGCGCAGGAGAAAATGCTGGAGTTTCTGGATAAGAATCTGAAATAGGGAAAATATCAAAAGTCTACTACGCTAACCCCTTAAAAAATGCCGTTAGCGTAGTAAACTTTTGCGTTTTTGCTTGTGTTCCCCGAGAAAAAGTTGTATATTTGCACCCAACAAAATATAAAGTTTGCAAGTATGGCTACTATTAATGGAATTATAGGAAGACAGCGTGAGATGGCTCTGTTGCAGGAAATTTACGAATCTCCTAGGGCGGAGTTCGTGGCTGTTTATGGCAGAAGACGTATCGGTAAGACCTATCTTATCGATAAGTTCTTTGGCGATAAGTACGACTTTTATATGACGGGTATCTATGAGGGTACCCGTAAGGAGCAGTTGGCAAACTTTGTCCATCAGCTGGAATTTTATTCTCATAAGGAGCAGAAAACTCCCAAAGACTGGATGGAGGCTCTGTTTATGCTTCGCAAGTATCTGGAGACATTAAAAAAGGAAAAACCAGTGCTCTTGTTCTTTGATGAAATGCCTTGGCTTGACACCCGTTATTCTCGCTTTCTCAAGGCTTTCGAATTGTTTTGGAACGAGTGGGCTTCGAAGCAGGACAATCTGAAACTGATAGTTTGTGGTTCGGCAACCACCTGGATGACGAATACTTTGCTGGGCAATAAGGGCGGATTGCACAATCGTGTGACTCGTTCCATCTATCTCCGTCCCTTCAATCTGGCAGAGACGGAGGAGTTCCTGGTTTCAAGAGGATTCTCAATGGAGCGCTTCCAGATAGCCGAGTTGTATATGGCGATAGGTGGAACACCTTTTTATCTCAATATGCTGAATCGTTCGCTGAGCGTGGCTCAGAATATCGATGAACTCTTCTTCTCATCCAGTGCCCCTTTGAGAAGCGAATATGGCTTCCTCTTTAAATCGCTCTTCAAGGAGTCCACGCTCTATAGAAGGGTGGTGGAGACTTTGACTAAGAAACTGAAGGGAATGACTCGACCTGAGTTGATAGAGGAGCTGAAGGTGGAGGATTCTGGATATGTATCTACCGTGCTCTCCGACTTATGCAACTGCGATTTCATCCGCAAGTATTCGGCTTTTGGAAAGACGGATAGGGATTTTATGTATCAATTGACCGACCTGTATTCGCTCTTCTATCTGAAGTATGTGAAGAACTATCATGGTGAAGACGAGCATTATTGGAGCCATCGGCAGATGGATATTTCCAGTTGGGAGGGCTATGCTTTCGAGCAGGTTTGTCTGCATCATATTCCTCAAATCAAGAGGAAGTTGGGAATTGGTGGCATTCTGTCGAATATCTGCACGTGGTCGTGCCGTGCTTTTACGGATGCAGAGGGCAATAAGCAACTAGGAGCACAGATAGATTTGATAATAGATAGGGGAGACAAGACCATCAATCTCTGTGAGATGAAGTTCGTGAATCATCCTTATTCCATCACTCCCGATTATGCGGCTTGGTTGATCAAGCGCAGGGAATTGTTTAAGCAAGCGACAGGTACGAAGAAGACTCTCCATCTTTCGATGATAACTTCGTATGGAGTGGAGCATAATGCTGGTTGGCAAAACATTCAGAACGAGGTGGTACTGGATGATTTATTCAAAGTAGAATAACATGGGCTTTATGACTATTGTATTTCCTTAGTGCAAGCAAAATTTAAATTAGTGATTTTGGAATAATTAACCGAGAAATTACTAAATAAAAAAGGAGTGGAAGAACAACTGAAGTTAACAGAGTCAACAGTTAACAGTTGTTTTTCCGCTCTTTCTTCTCTTAAAGATCAAAAGTCCACTACGCTAACCCCTTAAAAAATGCCGTTAGCGTAGTGAACTTTTTGAATATACGAAATCAATCTTTACCACAATTCTTCAGGCGACAAGTCCTTGTCCTTTCTGCCCATCAGATAGTAATCGGCAAGGAACTGGATATTGGCCTGAGTAATCTTCAGTCCCTCTTCCTTCACATATCGGCTGGTGAAGATGTTGGCATCAGGAAGCATTCCCTTTTCTATCAGCTTGCAAACAATCTCGTAAGGGAAAGGAAGACCATTGCCGGAGATGATATTGAAACTGTCCTCTGCTGCACGCTCGGCATTGTAGTATGGGTTTTCAGGCGAAGCGATGCAATGGGCGGTTCCGAAGCTGATGTTGATGCCCGTATAAGGACTTCCGTACACGATGATTCCCTTTTCGTATTTCTGAGGGAAACTGATGTTGGAAGGCAGTTCGAAACCGATATTCTTCAGGAATTCCTTCATCGTCTTGACATCCTCGATGAACACAAACTTGTCTCCATAGCCATTCTGCTTGAGCAGGTTGTAGTCGTGGATGCTCTTCTTGTGTTTCTGGACATTTCTTTCAGCCTCTATCTGAGCCTTGTTGTCTTTATAAGTAGGATCGAGGAGAGCACCGGTTTGCCACCAGTCTCCACCAAATCGGAAGAGATTGCATACGAGCACATTCTCGCCGCTGAGGAAGGAAGAAGCATCCCCAATATTGGTAGATTCCTTGAGCACTCTGATGAGGCTTCCTTCTTCTGCCTTCTCCTGATTCTCCTTTGAGGTCTTCTCCGGATCATCTTCCTCCTCATACAAATCCTTCAGATAGAAGAATTTCTCATCCTCTTTCATCATTCTGAAGGCTCTGGTTCCCTTGTAATCGATGTCCGTCCAGAGTTTGTGGGCAGGATGATGCTCGCTGATTTTGGCAAGCCATTCAGCAGAGGTGAGAGCCAGAAGATTGTTGCGACTGTTCATCGTGTGCTCTATCTGGATGGAGTAGGCGATGATTTCATTGAAGCCCTGTGGAGAGCGGGCGAGCTTTTCGAGTTCGAACTGCAGGCGCTTGAGATTGTTGATGTTGAAGAAGCAGTTATAGTGGAACCATGCCAGCACGTCTCTGTATTCCAGGAACTTGTCTTCTGCTGTAGGCAACTCGCAGAGAAATTCACGCAGGCGCTCGTTTTCCGGTGCAGTTTCATACTCCTTGTCGAGAAGATTATACACCAGTTTGGCTGCCAGTTCCATCGTACTGAAGAGGAAAGGTACGGCCTCCTGGATGTAGGCACTCTGCTGGTAATGGTGCCAGCACAGGAACTTGATGTCGGAGATGTTGATCTCGTCCGGATCGTATGGCGCATCATCTACATTGAGAGAGTTCTTGACAAACTCCTTTTCGTTCTCATAGAAAGGGATGTATGAACCATATCGCTTCTTGCATTCAGCGGTGAAAGTCTTCCAGATACAAGTACCGGAGAGCACGTCCTCAAAATATCCGGCGATGCAGAGGGCGAGCTGCTTGGCATCTTCCACGTCTTTGAACTGATGCGTGAAGCAGGCATCATCGAGGGCGTGGTATATTTCATTGGATAACTCCGTATAATATTGATCCACTTCATTAGGTTTCTCGTATGGATGCATTGCCATCCATTCTTGAGTGAAAATTATTTTTTTCATATCATTCGATTGTTTGTTATTTCGTGCAAAGGTAATGAAATAATGGAGAAATCTGCAAGAAATTCAAAGTTTTTTCGTAACTTTGCACCCGAATTTAGGCAATCTTAATAAAACTATATGGTTGCCGCAAGCGTTTTAGAAGGATTTTGCACCCTAATTCATGGCTGGGAGGGTGAATTCGGCCTTCTATTTGATTATACATGAATTAAGGTTAAAAAGATTTGAAGACATTTGAAGAATTGGGCGTGAGCGAAGAGATTCGCCGTGCCATCGAAGAGCTTGGATTTGAGAATCCAATGCCAGTTCAGGAAGAAGTAATCCCATATTTGCTTGGTAATAAGAACGACGTGATTGCGTTGGCGCAGACGGGTACGGGTAAAACCGCATCCTATGGTATTCCTGTCATCCAGAAAACCGATGCTGATAGCAAGCAGACACAGGCTATCATCCTCAGTCCTACACGTGAGCTCTGCCTCCAGATAGCAGACGATTTGAACAGTTTTGCCAAGTACATCGACGGTTTGCATATTGCCGCAGTTTATGGCGGTACCGACATCGGAAGCCAGATTCGCACCCTGAAGCATGGTGTGCAGATTATCGTGGCTACCCCTGGTCGTCTGCTCGATTTGATTAATCGTGGTGTGGCTCAGTTGGAGCACGTCAATAACGTGGTGCTTGATGAGGCTGACGAGATGCTCAACATGGGTTTCTCGGAGAGCATCAATGCCATCTTCGAGAGTGTGCCAGAGGATAGAAACACATTGCTCTTCTCTGCTACCATGAGTAAGGAGATTGAGAAGATTGCCCTCAACTATCTGCACGACCACAAGGAAATCGTGGTAGGTTCTCGTAACGAGGGTGCCGAGCACGTGAATCACATCTACTATCTTGTGAATGCCAAGGACAAGTATCTTGCCTTGAAGCGCATCGTCGATTATTATCCACGCATCTTTGCGATTATCTTCTGCCGCACCAAGCTGGAGACTCAGGATATTGCAGATAAGTTGATTAAGGATGGTTATAATGCAGAAGCCCTGCACGGCGACTTGAGTCAGCAGCAGCGTGACCTCACCATGCAGAAGTTCCGCAACCATACCGTTCAGTTCCTGGTGGCTACCGATGTGGCTGCCCGTGGTCTTGATGTTGACGATCTGACTCACGTCATCAACTACGGTTTGCCTGACGATGTGGCAAGTTATACCCACCGAAGCGGTCGTACCGGTCGTGCCGGAAAGAAGGGAACATCCATCTCTATCATCCATACCAGAGAGAAGTTCAAGGTTCGCCAGATTGAGAAGCAGATAGGTAAGGAGTTCGTGGACGGCGTTTTGCCTACCCCAGAGGAAATCTGCAAGAAGCAGCTCTTCAAGACCATGGACGACATTATGAAGACCGATGTGGACGAGGATCAGATTGAACCATACATGGCAGAAATCAACCGCCAGTTTGAGTACATCGACAAGGAGGACATCATCAAGAAGATGGTAACCATCACCTTCGGTAAGTTCCTGGATTACTACAAGAATGCTCCAGAGATTGTGAAGCCAGAGAGCGGCAAGGGTTCACGTAGCGGAGAAGGTCGTGGAAGCCGTGGCGAGCGTGGTAAGGTTTCCAATGGTCGCAGAAAGCATGAGACTGAGGCTGGTTTCAAGCGCCTCTTCATCAATCTGGGTAAGGCGGATGGTTTCTATCCGGGCGAAATCATGCAGTATCTGAACAAGCACGTGAAGGGTCGCCAGGAGGTGGGTCACATCGACCTGCTGAGTAAGTTTGCCTACATCGAGGTGCCTGAGGAAGATGCGAAGCGCGTGATGAAGGCTTTGAACGGAACTGAGTATAAGGGCAGAACCGTAAGATGTAATGATGCTGACGAGGAAGGTCATGGCAGAGCAGCCCGTGGTGGTGGCCGTGATGCTGAGGGCAGAAGTGGTCGTGGCGGTCGTTCTGCAGAGAAGGGTTCCCGTGGGCGCAGAGGTTCTGATGATGCTCGTTCTGAGCGTGGAGGTCGTGGAAGCCGTGGCGGAAAGAAAACGCGTCGTGAAGAGGAAACAGGCGACTGGCGTCAGTTCTTCCAGAACAATGATAATGTGAAATTCAAGGGCGAGGAGCCAAACTTCGAGGAAGAAGGTTGGGCTCGCCGCCGTCCTAAAAAGAAGTAATTTAGGCAGCGATTTATAATAAGATGAAAGTCTGCATCAAAGGGATGTTTTGATGCAATATCCATATTTGCGGTAAAAATACAGCAATTTCTTTAGCAAATTGCGGTGTTTTTATCGCAATTTTTGTATATTTGCAGCCGTAAATATCAAATAAGGCAAGAAATATGGAATTATTGAAGCAACTTTCTGACAGTCTTATCAAGCCTAAAATATTTGTATGTTTTTTGTACGCAGTTTTAACCCCTAAAAATATTCTGTAATAAGTAAATGAAGAAATCTATTCTTATCGCTTGTCTGGGACTAGTAAGTCTTGGCTTGCAAGCACAGAGCATTTCGCTCGCTGGTGAATGGAATGTAGAGTTGGGAAAGAGCGGTAGTGCTTTTGCCAAGAGTAAGCATGCATCGCAGGGTGAGGTGAAGCGTGCCTTCCTTCCCGGTACCATCGACACGAACCATCTGGGATTCGCTCCGAAAGATACGATGGAAACAACGCATCTTACGAGGCTCTATGCCTATAAAGGAGCTGCAAGATATTCGAGAACAATCAATATCCCGAAGGACTGGAAGAAGAAATCGGCAGAACTCTTCCTGGAACGTACCCGACCGACATGGGTGTATGTGGATGGAGAACTGGTGGATTCCTGCAATTTCATCTCTACTCCCCAGCGCTATCTTTTGCCAAAGAAGGTGAAGCCGGGCAAGCATTTCCTGGAAATCGTGGTGGATAATGGGAAAGGTGTGCCAGAGCAGGTTTACGGCTCCAGCCATGCTTATACGGAAGATACGCAGACCAACTGGAATGGAATTATCGGAAGGATTGAACTTCTGCTAGCCAGCTCAGTAGAGAGCAAATCTGCAGAAACTCTAACAGGAGCAATCCCTAGTAGTTCTGTAGTTTCTTCTACAGTCCTTCAGATGCCTGATTTCGCTAAGGATTTCCATATTGAGGGTGCCCACTTCTACGCCAATGGTCATAGGATATTTCTTCGTGGCAAGCATGATGCGGCAGTATGGCCGCTAACGGGACATGTGGAAATGAGCGTGGAAGGTTGGATGAAGTATCTCGGAATCTGTAAGGAGTATGGCATCAATCATGTGCGCTTCCACTCCTGGTGCCCGCCAGAGGCGGCTTTCGTGGCAGCTGATAGCTTAGGTATCTATCTCCAGCCGGAATTGCCTTTCTGGGGTTCTTTCGATAAGAAGGATGAGAAACTCATGACCTTCCTGCATCAGGAGGGCGTGAATATCCTGCGGGAGTACGGTCATCATCCTTCTTTCCGCATGATGGCGCTGGGCAATGAACTCTGGGGCGACATCGACAAGATGAAGGAGTTTGTGGATGATTTCCGCAAGATTGCGCCCGATAAATACTATACCTTCGGAAGCAATTACTATCTCGGTTATCAGGGAGTAAAAGAGGGAATGGATTACTTCACCACTTGCCGCATCGGAGGCGAGGGATGGGGAAAATACAATACCCATACCCGTGGCTCCTTCTCCTTTGCAGACGCCTACGATGGAGGAATGATCAATCATTTTCGTCCGAACTCTACGATGAACTTTGATGAAGCTTGCGATAAGGCAGGAATCCCAATCATCTCTCACGAAACAGGCCAGTTTCAGACCTATCCTGATTTCAATGAAATCAAGAAGTATAAAGGTGTGCTCTATCCTTATAACCTGGAAGTGTTCCGCAAGCGTCTCGCCGCTGCAGGTATGCTCTCGCAAGCGGATGATTTCCACAAGGCATCGGGCTTATGGAGCGTGAAACTCTATAAGGCCGATATAGAGATGGATTTGAGAACCAAGAATATGGCGGGCTTCCAACTGCTCGACATTCAGGATTATCCTGGACAGGGTAGTGCCTATGTGGGAATCCTCGATGCTTTTATGGATAGCAAGGGACTTGTCCGGGCTGATGAATGGTCTCAGTGGTGTTCGCCAGTGGTGCCTTTGTTGGTGACAGACAGATTCTGCTATGAGGAGAATGACACGATGAAGGCGAAGATTCAAATCGCCAATTATGGGGGAGAGTCTTTGAAGGGCAAGAAAGTGGAATGGAAGTTGGATTATGCCAAGGACGAACGTTATCCAAACGTGTCCAGTGTAGCCGAAACTCTTACTCATTTGAATCAGCCTTCTCCTTTGGCACAAGGCGAGATAACTATCCATACCGACGAGGAGGGATGGATGGATGTTGGCGAGATCGTTCATAAGATGAAAGTGAAAGCCAACGGAATTGACGATGGGGATGGTAAGTGCTTGGACGTGTATGTGGGTTCTCGCAAACTGACCCTCTCCTTGTATATATATGAAGGTGAACTTGATGCGACAAGATATTCCAATACTTACGACCTTTGGGTTTATACGACCCCAAAGAATATCGACTATCTGAAAAAGCAGGTCGTTATTGCCAAGGATTTGACTTCCGATGTCGTCAAGAAACTAGAAAAGGGAGCAAAGATACTTTGGTTTCCTACGACATCGAATCATTTCGTGGCTTCGGATGATACTCTTTCGCAAGCCAGCAATGCCACTCCTTATACGGTTGGCGGTCTCTTCCAAACCGACTATTGGAACTATCGTATGTTCAAGACCATTTGTGAGAACAACAAGAAAAAGGTTTCTCCTGGTACATTGGGTATCTTGACTCGTCCTGAGCATCCGCTCTTCCGAGATTTCCCTACGGAGATGCACACTAACTGGCAGTGGTTCCCGGTCATCAAGGAGTCGCATCCTTTGGTGCTCGACAACTTCCCGAAGGATTACAAGCCTATCGTTCAAGTCATCGACAACATCGAGCGCAACCATAAGTTGGGGCTTGTAATGGAGTGGAAAGTAGGCAAGGGCAAGTTGCTCGTTTGCATGAGCGATTTGGAGAAGGCTTCGAAATATCCAGAAGGCAAGGCTTTCTATCAGAGTGTACTGAACTATATGCGCTCTGCCGATTTCAATCCATCTGCAGAAATAACGGTGGCTGAATTGAAGAAGAAACTCGCCGAAAAGCCTCGTCAGGTTTTATTGAAGGAGCTGAATAATATCTCGCAATATTAATAGGAATTCTGTAAGTTGCGAATCTTTAAGATAAAAATAAACTGAAAATCAGCAAGATAATAAGAATAGAAAGATTAAATAAAACAAGAGCGGAAAGCCAGGAGTTAACAGCTGTTTTTCCGCTCTTTTTATATCATCCTGAGACAATTCTTTATCCCAGGATAAACCTCTTTATATCATCTCTGTTGATTCAGAGATAGGATTTACTTCGCATTGATCTCCTTCAAGAGACGGTCTGCGTGTCCCCACTTATCCATTAGGTAGAGCACATAGCGAATATCTACGCCGATGCAGCGAGCCAGGCGCTTGTCGAAGTTGATGTCTGAGCTGAGGCTATCCCAGTTGCCGTCGAATGCAAGACCTATCAACTCACCCTTGCCGTTGAACATAGGACTACCAGAGTTACCACCGGTAATATCGTTGTTGGTGAGGAAGCAGAGCTGCATCTTGCCTGTAGTCTTGTCCTGATACTTGCCGAAGTCTTTCTCAGAGAGGAGTTCGTGCATGATAGGCTCTGCGAAATAATCGATGACCTTATCGCCCTGCTTCATCTTCTCTACGATGCTCTCAGCTGTAGTATAGTAGCCTGATGGCTTGCCGCCGAGATCGAAACCGCCCACCTGTCCGTAGCTCAATCGCATGGTGAAGTTGGCGTCGCTATAGTGAGGCATGTCTTCCTCCATACGGAGCTTGGCAGCGCAGAGATATTTTTCCTGCTCGGCGATGCTGTCGGCAACGGCACCGATTTGCTCCACGAAGTCGGCGTAAATGTCATTCAGATCCATACTGTAATTTACACCTGGGTCTTTCTCATATCCCTTCTTGTTGAAGTAGAGCTTGGCACCCTTCTTCATGAGGAGTGACTTCTCCCAGAGATAATCTACATATTTCGTATAATCACCTCCAAACTGAGTGTCGATGATGTTGTAGAATTTAGGCAGCCATTTTGCATCAACGTGCTCCTTGTAGTTCTTCAGAAGGGTAGCGAGCACTTCTTTATCAAGTGCCATATCCCATTCATCTGAGTTGTCCTCAAACTCATGATATTGTTTTTTCTTATTCTTCTCGGAACCCTTCACTTCCATACCATTCTGAAGCTTGAAAGCACGGGTGTTCAATTCCACGTTACTGCGGCGAGTGAAAGTCTCGGCAAAGTTGGTCCAAGCGTAAGTTACGTCGGTGCTTTCCTTGTAGAGTTTCTGGAGTTTGTCGAAATCTACCTTGTGGGCGAGGTCGTTTGCTGCTTTGGCTGTATCTTGCCAAGCACGGAGACGAGTCTCGTACTCACGCTTCATGTTAACGATGCCGATGGAGTCGATGCACTTGTTCATACCGATGGAGTTCTTCCAGTAGTTGGAGCTCTGGGCGTACTTGCTGTCGTACTTGATGCGCACAGCCTCGTTGGCACGCATGTGCTTCTGCATTACTTCCTGCTTGATGCCGCGTACCTGGGCACGAGGAGCATTTTCTGCGTCACGCATCATCTGGATGCCATAGCTGGAGAGGTATCGTTCGGTACTACCAGGATAACCCATGGTCATCGCATAGTCGCCGTCCTTGTAGCCTTGTAGCGAAACTTGTGCCCAGCGTTTTGGGTGGTATGGCACGTTGTCCTTGCTGTAGGCTGCAGGACCATTGGTCTTAGGGTCGGCATAGATGCGGAATACAGAGAAGTCGCAGGTCTGGCGAGGCCACATCCAGTTATCTGTGTCACCACCGAACTTACCCATAGACTTTGGTACGGTGAATACGAGACGCAGGTCGGTGAAGTCGCGGTAAGTAGTAGCGTACCACTTGTTGCCCTCATAGAAAGGCTTGATGCTGACGTGAAGGGTAGAATCGTTCTTCTTCACCTCCTTGCTCATGGCATTCTCCAGAGAATCCACAAGCTCGCTTCGTTTCTTGTTGTCGAGCTGCTCATATCCGAGACTCATCATCTTGTCGGTTACGTCTTTCTGGTCAACCATGAAGCTGACGAACATATTCTCGTTTGGCAATTCCTCTGCGTAAGATTTTGCAAAGAAACCATTGAGCATGTAGTCGTGCTCCACAGTAGAGTGGCTTCGGATAGCTTCGAAACCGCAATGGTGGTTGGTGAAGACCAATCCGTCTGGAGAAACGACTACGCCAGAGCAATAGCCAGAGAAATTGACTACGGCATTCTTCAAGGCGTTCTCGCCATTGTAGAGCTGGTCGTAAGTCATACTGAAGCCTTCGCGCTGCATCATCTCGTACACTGCGTTTGGCAAGTTGTAAATTGTCCACATACCCTCGTCAGCGTGAGCGGTATTGATTCCGCAGAACGCCATGATAGAGGCGATAAGGACCGTTGCTTTTTTCTTCATTTTATTCTTTGTGTTGTTATTATGTGAATTGCAAAGTTACGATTTTTCTGCGAGATAACATCAAGTAGAACAGAAAAAAGCGAAAAATTCCATCAAAGTTTCCTTTTTAGAATTATTTCTTTCACTTATACTAGAAATATTCGATAAAAACGCAATATTTTTCACTTATACATGAAAAAGATTGCAAAAGCAGCGAGTTTTTCTTGTATAAGTGAAAAATTAGTGCTATTTTTGCGCCATAAAAAAGGTGTTTCTTATTTTTTGATGATCCATTTCCCTCCCTTGTCTGGTCCTATTCGTTCTATTATGTGATCTTCTTTCAGTTTCTTTATATGTTTAGAGATGGCACTTCGGTTGATTTCCAATCGTTTACTCATCTCATTGGTGGTGACAAATGGGTCGGATGCGATAAGGGAAAGGATAGACTCTTTGGTTTTCTGTCCACCTTTTCTGCTCACCTTTTCTGTTTCCTGTCCACCTTTTCTGTCCACCTTTTGATGAGGTGTGTGGGGTGCTTGTGGGGTAGCAAGTCTTGGCTGTACCTTCCATTCTTCTGTAGGATCTATATGCAAGTATCTGTTTTTGAGAACCCAACTTTCGCCTAGCAGCAAGTTTCTGAAGAAACGAACAAGGTAGATAGGAGAGTACTCTATATCTTTATTGATATTGCGATAATTGGCACGAACCAGGGCATTGCGGAAATACCAAGAGTGCTTGGCAAACATCTCATTATTCACCTTATAGCCTAAAGAGCGAAGATACTGGATGGTGAAAATCGCCGTGGTTCGGGTGTTGCCCTCTCTGAAAGCGTGGATTTGCCAGATACCAGATACGAATTTGGCAATATGCTCAATCTTTTCATCATCCGAAAGTCCTTTGTATTGGAAGTTCTTCTCCTGCTCAATATCCCAATCCAAAGCTCTTATCAGGTCTTCCCAATTCAGGTAGTTTACGGAATCTCCTTCGAGTACCCATTCCTTCTTGGAAATATCGTATTGGCGGATTTCTCCTGCGTGCTTGAATACCCCCTCGAAAATTCTTCGGTGCAGGGAAACATATCCGTTGGTATTGAAGGCAAAGGTCTTGCTGGCGAGAATCTTTGCGATGTTGGCTGAAACCTTATCTGCCTCTTCCTCGTCTTCGTCCTTAGGTGTGCGAACCGTCTTGCTCTGATAGTAAGAGTCAATCAGTTTTCTGGTTTCATCCAGAGTGATTTCTCCTTCGATGTTTCGTTTAGCCACATCTATGAGATACGCCGATGGTTGCAGCCCATCCACAGCCTGCAATCCGATAGCCGTCTTCCAGTTCTCGGCACTTTCCTTCTGCGAAGGTTCTCCTTGTCGGAGATACTCGTCGAAGGATGCGAAGTCCTTGAAATTATCTTTATTCATAGATGTAATGCTTGATATTTAACTTTGCAAAGTTACGACTATTTCCCGAATTTCCCAAGGCTTCGCATGATTTTCTTCATAATTTGCCTTTTTGCCGATAACAATCCTGGTGAAAGCGCCTCCTGTTCCAGCATATCCAGAGCAACCTTGAGCTCTGTAAGCAACTCGGGATAATACTTCATTTGCTCATAGGCGAGCTTCATGCAGTAACAGCGGATGGCGTAGGGTTGGGAACAGGCAGTAATCTTGGCGATGCAGAAATCGATGAAATCGGAACGAAGCGTTTCTTCTTCGAATGGTTGGCGAAGCAGAAGATGGAGCATCAGGCGGCGCTTGGTCTCATTCTTCTCTACGAGAACCCTATCTATCAGTTCGTCATGCTTCTGAAAGAGCCATAGGTTGTTGGCTTCATCAAAATGGCTTAAAGCCCAAAGCGCATTGAACGATACGCGGTCGTTTTCATCAAAGGTGAGCTGATAAAGCTCTTCCTTTAAACAATTATTCTCTTTGCCTTGCGTCTGAAGGCAAAGAGAATAAATATCGTTTATACTTAATCTGTTTAGGAGTTGATTTCTCATCATTTCAGCTCTTATAACTTCTTATTCTGTTCTCATAAAATCATAAGATGCTCTATTTCCTAAAGTACTTTCCAATTACTGGCAGACTCTTCAATGGGAAATCCTTTTTCACGAGATAAGCGGCGAAGATGAGGATGAGTACCGTATTGATGAGGCAGGCAATTCCACTGGAGAAGTATCTGTTAGCCTCGGTCATTCCTGCGAAGAGGATGAGGGCGAGAACTACATAGATCATCATTTCCTTCACCGGATAGTTGATAGGATACTTCTTCTGACCTACAAAATAGGAGAGAAGCATGGCTGTTCCATATCCTGCGAAACCGGCCCAGGCACAGGCGATGTAACCATAAACTGGTACGAAGATAACGTTGATGGCAATCAATACCGCACAACCGATGCCCGAGAAGTAAGCACCCCAGATGGTCTTGTCGATGAGCTTGTACCAGAAACTGAGGTTGAAATATACTCCCATCATGATTTCGGCAGCCATTACGATAGGCACTACCTTCAGTCCATCCCAGTAGTCGCGACCGATGATGTGGCGCAAAACATCCAGGTAGCCTACTACCACCAGGAAAGCCAAGAGGGTGAAGATGACGAAATACTTCATCGCCGAAGCGTAAGTCTGTCGATTGTCCTTATCCTTTGCCTTGCCGAATACGAAAGGCTCGTAAGCATAGCGGAAAGCCTGGGTAATCATTGCCATGATCATCGCAATCTTACTGGCTGCTCCATAGATTCCGAGTTGTGCATGAGCATCGCCCTTCTCATAGATGTAAGGGAAGAGAATCTTGTCGGCTGTCTGGTTCAGAATACCGGCAATACCGAGCACAAGGATAGGCCAGCTGTAGCCCAGCATCTTCCTGACGAGCACCTTACATTCGCTCCAGGAGCATTTCTCGCCCATGAATCCTTCCTTCAGTTCCTTGTAGAAACAGAAGGTGATGGAGGCGGTACAAACCAGGTTGATGTAGAAAGCATAACCCACATCGTGACCATCCATGATGACGTAGTAAACCAGGTTGAGCGCAATGTTCAGACCGATGAAGAGCAACTTGAAGGCAGCAAACTTCAGTGGGCGCTTCTTGTATCTGAGGTAAGCGAACGGGATGCACTGGAAGGCATCAATAGCCACGGTTACGAACATGGTCCATACATAAGCCGGATGGTCGGCGTAGCCCATCGCATCGCTCAAAGGCGTGATGAAGAGGAATACCAGGGCGATGAAGAGTAGGGAAGTGAAGCCCACCATGCTCAATACCGTGTGATAAACCTTTTCTGAGTTTTCTCCTTCCTTGTTGACAAAACGGAAGAAGGTGGTCTCCATTCCGTAGGTCAGGATAACGAGGAGTAACGCCGTATAGGCGTACATGTTGGTGATGACACCATAACCACCACTGGCGGCGCTGATCTTAGCCGTATAGAGTGGTACAAGCAGATAGTTCAGGAATCTGCCGATGATACTGCTCAAACCATAGATGGCGGTATCCTTTGCGAGTGATTTTAAACTTGCCATTATCTTTCTTAATGTTGAATGTTAAGTGTTGAATGTTAAATTGGGCTTGCGCCGTCATTCAAAGATTATCTGTGTAAATCTGTGAAATCTGTGGGAGACTCTTATCCGAAGAATAAATATGCTATAGCGATTGCTGCGATGACTCCTGCCAAATCGGCAAGCAAGCCGCAAGCCACGGCGTGACGGGTATTCCTGATGCTTACGCTTCCGAAATATACAGCCAATATATAGAAGGTGGTGTCGGTGGAACCCTGGAAGATGCAGCTCAATCTGCCCACAAACGAATCAGGACCATAGTTCTTCATCGCCTCCAGCATCATGCCTCGTGCGCCACTTCCCGACAGTGGTTTCATGATGGCGGTAGGCAGGGCGCCTACGAAATCGGCATTCAATCCGCATTGTTCTACCGACCAGGAAATGCCTTGAATCACCATATCCATCGCTCCCGAAGCACGGAATACACCGATGCCCACAAGGATAGCTACGAGATAAGGAATAATCTTCACCGCCGTAGTAAAACCTTCCTTCGCTCCTTCGATAAAGGCATCATAAACATTCACTTTCTTCCAGAATCCTGCCAGGATAAAGCAGAGGATGATGCCTAAGAGAATCATGTTAGAAGCCAAGGTGGTAACCGTGTTCATCGTATCCTTATCCATCTGTCCGAATCCCCAGATGATGATGCCTACGAAGGCGCACATTCCCAACAGAGTAGCGAGCAATACCGGCTGCAGGATGTTGATGCGCTGCCAGAGCGAAGTGATGATGATTCCGGCAAGCGTAGCCACGAGCGTAGCCATCAGGATAGGGATGAAGACATCCGTAGGCTGGGCTGCACCATAGGAGGCACGGAAGGCAAGGATGGTGGTAGGGATGATGGTGAGTCCTGAGGTGTTCAGAACCAGGAACATAATCATCGGGTTCGTTGCCGTATCCTTCTTCGTGTTGAGTTCCTGCATCTGCTGCATCGCCTTCAATCCTGTAGGCGTTGCTGCATTATCGAGTCCCAGCATATTCGAAGCGATATTCATGAAGATGCTTCCCATTACCGGATGGTTCTTCGGAATATCAGGGAAGAGACGGGTGAAGATCGGACTGAGCGCTCTCGCCAACACATTCACTACTCCCGCCTTCTCTCCTATCTTCATGATGCCAAGCCAGAGGGCGAGCACGCCCGTCAGTCCGAGAGAAATCTCGAAGGCATTCTTGGATGAGTCGAAGGTGGAATCTACAATCTTCTGGAAGATAGTCGTATCTCCCATTGCCAATCCGATGAGTGCGAAGATGAACGCAATCACGAAAAATGCTATCCAAATGTAATTTAAAACCATTTATTTGTATATTTCTTCAATTTACTATAGTTTCTAACTTTCTACCAGCTGGTAGAAAGTTAGAGAGCCTGTTTGTCGTTTTTTCAAGCACGGCTGCAAAATTACAACAAAAAACTTGTTTAGGGTTCGTTTTATATAGAAAATCCCTCATAGAGGGAGGAATTTGATGAATTTTATCCCTCATTGAGGGATTTTTGCCATTTTTTCTTTGTCCTTTCAAGCATTATTTGTATATTTGTCAGCGATTCTGAAAAGGATCGCGACATAATGGAAAAGGCGCATACTTAGCGCTTTGTTCTTGACTTTCTGAAACTTCGCAAACTTCATGCACTGTCAATGAACATAGCAACGGTAGGTGCTCTCGGGATGTGTTAATTCACATCCCTTTACTGGTATGGCTTATTGCGTCAAGGCGGTAGGTCTTATATCCGTATAGGGATAAGTGTATACATATCGGCGTGGGCTTCGACGTTGTATTGGCGTTGTATCAGCGTTGTACATTGAAAGACGATATTTCTTATTTGTTACCTACTTGATTATCAGCAGGTACAGGAAAACTCAAACGTAAGCATCATTTTATTGGGTGACAAGAAAGAACCAACAAAATGAAAAACAAATCTTGTGCAACAAATTTTGCTACCCAACAACCATTTTCCCTGTTACTTTTACTTCAAGAACCATTTTTACTGGCGGAAAGAAAAAAGATGTGTTACTTGTCTATGGCTACCAACCAAAGCCAATACACAAATATAAATTCATTCATCTTAGGATATATATACTAATGGATTGGATGAACTGAACGAATTGCGGAGCGATAGCCCAATCGTGCCATGTGCAGTATTGGGTTGTCGCTCTCTTTCTTTCCGCCAGTAAGAACTCTTGTATGATTTCTGTTACTTTCCACTTGTAATCGCTTGTTTCAAGTCGTTCTTGTCTCTTTTTATCCTCATATCTCAACTTTTCTAATTGTTACTCCGTTACCTGAATCTTCATCACCATTTCTGGGCTTTGATAAATTTGGTTGCAAAGGTAATGTCTGTACCCATATTCCTTGCAAGGTCAGTGCCTATGGTCTCTTGCTAAAATCTCCACCTTGCAGGTTGTATTTTAGCAGAGAACCTTGCAGGAAAAGCACAGACACCTTTTGAGGCAACAAAATTTAAATCAATCCCGAAATTGCAGATGCAAAATTAGGGAATAAAAAAATGAAGACTTATGGCAAACATTTGTGACACTCAGTACAAGGTGATGGGCGAACGCAAGGCGGTAGCCGACCTTTGGAACACGCTCCAAACAATGGAGGTGAACACCAAGAACGTACATCTCTACAAGTTGGCGGAACACTATGGCATCGACTATGAGAAGATGGGCATATCGGTAAGAGGATATATCTATTGGGCAGAGTTTGAGGCAGACGAGGACATCTGCTTGTTGTCCTTTGACACCGAAAGTGCATGGTCTGCCTGTGAGGAGTTCTTTGATGAATTGAACAAAGTTCTTGGTGGAGAACTTTCCGTCAGTTATCGTGAGATAGAATGTGGATGCGACATTTTCTATGTCCATGACGAGCAAGGCTTCTTCCCAGAGGAATGCTGTGTGAGTTCTTCGGGTGAGCCTTTCGAGGATGCTTGTGAGGATATCTTTAACACTTGCCAAGATGCTATTGCCAAGTGGTGTGAGAAGATGGGTATCTCGCAAGGTGACAGAACCGAAGATGAAATGATGGACTTCATCAACGGCTATGAGTATGAGAACGAGGACACCTATTATTATATAAACAAGTTCACGTTTGACTGATGGAAAGATTTGAGACGATAGAGAAAATCCCCACATGGGCATTATGCTACATCATCAATGGCGACCCTACGGGATTGAGTGATGAAGACATCAAGATGGTTGATGGCTTCATGCAGAAATGGCAAGTGGAGATTGTTTCTCCACTCAGCCAAGATGGAAACGCATCATTCTCACACTATCCTGCCTTTGGACTACCTGCCGAGGTTGAGGATTGCAAGGTGATTTATCATTCGGAGAACCCACAAACTTTATAGAGCTATGTTTGAATACGAAGAATTGACCGACATTATCGGTTGCAGTTGCACACTGCTGATACCCTACAGAGGACGCACAGAAGGTTTCGTGGTTGCAGACTATGGTGAGGACATCGTAGTGAAATTGCGCAATGGCAAGGAAATTGTAGAAAGACGTGATGACGTTCTTGTCTATGACTGACGAAAAGGATGCTTGGTGAAGGTTATACTCGCCAGGCATCTTTTTTCTTTCCGCCAGTAAAAGCCCTTTTGTATGTAACGGCAAACTCCCTTCATCGTTTGCCGATAAACTTTTATATGGCTATGCTTTGATGGTTGTATTCGCCAAATGGCGACCTGCCTCTTTGTATGAGATAAAATCTGCGACTACGCCTTTCTTGGAGCTTTTCGTGCAATGAAGCCTTTTGTCTGAGGATGGATCTTGTTTGCAGCATTGCGATTGTAGTTGGTTGCTCATGCTTACCTTCCTCTACAAATAGGAGTAGCCTTCGAAGCTGGTTCTCCTTCTGCTTGTCTTTGTCAATATGCTCATGCGACCACCCTCCATGCAGAAAAGTGTATTGCCTGTTGGTTTACCATTGTTTATGACGGCACACGACATGGAAACGTGTTTTGCATTGGTGATGGTTACTGCAAATGATTGAGCCATACGATGCTGTTACGGTATTCTTGCGTCCTTTTTTGAATTACCGATTTTTTGAAGCCACTATTTTTCCTATGCAAAGGTAGCGTGATGCTTCGACAGATGGAATCCGTCTTGTGCGGTCGCTTCGCTGTGACCAATAAAATAGCCGATAATCTTCCTTTTTCTCCTCACCGCCAACAGAAAACGAGTATTATAGTCGATTTTCATGGTGCTGCCCTCATGTGCCACATCCCTGCTCTTGGATTGCATGTAAAAATTAAGTTTCACTTCAAAAAGTAATTCAATATGAAAAAGATCGAGAACACTTTCGTTGTAACAGGATTCGTAGGCAACAACGCAGAAATCCGTCAGTTCACCAACGCTTCTGTAGCACGTTTCTCATTGGCAGTCAGCCGTCAGGAGAAGAATGGTGAGGAAACCAACAGAGTATCAGCTTTCATGAACATGGAGGCATGGCGCAAGAACGAGCATGTTGATTCTTTCGACAAGCTGCAGAAGGGAACCATGCTCACCGTCGAGGGCTACTTCAAGCCAGACGAGTGGGTTGATCAGCAAGGCACCAAGCACAACCGCATCGTCTTCATCGCAAACAAGTTCTATCCTACACCAGACAAGGAGGAAGCTCCAGCGGCAGAGCCTGAAAAGCCTACCAAGAAAGGCAAGAAATAGGATTTCTTCATTCTCTCCAATAAACAAAGCGGCTTCGGTCGCTTTTGTTTTGCTCATACAACCATGTTTACTTTTATAGCCACTATTAGCAAGTTTACTCTTATAACCGCATGCGTACTGCTATTATAAGCGTCAAGCCGTCTTCCCTTTTTATTACTTTTCCCCACCCATCTGCGAAACCGCACCAACAGTTCGTCAAAGCGACATTCTTTATTTATCGGGAGTAAGATCCCGAAAGATGAAGAATGACCATTTGCCGAAGGACAAGCACGAACAGAATGGCATTGGCGAACGGCATCCGTAACGCAACCGTCACTTACATGCTGTCTACCAATGCCATCCCTTTCGTTAAGTTGCTTGTCTGGCTATTGCGCAGTTTCACTCCCACCCATATCTTTTATATTCGCTTCTTGTCTTCCTTTTATAATCCATGGTTTACCCTTTTATAGCCGTCACAAAGATTTTATGCCAAAAGGCTCCTTGACTGTGGCGACCAACTGTCGCTACTGCAATAAGCCACATGGCATGAAGGCAGGAGCGGAAACACACTCGGCATGGATGCCAAGAGAGTTTCCCAATTACTCCTGCCGCATCTTTGTTCCGTCCTTCTGTTATAATCGGCAAGCCATTCTCTCTTTATAGCACTTCGTCCCTCCCTTGCGGAATTGCACCAATGGCGCAGTTCCACACCCACCCTTTTCTAGTTGTAATCTTATGTAGTAGCACTTATAGCCATTTCATTTCGTCCATCGTCTTTGCCGCTTCGGATATTTTCCGCAAAGGTACCAGTTGCATGGCAAATGCCAAATTGGGCCTCATGGATGCTTTTCAAAAAATCTTCCTCTATGTGCCTTGCATATAGAGCGTATTTTTCGCTTCCGATTTGTCTTTTTGCCTTCCAACTCCTTTGCGTGGCGGAAAAATATCCCTTGGGCAAGCCGAAAGGCTTCCGAAAATAGGGAAAATAAATAATCGAGTTTAACGCAAATAATTTTCCGACTATGGCAAGAATGATAGACGACAACACCAAGAGACAGCTGAGCAAGAGGATGGATTTCTTCTTGAAGTATTTTCCTGTGAGGGTTCGCAATGTGGGCGAGGACGCAGTGGCTGCACGCCAACTGATTTGGGCGTTCAAGGATGCAAGGGACAACGCTTTTGAGAAGGTGGCGCAAATGACCGCAGCACATCTTATCAAAGTTTGTGGTGAGAAGATAAAGGACATCGTGTTTGTATGTGTGCCAGCCAGCACCCAAGCCAAGAACGAGAGTCGATACATGGCTTTCTGTAATCGTGTGAGCGAGCTTTGCGGCATCATCAACGGCTATTCGCACATATCCGTTTCAGGCGACCGCTTGGCAGTACACGAGCACCGCCATGACAAGGAAAAGAGCATCACTAAGACACAAGTGATTGAGTTTGATGAAGCCTACTTCAAAGGCAAGGACATCTATGTTTTTGATGATGTGGTAACGACCGGCGCAAGCTATGCCATTTTTGCCAATCAGTTGGAAATGTTTGGCGGAAACGTATTAGGCGGTCTTTTCTTGGGACGCACACACTATAAATATGCAAAGTGATATGGATAAGACAAAGTACATCAAAGCCAATTCCGTGGCTTTTTCGGGACATCGCACGATAGCGGAAGACCGCAAGGACGAGATAAGGAAGAAACTGAGGGGCAAGATAAGGCTGCTCTATGCTATGGGCATCACCAATTTCTATTGTGGCATGGCACTCGGTTTCGATATGTTGGCAGCCGAGGAGGTGATTTCATTGAAAGTGGAACTTCCCAATCTGAAACTTATTGCCGTCATTCCCTATGACGGTCAGAACGAGAGGTGGAGCGCAAGGGAGCAAGACCGCTATTGGGATATTCTTGACAAAGCGGACGATGCTATCCTTTTGAGTAAGTACTATTTCAATGGATGCTTGCTCAGACGAAATGATTATATGCTTTCTCATTCGTGCGGACTGATTGCTTTCTTCGACGGCAAGCCCAAGGGTGGCACGTTCTACACTTGCCGAAAAGCCAAGTCGATGGGGATGGACATCATCAATCTGTACAAGTCACAAGTATAACAAACGAAAACTATAGCGTATGGACGACATCGTATCTTTGTTCGTGGTGTTCTTCGTGTTCAAGGCTTTAGGCGGAACGCTTAAAAGCCTTTTTCACGGAGACAAACGGAATGATTTCAGAAGAGACAGATAAGGAATTGCCTTATCTGCCAAGTATTATGGGCAAGCCATACTGCAAGCATCAGTTGCAGTATGGCTCATCATTTATCTATATTGCACAAAAATCTAATTCGTTCAATAAGGTTTTGTATGTTTTGCGGAACTTACTAATGGTAATATTTTTGATATTGCCTGGCTTGTTGCTTGTTATCAATTCATTCAGTAAAGCCGTGTCAGCTATGGCTGATTTCATTGCATCTATGCTCTTCTTATATCCGCATACCAATTTTGCGCCTGTAATAGACTTGAAGTGCTCAACTTCAGAGGTGTTAGCGAGTGTTTTACAGCAACTAAAGTGAACTATTTTATCACGGAAGAAATCCCCGGCTATATCTGCCAATTCTTGTAAATCAACATTTCCATTCTCTCCCTCTAAACTTATAGAATGAAACCAACCATGACAAGCTATATAAACAATGTCTATTTTATTCCATTCACGTTTGTTCCTGTTGAAATACTCTATGTAGAGTTTCAAATCCTCTTTTGTCAAAATGTGCCTATAAATAGCATCGCATTTATGATATTCTTTCAACATTCTAAGAATAGGCTCGCTATTCAAATCAAAGCGTTCAGGCTTTTTGTGGGTATTGAATTTCCATTCTCCCTCAAAACAAAGTATATTCTTCATAAAATCACCTTTTATATTTCACTTTCATTCTTTGGCTTCCTCTTGCCGAGCGGTCCGCTGAATTTTCCACGGTTCAGCTTCACCCCATACTTGTTGAGTATGCGGAACACCGAGCTGCGGCTCCTGAAGCCGCTGACCTTCCAGATGTCATCGATAGTGTAGTTGTTGTTATACATATTGACGATATTCCTCTCACGGTCAATGCCTTTCTTTGGAGTTGAACTCTTGGCAGGTTTGATACCCGACTTTATATATTCCACATGGGTAGCAGCCTTGCGCAAGGCAACTATCTCTTCGGACAACGAACCGAACATGAAAAGCACATCGGCGATTGATGTACTTGGAAACAACTCCCCCTTTGAGTCAATCTTATCCTGAATGGATATTATCCTTATCACCTTCACCCTGCAAAACTCCAGGAACATCGCTAATTCCCGAACACCACGCAGCGCATTACTGAACTTCGAGATGACCAGTTCGTCACCTCGTTCCAGACAATCCATGAGCTGCTTCCATTCCGGGCGTGTCTTCTCTTGGCTTGCACTATCTTCTATGATACGGCAGCAGCCATACTTCTCCATCCAAGCCCGGTCAAAGGTGAATGTGTCATACTGCTCCGAGTTAAATATGTAACCTACTTTTGCCATAGCTATTATACACTGATTTGTAATTTGCCGACAAAGATACTTATATTCCATCAAAGTATAATCATACTCTGATAATTATTATAGTTAATTAAAGATTGATGTACTGCACTTTCTTGGATATATTATCATTTCATATCATGCTATAAAGTATGAATGAAAATAAAACATAAAGTTTGATTTAGTTTGAATGAATACCCGATAAATAGTCGTAAATTCGCACTGCAAATTTCAAACAAAGTCCGAAATGGAAAGTATAAATATTATCATATCTGCGGCAAAAAGCCGATTGAGGGTGAAGTGCAAACAATCTTGCACTTCAAGTTTTCGCATATCATACTTTGAAGGTAGAAAGCATATGTCCATGTTGTCTGCCATCATACTTGCCATTCTTTTGCTGGCATCCTGTTCAAAAAATGCCAGTGAATCATCTTTCCATGATGCAAGGGAGGCATTGGATGCGCAAAAGGAGTTCCTTTCAAGGATGAAATCAGACAAGGATTTGTCTATGGAACACCTTGCCGACAAAATATCCAAATGGCGTACTTTAGAAGACTCGGTTTCTGTTTGTCTGATGCGAGACACCATCAAAAAGGCACATTCGTTTCCGATGGAAGAATTTTCCAATGTCCATGACTCCATCCGTGACGAGTTTATGCGCATAGCTACCGCCAAGCGAAGGACATTTAAGGATGTGCTCCTGTTGAAGATGAACGCCTCCCCTTATAAAAGTAAGAAGGAAACGGACAGCCTTTCCTTGGTGGCTTCAAAGTTTTTTGAGAGTATGGACACCATACCATTATATAATAAAGGTGACAAGACAAGGATCTTGACCACCTATCATTTCTTCTTGGAGAAGGTGAAGAAGGAAGGCATTGCCAACCAATCACAGTTCCTCGCCTTTCTGAAAACGGAGGATAGGCTGTTCAGGACATTTCTATCTCATCTATACGAGATGAGCGACGTGTCGGTTTCGCATATAACAAGTGGAACAGAAGATGTGTGCAAGATGATTGCTCAATCTTCAAGGAAAGGAAACTTACCGGCAAGGGATGCCGTGGCATATATGGCGGTTCGTACCAATCGAAGAATCATCGCCAATGCGCAGACTTGCGTTGCTGATATTAAGAGTGGAAAGGTTACTTCCGCTGAACAACGGACTGCCTATTTTTGGATGATACTGCAACCATTCCTGTCCATTGATGACTTCGGAATGGCGATGCTTTCAGAGAATCAGCGAAAGGATTTGGTGCAACTGTCAATAGATGCCTTAGGCACAATCGCCTGTCTTAGCCGTTCCTTGCAGATGGACAAGAATTTGACAGACGGGTTACCAGATATGTTCATCAAGCTATACATTTCTTCATTATAAACACAATAGTTATGCTGCATAAATTTCTCAACGACTTCCTGGCACTTGCACCATTGCAGTTGCCAGAGCTTATCAACCAGGAGCGCATGGAACAGCCAGTCTATGAAGACGGCTATGTCCTGCTTGACTTCAAATTGGAAAAGCCTTGTCCTCTCGAAGAGGTGATGAACCTGTTCGAAGACCAGATGGAACTGGTCATCCTTTACCACAAGGTGACTTCCATACATACAGAGTTCGGACAGTTCTGCTGTGCCTTCTCCAACCCTAATTTCGGGCGGATGTACAAGATGAATGCCAGTACGGATGCCAATGGAAATGTCCACTCCGTCATGGTGACAATCTATGAGTCCTTGGAGTTCATGTACGGTGACTTGTGCCACGAAATGGAACTGCAAGCGAGGACAGGCTTCTTCAAGTACAAGCGTGACAAGGCGGACATGCTGATGTGTTTCATGTGACATTACGTTCCATTTATGAGCGACATGCAGCTTCAGAACATCGTGGACATCATCCACAAATGCCACACATGGATAGACGTTGGCAGTTCGTTCCATTGGAAAGACACCGCAGTTTCACGGCATGGCATGGTGCTGACCGTCTGCTGTCGGTGTATTACCCTTCGGGCCTGTCATTCCAACAATGATTATGTCCGTGGGCAAGAGTGGCATATTCCCCTGCTTGACATTGACCGAAGTGCCAAGATTCTTATGAGAAAGGATGCTGGTTTCAAGAAACGCCTTGCTTCAAATGCTTTGACAATGGCGGATGTCGAGCGACTTTTCATGGAAGTCACCTATGGAATTATTGAGTTGGAGCTATTCGAAGGTTATTGACCGTTTTACATTACAATTTGATCTATGATATTCAAGATTATCTTTCTTTTCTTCCCTATGTTTCTTCTCTTGGCATCAACGATGTGCTACAGGAAGAACAATCGGATGATGCAGGGATTTTATCTCCGCATGGTGTTTTCGCATAATTTTCGAAAACTGTACACATTGCTGTTGCTGATGGCAATATTGATGTTCAGTTTCGTGGCATATCAAGTACAGCCCAACGAGATTGGTGCTCATGTAACGGCACTGTTGGCATTGTTGCTGTTCAAGTTCTCTTATGCAGACAATCTGCTGCATAGGTTGCATGACAACAGAAAATCACGTGCCATCGCTTTTACAGCCTCATTGGTGTTCATGTTCACTCCCCATTTGTACACATTGGGGGTGATGGTAGGCTTGCTCTTGGTGGCATCCATCTACTATCCGTCCTCAAAGGTCATCTTCAAGGCACAGTGTCCTGACAGTGGCAGACACTTGGCGCAATGTCATGAGGACATCGTAAACTTCTACTTTTAGTCCATTCTTGGAAAATGCCACTTGGTACTGGCACATTCTACAACACTCAGTCTAAAATGAGAATCATTATTTCACAATATCAACAAGACATTTTCAATGAAACATATACCAAAGGAAAATATAAAGGTAAGTCTCTCTGTCGGCTTCCTGGCATCTCTCCAGGACCGACATAACGAGCGGTATTCCAAACACGAAGCGTTCTGCTATCTGCTGGACAAGGCTTGTGAGCACTACATGCCGAAAGCCGTAAGCAAGGAAGTGGCAGACGAATTGAAAGATTTTCAGTTTATCACAACCAAAACTCAACTTGCGGAGGACTGGCATTGGCATCGTGCCACCGTGCGTCAGTTCCTCGAAAAATTAACGGAACATGGGCTGATACACTGCAAGGAGTTTGAAACGAAATACACCATCATCACGATGATTGGCATGAAGGACGGTAACGTTCCAACAATGCGAAATAACATATTGGAACCAATCATCCGTTTCACAATGGACAGTTGGTTCAATGGCACTTCCACCACAGAAGAGACAGCCGTTGTATGTAGGCAGATTATAAAGGGTGCGGTAGCATTATCGCAAGAAAACAACTCTGCTTCTACATCATCTGACAACCAACTTTCATCTGATGATATTGCCACTTGTATGATTGGCAGACTCGTGGATAGCATCTCACTCATAGGTGAGAAAGAACGCAGCAAACACCAGTTGTGTAAAGCAATCTTTAACTTCTTTGCTCATGTCCTCAATCGAGACTGGCTCCAGTTGTTCCTTCTGATAAAGGAACTGCCCGACATCGCCAGTCATGGAAAGGCTGCTTCCGTCAAATTGAACACAGCTGAAGACATGAGCCTTTTCCAATCCCTGTGTTCCGCTTATAAGGTTTGCTGTCCTACCTCAACAGTTGAGACAGCTGCTAAGCCAGTTGTAACCGCCAAGGCGGACAACCATAAGTAGAGTTCATTCTGTTCCATTATAGCTGCCTTACGGACATTCTCCTTTTAAGACCTCACGGTTCGGTACTGGCATATCGCACTCATCGTGGCTTGCCTTTTTTAGCGCATCGGGCTTGCCCGCTGTTCACGAATTTAGGGAGTGTGGTAACTCATTACCCCTACGACCTATCAGTCTTCGGGAGAGTGTCCGCCAAGGCAGCAAGCTGGGACACTGTTTTTACTGACACATATAAGCATATCAGAGATATGGAAAGAATAGCAAAGCAGGTTTTGAACGTCAGGGGACGTAAGGGATGCGCCGCCGCTCTCAGCCGTGAATACCAACGCAACTGGAGCGACAGGGCATGGCAGGTGGCTATTGCAAAAGGCAACTATGACCTCGGTAGACAGCATCTGAACTTCCAGATTTCCAAGGGAGGAAAGATAGCACCTATCGACAAGAGTAAGTCTATTCCACAGTTGATGGCTGAGAACTTGGCAGCTCGTGGCATCAAAGACAAGAATGAGGGGTTGGCAGAGCCACGCTTCAGAACTGTAGCGGATTTCATTTTTAGCGGTTCACAGTGGAAGATGCGAGAACTTGCCTTCGGTGAACAAAAGGTTGTATTTAAGCCTGGTGACAACAAGGAAAATTATGCCGTCAAGCGTATGCCTGAGATTGAGCAATGGGCGACGGACATTTATAATTTTGTCGCAGGAAAGTATGGTGAGGAGAATATCGTTGCCTTCTATGTACACTTGGACGAGACTTCACCACACATCCATTGCGTTCTTTTGCCAATCAAGGACGGCAAGTTTGCCTTCAAAGAAATCTTCGCAGGTGCCAACAATCGGGAATATAGTCAACGTACATCGAAACTTCATGACGAGTTGGCGATGGTCAATGAGCCTTGGGGACTGGTGCGTGGAACGAGCCAAACGGAGACTCGGCAACGACACAGACCTACGGAGGAATACCGTAAACACCTGTCTGAGGAATGTTCTTCAAAGGAAGAGGAGCTGGAAAACCTTAACAAAGCTGTAAGCGACCTTCGGGTGGAAATAGCACTGGCAGAACGTCGTGTGAAAGGTCTCTCTTCTATGGTGGAACATCTGGAAGAAGAGAAACATCAGAAGATGTTGGAGATTGACAAGTTGAAGATGCAGATTGCCAACAAGGAAGGAGATAGTTCCATCCTGTCGCAGAAGTTGGAAAAATTACAAAATGAGTTGGCTTCCGTTGATGAGAAACTGGCTGACAAGAAAGACAAGCTCGCTGTAGCTGACCGGCAGTTGGATGAGTTGAACAAGGACATGGAGTTTGTCAAGGAGCGGACAGAGACGCTTCGACAGGATGCCATGCAGTTCTCTCGTGAAGCTCAGACTGGTGCTGGCACACTTATCAAGACAGCTATGTTGGAAAGCATGGTCACTGACTACCGTTCCAAGATGGCATCGTTGCCACCTGAAATCAAAGTAGCATTTGACGGTTCGCCATTGGAAACCATAGCCGAGCACACCGCAGAAGTTCTGCATTGTGCCACATTATTATATCTTGGCTACATCGACCAAGCCACGACTTTTGCCGAAGGACAAGGTGGCGGAGGCGGTGGCAGCAACGACATGAAATGGGGGCGCAACGATGACGAGGATGACAGGCGTTGGGCGCACCGCTGCCTTGCGATGGCAAACAGGATGATGCGACCGAAAGGCAGCAAGGGTAGAAAGCGTTAATAGAAAAAATAATCGACAAATTGAAATTTATGATTAGAAAAGCAATATTTATGATGGCATTGTGCCTATGCGGACAAATGCAAGTCAATGCAGAGACTATGGATGATGGCACGGATGATTTGGTGCCGTCTGGCATAAATGAGGATATGCTCCGACAGATTGAGCCTACATACCTCAAAGAAGTGGCAGTTCCTTCTGCATGGTCTTCCAACTGGTTCGTTGGTGTATCGGGTGGCACTTCCGCTTTTGTAGGAAAACCGCATGGTAAAGGAAACTTGTTCGACAGGATGAAACCTTCCCTGGCAATAAAGGCAGGAAAGTGGTTCACGCCAGAGATTGGGGGGCGGTTGAGTTTCCAAGGTTTTCAGTTCAAGGATGCCAGCAAGAATGTCCGTGATTACAAGATGGTTCATGCGGATTTTCTTTGGAATGTGACCAATAGTTTTGTCAAAGACCATGCCACCACACAAAGATGGGGATTCATTCCGTATGCTGGTTGCGGTATTATCCATAACGAGGATAACGGCAAGAGTCCGTTTGTCATCAACTATGGAGTGCTTGGACAATATCGTTTAACAAAGCGTTTGGCAGTCAACATGGAATTGGGTGGTGCAACCACATTCCGTGACTATGACGGCGTGGGCGCATCCAATAAGTTTGGTGACAATTTGTTCACCTTGTCTGCCGGACTGACTTTCAACATCGGAAAGGTCGGTTGGAAGAAGGTTGTAGATGCCGCTCCTTATATCAACCAGAACAAATGGCTGGCAGATTACACCAATGAATTGTTGGCTCGCAACCAAAAGTTAAGCAAAGCTTATGCGGAGGATGCAAATGTCATCGCTGAGATGAGAAAAATCTTGGAGATCGAAGGATTGCTGAAAGCCTATGCCGACCGCCTGACATATTATGCGGATAGTACGGAGTATTGCATATACCCGAAAAATGACTACAGCGGTTTGAACTCGCTCCGTGCAAGATTGGCTCACAAGGATTGGAATGGCATGGGAAAACCAAAAACAAGCCGCTCTCTGGAGTATAGTTTCTCCGTTTCTGATTCTGTTTCTTGGAACAAATACGTTGCAGAAATGGCAGGTGGAACCAAGTGCATCGGTTCGCCAGTGTTCTTCTTTTTCAAGATTGGAACCACGCAGTTGGTTGACGTTTCACAGATGGCAAACTTGGATGAGCTTGCTCGTGTAGCAAAGGCTTATCATCTCAAAATTTCCGTTGTTGGTGCTGCCGACAGTGCCACAGGAAACGATGGCATCAACAATCCTCTCAGCAAGTCAAGAGCGGATTATATCACGCAACAGCTTGTGGCAAGAGGCATTGACAAGTCCATGATAATATCAAAAAGTAAGGGCGGTATTGATAAGTATTCACCAATTGCAGTCAACCGTCATACGGCTGTCAGACTATTTGCACAGTAAATGTGTTTTACTATCATTCATACGATAAGCGGTAATCTGCAAAACAATGATTATCAAAAGAAAGAGTCCGTTCGTGATGAATGGGCTCTTTCTGCTATTGGTTGTTTTGTTCTTTCTCCTGTCGCAATATCTTGTTTATGACAGTGATGACTTGCTCTTGTATATAAGCTTTGAACATCGTGTCATCCTTTATGGCAAAGTCCAACTGTTCATATACTACAGTATTGACAGAACTTCTGAGTTGTTTTAACTTGTCATTTACTGGTATCTGTCGATGGGCTTGCCAATAGAACGTAACTTCATCTTGCACTATCGCTTTCAACACCATTTTCTGTTCACGGCTGAGTTTCTTGAAAGTCTTGTTTTCTCGTTCTTCGTTGTTGCCATATAAAATATTATCGATATATTCATCGGCATCAACAATCTCAAACTCATTGTCCCCGAAAGGCAAGTCCAAAATCTTCTTGTTGCTTTTCTTCATCTCACCCATGCACTCCTTACAGATGTGTTGGACATGACCTTTCCCCGAAAATGACTCGTTCGACTTGTATTCACCACAAATCTTACAGTAATGTCCTTTATGCTTCTTCTTTGCCATATCTCTTATCTTATCAAGGGTTATGCAACTGTATGAGAATGCAGGATGCATCATCTTCCAAGTATTCTATACGACTTGGCAATTTGTTTTCTACTATAACAGAATCTATGCAATCCTTGGATTGATAAAATCCATCTGTACATAAAAACAACAAGTCCATGTCTGATATTTTCGTTTCTTGAATGGATATAGGGTTGCGGAAACCTCTTCCATTCACACAACGAGTCAGAAAGGTACAATTATCACCTTCCTTCTGGTGGTCTTCAGTAAGTTGATGTATACCTTTTTCTTTTTTGTAATATAGACGGACATTTCCTTGCCATGCGTAATAGGCAGTATCATCTTTTATGTATAAGACGATAACTGCTGCTCCCATTTTGCAACAAAGAGCCTTGCATTTATCTGCAACAGCAATGTCTGCTTGTTCAAAAGCCTTTACTAACAGCTCTCTTATATCCACAGAATTATGTTCTGCCAATATTTTATAAATACTTTGTGCAACAGTGGCAGCTGCGATCTCACCATATTGTAAGCCACCCATACCATCGGCAAGGATAGCGATGCAACTCCCATCTTGTAATTGTTTGCACAAGATAAAATCCTGGTTTGTATCACATAAGCCTTTTTGACTACAATAATTTATATCTATCATTATAAATCCCTTTCTTCTGTAGCAGAGCGAAACACTTCTGAAATGACTTGCCATGTTCTCCTTACTTGGTCATAATTCAAACCCGATTGAGAATTGAGAGTTTGGCTTATCAAATAGCTTCTCTCCTCCAACTGCAATTCCTCGTCAATTTTGTCTGCATAATATACAAGTTGGTCTCGGTTCAATAACTTTGCCAAATCGTTTGCCAGCCAATAGCCACCAGCTACATATTCGTCAAAATCTTCCCAATCATACACTTCCATATACGCTTCTCGATCCAAGTTTGCCATAAGGTAGTTGTCCAATATGAACGACATATCCTCTGCATCCTTGTTTGTGGTTAGATGTCTGTCCATCCAAGCATTGAACTTCAGCAAGAATAATCCATGCAAAGAAGCTATCTTTACAGTGAATCTGTCATCAATACTAACCGTTATAGCATCAGAAAGCACTTCGTCAAACCCTTTTACGGACATGGCAATTGTTTCTTCGGGTGGCCAATAGATGTTGTCATCTTCCTTGGCGACATATCCGTATGGAACAACATCTATCTCATAGTCACCATAATAGAAGCGTTGGTGTTTTGCCTTGTCCTTCTCGAAACCATCCGTAATCAAACTATTTTTGATTTTGTCAAATTCCTGCCAGTTTGGAACAGCTATAGCCAAATCCAAGTCTCTTGTCTTTCTACGTGATGACGTGTTCAGCATCTGCTGCATGACTATATCTCTAGCGGTGGCTCCTATGATAAAGAAGTCGTGATCCATTCTACGGAAGCTATCTGTAAGTTTCTCCAACAAATCCACAAGAAATGGATTGTTTATCTTTTCACTCGAAATCTTTAAGCTCATTCTTTAATATGCGTTGCGCAGCCTCCAAGCAGCGACTATTGCCACTACCCATCAAGTCTGCATAGATTAATATAGCAGGAACAGTTCTGTTGTCTGTTTCCCAATTCCAAAATTTGTTGTACAGATGAATTTCCCCATTTGCATCTTGCTTGACGACACCTGTTCGTATAAGATGTGCTGCAGGTATTTCCGTGTATATGTCGAAAATTCCTGGTTGTAAGTAGCCATCCGTCAAGTTTGCGGCAGGTTCTCCTCCCCATGACATGCCCTTTGGCAATGCTATGTTTTTCCACTCATTTTTATTCGCTTCTGTTCGAAATGCCATTGCGCCTACCAGCAATTTGGGTTTCAATACTTCATTGTAATTGCTAACCCATAAGTCAAGCAGTTGTTTTTTGTCTTTTATTATGCGCCCGTTTTTAGTGTCACAAACAAAACCACGTCTTGCAAGTTCATCCAAAACGTTTTTTACGCTTCCCAAAGATACACCAATTTGCTCTTTTATCTCTCGATAAGGCTTCTTTATATTGTCTGCATCTTGCAACAGATAAAACACGACCTTCAATCCTGCATCTTGAAACACGGGATAGGTTTTCACCTTGGATTCTGTATTTTTCCTTCCTTGATTAAATATTTGGAAAATCAAGTTTCCTGCCTTTGTATATCTGACAAGGCAGTTTCCTGCACAGTCCAGATAGTTGATACCTCTGTTTGCCAATTCTGTTGATACCTGCGGCGTGACGTATTGCGTAACAAGCAAGATTTGCTGCTTGTCATTGTTCATCGTTTGCATAGTCGCTAATGTCGGATTTAATGTGGCCTTGGTTATGTTTTCCCTTACATGACACACAAAATCTATATTCATTATCTTAACAGTGACATCATTTTCATTGGTACAATTTACTTTGACGGCTGTTGTTGACACAACATCCCCCATAGGAAGGCTTGCTCTAAGAGCATCCAATGCTTGGTTTATTATGATATTGTTTGCCATCATTTTATGTTATTTGTTCAATATATCAGTTGTGTTCAATTTGATTGAACGTTGCAAAGATAATGAACAAAACTTAAACGAACGAACTTTTTGTTCAATATTTCATCTTGTTCAATACTATTTAACATAGTGCGAAGATTGAACAGGGATATTTTCAGAAATACAATTCCCGAAAAGTGACACAAATGACAAAAAACGGGAATGCTCGAACTGTATATGCCGGTTCTAACAGATCTCTCTATTATCAAAAAGCGGTAATCTTACCAGTTTTAGTCACTACACATCTCCCAACCCCCTTCATCCTCCCTTGTTTTTCCTTAGCAAATTTAGTTCAGCCCACCAGACCGTCAAGTATCGCCTTGCTATTGGCTGGTTATTTCCTTAGCAGCCTTCCGCCAATCAAAGATTGGGGTATTCCAATGAAATAATCATCCAATTCCTTGTCTTGTCTGTCTCCATGCCTGAACTCTTGATTGCACGTAAAATCAATTCCTTTGATGAAGTCGTAAAGGCTTCTATAATAGGGAAGAAAAAGAAGTTTCACAATTTAATCCGAACAGATATGAATGATATGATTAACGAAAGAGACAAGGAGTTTGCCAATGAGTTTTCACGCTTCGTGAACGGCAAGATGTGTTCCGCATCCAAGGTGGGTGCAGAGTTTGCCAATGACCACCGCTTTCTTGTAAACGAGAAGTTCAAGGTGATGATGGCTTTCATGGAGCAGTTGGCAATAAACTATCAGAAGGGCTATTATGACCTTCGCAATGAATGGGCTTGCACTTTGGCACATGCAGCCATTGAAGCCTTGCGTGAGCAGCAGCTCTACTATCCATCTTCATCAGAGTATTCACCCAATAAATAATGCAGTTATGACAAGCAGATTGATTACACCACAGTTGGCGGAACAGTTCAAGCAATATCCGCTTTATTCACAGGACGGCAAGAAGAAGGATGCCATTTGCCAATGCGTCTTCTTCATCGGCAAAGTCCGTTGGTATGTATTGGAAGGTCAGCCGGAAGGCAATGACTTCACGCTGTTCTCTATCGTTGTCGGTCTTGCCGATACAGAATATGGCTATGCTTCCATCAAGGAAATGGAAAGTATCAGCGTGGATGTCGGACATAACCTTCCCAAGATACCGATATTGCAGGACAAGAGCTTCAAGCCTTGCCCAATCGGAAACATTCCCGACGAGAGATTGCAGTCGTTTCTGTCTGACATGTATGACAGGGAAGAAGTTTAAACCATTCATCAGCCGTAGGCTTCTTGCCTATGGCTGCTAAAAATCAAAATATATGATACAGCAAAAGATAACGGAGATAGCCGAAATATTAGGATGGAGCGTTGATTTCTCCGAGCCACAAAATGGCAAGACAGATGTAAACTTCGCCAAATATACTTCCTATGGTCAAGATTTCAATTTCAGCGTGGAACTTGAAGACAATGATATGGAAGCCTTCATCGACAATATCCATGAGTATTATGAGAACTTTGATGTTGACGAGGAAGCGTACATTTGGATTGGCTCAGACGGTCACGGCAAAAATGGCGCACCTTACCACATTGCCGATATAGTCAAAGACATGGAGGAAGCCGAAGTCATGATGGCTGACCTTTATGAGGCATTCAGACAATATTATTCACAGTTGGAACTTCAAGCCGTATGACAATAGAACAATATCTTTACCGCCTATGTCGAAACATTCTCAATGAGCGTTTCGACTGGCGCAAATACCTTACCACCCGAAGCTATTTCGGCAGAGACCTTTGCGTCACTCAGCTCCATGTCTCCTATGGACAAATCGGCTATACCATCCATTTTCCTTACTCTCGTGACCCAATGCCCGAACTCGCATATGATTGGGAAATGGACGACCTCACCATCGATGAGAAAGATTGGCAGAAATGGCTATCACCCGAAGAAGATGATGAGGAGGAAGAATAAAACTCCCAAAACGAAAAATCCAAGATGCCTACACATTATTATATATGTGCGCATCTTGGATTTTTGCATGTTTGCCACAGATTGACCCGTTACCGACGGAACGCAGACCGTGCGACTTTTTCCTCTTCTACATCAGTCTGCTCATTATCATTTGATGATGCAGATTGCTTCATGTCCTTCGCTTCCTTTTTCTCATCTGATACTGAAGCTGCAACATCCTCACTCTGTTGTTCCTTCATTTCCAAAGACACTTCGTCTATTCTCTGCGTGAGAATAGACGTTGCCTTTTTCACATCCATCAAGGTGGTCTTGATGAAACTTGGCGACTCCTTCAGACTGCCGAGCCATGATTTCAGATAGGCGGCACTGTCTTCCTTCAGATTCTTGGTCATGCCATACTTCTGACACACCAACGCACTGCCCAACTCTGCAACAAGTTCCTCCCTTGCATATTCATCTGAGCCAAAGCCCGATTGAGGATGCAAACGGTTCAACTGATTTTCTGCTCCTGTCGAGTGAACCATCTCATGAAACGCTGTTCCATACCACGACTCACCGTCTTTAAACTGTGCCTTCTCAGGAATGGTTATCTGGTTGCGGGAAATGGAGTAGAACGCATTGTCCTGGTGTTCGATGTTGATGGGGCAAATCCACTTCTGTTCCTTGAACATCTTATCTACGGCAGGAAACGAGTACATGTCACCTTCCTGCACCAATGCTTTCTCTGGCTTGTTCTCGGCTTCTAACTTGGCATACAGTTCGGGTCTTGCCTCCTTCAAATTGGTCTGTGCCACATTGAAGACTTGGTACACATTCAACTTCGGATAGACATTATACTCCTTCTGCTCCTCAGCACTCATTCGCTTGTAGTCGTCATAGGGTATCTTTTCTTTTGTCTCCTTGTGTACAATGGTGAAACTTGTCAGCATCACGGGAAAACTCTTCTCTCCCTTATTGATGCCAACCTTGGGCAACGGCTCGCCATTGGCATCCACCATCTGCTTCTTGTTACCTTGCTTGTCGGTCTGATAGTTCAAACCCACTGCACGGTTAAAGGTGCAGAACACTGGCAACTCGTAGCCTTTCTTCTCGCAGAGCATGGTGAGCAACAAGGCATTCATGCCGTTATACTCCCTGCCAGACAGGTTCTTCGGCCAACTCAATGTACCTTCCGTAAACCAAGGCTTTTGCCATCCGTCCTTGCTTCCCAACGACTCGATTTTCTCTATCATCATGTTGGCGAAGGTGTCCAAGGCTCTGTCCTCAGCATTCTTTCCATCGCCATTATTCTGTGGACTCTTATTGTAATATGCCATACTTGCTAATTGTTAGGATGATACGGTTTCTTCTCCCACTGGTTCAACTCCGCCACCTTGCAGCCTAAGTTGAGTCTGTCGTTATACACCGAGATTTCCAACTCGCCCTTTGCCTCGATGGTGGCTTTCGACTGCAGCCATTCTTCCTTTTCTTCCGAGAACCGGACAAAGCGCACCCAGGTAAAGACAAATTCTTCTTCAATCTTCTCTGCACTGAAAGCAGAAAACATCAGGAAAGCCTTACCATTTTTGCCTTTCTTCATATCAATGTCCTTACCGACCTTGCCCTTGAACTCCATGTCGCCCACGATGCCATCCTTGCTTTCCGATACAGGCGAAAGGTTCACTTCCGATACTTTCAAGTTGAAATACAGGTTGTCATCTTTCTTCTTGAAGGTCAATACACCTTTCAACTCAATGCGGTTGCCCACGACAATGCCTTCCGCATCGTCACCATCCATGATACAACTGACAATCACGGTCTTGTTGATACCACTCTTGGCTGGCACCACCACATCTACGGAATATGTCGTAAACGGCATTCCGTCCTTTCCATTGCGAACCACTGCAGCCTTGCTGACGGTTCCGCACACACTTACGTTACATTTAATCATAGCTCAAATACTTTTTTATTCGTTTTCTATTGACCAAGATGTGGAACCTCCAAGTATCTTACTTTCTTTGCATTGTCTGACTTTGACCTTCTTGCTGTTCCAGGACTTGCTCATAGTTTTGCGATGCCTGTTGCGTCAGCACGATAGTATTCACCATTCCAGCGATGCGCATTTTCTTGGCATCATTGCTCAGGTTGGTATCACCCAACACTTGCGACAATCTACAGAACTCCGCATTGGTCAGTTCTCTCGTCACTTTGGTAGTGCCATTGTCCGCTTGCAACACAGCCTTTCCATTATCGCCAATACTCAACACGCACTCCTTCATAGTCGGCATCAACGGTTTCAAGTCCACCTGCCTTTTGCTTACAGCTTCTGAGATTTGCGCTTTTTGCTCTTCCTCGCTTTTACTGTCTATTTGCACAGCGAGGGCAAGCAGACTGCTATACATGGTAGTCACCAATCCCATAATAGGATCTGCACTTGACAATCCTGTGCTTGCGTCCTCGGATGAAAGCAATTTCTTCATCCAATCGTCAGGTGACAGACTCGTGTCCACTGCCGAACTATTTCCCTTGTATTTTGCCAACAGGTCATTGCCGTTATACAATGCTTGTTGCTTCAGATTGCCTTTCTGCGCTATCTCCGCCAAGTACGATGCAGGATCCACGTCCCTTGTCTTGCCGTCTGCCGATATGGTCTTCACCCCGAAATGCAGATGCTCACCTGTGGTTCGCGTTCCAGTATTGCCAGATACGCCCAATTTCTGTCCTGCTTTTACCTCGTCACCCACCTTCACGGCAATACTGTCCAAATGCATATATGTGGTCTGCACCTTGCTTCCGTCCGATCTTGCGTATTCCACTGTTACAGACTTGCCACCGCCAGTATTGGCATTGTGGCTCACAGCTACTACCTTGCCGCCATTCTCTGTAGCCAGCACAGCATCATGCTTGGCTCTGATGTCAATACCCTTATGCATCTGCTGTTTGCTTTTGTCCATAGGGTCTTGACGCATACCGAATGGAGAAGTGACAAACAAGAACTCGTCCCTTTTCACAGGGAATGAGTATTTGTCGTTGGTTGTTTGAGATGCTGTTTGCTTCTTTTCGTCATTATTGGATGTCGATACCGAAGACGATACCGTTGCTGAAGTCCTTGCATTCTGTTCTACGCCGAACTTCTTGCCCTCAGCCCTCATCTCTCGCATCACCTGTTGGTCATACTTCTGTAATCCATTGATCTCGATAATCTTTTGCAAACTGGCTGCATATCCTCCACTGGTGGCATAACCGCCTCGCTCAATGCCGTTTGTCCATCCCTTGTAATCATCGGGAGAGAGTTTGAAGCATTGGCTGTAGCGGCTGCTGTTCTTCAATATCTTGGAATGGTGCTCGTATGAGTCACCCACCGTGGCATACTTGCAGAACTTCTCATTAGGCTTGTCATCGGTATAGACAAGATAATCGCCACCGTTCTTCAACCAACTTTTCGAAGCCTTCACGCCAAAGTGGTTGTTGCCCAACTGCGACAGTTCACTCTGTCCATTACGGCTTTCTAAGATGCCTTGCGCCAAGGTGACGGAAGCAGGGATGCCATATCGCTTCATTTGTTCCATCGCCTCGACAGCATATCTTTCTGCATATTGCTGATTCTTGCTCATGTCTTTATCCTCATTATTATCGTTTCATACCGCCAGAACGCTGCTGTTCCTCAGTATTTTGCTCCTCTTGCTTCTGCTTGGGTGCCTCCAACTGGTCACAGATAGCTACTCGTTCTCCTGCTCGGATAAGCTTGGGCAGATAGGTGTCCAAGGCATGATGTGGAAAGCCAGCCATGTAGGGACCTGCTTGGGTGTTTCTCTTTGTCAATGTTATCCCCAACACTTCCGCTCCTCGCTTGGCATCCTGTTCATACATCTCATAAAAATCACCTACACGAAACAGCAGCAAAGCATCTGGATGCTTGGCTTTCAACTCCTTCCATTGCTTCATGATGGGAGAGTCCTTGGTCTCTTCCTTCTGCTTACCCTTTGTTTCTTCCTTCTTTTCCACAGTAGCGTTATTATCTCTTTGAACAGTCACATCCTTCTCTTCCCTAATATCTGTCTTTTCCTCAGAGGAAGCTTGCTTGTTCTCTTCCTCATGATATTCTCGATGCTCTTCCTCATTCTTATCGGTGGAGACTTGCGTTTCTTGCTTCACCTCGGTTTCCTCAACTTGCTTCTCAGATGCAGTCTGCTCCTGCGTCTGTCCTTTCTGCAGGATGTCAGCAAACAGGGTAGCAGCAAGATGCTTTTTGTACTCGTTCTTGTCTTCGGCAATCCACATTCGTTGCCATTGGCTTGGCGATACCACACGAGGCTGCAACTTGTCTGCGCCATCAATGGTGACTGCACACAGAATGACATCGTTCTTTGCCTTGAACACGTTCACTTTCTGTATGCGGTTCATGTCCACCTCGTTGTGCTGACCGCTGCCAAACAAGTCCACCTTCAGGTCAGGCTTTGTCTCTGCCATCGCATAGTATTTCTGTGCCAGTTCCACCCTCAGGCTGTCCATCGTGTCCTGCGCTTGTTTCAATGTTGTGAAGAAGCGGTTCAGGTCTGCCTTGTCTGGATAGATGGAAAAAGCCTTCTGTCCTTCGGGCTTGATATACATCGCCCAACGCTTGTTGTCATCCTGCACCATCTGTATGCGGTCGAAGCCCACCTGCTTGCTCTGGCTCACGGCATCGCTTACGTCTATATTGGATATGTCTTCCAATTGCCAGTTCTTCAGTCTTGCAACGGTGATGTCCTTTCCTGCAAAATAGCCGTCATCAGGATGGTAGCCTAATGCACCATCGGGATTGTAGAACTTGACAGACAGAAAACCTTCCTTCTGCAAGGCATGTTCAATGCGCTGCTTGCTCATGCCCGACACCTCATTGTTCACTTCCAATGATGCTCCTGCAGGCAACACCACATCGGCACTCTTGTTTTCTTTGTCCCTTATTATCACCACAAATTTCTGTTCGCTGTCAGGATGCTTGGCTATCTCATCAGCTACAAAGTAATGCTTGGGCATCTTCGATTGCATCTCGGTGGTCTGCTGCTCGTTCTTCAAGGATGAATATTCTATTTTCTCGCCACGCTCTGCCTTGTGAATAACGTCCAAGGCATTGTTCACATCACTCTCTATGGCATCTATCAGACATGGATTTTCCTTCAATTCGCGGTTCCAGTAGTCCACCAGTCCCATATTCTCCTTGGAAATCTTGGCTGGCATACTCATTTCCATCATCTTGATGCCCGAAGCCAGTTCCACAACCAGTTTCTCTTGCTTCACGGCATCCTCCGATGGCGCAATGCCGTTTTTCATCACCATGCCCTCCCTTGCCAGTCGCTGTTGATGTCCTGTAGCACTCACCACTTGGCGCAGCATTTCCTGCACATAATCGCTATAATGCTCAAAGTTTTCTTGCTTTGGCATATACACAGCATCTTTTTCTGTGTCATAGTGTGCCACTCCGCTTCCGTCTTTGCGCACCGCCATCAGGTTTTCCTTCATCTTCTGGATGAAGTCATTTACTTGGCTACGCAATGCCTTATCTTCATTTGCACCGACATTCGCCTTCACCACATCTTCATATTTCTCCTTGTCTTTCAATGGCAGCATGGTCTGGTCAATATTGAACAGCACTCGTATTTCCCGATTATGTATGCCCTTGTACTGTGTCTGATCGGTAGCCGATAATTCCTGGTAGTCCTTTCTGCTGATGATGTCCTCTGGATTATGTCGGTTCACATACTTGTTCCACGCATACCAGTTGAACGGCACACCTCTCTCATGCGCCATCACAGACTCGTCTCGCTTCTTGGCTTCACTAAACAGCGTGTACAGATTGGTGGCATATCCGTTCTTGTCGGAGTTCAATCCCATCACGAGGGCATTGAACGGACTCACTGCCGCTCCCTTTGGGTAAAACCGTGGATATTGCTTTCCTTGCTCATTCAGCCAGACACCCTTGTTGTCGGCTGCTTTCGACAGGGCCTCGGTAATCAGTGACACTTGACGCTCTGCCGCATTCTTCTCTTGTGGACTTTTCTCTTTCATTGTATGATTGTTTTACGTTTTCTTTTATTATCTTGAACGTTGGATACCTTCTCGCAGCTCTGCGTTTTCCATCGCCTCGTTTCTCACATTTCTCACTTCTTGCTCGCCATAGTTGCGTTCTGCCATCTGTCTCATCTGGTCACTCTTGGCAAGCACGGCATTGGCAAGGGTGTTGAGTGGTAAGGCTCCTGCTTGATATGCTCCAACCACATGCTCTGGCAGTTGGATGGTGTATGGCACTCGGTCAATGGTTGCCACTAAACAGTTGCCTTGTAGCACAGGGTTGGCTATTCGGGGATTCAACGGTTCGTCTGGATAGGACTTATATTGCACTGCTTGTGCTGTTGTATTACCGTATGATACAGCATTTCCATCATTGCTTTCCCGTTTGTTTGCCAATGCTTCATGTCCTGCCTTGTTCAGCAGATTGGCACCGCCCATACCGACGAGTGTCATCTTCAGCAATGGATTTTTCACAAACATTCCTGCAAGGATGGCGGCTATCGGCATCATGTTGTCTTTCAAACCCAATGATTGCGTTTTGCCTGTGAACATACCCACAAGGATGTCGGGCAACATGGCTATCACATAGCCGAGGTTATTGCCGATGTCGCTGAAACCGTCCAGTCCGAAGTTCTTCAACAGTCCTTCCCATCCGTTGCTGTTGTCACGCTCTGGCTGTTCCTGCTGCGTAGCTTCCGATTGTTGCTGTTCTGCATCTTCTTGTAGAGCCTCTGTTTCATTTCTTTCTTTGATGATACGCTCAGCTTCTGCAACCTTGGCTGCGTCGTGCTTGGCTTTCTCTTCCAGATAGGCATCTTCCTTGCCGGGTGCCACTATCAGCGGTACATTCTTGTATTTCGGATCGTTCCGTTTCTCTTGCTCTTTTTGGAAAGGAAACTTAAAACTGTTATCTGTCCATGCCATAGGTGTAAATGCTTTTTGTGGGATATGTATCTTGTTATGGAGTTTGCTGTTGAGCGTCTTGACATAGCCATTGTCGGTGGCATTCACTTTCTTGGCTTGTGAGCGAAAACCAGTGAAGGCATTGCCGTTCTGTCCGAATACGCCCTTGCTGATGCTCAATTCCATGGCTTGCTCTTTCCGCTGTTCGCCGTTTCCCTTCTTGGAATCGAGGATATAGCCCAATGCCATGTCGCTCCCCACCAAGGTTGCCAATGACTTCCAACTACCGATACCGCCCATGGTCACGGCATCCACTACCGAGGCGGTGGCCCTTCCTGCAAACTTCTCCGTCTTGCTCGGTTTGTAGGCTTTCTCGCCACGAGCCTCTATCTCTGCCGTCAATGGTGATTTCAGGAGCTCTTCTTGCAGTCCCCAAATGCTGTTTTGTGCAGCTTTGCGCAAGATGTAGTCCATCGTTGACTTGGGCGTATTGTCCTTGACGAGCTTCCCAATCATCAGGTCTTCCATCCTTTGCACAACGTATGCGTATGCCAAGTCCTCGCCACAGGCTTTCGACAAAGCGTCATATTTGTTTCGTCCAATTTCCTTCACCACGGCATTGCGCCACTCGCCAGCAAGAAGAGCCAAGTCCTTCACGATGTTTTTGTCCTTCCATATCTTCTGGTTGCACATCTCCAAATAGTCCTCTGTGGTTTTGCTGTTCCATTTGCCTGTCTGTTTCAGCACAAAGTCTGTGTTGTCAGCATACGGATTGGCAGAAGCAAGCACTCCTGCCAAACTGCTCTGGTACCTGCCTCTTTCCTCCAGTTGCTTGTGCGTCAAGTCGTCTCGCACCTGTTTCATCACAAGTGCCAGCTTGCCGTCAAAATATTCTTGAAGGCAATACTCCAGTTCGGCAAAACGTGTCGGGTTCTTGATAGTACTCATTATAGCGTTACGTTTAGTTGACCTAATATCTGTTCTCTTGTCTGCTCGATGGCTTGGTGATACACTTCCATCTGCTTTGGAAAGTATTCCTCCAGCCAAGCGTCTTTCTCTATTCTGTCATGGATGAAGAGGATGGCTTGCTGCAGTTCTGTCTCCACGGAGCATTCTCCTTCCTCTCGGTTGTTGAACCATGCCTTTGTCCACCATCTCACTCCTGCACGGTCGGGATATACGCTCACCAACCTTGGAATGTCGAAGCTCTGCACATCGATGTCCAATTCTGCGAGAGGGTCGATGATACCACTTGTCCTTACGGCTTCGTCATGGAGTTTTTTTTTAGGACTTCGCTCAATGTGGACAGATAGATGCCATGCCGCAATGCCAGATAGTTCAAGAAATCTGCTATCAGCAGGTTCTGCACTTTACAAGCCAATGGCATGGCTCTTTGCCCGATGCCTAACGGATTGCTGATGGATGGCATAGCTTCATAGAAATAGTGTTTCGCCGCTGACAAGGTAAAGATGTTCCTTAGCGACTGCTCTGCATGTTGCGGTGTCACATACATACCTTTATACAGGTCTTCCATATACGATGGCATGAAGCGCAGCATCAATTCTTCTATCTCTTTCTGGTCTTTGTCATACTGTGTGGCTATATTCATGTCGTAGGTCTCAAACTCAGGAAAACCTGTCTTACCGGTCTGTTCCATTGCCTTCACATTGCCATATAGCATGGTCAGGAAATCAATCGGATTGATTTCCTTGCCGTCAAACTTCACCTCGAAATGCAGTCTGTCACCGCTCAATGCCACGATGTTTCCTGCCTTCACGGTTTGTCCGAAATTCACGAACACGTTGGCAAGATGGGAATAGGTCACTTCATACTTGCCGTAGCGTATCACTTGGTAGATGCCGTGTGTCGCATCATTGCCAATGCCCGATACCGTTCCGCTTGCCAAGGCAGACAGCAGATAGTGATTTGCCTCAAAGTCCAGTCCGTGATGGAAGAACACGGTTCCTGTTACAGGATGCTTCTGTTTGCCATAGCCAAGTGTCAGTTCCACATCCTTGCCTCGCTCCTCAAAGGGCATGCAAAAGCCGCTTTTTGATTGCAGCATCATTTCTTCTGTATATCTCATGTTGTTGTCGTTTTTATGTTTATCGTTTCATGCCGCCACTGCGTGTGGTCGTTTCTGCTTCGTTCACATTTCTTCCTTGACCGCCATCACCACTGACGATGTTCTTGATGTTGGAATTGTTGCCGATGAGCATCAGGCCTAGCATGGCTCCTGCTATCTTGCCAAGCCATCCGAAACGTCCGAAGGTGAGAAACGCTGCTGTCACCAGTCCTGCAAGGCTCAGTCCAGACACGTTTCCTTTCCCTAAGTTCTTGAAGAAATTGCCGAACATCTCCAGTCCGTTGCCTCCGAAGATGCCACGGAAGAAGTTACTCATACCGCTCCACTTGCTGTTGATGTCGCCCATGGCACCATTCACCGCATCCACGGCTTCCCCTGCTTTGTTCTTCAATCCTTTTACATCTTCCACGGCTTCGGATATTTTCTCTGTGGTGTCTTTTCCGACCACCACGTCACTGGCTATCTCCACCATGCTCTTGTCGTTGACAAGGTTCTGCCATGCCACATATCCTGCTGCGCTGCCCACAGCGGCTGTTTTCATCGCACTTCCTGCGCCTTTTAGTGCTTGGGTGGGATGCACAGCCGTATTGCTTGCTGATTTCAGTCCTTGCTTGGCGACACTACCTGCACCTTTCAAGGCACTGCCGCCATACTTTGCTATCTTTGCCCATATACTCATAGTCGTATCTTTTTATTGTTATTTGATCTTTCCGTTTCGCTTCCATCTGTTCATGCAGTCCTTCACGATGGTTTTCTTGTCTGCCTTGTCGTGGCTACCTTCCTCTATCTCTGCCCAGATGTCCGCCATCGAGGTGTACTTCACCGCCTTGGTCAGCCGTTGCAGCTTTTTGTTCATTACCTTCAGCTTGGGGCGGATGCCGAAAACGATTTCCACTCGTTCTTTCTCGGTCATCTTGTTGCCTGACAAGCATACAAGCCTGATGTCATTTACTATCTCCACGCTGCCCATAATCAACTCCCGATAGATCTTGTTGCGCTTGGCTGACAGTGCCACAGCAAGGGCATTGCTCGGATGTTTATCCAGTTGTTTGGTGAATCCTCCCAAGTTATCCACCAGTCGGTCTATCTCGTGATAGAAGCCATATACCTGTGCAGCATACACCACGATGGAGCGGAACGAGTCCAAGTAGTTGTTGAACTCTCGTTGCAGATTGGTGGTTCCTTCCACTTCCTCTTTCAACCATATATGACCAGTGGTCTGCATCAGCATCACCTTCTCCTGGTTCTTCAACTCCTTTTCAGCCTTGTCTGTATAGGCGTATATCATTCCTGCCAACACAGGGTCGTTCTGGGCTTGCACCTTGCAGACGGAAAGCAACATGATGCCAAAGCAAAATATACATGTTCTCATACTCAAATGTTTTTATATTATTATGGTGTACTGACTTTGGCAGCTCTCCGCCACCGCCCCAATGCTTGCGTAGCAATCTCACCATTACTTCTGTCTATCATCCCTGCCGTGACATTGTTCCACACATCACTCATTGTATAGTAGCGGATGCTCAGATACAGTTTGTTGAGCTTTTTTTTGAAAGCAGATAGTTTGTCGTTTAATGCCCACAAGGTCTTGGAGCGGTCTGCTCCTGTCAGCATATTCTCTGTGCCACCATTCGCCACGGCATCGTTCAATAGATTGAAAACCGATACCAATTCCGTTGCCGTCTCGATATACAGGTTGTTCATACTCATGCTTGCCACAATGCCCTGTGGATTATTGGCAATAGCTGCCTTCAACTTGGCGAGCGTGATGAAAATCTTCACGCCATCATCATACAGATGGGTACATGCTTTCAGCGAAGAGGCATAGCCGTTCACTGATTTCAAGTAGCTGTTGTACTTCTTCTCCCATTTGTGTATCTGGTTAAACTCAGCAGCCATTGTATTCTGCAACAACGCCGTCTTGGTCTGTCCGTTGATTTGCTTTTCAATCTCACTGTTGATAAGTTCATTGCCTTCTGCCAGTGCCATCCATTCCAAGGGATTGGATGACACCAATTGTGCCTTGGCTTTCGATGCCGTTGCTATGCCGATAATTGCCATCAACCATATCTTACCTATTTGTAATCTCATAGATGCTCCTCCTGCGTTTGCTGGTTTCTACTCGTTCTCTGATGGTTGTCACCAGTTCTTCTTTCATCGGTACTCCGATAATGTCAAGCCTTGGTGTCGTTCTGTCTCCAGAATATATGCTCACGGTTTTCAATCGGAATAGTTGCTGCATGAATGTCTGACTCTCATTGAAATCCACCACACGATACAGTTCCTGATAATCTACTTCCCGATGAAACACGCCATGCTCAAACACCAATTGTTCGTTACTGATGATGTACCGCATCCTGCATAGATAGACCATTCGATATGCCAAACATAGGGAAAACAAGAGCGAGAGGATAAACACCAAAGTGGAGAGAACGGCATCATCAATACCTGCATATACAAAGCCTACGCTTATAAGCACAAGCAAGTGCAGCTCGTTGATGACGAACTGCATCCAATGGGGCTTGATGATGATGTTTCTATACCGATATGTCTGCTGCATAATTCTCCTTTTTGATAATGACACCGTGCTTTATCTGCGGAAGCCCGATGTCTGTTCCTCTTTTTCCTCCTGTTTGGCTTGCTCTTGTTGCCTCTCAGCCTCTTGCGCCTTGGCGAACTCGAAATAGTCGAAGTCTATCTCTCCTTGGTCTATCAACCGTTGGTCTCGTTTGCCAAGCAAGGCATCGTTCCAGTCTTTGTATTGTCCCAAAGGATGAAAGGCTTGCACCGTGAAGTCTGCAAATCCCATTTCCTTGGCGATTGCTTTGAAGTTCTTCACAAAGCCACGTCCTGCCTCGTCTTTGTCAAAGCCCAAATAATGGTTCGCTTGTCGGGTCTCTTCCAGCATTCCCTTTATTTGCCCCTTTGTCGGTGTACCTCCGGTCGAGACATACACGCTCTTCACTGGATTGATTTGGTACTCTGCCATAGCATCGTAGGCACTCTCGAACCATAGAATATTTGTGGCTTCTTTCAATGGCTTACCTGTCAGGTTGGCTATCCACAATCCTTCACTGCTGTTGCTTCCTTCCGCCTTGCCCTTGTATGCCTTGCCGTCCTCTCGTCTCGGTTTACCTCGCTCTTCCAATCCAACGATGCTGTCCGGCTTGGACGGCAAGGATAGTGGAAAGGCGAGATTGGCAAAACTCAATCCTTCATTTCGACGCTTGGTCGCCAAGAAGAAATGCTTGTAAAAGGCGAACTGGGTCCCCATGTTGATGCCTCTTTCCTTGAAATAAGGATAGTGTTTCCGTTGGGTGTCCTTTTCCCTTGGGTTGAAACGCAAGATGTCATAGTCTGACAGGTTGAAGGGCTTGGCATCTCGCTTGGGTTCAGCCACTCTGCTTTCACGCACATCAATGGGATTATTCAACAGTCTGTTGCATACCACATTCACCAGTCTGTCCAATGACATCCCTGGCTTATAGTCGTCAAACAGCGTCGGATGCTCCTTGATGAAACCTATCACGTTGTAGTTCTTCTGCTCTGGTGGCTGAAAACAGCACTTGCCATTGCCAGTGACAATAAACTTGTCACCCCTCACTCGCTGTCCATGACTGTCCACCTTTACATACGACGGATAGCGCAAGCCATCTCGTTTGTTCAACTGATAGCCTGCGTCCACCAACAACTCTTGTATGTTCAGACGCTGTAAGAAATCATTATATGTCAGTTCGTTGTTTGCCATAAGCGTATTCCGTTATAGTCCTTTCCCCATGTGAGGATGCAATACTTCTTTGTTCATGGCAGCCTCAAAGTTTCTCGCCGCCACATCCATTGGCGTATCTACTCCTGGCTTGAAGTAGGGACGAGGTGGCGCAGGTGCTGCACCATGATGGTGGTCAACTATCACTACAGGTGCGCCATGTGGACGATGTAGCTCACTGCCTACTTCGGCAGCAACACCCAATCCTGCTAACAGTGCAGCTCCAATCTTGGTTCCCAAACTGGTACGGTCTTTCATATCTACCTCACCGAATATCTTGGAAAAAAGTTTCATGCGATGGTAGTCATCCACTGCCATGAACTTGTCATACTGCTTCTGCGTTATCTCGTGGCTTACTCGCTCACCGTTGATGACGGCGGTCATGCGGTACTTGCCTTCCTGCTCCGCTGGCTCCACTCGTATCTCACCAACAGTTACTTCTCTGCCATGCTTGCCTTCACGGAACCACCCCTTGCTCTCGTCCAAGTCCTGCCCATCCACAATACCTACTTTATTGTTCATAGGTTCTTGCTGCACTTGCAATGGCTCGACGGTAGATTGCAACCGCATCTTGCCGTCCAACTCCTGCTGCACCTCTGGACGCAAACTGATTTGGATGCGCTCCTTGCTGTTGAGCATGTCCATTGTTATCTTGTCTGCGAAATCATCCTTGATGACATTGTTCAGTATCTCCAGTCGTTTGGCTACAGATACTTGCTTGACAGAATTGTTGGTCAAAGCCTTCAATTCTTCGTCAGTCAAGTCATACACCATATCACTGTTGGTTCCTTCTGATTGGATGGTGAGTGTCTTTGCCTTCTCATCGATGATGATACCGTGTGAAGACAGGCATTCCTGCCATTGATCGTTGGAGAAATATACAGGTGAGCTTATCAGTTCCTTGTAGGGTTTGGCTGGCTCTTTGCTTCTTGGACGTGTCTCTACAGGTGTCACCACGGCTTGCAGGTTTTGTAATACATCTGCTTGTGATGCTACTTGTTGCTGTCCTTTATAGTAAAAGCCATAACCTCCAGAGGTTAACTCACCAGGTTTCAGCCTTCTGTCTGGTCTTTCCGCTACCATTGGTGCTCCTGCATAGAACATCTGTCCTCCGACTCTGCGTAGATGATAGCCGTCCTGCATTCTCGGTGTCCAACCTAAAAACTCTGGACTCCATCCTAACCGTCCGTATTCTCCAGTACCAATCCTATATCCATGCAGTCCCATAGCCACTCTTCCATTGGCATTTCTTGCATGGACAAGGTTTCTCGGCATATAGAAGTCTTTGCTGATGATGCTGGTAAAGACATTGTACGCCTTCTTATTGGCAGAGTTGGTTCCCCAATCGGTCAATGCCAACATCTGTTTCTCGGTGAGGTTATAGGTCAGCAGTGGGGAGTCATGTCCCTGTACCGCCAGTTGATAACCATCACCGTTGGCTATGATATGGGCTTGCATGCCATTGCGCATCAGGATGTCACGCATCTCTGGTTGTATGTCCATCTGTCTTGGATTCAAGTTCTTTCTTATCGCCATAGCATGATTGTATTAAGCGTTCTCTGTTTCCATTCCTTGCTCTAACAGTTCGTCTTTGTACTTCACAAACTGTTCCGCACTCTCGTTGCCGATGCACAGGGCGTGTTCCTTGCAGTATTCTTGATACTCGTTCTGCCATTCCTCACTGAAATGGTTCACATAGTCAAGCCAACCGTATTCACCGCTCTGCATCTTCTCCACAAGGATGTTTTCTGTATAATATGGTCCTTTTCTCATTTCTTCCCTAAATTTGATGTTTCACGTTACTTCCTTGCGACAGCAGAAGCATGTCTTCCGGCAGCTTTCTTTTGCTCATTCCACAGTTCTTCGGTATATTCCTCCTCTGGAACATAGTCGAGATTACCGTCAACATCCATTACCCAACAGCCATAGATGCCGAAGGTGTATTTGTCCCACTCTCGCTTGCCTTCCTTACGCCACTGCTCACCATCGCCGTTGGCGAAGCGGATGCCAGTATCGCTCTTCAGGTCGATGCCTACGGTCAAAGGTTCGTCTTCTACGGCAAATGTCAGAGTCTCGCCATTTTGGATGCTCTTTAGCTCCGTTCCTCCAAGACTGAGTTCGTCAGATAGCACCTGCAAGTTTCTACCAATCACAGGTGTCGGCACAGCCATCACTTGGTTGGTCTCTCCGTCAATCTGTACAAATGCCTTGACATGTGTGCCATCTGGCATATCCACATCTGCCACCACAGCCTTGCCCTGCTTCAACAGTTCCTGCTGCTCCTTGGTGAATTTGTCCAATGGGGCGTACTTCAATACAGGATAGAACATCACATCCACATTTCCGTCTGCCATTCTTACCAAGGCAATTCGGGTTCTGCTCTTGATACTGTAGCCCTCGTTTACTTCCATGCTCACAGGCAACACTGGCGATGGACGACCATTGCTGATGTCATCCAAGGCATGCATCGGAAGGTCTTCTATCATCTCATGGGTAAGACCGAACTTTGCAAGTGTCTGATACGGCACTTCGCTTTCTTCAAATGAGTTTCTTTTCATATTCTGATTATATTTTGAATGATACTTTGCATATAGCCATGCAAAGATAGCCCAAGAGTAATGAATACAAGAAAGCCTACGTTCTTCTGCTCAATCTTTTCCGTTTTATTATGATTATATCATCATTTCATACTCTCAATCATACTTTAATCTTATTTTATGTTATACTTTTACAGCATCGACAATCACTCTTGATATCTTTCCCTAACTTTGCACCATGAAATGGAAAATAGTGGTATTATGGGTAATAAGTTGTCTGGCGGTATCGAGTGCAAAGGCGCAGTTCAATACCGTCAGCAATAACGTATGCCGTTACAAAGTCAGGAAAGTGGAGGAGAAGTTTCTACTTCCTGCCAATCAACCTGTAGATTCTATACAAGCAAATCTACTTCAACAGGAAACAGACTCTGTGGATAGCAAACAAAAACAGTGGATAAGCGGCTATCCAAGCATCACTTATCCACTGAAATCAATCAAAGTCACCAGTCCTTACGGCTATCGTCGTGACCCTATCACAGGAAAACAATCATGGCACAATGGTTTGGATCTTCGTGCGAAGAATGAACCTGCCTATTCCATGATGGAGGGTATTGTTGAAAAGATAGGGTATGACCGTCGTTCTGGCAATTATGTTACGTTGAAACATGGCAACTATCATGTTAGTTATTGCCATTTGTCTTCCGTTATAGTTGGCAAAGGTGAGCGTGTTTTCTCTGGTACCATTGTTGGCGTTACTGGTAATACTGGTCGCAGTACTGGCTGTCATCTCCACCTTACATGCAAAAAGGATGGCAAGAGTTTCAATCCTACCATCCTTTTGAATCTTATTGAAAAGTCTTTTGCGTTGTCTGCTTTATCAATAAGTAAATGAGAGAGTCGTTTACCTAACTCTTACACCTTTACCATTCAGAACTTCACCTCTAATATCATCAGTTTTGCATAAATACAAGTCATAGCCAATGGCTGTAATATCGCAATATCTTGGAGGAGTAATGACTTTTCCACTTGGTGACATCAACCCATACCAACCAAGTTCTGCTTCATATTTTTTGCAATTTGCAGTCTTTTGATAAGGTGTTGGTTCTGCCTCTTCGGTCTCTCCCGTTAGATTTCCGTCATCATCATAGTTTTTTGCCGTAGTATATCGTATTTCATCGGTATCATACAATAATCTGTCAACATTACTAATCAAGAAATCGTCAATCAATTCACCTTGCAAATTATATTTGCGAAGAGTGTGGTCTTTCATTGTTGCAGTAATGCTATTACCAGAGATCCAGAGGTCTGCTTCCATGAAAGGCAATATTGGTTTCAGATTTTCTGTAAGAACACTCTGCATACCTCCTTTACTTACTACAAAGAAAGAATCCTTGGGCGAAATAGCATCATATTCAGCTTTCAACATCCAATTTCCTTTTTTGTCTATCAAACCAAATTTGTTACGTTTGTTGTTATGTATTACGCAATGCCCATTGTGAAATACATACCCTTCTGCACCAGTGATGTATGGAATATTCAAGTCAATAACGACATTTCCTTTGAAGTCGATGAATTTTATCTTACCGTTGTCATCTACGGAAGCCAAGCCATCAGAAAACACCCATGCGTGCTTGTACTGAGGCTTGATAGCTATTTCACCTGTCAGCATATTGAAGTAGCCACGAGCATCGCCGTTACTATAACAGACAAGCGAGTCGTCCCCCAATGGTTTTGAAATCCAATGTATGCCCTTGACAGTCTTCTTGCCATCACGAGTCTCCACATATCCATCCGTCTCATAGGCCCGGCTATAGTAAGTGGCATTTCTTGACAGGTACTGCGAGTCATAGTAGGATTCATCCAAATATTTCGCAGCATTCACTTTCTTGTAAACAAACTCGTATAACGCATTACCTCCAGCACATGCAAACACAAACATGATGAACGCAAAACAGCCTCCAACAACACGTCGAATAAACTTGCCATACTTAGATTCATCCTTCATTCCAAGTATCACGGTGAACCATTCTGCTGTTGCAGCAATGATACCTGTTAAACCTTTCCAAAATAAAACAATCGTTCTTTTTAGGGTTCTCTTTCTTTTTTCCATATTTATATGATATTTTGTGTGTCAATTATTTATCTATTGATGAAAATAAAGTAAAAGAAGTAACCTGTCTCATTGTCAAAATATTGCTATTTGATGAATCTTTGCAACTTTGGTTTCAATTCCTCGTGCTTGGAATAGTCAAACATCAAACATTTATTAGCTTCCTTGAAAGGTATAACTGCATGGTATTCGCCTGCTGCAAAGCAATCAATCTGATAAGGATGATATGTCAAGACAATCCCTTCTGGCAGTACGGCAAAGTGAGTCAAAGGAAAATCCTTCTCGGTAAATGCCTTTTCGTTGTAACCATTCCATCCAGCCCAATCATCGCAAGAATAATTATGTACAAGAAATGACCGCATTACCTCGTCCATACCGCTTGTATCAATCATTGGACAATGGAAAGAGAAAATGCTATGCGTGAAATCCTCCCATGAATTTTCACGTTCATAACAGAAATCGTATTCTTTCTTCAAACTCTCCAATGCTAAATGCCGAAAAAGTTGTACCATCGCAGGTTTCACGGAATTGTTGACATCCAACAATCCGCCTCTTCGCTTGTCATATGTGATGTAATATTCACGAGGCAAATCATGAAGTCCTCCATTGTAAAGGCTTGCCCAATAATAGTATGTGGTATAGTCATCACAGTCTGCCACTTTCCTCACTCTTATATTGCAAGTCATTCTAAGCTCCAACGTATCTTCTATTTGATACTCTGCCCGACAAAGTTTCTCCCACAATACACCATATTCATCCAAAGAATGCTGCATATCTTTTAACGACGTACACTTGCCTACAGGAATGCCCATATTGTTTTGCAACTGATAGAACGCGTCATCCCTGATAGCAGCCATCATCCATTCACGGATGGCTTTATCAGAATCAGCATTACCTTTAGGTATATCCAAATCCACACTAAATCCGGCATCCACACTTTCGTACTTGCTCCTTGGCTTGATGTAATAATCCTTAGTAAAATGTTCTATATACGCATCCATACTGCCACCCATCTTCTTTGCATTGTATAGATCGGCGAATGAAACTTCCTTTGTTTGTGCACCGGCTACTAATTTCACAAATCCTTCATTATTTGTTTTTCGACAATATACATCATCTTTAAGTCCGATACATTTTCCATCAGAGAAGCAAATCGTATCAGAACTTGTGAAAAGGTGTAAGTTTTTCCACTGACCAAGATAATAAAGTCCAGACGCACAGCATGGAGATGAGAACAATATCTTTCTATCCTTGATGTCATAAACATCATTGTCGTCAATGCTCACATAGTTGATGGTATTGTCAATAGAAGTGATATTTGTTGCTCCAATTTGAGGATAATAGAAGCCATTACGTTCATACTTTAGAAGGTAACATGGTGTCTTTTCATCGGAATGTTCATAGTTCCAAACGATAAACAGACTGTCACCAATTCGTTCTTGAATAGTGAACGTATCACCATCCAAGACAAGGGTATCTTCGTCAATGACTTCCCCTTTTAATCCGACTCCCATACGCAAACCATGACAGCCAGTAAGAACTGCAAGCATAAGGAATACCTTAATTCCGCAACACTTTGATTTAAATTAATTTATAAGTTCCTGAGCAACAAAAAGTTGCCCAGGATTTTGCCGTGTCAGATTTTTCACTTATCTTAGTGTTGCAATCACTAGTGTCCCGTTAAAACGAGACGATTTAAATATAAGTTATTAAAATAGAATGATTTAGACTCGATATTTCATGTACACGATTTGAATTGACTAACTTTGCAGTCTTTATCAAAGAAGCGTGTTACATGAATTTCGGAAAGATCGTATTCGCACAGATTATGCAGTTCATACCTCGTAGGGAATTCAATGATATTGTTGCCAAGTACAGAGGCAATTACAGGGTGAGAAACCTCACCTGTTATGACCAGTTGCTGGTTATGTGCCTGGCTCAATATGCTGATAAGAATAGTCTGCGCGATATAGAGGCAAGCCTGAATGCGTTGGCTGTTACACATAAGCTCTATCACTGCGGTATTAGCTATGCCGTCCCTCGCAATACTTTGGCTAAGGCGAATGAGCTCAGAGATTGGCATATCTATGCGGAATTGGGGCAAGTCCTTATCAAAAAGGTGCGTCCGCTCTATGCGAAGGATAGCTTCAGACTTGACATTGACAACATGGTCTATGCGTTCGACAGCAGTACCATCAGTCTCTGTCTCAAACTCTGTCCTTGGGCAAAATTCAGAAAGAAGAAGGGTGGCATTAAACTGCATGCCCAGCTTGATTTGAGAGGCAATCTCCCAGTATTCGTGCTTTTGACCAAAGCTTCGGTTCACGATGTTAACGCTTTGGATGAAATCTGTGTCGAGATGGGAGCTATCTATCTGATAGACAAAGGGTATGTGGACTTCAACAGACTCTTCAATATCATCCACAAGAATGGCGCATTCTTTGTAACAAGAGCTAAGGACAACATGCAATATGAGATTGTCAAGTCCATGCCTGTTGATAAGCAGACAGGTGTTATCAGTGATGAGATTGTCAGACTTACTAAGGAAAACTCCAAGCAGAAGTACCCAGAGGAATTTCGCATGGTAGTCTATGAAGACTTTGCCACGGGAAATCTCTACCGTTTCATCACCAACCACTTGGGATACGATGCTCTTACCATCGCAGAACTCTATAGAGAGCGATGGAACGTGGAACTTTTCTTCAAATGGATAAAGCAACATCTGCATATCAAGTCGTTTTACGGAACCTCAGAGAATGCTGTCTATACACAAATCTGGATAGCAGTCTGTGCATTTCTGCTACTGGCTATAGCCAAGAAGCACATGCATATCGAGGAACCATCTCTGTATATGATTTCCCAGACCATAGGTACTATGTTGTTTGAGAGGATACCCATACCTGAATTGTTTAACAAACCTATTATTAACGTCCCAAAGGATGATGGTCAACTCGATTTATTTCGAGATCTAAAATCTTAACGGGACAGTAGTGTGTTGCAATTAGAAAACAAGCGAAAATCGTAACAAGGCATGGCAAAGGTACAAATAAAATCTGAGAAACTCACACCTTTTGGAGGAATTTTTTCAATCATGGAGAAATTTGACTCCATGCTTTCACCCGTTATCGACTCAACACTGGGTCAGAGATGCCGCAGTATCATCGGATATCAGTTCAGCGAGATAGTCCGTTCGCTGATGAGCGTTTATTTCTGTGGCGGCTCATGCGTGGAAGACGTAACGTCACAACTGATGCGCCATCTCTCGTATCATCCTACCCTTCGTACATGCAGCTCTGATACCATCCTCAGAGCCATCAAGGAACTGACACAGGAAAACATCTCCTATACTTCCGACCAAGGCAAGACCTATGATTTCAATACTGCAGACAAACTCAACACATTGCTTATAAACGCTTTGGTTTCTACAGTCCGCTGAAAGATTGCGACCCATACCTGCGCTTTGTGTTCCTCACAGGCATAACAAAATTCTCGCAACTCAGCATATTCAGCGAACTGAACAACATAAAGAACATCAGCATGCTGCCCGAATATGAAGGAATATGCGGCATAACCAAAGAGGAACTGCTGACCCAACTGTCCGAGGACATAGACGAACTTGCTGCCAGCCAAAAGCTTACGCGCGAACAGACAATTGAGAAATTGCGCAGCAACTACGACGGCTACCATTTCACATGGCCGTCGTCCGACATCTACAACCCGTTCAGTCTGCTCAACTGTTTCGCCGACAAGATGTTCGACATGTACTGGTTCTCAAGCGGAACGCCAACTTACATGATAGAGATGATGCGGAAATTCGGCGTTATTCCGTCGGACATAGGCGAAGGGGTTGATGCCATCCGCCCCGAATTTGACGCTCCTACAGAGAACATGGAGTCGCTCACTCCGTTGCTTTATCAGAGCGGGTACCTAACAATAAAGAATTTCGACGCTTTTGGCGAAGTGTATCATCTCGGCATACCCAACAAGGAAATACGTGTGGGACTGTTCCAATCTCTGTTGCCAAAATATCTCGGCAACAAGGGAGGGCGCGGCGGTACGGCCGTGGCAAAGATGGCTTCGCTCATCAACCGCGACGACATGGACGGCGCCCTGCGGCTGATGAAAGATTTTCTGTCAACCGTTCCTTATTGCGACAACACGAAATATGAAGGGCACTACCAGCAACTGCTCTACATAATGTTCTCGCTTCTCACCAACTACCGCATGCAGGTGGAAGTGCGCACCCACAAGGGACGCATCGATGCCGTGCTCGAAACATCGAACCGCATATATGTAATTGAAACGAAATTAAACGGCTCGGCAGAAGAAGCCATGCGGCAGATTGAAGAAAAGGCTTATGCCGACGCTTACAAAGACGCAGGCAAACCTGTGACTAAGGTGGGAATAAACTTCAACGTGGAAAACGAAGCCAATTTCACGGAATGGGTGATTAAATAACCATCTTTTTTCACTTTTAATCAAGCCATATTCCACCCCATTCAAAAACAAGCCTTGTTTGCTCTGCAAAACGAACTTCTTTGCAATCAAAACAAGGCTTGTTTGCGTTCCAAACAAGCCTTGTTTTTAAAGCGGCAAAATACTGCCGGTTTTCACACTCAATTCAGCTTCTGCCGCACTGCGGCATCCACCGCCACGCGAAGCTTACGGCAGAGCCTGATAGAGGGCTATCAAGGAAGCCACCTTCATGTAGCAGTTTTGCAACACGGTCATCTTCGCCGAAAGCAGATTCTCCTGCGCCGTGAGCACCTCAAGATAGTTGCTGCTGCCATTCTGCTGCAGCAAACGGGTGGACTTCACGGTGCGCTCAAGCAGTTTCACCTGATTGTCGAGCAATGCCGACTTTCCGTTGTAAGTCTGCACCTGCGTCAAAGCATCGTTCACCTCCACTCCTGCATTTAGCAGAGCCTGCTGAAATTGCAGGCGCGCCTCTTCCTGCTGCGACTGCTTTATCTTCAAGTCCGCCTTCAACCGTCCGTTTTGGAAAATCGGTTGCGTGAGCGAAGCTATCGCTTCAAAGAGCATCTTGGCAGGATTCACTATCACGCCAGCCGAATTAGTCCACCCCGCCGTACCCGTAAGGGTAAGCGAAGGATAGAACGCCGCCTTTGCCTCTTTCACCGCATAAGCTGCCGCCGCCAAGTTCATTTCGGCCTGACGCACGTCCGGGCGCACCGACAGGCGCGACAAGGCGATGCCCTGCCCCTCCGCAATGTCGGCACCCATAGACTCCGAAGCACTCTGAAGCAGACTCCTGCCGCCGCCCGAACTGTCGGCATCGAATGCCATAACAACGGTATTTGCACTGTCGCCCAAAAGCTTTTTCATGGCATTCTCGCTCTCGCGAATCTGCTGTTCCAAGTCCACTGCCGTCACCTTCACCTGCTCACGGCTCGCCTCCGCCTGCGAAACGGCGGCATCGGTGTACTGTCCTTCTTCCATGAAAGCCTTCATAGTCCTCACCGTCTCGTTCCAGACATCAACCGACTGGCGCGCAAGCGACAGCTGCGCATGCAGCAAGGCGCAATTGTAATACTCGCGTGCTATGTTCGCCACAAGGTTCACCTGCACCGCCTGCCGATAAGCCTTGCTGCTTTCCACGAGCATTTTCTGCTGCATTTTGGCGTTCTTCAGTTTGCCGAACAAGTCAATCTGCCAGCTTGCCTGCAACGGCAGCGAGTAGGTCTTCGACGCACGTTCGCCGCCGAAACTGCTTATTCCGGCACTTGGCGAGAATGCAAGCGAAGGCAGGTTGGCAAGGCGTGCCGACTTGAGCGTGGCCTCAGCCTCGCTTATGCGCAGGCGCGCCACATTCAGGTCGGTGTTGTGGGCGAGTCCGCACTCTATCAGCCGCTGCAACTGACTGTCGGCAAACACCTTGCGCCACGAGTCGCCGTCGAACGAATATCCTTCAGCGGCATCGGTCGGTGCCACCACGCCGGTTGCCGTTTGTGCCGAAACTTCGGGCGCAGACAAGGTGCAAAGGCACAACGCAATACCACAAAACGCGCCACTGACCAATGTATAACGATTATTTTTCATCTTCATTGTTTTTTATGCTCATAAACGATTCATGCTCCGCCGCCGTCTGCACATCAGCCTCTTCGTGCTTCGGTCCTCTCACGTATTTCTCCTGAAGATACTGGAACACGATGAAGAACAAGGGGACGACGAAAACCAATGCCGACGTGCCCACAAGCAGTCCACCCACCACTCCGGTGCCCAAAGCACGGTTGCCGTTGGCTCCCGCCCCCGAGGCGAAGACGAGCGGAAGCATTCCTATAACCATCGTCATCACCGTCATCAATATCGGGCGGAACCGCGCCACGGCCGCACTGTAGGCAGCCTCAACAATGCCCATGCCCTTGCGGCGGCGCTCCGAGGCGTATTCAGTGATAAGAATGGCCGTCTTGGAAAGCAGACCGATGAGCATTATGACACCAGTCTGAAGATAGATGTTGTTCTCCAAACCGAAGATGCGTGCGAAGAGGAAACTTCCCATCAGTCCGAACGGCACGCTGAGAATCACCGCAAACGGCACAAGGAAACTCTCGTAAAGGCACACAAGAATGAGGAAGATGAGCATAACGCAGAGTCCGTAGACCACAACTGTCGACGCGCCGCCCTGCTCCGCCTCCTCGCGGGCAATGCCGCCGTATTCGTAAGAGTAGCCCGACGGGAGCGTCTGCTTTGCCACTTCGGCGATGGCGCGCTGCGCTTCGCCCGTGGAGTAGCCTTCTGCCACATCCACGTTTGCCGCAATCGAACTGTAAAGGTTGAAGCGGCTCGCCCCTTCTGCGCCCACCGTCTTGCGGAGCGAGGCAAACTGGCTTATGGGAGCCATGCCGTCGTCGGTGCGCACGAAGATGCGGTTGAGTGCAAACTCGTCGGTGCGGTATTCCGGCGAAGCCTGCGACATCACGCGGTAGACCTTGCCGAACTTGTTGAAGTTGCTCACATAAGTGCCGCCGGTGTATCCGCCGAGCACGTCGAGCACATGCTGCGACGACAAACCGGCACGCTCGCACTTCGCCGCATCCACATCAATGTCGTACTGCGGAAAGTTGATGCTGTAAGACGAGAAAGCCATTGCAATCTCCTTACGGTCGTTGAGCGCCATGAGAAAGCGCTGCACATTGTCGTAGAACACCTTGGCATCGCCGCCCGTGCGATCCTGCAAATTCAGGTCGATGGCGTTGCCCTCGCCGTAGCCGGGAATCATTGCGTCCTCCATGCAGAACACCGTGGCTTCCTTTATGGCTTCCGTTCCGGCCTGCATACGGCCGATAACCGCCCCTATGCTGTGCTCGCTTCCCTTGCGTTCTCCCCACTTTTTCAGCGTTATGAAGAGCGCACCGTAGCACGAGCCCGTGCCTCCTCCGAAACCGTCGATGCGTGCATAGCTTGCCACTTCGGGCTGCTGGTTCACCACTTTCTCCACACGTTCCATTATCTTTCCCATTTCCTCCATCGAGGTTCCGGGCGAAGCCGAAACGAACATCTGTATGAATCCCTTGTCCTCCTGAGGCACAAGTCCTGTGCGCGTGGTGCTGATGAGGTAGGCAAACAGCGCCACCACGATGCCGAGAGCCGTCCATGCCGTCCACCGGCGACGGAAGAAGAACATCACGCCACGCTTGTATTTGCCGAGCAAGGCGCTGTAAGTGGCGTTGTAAGCCGCCTTCACCCTGCCGTTGAGACTCTTCGCTCCCTTAGTTCCCGATGCCGGGCGCATGAGCAGTGCACACAATGCCGGGCACAAAGTGAGGGCGCTCACCATAGAAAGACCCACCGCAGTGGCCATGGTTATGCCGAACTGTGTGTAGAAGACGCCTGCCGTTCCGCCCATGAAGGTGACGGGGATGAACACCGCCATGAACACGAGCGTGCAGGAAACCACCGCCATCGTGACGTCGCTCATGGCGTCGCGCGTGGCAAGATAAGGCGACTTGTAGCCTGCGTCGAACTTCGACTGCACTGCTTCCACCACCACGATGGCATCGTCAACCACCGTTCCGATGGCGAGCACAAGGGCAAAGAGCGTGAGGATGTTGATGGAAAATCCGGCTATCTTCAGGCAGGCGAACGTGCCGACAAGCGACACTATGATGGAAAGCGACGGTATGAGCGTGCTCTTGAAGTCCTGCAAGAAGAAGTAGACAACGAGTATCACGAGCAGAATTGCAATGACAAGCGTCTCCACAACTTCGTGAATCGACTCGAAAAGGAAGTCGTTGGTGTCCATGAAGGTGACGAACTTCAGCCCGTCGGGCAAGTCCTTTTTCATGTCGTCAAGTGCCTTGTTGATGTTGTTGTTCACTTCCGTCATGTTCACTCCAGACACGGGGAACACCTGAAAGTTCACTCCCGGCTTGCCGTCGATTATTCCCTTGAAGTTGTAGGCGGTGGCTCCGAGTTCCACTTTCGCCACATCCTTCAGCCGCAGCAGGTTGCCGTCTTTGTCGTTCTTGAGCACAATGTCCTCGAATTGCTTCACATCTGCATAACGGCCCTTATACTTGATTGTGTATTGGAAAGCGTTTTTGCTCTGCTCTCCCAACGCGCCCACCGCCGCAACAAAGCTCTGCCGGTTGATGGCGTCGTTCACATCGTCAGGCTCCAAACCGTATTGTGCCATCACGTCGGGCTTCATCCACACTCGCAAAGCGTAGGTGCTGCTGTAGGCTTGCACATCGCCCACGCCCTCGATGCGCTTCAACCGGGGGAACACATTTATCTCCAAATAGTTGGAAATGAAGTTCTCGTCGTACTTGCCGTTGGTGCAAGTGAGACCAGCAATCTTCAAGAAACTGTTCTGACGCTTCTCCGTGCTCACTCCCACACGAGTTACTTCGGCAGGCAGAAGTCCCTGCGCACGCGCCACACGGTTCTGCACATTCACGGCAGCCACATCGGGATTGGTGCCCTGTTTGAAGTAGACCGAAATCCAAGCCGAACCGTCGTTGGAGGCGTTCGAGGTCATGTATATCATGTTTTCCACGCCGTTTATTGCCTCCTCAAGCGGCATCACCACGCTCTGCATCACCGCATCGGCATCAGCTCCGGTGTAACTGGTGCTCACATACACCGTGGGCGGCGCAATGTCGGGGTATTGTTCCACCGGAAGCGTGAACAGCGAAATGATTCCGGCAACCAACATTATGATTGAAACGGAAACCGCCATCGCCGGACGCTTTATAAAGATATTGCCTTTTTTCATTTATAATCTTATTTGTTTATAGCCATTCCTTCCTGCACAAGTCCTGCTCCGTCGGCAACAATCTCGTCGCCTGGCTTCAGTCCCGAAAGCACTATGTAGGTGCGGCCGTCGTTATAAGGCGCAACACTCACGGCTGTGGAGACGGCCTTTCCGCTCACGACCCGGTAGACAATGAGCTTGTCCTGCAAAGTGACGGTGGCCGACTGGGGAATGACAATCACTCCGTTATACTTGTTTTTCATCACCACATTGCCCGTGGCGCCACTGTGAAGCAGGCGTCCGGGGTTGGCAAAATCGGCGCGAAGCGACACGCTTCCCGTGCTTTTGTTGATTACTCCGCTGATGCTCGACACCTTGCCTTGCCTGACATACATGCCTCCGTCGCTCAGCATCAAGCCCACGCTGTCCATCAAACTGACCGCCTTTGCCATGGAACCGTATTTGCGCAGCAGTCCCAAGAGTTGGTTTTCGTCCATGGAGAAGTAGACATACATCTCGGAATTGTCCGACACGGTGGTGAGAGGCTGCGTGATTTCAGGCCCCACCAAGGCTCCTTGGCGGAACGGCAGCACGCCAACAACGCCGTTGCCGGGACTCCTCACAACGGTGTAAGACAGATTGTTGCGGGCACTTGCCTCTGAAGCGCGCGCCAAACTCACCTGAGCCTGAGCGTCGAGCCATGAGTTGTAAGCTAACAGAAGGTCGTGTTTCGACACGACCTTTTGGTCAAACAGGCGCTTGCGACTCTCGTAATTGAGCCGGGCAGTGGCCGAACTCGCCATAGCGGCGCGCACTTGGGCCGAAGCCTGAGCCAAAGCGGCGCGGAAAGGCACCGGGTCGATAACGAACAACGCCTGCCCGCGCTTCACCTCCTGACCTTCGCTCACGTTCACCGACACTATCTTGCCCTGCACTTGGGGGCGTATCTCAATGTCCTGCCGGCCCTGAATGGATGCAGGGAAGAGCTGCGACACCTCGGTGTCGGAACGCTTCACCACCATGGTTTTCCACTGTTTGCCGCCGTTATTGCCGTTTTCTCCGTTCTGGGCGGAATCTCCTTTGCCGCCGCATCCCACAAGAACGGCGGCGCAAAGAGCCGACAACAGAATAAAAGTCTGCTTCATTTTCACTATTTTCCTTTTTTGTTTTTTCCGAATACTTGTGCCTCCCAAGTTTCGTCTGCCATAATTCTGCGCCACAACACTTGTTTGCCGACAGCAGAAAGCATGCCCACAAGACTTTCGCCGCCACAATAAGACTGTGCCGAAAGCACGAAACCGAGGCTCTGTTTGTTGAAATATTGTGCAAAGTTACGCCTTTTTCTGTTCATCTATTAATTGGTTCGATTTTGAAGTATTCTCCTCTATATAGTGCTTTGCACTAACCAATTCTTTTGACAGAATAGAAAAGCCATGTTTCTCTACAAAGAAATAGTGAACATTTGTCATAAAACTGAATGTCCAAAAAATAAAGAAGCCGAGAAAATTTAAGACAAACGCTGAACGCGAAGGCCTAACACGATTCTTTAATTCTTTAATTACATTGGTCAAACACATGCCTGCTAAGATTGAGACTATTAGAACAAGCACAAACACAAGCCACATCGTCCATGTATCAGAACCATTTAACAGGTTCAACCAAAGTGAAGTTGCCGTAAAATAGGCACTAAAACCTGCAAATAGCAAATAGCCAATTAATGTTGCAAGTTTTACAATTAGTTTGGAATTTCTCATTTTTATTGATTTTTATTATTTGTTTCCAGTTTATGAATCGTTCTATTTAAAAGTAACCATCATAAGTGCATTTCTAAAAAAGCACTTGGTATATACGCGGTCACAACAGTCACCAAATCATCTACCACAACGCCAACTCTTTGTTGCCCTTGCCATCTTGCAACTCTTCCTATCACGCCCTTAAATGCACCATCAATCACCTTTACCAACTGTCCTTTTTCGAACTTTGGCACTTCACCTAATGATACGATGGTATTGTCCGCATCGGCAGCACAGATGATTTTGAGACTTTCCATCTGATAGTCGGGAACTATCAATGGAATCTTCTCTATTCTACGTCCAACGTGGACGTGGCGATAATAAAAGCGGAGAAATGGGAGGTTTACGTTGTCGTAAACGAAAGATTTGAGTTGTTCTTCGGTACTGTAGGCGAAGAAGATGTTGGGTAAACGAGACTCGGTAACAACTTTGCGCTTACCTTTTATGAGTTTTACAGTATCTGTAGTAGGATAGAAAGCCGTGATACCTTTGGCTGTCATGTAGTCGTATGCTTTTTTCTCTCTACCATAGGTGGTGCGCAAAGCATACCAATGAGGAATTTCTTCCTCCTTTTGTACTTTAGACTTACTTAATATATGGACACTTCTGGTGGACACCCCTGTTTGTGAGCTCTCAGCGGAAACATCGCTTCGAGCTTCGGGGAGGGCGTTGGAGGTAAGTCCAGCGCAAGGAGGGAATTCACCACCTCCTGGGGTGTGTCCATCTTCTGATGTCCATTCATCGACTTTCATATCGGTGCTAACTTTTTTCTAGACAGAAATCCGTTAAATTGCGACAGAAAAAAAGAGCGTGGAATCGTCCTGTTGTCCATTCCACTTCCTGAGGCTCTTGCAATTGCCTATTGTTGTTGAACAGACAACGTCAGAGCCCACGCCGATATGAAAATCATGTCCGTAAAGAGACCTATATAACACATTAGACTGCGCCCGAAAGGGTACAATCCATGCTTACAGGTCTCCACGGGATTGATATAATCACACCCGGGACATCTACCGTTGACTACGTTCAAGACAACAATTTACTGTGAATTTGCAAGATTACAGGAAGTCTTAAACACAGCGTCGATAAACGCCTTCCATTATGTCTGGATTGTCTTCCCACCCAAAGCCCGCTTTCGTATAGATATGTCATGGTTGACTTCACTACACTCAGCACGGCGTAGGCTGCCGACTCGGTTATCATGAAAGAACTCGTCTTACAGCGATAACTGCGGTCTGGCTATACAATCCGACTGCAAAAGTACGAAAATTTATTGAGAAAAGACAAGAAATGACAGAAAATATCAATCTTCAACATGAATTTAAGCTCATTTAACTCTAAATTCTTTAATATCTCAGAAAATTTGTGTACACAAATGCTGTTTTCATACAACTTTTGTATGTTTTTAAGCCAATATACTTGAAGTGTAACTATTCAGCGAATGCCATAGCATAGCTGTCCGTGCTCCCCCAAAGGGCACGGATAGCTTTATATGGTGATAAGTCATGCTTTTTTGCTGTTTCTACAATAGAGTGCAGTTCCAAAAAAGCGTCAGCTCCAAGTTCTGACCGGAATGTGCCAGAGTTTTTCAATTTGATTTTCAGTTTTCTAATGCCACGTTCACTGTCGTTGTTGTCTGACGGTATCAAAGGGTCTTCAAGAAAATTGAACATGTAGTCTCTGCACTTAATCAATCCGTTCTTCAAACGCTGAAAGTCTTTGCCAAGACTTGTGACACTCTGCTTGAGTGTATCATCAAGCCTTTTAAGCCACGGATCTTTAGGAATGATGTCTTGCGGATGCTCGTTACGTTCATGTATGGCCTGTTGCAGAATGTTTTCAATGCGCCTTGACCACTGCTGTTTGTCATCAACCTCATTCAGATATTGCAGTTCTCGCAGAATGTGGGCAAGACACACTTGGTGATTCAAGAAATGCAATGCAAAATATGCACTGTGACGGTCTGTTACCGCAATCATACGCTCAAGTGAATCGCCAAATCTGTCCGTCAGTTCCTTGCTGCTCCGTCCATTCCCCCTGAACAGCAAGGTGAAATAGACGGTTTGAGCAATCCAAGCCCAATCAAGTCTCTTGTTGCAGTAGCATCCCGACTCGTCAAAGCCAACAACGGCAGACTGCATGATGCATTCCTTTATTTTCTCAATTGCCGGCAGTGCCTTGGCTTTCGCGTCGTTAATCCAGTTTACAAGTGAGCCTTGCGTCAGTTCAATGCCGAATATCTCGTGAAATATGTTCTCAATCCGTCCATAAGGAAGAAATTGCACGACAGAAAGATACACGGCAAGTGACTTTACGCTGGCATCGTATATGACGGCGTTGCCTCCGCGTTTTCGTGGCTTGTGTGACTGTACCGTAGCTCCACATTTATTGCATATCGTCTTGTAGTGTCTGATCTCCTTGATGACTGGTTTCAATTCCGGCAAGGTTATCACCTGAGTTACATAATCCAGGATACGTTCACAGTCCTCAAGAGAATGTCCACACTGGGTACAGTAGTTGGCACTAATATCTATTATGCTGTCGGGGGATTCTGACTTTAGCAGAGTGTTTCCGTCATGCCCGAACTGTCCTCCGGGTTTTCTGCCTGTTGGTTTTCTTAAAGTCTTGGTACGCCTTTTCACCTCGTCACTCATACGCTCCTTGCTTGGAGGAACACTGCTGTTGTTGCTGTCCTTGTCTGGAGACTCATATTTCGCTAAGCGATTCTTCAGAATGCGGTTTTCCTTGCGTAGACGGTCATTTATGCGGGTTAAGTTACAGATACACTCCTGTTGGTCGTCAACGGTTTTTTCCAATGACGAAATCTTACCCTCCAAATTCTTGAGAGCCTGGAATATATCTGTAACATTATTGTTCATGACAACAAAATTAGTGATTTATTATCATATATGCAACACTTGTAAATGACATTACTGATACGAAGCAGAATGATATGATGTACAAAACGATGGAAAATACGACACAGTGGACATGTACAGGAATACTGAAAGTTTTTTGAAAAAAATCACATACTGCCTTTAGCGATACATATTCGCTGAATAGTTACCTTGAAGTGCCGATGAAGTATAACTTCGATAGGCAACGCAGAACTACTTCGATGCCCAATGGAGTATTATCGTATTTTTATGGGATGTATAACAATTGAAGTTCTGTCATTCTTCGCCTTTTGATGGACGGAATGCATTTGCCTCTCCATCTGCAAAAGTCAAGGTAATCTTTTTCTATGTCACGCAATCCTCGTTCAATCTTTTGCAGGAGACGGCTCTTCGGAAATCTTTTGTTCCCTAATATTTTGTAGGGGCCGACATTGTAGGCAAGTACGGCAAGGAGTAGTGAGTCCTTGCCATACTTGCGGAACATGGCGCATAACTTGGTGAGGTCTGAACGCAACAGAGTATTGGCTTGCTGATAAGTAAGATTCTTCTTGAACTTTTCATGTGGCAATATCCGATGTCCCCATCCGATATAGGGATAGTTGCGCTTAATATCGTGCCATCCCTCGTAATACTTGATGCACCGCACGGCTCGCTCAAAGGGTGGCAAAGCAAAGATGCCCAAGTCGGTTTGGCTTTGGCTATCGTTTGTAGGTGTTTTGTTCTGTGCCACGATGCTTTGGCACAGAAACAAGAGCATTAGGGTAATATATGTTCTTATCTTTTTCGTCATGGATGTTGTTTTTGTTTTGCATTTGGAGTGTCATTGGCTTGTCACTTGGCATTCTTCTTGTTGAATATCTCCGATATCATGGCTTTCACGTCCTCGCCAACTTGTACAAAGTTCTTATAGAGGATGCGCTCACGCTCATCACGGCTCTTGAAGGTGTAGAACTTGGGCAGTGGCATATACTCGCTTTCTTCTTTCTTGATGTCTGCCATATTAAAGTCGGTCTTGCAATAGAACTTACTAGTCTTGAACTCATCGCTCTCCTGTATGTTCATACTACCATTCATGCCGGTCTTGGTTGCCACAAAGTCCCTTGCCGTCTGACCGCAGATCCATCCTGTCGGCATGTCCGAGATTTTACTGGCTGGTACAAGACTGTCCATATTCTCATTCAGGTTGATGCTCGTCTTGTCTCTATCGATGGTCACGCCTTTCTTCAGTTGCACCACCTTTCCAAAAATGTCAGAGGATAGCCATTCCAGCGTTTCCTTGCTTCGTGCCGAACCGCTCACCACATTGCCTACGGTGGTGATGATCTTCTGCATACCCACCTTTCCATAGTCTGCTTCCAGCTGTGGCAGTTCCTGGAATCCCAAGGCTACGCTCACCTTGTTGCTTCGGGCTGTACCTATCAGTCGGTCTATCTTATGGAAGTAGAGTGTTGGTAACTCGTCCACAATGATGCTCACAGGGATGTTCTTGCCTTGTCCTGTGTTCACTCGTGTCACCAGTCGGTTGAGGATTAGGGCGTTCAATGCTCCAATGATACTCTCCATCTCCGGGTCATTGGCTATCAGCAGATAGCTTGGGGTCTTCGGGTCACTGACCTTCAGGTCGAAGTCATCACCGTCCTTGTGAAATATCCAATAGCTTTCCTTGGTGGCAAGGCGTGAGGTATAGACACGCAGTGTACCAATCATACCCTCCAACTGCTCCATCGCCTTGTTCTTCAATGCGGTTTGGAACGGACCGAGCAATGGTGCTACCTCGTTGTCGGTTTCCAACACATTGAAGATGGTCTGGTAACTTTCGTTCAAAAAACTGAGAATGTGGGGCATATCGCTGTACTTGCCCAACCAATAGGCTGGCTCCACTTCTTCTCCTGCATGGTTAAACACCTTTCCGGTCGGCTTCATCTGCATGGTCTTCGGATCAAGTACTTTCTCTGCTATCAGCATCTTGCCGTCCTTGTCGTATGGTTCCTTGCCATAGTTGATGAAGAAGTAGATACAGGCGGCGAGGAAGTTGACAGCTGAGGTCTGGAAGAACTGGTCGCTGCCGCCTCCGCCTTCTTTCTTGCCCTTTTGCAGAGATTCAAGCAATGTCTCTGCAGTCTCGCTCGCTGCTGCCAAATTATTGATGTACTTTTGCTGTATCGGGTTCACTCGCTTGGAGTATTCCACATCCACAAAGTTGATGATGTTGAACTTGCAGCCCTTTGGCAGTTTACCGAGCTGTTGGTTCTTCTTGTAATGGTAGTATAGTTTTGTTGCCAAGGTCGGGAACTTGTAATCGTAAACGACCATGGCAAAGCCTTTTGCACTGTGTTGACGGATGAATGGCTCGATGATGGAGAATGTCTTACCGCTACCCGGTGTACCCACTACCCAAGTGCCACGGAATGGGTTTACGATGTTCACCCATCCCTTGCGGAACTTACCCTTATAGTAGTAGCGCATAGGGATATTCACGCTGTATTTGTTATATTCCTCCTTCTGGCACTGCTCGAAACTCTCGTTCTCAAAGTTAAAACGGTCTTTCATCAGCCCTTCCTTCAGGAACTTCGAGATATTATCCAAGGCTACATGCACCAGCACTGTTCCGATGATGGTTGTCACCATATAGAGAATGGTGTTCAATCTTAGGGTATAGAGACGAGTGTCCATCGTATAGCCGAAGAGCCACACGGACATTGCCAACAGCAGCACACCACTCACCAAGGGGTAGAGCACCTGTCTTCGGGCATCGAACTCCAGGTGCTTCTTGTTTCTTGTGCCTACACAGGTGATGCACACCAAGAGGAATGTCACCACCTTGCTATACACCAGGTTGCCGTCATGGTAGATGAACCACTGCTTGATACGGTCGTGCAGGTCACACACCACACCGCCAAAGCCGTCTATCGCCCTTGGGTCTATGGCATACTCAAAGAACTCCATCAACACGGATATGTAGATGACCGCCCTGAATATCTTGTAAAATCCTTGTAACTCCTTGCTTTCTTCCATTGGATATGATTGCTATTTTAGAAAAATCGGATTGAATGAGTCTGCCGACAACACATCGCTATAGTTCACTTTCAGCGATATGGTGCGACCGCTGATTTGGTTCTCCGTCATTTCGATGGTTAATTGCTTGTCATTCGGGAATGTCATCTTCCGAATGACTATCACATTGCGGTAGCCATAGCGGAATCGCTTGGTCTGCTCCAATGTGAACACTGGATGCAACTCTACCATCTGTGAGTTGGTTGCCTTGGCTGTCTTCTTATCCGTCAGCTTCAATCGTATTTGGTCTATGTCAAACGGTATGTCTGTCTTGTTCTCCACCGAGAAGTCCAAGAAGAAATAGTCACCTGACGAATAGATATTATTCAGTTTCATCACCATTTTATGGGCTTTGGTCTTCACATTGTTCACATGGGCTTCCGAACTCCAAATCTGACGAGCATAACGAGCCATATCCGTAGAGGACAATGTGACCGCAGGATTGTTATAGGCATTCTTTTCTATCTGTTGTATCTCCTTATCCGTCACTGCCTCTTGCAGTCTGGTGGTATAGAGTAGCGCATACTGGGTGCGATAGCGTTCCGTCACAATAGTTACGATAGCAAGCACTTCACCATCTTCATGCATTCCTTCCTTGGGCTTCAATCGCACAGTATTGTTGATGGGTTGGTCTCCTGCTATCTTGTCGGTGGATATATCCACAAAGCGGATGGGTTCGCTTGCCGTAATGACTGTAGTCACTTGCTCGTTCACAGTCAGCTGCTCCATCTCCTGGTAGGTGCTGGGCTGATAGCTCTCTGCACTGGTCTGTTGTGCCATCAGGGGAGTGACACTTATTGCACACATCATGAGTGCGCCAATGGTCTTCTTGATATTCATATTCGTATTCTTTGAATGTTGATGTTTACTTACTCTTGGTCTCTTTGCTGTTTATCAGATACACAAAGGTGCCATATTTCAGTTTCACTTTATTCTTCTTGATAGCCTTGCCTATGGCATTGCTTGTTTTCTGATAGGCATTCTGCATGGTCTGCATGCCCCATTGTGAAAAACTGCTGCCAGTATTGGTGGTATTCATATCCACATTGCCAGTCACGGCTCCGCTTGCCACATCCTTGGTGGTCTCTCTAAACTGGCTGCTTGGCACATACAAGCCTTCCATGCCGTCGGTGTCATAGAGTGACAGGTTGATTTTCACTATCTCGTCATCCACCAGCACACTTTTCACCGTTCCTTTCACTCGTTGCGAACTGAAACCGCTCATGGTGGCATACAGGTATGCGCCTTTCTTCACCACCATTTCACCGATTTCCACATCATCTAACAGTCTCAAACGTACACGGCTTCCATCCACGGCTTTCACATTCTCGTCAATGATAGCCTTGATGAGTGTAGGCTCTTTCTCATTCACTGCCAATGTGTTGAAATAGTCTGAGGAGGTCTTCACCTTTTTCACCACCTCACTTGGCTTGTCATTCTCGTCTGCTTCCTTTCGGGCATTCTCATTCACCTTGATTTTGCCCTCAATGTTGATACCGCCCTTGGCTGTAGCTGTTGTTTCATCGGATGCTGTTGCTGAAGACGATGAGTTCTGTTGCGTGGCTTGCTGTCCCTTCAGCCTTGCTTCGGCAAGTGCCTTGTTCAGCTCTGCCAACGCCTCGTTCTCTCTTTGCCGCTCATGGGCTTCTTGCGCTTCTCTCGTCTTCTCCAGTTCAGCTTGCCTCTTGGCTTCGGCATCCAACTGTTGCAGTTCTGCATCCGAATACTTGCTTTGGTATTCTTCTTTTTCTTGCTCATTGTCTCGGTCTATATTTTCCACGGCACTATGGTCTTCTATCTTGCCGTAGGCGTTCAACATGTTCTCATACTTGCCTCCAATACCGTCACCGCCCTTGATATGAGCTTGTGGAAGGTTCGGATTCAGATATTCCGTGGTCTGCATATTGGCATCCTTCTTCTCCGCCACCTTGGTATCAAAGAGGTCGAAGATAAAGTAGGAGGCACCAAGCAGTGGAAGATAGACAATCGCAGGTAGCATGTACTTGGGTTGTCTGAAATTGATTCTTTCTGTCAGCTTCATCGTTATTTGTCTTTATGAGGATGGCGTGCATCCTCATTGGTCCTTACTATGTTATTTGCATTCCCCATATTCTGATGGCGAGCCTTTATCAGCGAGTCCTGTCTCTCCGTGGCGGTGCGTCGCTCTCCCTGATAGTGATAAGCTCTTGCCATGCGATAAATGTTGAAACTGAAGCTCACACCCACAAAACCGAACACGATGACCAGGAACATTGTCTTATGCAAGTCGGCAAATTTCTGCACCTTGGCTGCAGCCTTGTCGATTCTGCACATCCTGGCAAACTTTCTTCCAGCTCTCACGTCTCGCTCATAGCGTTCCTTGTATTTTGGGTCGTCCTTGTCGGGCATCTTCTCCCCAATGAGCATCTGCTTAAATCCTTTTGTGTTCATCGTTATTTCTTTTTTATCTTTTTACTTCTTTACCCTTTTACCTTCAATAGTTGCTCTTCGTCTTCTGGTCAATATCCTTGTTGAGCAAGGTTCGCCAGTTCACTATCAGCAATCCATGTGGGTTGTTGTCAGTTCTCGGCACTCGTTTCAACTGTCCTGCCGTCACCAGTTCACGGGTCAGCACATTGGTTCTACGCTCGATGCGCTGTCTGCCGTAGTAGGTGAACTCCATCTTCTCCTTGTTGAACTTGATACTGTCACAGAAGATGCTGAACACGGCACTTGTTCCCATGATGTTGGAGTAGAAACCCTTTTCTTTCAGCGTATTGTACTGCGCCAATCCTGTCTCATCCACCAGATACATGGCTTTCTCCATCGTGTATTTGATGTACTTGTCATCTGGTGCCAATGTGAAGAAATAATGATGGAACATCTCGATATGGCTCTTTGCTTCCACATCCAATGTCTCATCCATCGTCGTACGCTGCACCAAAATTGGCACGTTGCCGTCCAACACATAGATTTTGTTCTGTGCATCCACCACCATATTCTTCGCCGTCCAGATGCTACTGATACTTATCAGCACGCACCCAACCAGAAACAGGCTACAGATGATAGTCACCAACTTTACCTTATTCTCTAAATTCTTGATTACCATTGCTATAATGTTTTTTACCTTTTTCACTCTTTTACTTTTTTACCTTTATCAGTGCATCACATGGGCAAGTGTCCCCTGTGCCGACATTTTGGCTTGCTGTGCCACACCCTCACCGAAGTTTCTGGTAGAGAATGCGGTATCGCCCTCTGGTATCATCCATGCCGCAAGGTCTGGAACCAAGTTCAGACACTTCAACGCAACGATACTTGCTGCCATCAGATACCCTGCCGAGAAGAACGAGTTCTGCAAATATGCCGCCATCGTCTGCTCACTGGCGGTGATAGCCGTCAGGTTCTCCACCTGTATGCAGAGCACGATGTCGAAGAGCAATAACACGTAGAAGCCCACGAAGTAGAGCATGGCTCCATAGAAATGCACGGTCAGATACCTTGTCAGCCACTTCGCCCAACTGCTTTCCCATTTCGGCAATAGCGAGAATGCCCATTGTATCGGTCCGAATATCGTCAGCATTCCCAGTAGTATCTGCTGGCAATAGATGGTGCTCCACCAACCGATACGAAACACGATCAATGCTATCAGCATCACAATCTTGTCGATGTTCACTACGGCTCCTGCAGTCAGTGAGGTAAACCACAGCTTGGCTGCGTCCTTTTCCATATTGGTCACTTCATCTACACCTGTCTGCTCCATGGTCGATTCCACCAGATTCGGGTCTGTTGTTCCCTTATGGGCAATGTCTGCCTGGGCTTGTACGTTGGTGTACATCGTGTCTCTGGTGTAGATGAGCTGCTGAACTTCCGTAAACTTGTCCTCTATCTGTGTGGCTTCCGCCTCATATAGGTCATGGGTATAACTTCCAATGGAGTTTGGTATGTAACTCAGAAAGTCCAGTACGCACCAATTGCTGCCACTGTTCGTCATGCCTGTATCGGCAGGTGGGTACCACCAACAGAGGATGATGCTTATCACCAATGGCTTGAATAGTTTCATCACATCCAGTGGCTCATGCTTCACCATCATCTTGTAGGCCATGTTCGCTGCCACCACGATAGAGAAGAGGGCGGCTAATGCCATACACATCTGGACGACCCACCAAAAAGGTCCGTTTGAGCCTGTAAAAGTAGCGTCGCACAGAAACTCGTTGGTCTGGAAAATCACGTCATCAATTTCTTCTTCCAAGATGTTGATGCCGAAGTCGGATAATATGCTACTGTTGTCTGCCATAACTCCTTATCTGTTTATTTTCAAATCATTGTCATCCTCATTCGAGCCGTTATTACTGCCAGAAGATGTGTTGTTTCTCACTGCCATTCCTGCCTCTCGCCATTTGCTGGATGCACTGCTGATGATACTTCGTTTGTTGGCGGTCTGGTAGTTACCGTTTGCTGTCAACAATTCCTTGGTCTTGCTGGCATTCGACATCTGCACCAGTTGCTTCACAAGTGTCTCGTTCTGTTTTGCCACATCTGCATAAATCTGTAGGTACATCTTCTTACGCTTGGCATTGGGCATATAGGCATCCTTGGTGGCTTTGATGGCTGTCTCATAGACATGATAGCATTCTGTCCAGCGTTGGTTGTCACCGATGGATCCGCCTACAGGCAGGATGCGGTCGATGTTGCTCTTGAAGGCATTCATCTTGCTGTTGATTTTGCTTCCTTCCACTTTCCAGGCGAGGTCAATCTGACGGTCTGCCATATTCAACGCCTCAATCTCTGCTCTTTTGGTCAGGGCAGAGTCGATGGCTTCGGCATATTCCACTTGATTGTAAGCTCCGATTCCTGCCGTGGTACGAAAACCGAGTTTGTTCTTACTCGCAGCCGATTTCTTGTAACTGCTGTGCAGTAACTGATAGTACAATTCTGGTGACAGACTTCCGCTACCGATTTCCATTACCGTTATCTGGTTCTTTTTCGAACTGTCATGATTGTATGTCACATAACTCTGGGCATTGCCTGTCATGGCTATGCCCAATAATAGTAATATAGCTCCTGCCTTTGTTTTCTTTCTATCCATGTCTATACATTATTATATAAGGGTTACTAACTCTCACTATTTGCTAACAAATGAATTCTTCATACTTCACTCTTCACTTAACTAATATCCGAGTTTACCTGCCACTCTCCACCGACCGAAGGCATCTTCCAGTATTTGCTGCTTGCTTTTGGTTCGGTAAACCTTTTCTTTCCAATAGCCGATGCGCACTTGGATATATCGCCACGACTCAAAGTAGCTTTTGTTCAGATGCTTCTCTATATTGTCAAGCGAGGTGTTGATGCTTTCCAATACCACAAGAAGGTCTGCCGTGGAACACGCTGCCGCTCCTGTGGCATACAGCACCAAGTCGCTCACGCTTTTGTAGAGGTATTCGCCTTCATTTGCGATATTCTCTATGGCTCGTCGGTTAATACCTATCAGTATGGTATCGGCAAGCGAAATGCGCTTTCGTTTGATGACTTTTTTGTTGTAGTCATCCAACAGCTTCTTATAGTCCGATATTCTGTCGCTCACACTCTCGTAGGTTGAGTACACGTTCAGACTGGTTCGTAAACTTTGATACAGCACATCTATCACATCAAATGCCCTGGTGTACTTGTCAAGGTCAACGTTCAGTTCCTTGTATGCCTTGGTCTCGTCCTTGCTGTAACTATGCAACAGTTTATTGCTGTATTCCAAAGTGCTTCTTGCAAGCAACAGGCTCCGCTGTTTCTTGTGGTCATTGATGTAGGCTTCCACACTGGCAACATCAAATCCCCATTGGGCGAATGTTTTAGAGGGGAGGGCGAGGAGCAAGATTGCTACCAGCAATGTTCTCACAATACCCATTCGTCGCTTCTTGCTCACTGACCCTGCAACCCTCTCCGCTGCATCAGCCTTGTATTCTTTTCTATTTCTCATTTTCATTGTCTTCATCATTAAACTTGCCGTGATAATTATCCGAGTGTTTGGTGTCGGCAGCTTTCCTTAACCAACGTTTCTTGCATTTCTCCACAAGTGTCAACCGTCGTCCTTCGTCAGCATTGATATGTGGAGCGATGTCCATCAGCACGTCGATGATGTTGCGCTTGTAGTGCATCATCTTCTCCAACGACACCAAGTCTGCGTATATCTTGGTGATTCTGCTGTCCACCTCCCTGGCTATCTCCAGTCTGTCGCTCGACCATAGCAGATGGAAGGTATCATCGGTGTTATTGTCATCGGCAGGTGCGCTCTTAGCATATTCGGTGGTTATCTTGCACGATGGATATTCCTGTGCGATTTCCGAGATGCGCTTGTTCACTTCGTCTGCCTTTTCCTGCTCGGTCTTGCTTGGGTCAAGCGTTATCACATCCACTACCGAGGTGTTGGTGTATTCCGATGTCAGCTCCCAACTGATCTGCAGGATGGCTCTGTGTATCTTGATGCCCAAGAAATATTTCGGCTTTCGGGCAATCTTCAATGTTGCCTTGAAGGTGATGATGCCGTTGATGTTGGGCATGGTGGCTTTTCGAATGTAAGTATAGCCGCTCCATGTTCCTTCCCCTTGCCAAGTCAGGTTGTAGGCGCTCTTGCAGTCGTTCATAATGGCTGGTATGCGATAGTAGTCATCCGTCGCCACGTCATTGTCCTTTCCTGCCTCTGCCTTGGCTTCCTCTATTTTCCTTTGTTTCTGTTGCCATGTGGCAAGTTCTTTGTTCAGTTGTTCGATGGAAGCCATGTTCTTGTTGTATTGCTCCCGATACTTGGCTGCATCTTCCACACTTGCATTGGCGATTTGCTTGACAAGTGATTTGTTCTCCGCTTCCAACTGATTGATTTGCGATTGCAAAGAGGTTATCTTGGCATTGGCTTCCTGCTCCTGCTTATACAAATCTGAGAGGTCAAGGTTGTTCTCTGTCACAGATGTTGTCATGGCGCATTTCTTGCTGTGGTCATTCAGCGAACCGCCACAACTCTTGCATTTGTATTGTGTGGTGCCTTGCCCCAACTGCACACCGTCGCTGCATGTCACACTAATGGTCACGCTCTCGCATCCCTTCAGTTTGGCGGCATCGGTTGCCTGATAGTAGTTGCGTGCATCACTGCCTATATAATAGGTATAGCCTTCCTCGTTGTCATTCCATTCGCTCAACCGGGCTTGCAGTTGTGCCTTGAAGGTGTTCAAGTCCATCGAATAGGAGTCAAAGACTGCCTCATACACTTCTTCTGTCCTGTTCCAACTCTTGTACACCTGTATCTCGTAGGCGTATGCCTTCTGTTTCTGTCCTTTTTTCTTGCTACTGATGATGTAGCTGTTCAACCAATAGCTGATACTGTAGGTAAAGCCATCATTCTGGTTGTTGAGCTGTTGCACCCTTGTTCTTGACCATCCTGCATGATTCTCCGAGTTTTGCAGGATAGCTTCCTTTTGGCTATTGTTGGGATAGAAGTTGGCATCCTTGGTGTTGATTCTGTACCAGTGGTCGCCTTTCAAGATGCTGTTGTCATCGGTGGGCGGTACATAGTCGCACAATTTCTCTCGTCCTTGGTCTCGTCGGGCGATATACCATCTTTGCGTGTAGTAGTTTCCTGCCGTCTCATCCAGATAGTCCGTCATCCATGAGGTGAGGTTATAGTTGGCAAGAGAGAAAAGTCCTGCCACGTTGTCCTTGCCTCCAATCATTCCCAAGAGGGTGTTGCCTACGCTCTTGTCGAGACTTTTGAACAGCGAGGAATAGTTATCCACAATGTCGATGGCTGCACTGAGCTTGCCTTGGAAGAGGTCGTTGAACTGGCTGCTCTGCAACAGGGCATTGCCGATATTGTTCATTCCTGCTCCTGCAAGGTTGGCTCCTGCCTTATACAGATTGTCGATGTCGGCTTTCAGATTGTCCACTGTAAAATTGCCTGGCACCTTCGACAAATCGTCCAACATCTTCTTCCAATCCACGTTGCCAATCTCTGAAAGTTTCAGTATGGCAGCTATCTCCTGGTTGATTTGTAGAAAGGCGATGTCCGAGAATGTGAGGGTGCTGTTTGTTACCACACTCTCAAACTGCATGCACAGGTTCTTGGTGTCGTCACATATCTTCATCAGATAGGTTCCCCAATACAGGGCAGTCTGCGGACTTTTCAGCATCATTCCTGCCACCGTCCATATCTTCGGCATGATTTTGCCCGACACCATGTTGTAGATACGGCGGTAATAGTAGTTCTCTGTGCAACTGTTCCAGATGCCCAAATCCGTCATTGCCTTGCGTTCCAAGAATTTTGAGGCGAAGATGCCGGCACTTGCCACTTCTGCTGCATTATAATGCTTCAAGATGTTCTGCACCTGCTCGTTATAGTATGCCTCTGCCACGGCTTCCGTTCCGTATGCAGCTGCCATAGCAGCTACCGTCTGCCTGTCATAGTTCACGCTGTAGTACTGTGCGTCAGCCTTTGCCAACACACAGACTATCAGCATTATGATGGATAGAAGTCGTTTCATCTTTGATTACTTTTTATTTTCGTTCCCTAAATTCAGTACTTTTCCTGCCTGATTTACCTTTTGAGCAAAGGCGAGGCTCTTGCTGATACCACTTGCATCCCAATCCCTGCAATAGGCTTCAATAGCTTGCTGATGATTGCATTTCAACTCTCGCTTGTATAGCTTCAACGCTTCCTTTTCCGCTCGCTCCGTGGTGTAGGTCATATAGCACTCATGCGGTTCCTCCACACCATACACATTGCTGGTCTGTCCTCGTCTGATGAACACTTCACGGAAGAAACTGCGCCCTTCCTTATTCTCCAAACGGTTAATGGTGAAGATTTTCTTGCAGTCCACATCGGTCAAACCGAGTATCGCCTTGATGGTGTCAAAACGTTCCTTGAACTTGCTTTGGTCGAGCAGCATCACCACATCAGAGTTGTTGATGATGGCTTCCTTAACTATCTCACTTCCGATGATGTCCTGTATCTCCTGCGTCACCACACCCACGCTTGCCCAGAATTTTCTGGCGGTCTTATACAGATATTTTATGTATTCCGCCATCATGGGCGAGGCGATGGCTTTCCATGCCTCCTCGATGATGAGCATCTTTCGGTTCTTTTTGATGCGCATCTTCTGCAGGAACACGTCCATGATGATGAGCGTCACCAGTGGAAAAAGCAGTGGATCATCCTTGATACTGTCGATTTCGAAGACGATGAAGGTCTCATCAAACAGACTGCTGTCCATATTCTCATTCAGTGTCACATCGTGGCTGCCTCCTTTATAGAAGTCCTTCAACAGATAGTTGTAGGATGACAGGTCTATGCCATGCAGACCGTTCTCCTCGCATATCTTCGGCAGTCGCTCAGTACTGAACTCATAGAAAGTGTTGAAACAGAGGTTGCTCACTCTCTTGGTGGTGAAATAGGCATCGTAATACTCGTTGATGACTTGTTCTATCAGTCTGTCTTCGGTCTTGCTCACTGTGCCTTGACTTCCTTTCCATATCAGCATCACGAGGTTTTTCAGGAATCCCAACTTTTCGATGTTCCATTCCTCTCGCTTGATTTTGAAAGGGTTCATCGTGATAGGATGCTCCTCGGTATAGGAAATGTATTTTCCGCCGAAGTATTCACACAGTCCCTCATACGAGTTACCTGTATCTACCAGCACGATGTCGGTGTCCTGCTCATGGGCTTGGCGCACCATGGAGTTTACATAAAAACTCTTGCCGCTTCCCGAAGGACCGAGGACAAAGAAGTTGCTGTTGTCGGTCAGCTTATTTCGTCCCTCTTTCCCTGATATGTCGATGGCCACAGGCACTCCTTGACGGTCGGTATAATAGACCATGAATGGCGTGTCCTCGCTATGCACAATCTTTTCCTTGTACATCAGGCAGGTGGCAGCATCGCCCAAGGTCAAGAATCGGTCGTAGTCGGCATTCATCCCATAGCAGTTGCCGGGGAAAGAGTTGACAAACAGTTCCAACTGGTTGTAGGCTCGCTTCGAAATATGGATGCCCATCCTGCCAAAGGCATTTTCCAGATGGTTGGTACACTTTTGTATATCCGTGTCTGGCTTCACCGTCACTATCAGATTATAGTGGGTATATACCAACAGCTTGTTTTCCCTCGCTATCACCTCCTGCACTCGCTTGATGTCCTCCACGGCTATCAGATTGTTTGGGTTGGGCATACTGGCATGGCGATTCTTCTTTTTGTCTAACAGAGCAAGCTCACGCTTCTGATTCGGCACAAAGATGATTTGGTTATACACCACACTCTCCACACCAGGAATGCTGTCCACCAATGCTACCAGATCCACTGGCATACTTGTGTTGTTCACCTCGATGTTGGTAAACGGACGGATTTGTGTCGGCAAGTTGGCGCAATCCACATCCACAAGACTATATACCTTACAGCGTCTGTCACCCATACCTATCATCTCGTCATACACCTTGAATCCTGTCATGCTCACCATCTTGTCACGGAAGTTCATGGCAAAGAAACGGTCAACATACAGACTTGCCTCTTGTTTGTTTAAGAACTCTGACTTGATACCGGCATCCTTCAGCTGGTCTTGCACCTTTCTGATTTTCACTAAGAAATCTCGCCATTTCTTGTTGTCGAAAGACATCAGACGACTCTTCTTGTTCTCCTGCGTAATGGTCAGATAGGTCATGCTGTCTGTATATTCTCTTCCGTTGAAATAGCGGAAGTAGGATTCTGTTAGGAACTCATGCCCCTTGCCACCCTCATCCTCAAACTGCTTTCTGGTAAAGATGTCCTGCTTGTGTAGGGCATAGCCTTCACCCAGAGTCTGTGCGATGGCAGCAAACAGATTGGTGAACTCATAATAGCTGTCTATATTGGCAGAATACTTCTGCACTGGGTTCTCCATTCTCAGGATGGCAGAATACTCTCCAGTCTTTGTATAGAGCACACCGATACCGTCCGTGTCTTCCACGGAGAAGTAGATGTCCTGAAAGATTTTCTTCCGCTTGCCACCAGTACCAAAGGCATAAACCGATATGGCCATGCCAATGCAGATTGCCACGAAAAATAAGATTACATATAGTACCATATTCGTTTATTCTTCTGTTTCTTCGGATGATTGATGATTTTCTCCCATACTGGATGATTTGTTGTCATTCTCTTGATAAGAGGTATTGTAGCTTTCTTCGCTATAAAGGGTTGATACACTATCCTTTGCAGTGGAATCCATCCTGTTTGTTTGTGTTTCCACGGTCGCAGGATGTTCTTCTGCCTCTCTCGCCCAAGCAGCTCTTGCCTTGTCAGCACTCCTCATGGCATCCAATGTGGGTGGCTTGTAGGTCTTGTCCTTGCATGCGGTCAGCAATATGCCAGCCAATGCCATAATGATAATGTTCTTTGCTTTCATGCTCATAACCATTCTTTTATATCAAAGATGCGATACTTTCGGCAGAAACAAATAAAGGTAGGCCCACACCCTTGGGGGAGAATGAGCCTACCAGTCGTTCACTTTCTACTTGTCATCCACATCTTGGTCATGTCGATACTTTTTTGTTTCACATTTTTATATGCGCTTGCTGTAGGCATAGATAAACACTCCTTGGTCGTTCTTCTTGGTATGCATTCCCTTCCGTTGTTTGAACATGATGAGACCTGCACCCGTAGCGATTGCCACGACCAACACTATCAGTCCTGCAATGATACCTATCAGACAGTAGGCGGCAATGAAGCCGATGATGGCTCCTCCTGCTGTGGCTGCTGCCCAATAGATGTACCGCCCCTGTATTCCCATGAATTCAAGGGGTTTCTGGAGTCCCTTAAATAGTGGGTAGTCTTGGTAGCGGATTTCCTGCTCTTCTCTTGCCATTCTTCACGTCGTTTCTCACTTACTGAATATGCACAGAATAACTCTCACTCGTTAGTTGGTCACACCGAAGAACAATGGCAATGCCTGTGCTGCTGCCACGAGGAAGATACATGCTCCTACAATCATCATGATCTTCTTCTTGACATCCTGCTCCTCATTGTTCATAGCGATGTAAACGCTGATGGCACCCACTACGGCAACAACACCTGCAATGGCATAACAGAGCTTGACCACAATAGGCACGTATTTGGCTATTTCCTCTGTCACAGTTGTCAAGGCAGTGGTTCCTGCAGTGTAGTCACCTGCCGAGTTTTGCGCCATGGCAATGCCACCGCCCACAAGGAGCATCAATGCCAATGTCTTCAAGCGTCCTGAAGAGAGAACGCTCTTGGCGGTCTTCTTCAAATAGTTCGTTGTTTTCTTAAACATTCTTTCTTGTTTTACTTGTTAATGATTCGTTTGGAAACACCTTATTATAATTATATAGAAAGGTGTTGTCGCTTTCACATGATATACTCTTCTGCAGTTGAGTCTTAAATCTGGTAACCAAAGAATGCTGGGAACAGGATGGATGCGCCTATCATAAACAGACAGGCTCCTATCAGCGTCAGTATGGACTTGGTAACTCCATCTTCCCCTGTGTTCATCTTGATGTATATCTGCAAAGCGGATATAATCACCATCACAGCAGCGACAGCGTATGTCAGATACAGCACATACAGCATCATCGTCACCACATAGTCGTGCATCCCTGCCAGTGCGTCTGCTCCCCAGCTATAGTCCACATTACCGCATTTGGCTGATGCTGACAGGGGGAGCAGCGCAAAGACAAAGGAACTTACTACATTCTTTATGATATGGCTAAATTTCATCCTTGACTGGTATTGTTTTGATGTTTGGTTGTCCTGGCTTTGTCTCGCCTTGTTTCAATAGGCTCTCCGTGAAGTCGTCCTGCCATAGTCCGTCTATCCATATGGGAGAAGTGGACTCCATCTGCCCATCCATCTTTTCCTGCAACGACTCGGCTGCGTTCTTCGGCTTCTGTTGGTTGACATTATTTCCTTCGTCTTCATCAACATCATCTTCTCTGCCGGAAGAATCCGTTTCTGGAGAATAACCACTCATTCCGTTGTTCTCTGTTCCCATGCCATAGCCCTCATCGTATGATGTGCCGTCTTGGAAACTCGTGTCGTATTGCTTGTCGGCAACGCTAAAGCCACCATCGCTTTCGTTGATGGCTACAGCAGCTTCCTCTTCCGTTATGTTGCTGATGTCAAACACTTCCTCATTGCTTTTGGCTTCTTCCTTCTTACCATACAGGTCTCTTGTTATCATCACCGCATAGTAAATAGCGTATGCAATGGTAAGGCTGATGGCGAATATCAAAAATGGACTCATATAATACTTTGTTTTATTGATGATTTATACTCTATGCAGTGGCAAAAGTGCCAGTTGCGAGTGCAAAGTAAAGAGTAAAATCCGACATAAAAGAATTTTGTAAAGTATGACCATCAAAGTTTAAGATATATTCAAATTATAATCATATATCATACTCTCAATCATACTTTAATCAGCTTCTTCTGTTAGTTTTCGCATATTTCTTCCTTATACTTAGACGGATGTTTTTAAGTATAGAATACCTTATCTGTTTAAATCTTGTAATATGTACTTGTTTAATACGTAATATAACATAAAACAGAGGTATTCGTACAGATATTTTGATTTTATGTACGTTTAGTGTTAAAAATGAGTTAATGTTTCAATATGTTTGCCGCATTGGATTTTATTTTATTACTTTTGTATTCAAAAAATAATAATAACATGTATAACAAGCCATATGTCATCAGATATATTAAGAATTATAGAAGGAGGATTGAATAACGATAGGAGAAAAATCATAAGTTACTCCAATCGTTTAGCTACTCGTCTTGAAGCCGAGGGCGACATTCAATTGGCTCGTTGCATCAAAGAGCAAATTCAAAACTCTAACACAAGAAGTTCTGCAACAGCTGATGCCATGCGTATGTTACCTTTAGATTCGGACAGCAAATTGCAAATAGTAGAAGTAATTCCCGAAGACTCAACACGTACCAATATTGTCCTTTCTGATAATGTCGGAAGGCAAGTAGGTGAATTCATTGAGTTGGTGAGGCACAGTGACGAACTGGAACAGGCAGGGGTTAATATGCCTAAGTCCATGCTTCTTTACGGAGCACCTGGTTGTGGTAAGACCTCTATAGCTCACTATGTCAGTGAAAACACCAATTTACCATTGGTGGTAGCAAGATTGGATGGAATTGTTTCATCACTTCTTGGTAGTACAGCAAAGAACTTAAGAAAAATATTCAGCTATGCTAGTAGCATGCCATGCATCTTGTTTCTTGACGAATTTGATGCTATAGCCAAGGCACGTGACGACAATCACGAGCTGGGAGAACTGAAGCGTGTCATCAACAGCTTGCTTCAAAACATTGACTCCATGCCAACTTCTTGCGTTCTGATTGCAGCAACAAACCATCCCGAATTGTTAGACAAGGCCGTTTGGAGACGCTTCACAACAAAAATTGAAGTCGGAATGCCTGATGACGAAGCAAGAAAAAAAATAATTTTGGACTTAACATCTGGGTTCAATTGTCCTTTTGTAGAGGATGGACAAAAGATGAAAACGGTTTGTGACTTAACAAAAAAAATGTCTCCCTCTGACATCTCTACGATATTTAACAAACTAAAAGTGAAGGGCGTTATCAATGGAAGCAAAGCTATTGAATATGAGGACTTACTTGTTACTATCTTTGAGTTCGAAGGAAAAGACGAAGCACAAGATAAACTCATCATGTTCCTTAACACAAACGGAGTTAGTCAAGCCAAGATTGTACAAAAACTAAATATTAGTGCAAGATTGGTCAGAAATGTATTATCTAAAAAATAGTGAATTATGGCAAAAGAATATCCTATACAAAATGTATCTTTTAGGGGAGAAACAGACAATTTCTTGACGGAAGCTGGTGGTGGCAGTGAATTACCAAAGTGGGTTAATGATACTGCTATTTCCGTTAATGCAGAAAGGGTTTACGATCAATTGGAGTTGTTCTCAGAATTATTCTCTGATGCAAATAGAACGATGCCTGTGCTTACAGAGATTACACTGAACAAAAAAGCAACAGCTAAATCTCATCGTCCAGCAGTGCGAAAAATGATGGATGTAAACTCTAAACGAAATGTCCTAGGAGTCACATCGGTAGGTAAAATCTTGGTAAAGATTGATACCGCCAATGATTTGAAGAAAATGGAGCGAGGTTTTAAGGTGGTAAATACAGCCAATCTGCCGAAAGACAAAAAGATTGGTTTGTCTGCAATAGAAAACATTTCTCGATACAAGGCTGTTGTTGATGATAGCATTCAAGAAAATGACCGTCTCAAACTGCAGTTGGTTGATTATCTGAATAGTGAGTACAATCATCGTTCTCGTATTGCTTTGAGTATAAAATGCAAGGAATTTGGAGTTGAATTAGAAGAGCTGAATTATGCTAGTAGCTTACGCTTGTTTTCCTTGGAACATGTGTCAGAGGAAGCACTTCAGGCTATTGCATCCATGGATTGTGTCTTGGCGGTTAGAAAAATGCCTACAATAGAATTTGAAACTGCCCCAGACGAAGACAACTCCAGCATCGAAGTGATGACACCATTGGAAGGCGCAACATATCCTGTGGTAGGCTTGTTGGATTCTGGTGTTGGCGATAATGATTACCTGCGTCCTTGGATGATTGATGATGAAGATAATATCGCTGATTTGGAAGATGAAGACATAAACAGAAGTCATGGAACTGCTGTTGCAAGTGTCATCAACTATGGTGATTTTCTTGAAAATAAAGATTTGACGAAATGTGGACCTTGTAAAATAAAGAGTTGTATTGTCAATACAGACAGAACCCAAATATACGAAAACGAGTTGGTAGCCAACATTCAAAATGCTATCGCTAAACATCCAGATATAAAAATCTGGAATCTCTCGCAAGGTACAACAAAAACGATAGATAATGACAGATATTCCGACTTGGGCATCGCATTGGACAGCTTGCAGAAAGACAACAGAATCTTGATTTGCAAATCTGCAGGTAATGTTGATCCAAGAGCAGAAAATCAAAGAATTACTGATGGCGCCGATTCTTTGCTTAGTCTCGTTGTAGGATCTATAGCTCATAAGAAAACTACCAATAATGATGCTAAAGAAAATGACAGAAGTCCTTTTTCTCGCATTGGTCCTGGTGTTGAAAATGCAGTAAAGCCAGATTTGGTGCACTATGGCGGCAATATGGATACACATCTGTCCCTGTTTTCAGAATGGGGAAGACAGTTTTGCCGCTGGAGTGGAACTAGTTTTTCTACTCCGCGAATTACAGCTTTGGCTGCTAATCTTAATCAGATGATTGGAGGTGAATGCAATCCCTTGCTTTTGAAAGCATTGCTTGTTCACAACTCTGATTACCCTGTAGGTTTATCGAAAACGCCAGAAGAACTTCGCAGGGAAATGGGGTTCGGTTTGCCATCTGTTATTACAGATATGCTTAACAACGATGCTGATGAGTGCACTATGGTTTTTCATCAGACTTTACAGAAAGGAACAAATATTGTTTCTTTGGATTTTCCATACCCACAAAGTTTGGTTGAAAACGGTTATTTCATCGGTGAAATTACATTGTCAATGGCTGTGAATCCTGTAATTAATGCGGGGCAAGGTTGTGAGTATTGCCAAAGTCAAGTGGATGTTCTATTGGAAACTTATGACCATGTTGAACATGTTCAATTGGGCGAAGGTATGATGCGCAATGAGTCAAGAACATCAAAAGATGCCGTTAATGTACTCAATGCATCGATTTATAGCTCAAAAGCTTTCAAAAAGGAGTTCGCAGAAGAACGTATGCTGATTGAACAGGGAGATAAATATCAACCTATCAAGAAGTATTATGTTGATCTTTCCAAGATGACTGACACTAACAGGAGAAAGGCATTGGGAGAAAACAGAAAATGGGCACTGAAACTCACTGGACTCTACCGTGATGCAGCTGTACAAGCTTTGGAGAGAGACGGAGAAGTACTTTCGCAAGACGTTGTTGTCGTTGTGACAATAAAAGACCCTAGACATCGTGGCACTATATATACCGAATGTCTCGATTTACTAGAACAAAGAGGATATGTACACAACGATATCAATATTCATAATGATATTAGAGTTGATAATTAATGATCGTACTTTATTATGGCTACATATGATTTTTCAAACGCCATTCCCTATGTGCCCACTCATGTTGGAGAACTGATAAACGACGAGCTTGTTGCGTCGGGACTGTCTGTAGAGCAATTGTCAGAAAAAGCTAATATCGAATTGATAGCTTTAAATGAAACAATTTCTGGGAAAAGACAACTATCCACAGAAATGGCTTTACAGATAGAATCAGTTATGGGGATTCCTGCTTCATTGCTTCTGAACATCCAAATTCAATACAACAGTTTTCTGCGGAGAAAATGAATATTCTCCGTAGAAAACTATCGTTTTTCAAACTTTCCCATATCACCTTACCAAAACAGATATGCTATATAATACACCAACAGCATCCCAAGCAGGAACACTGCCACACTGCATCCTATCTTCAATCGTTCCAATACCTCGTCTTGCTCCAGCCCCTTGCTATGTTTGATGATGACAACGATTGATACTATATCTATCAACAATACAGCATATATCATGGCTGGCAGATAGTGAATATGATCCACCATCCACCAGTGTATATCCGCTATATCGTCATATTCCACTTTTGCTTCCCTCATGCTTTCTTTCTCCCTATTAGACAATCGTTTACATCCTTATAATCTTTGCTTATGAAAAGGGCATAAAAAAAGCCCTCCGAAACGGAGAGCTTGGCAAATTCTTGGTGAACTGTTATTTTTCCATGTATTGTTTCAGTTCCTGTGTGATATATGTCCAAACTTCTTGGAAGGTTAGTGGCTCCTTGAATTTGATTTTCTTCAAATAACTATTCCACATAATATTTCGTTTGGCATCTGTCGCAAAAGAATCCTCGAAAAGGCTATATTCCGTAGAGATGGCGGTGCCTCTATTCTCAAACGTGGCTGTGATGGCTTCTTGCAATGTGTCCAAGTCAATATTTCCTGCTTTTAGTATTCTGTACACATCAAAGAAGTCTTTCATGCGGCTGTTCTCTGTCGCATGGTCTATCATTGCCTGATACTTTTCAGCCACCACGGTCTCTAAAGAGTAAGCCAAGATGTCAACTTCTGGTAATGTGTCCAGCAACACCGGATAAGAAAGGTCAACGGGTGCAGGAGTTATGATGTCGCCAAAGCCTACATCCATGGAAATAACTTGGCTTGCCGTGTCAAGTCCTACCTTGACATGCACTCGCACACCATTATATTCTTTTTTGAGAGTGATTTCTTCTACGCTAATGCTGTCCTTTTCAAAGACAACTCCGTCTTCCGGACATTCTATGTCGCATAAATTTCTGAATGTCTCCTTGATATTGTCCAACTCACGGCTAATCTGTTGACCAAGGAAATCTATGTCCAATGTTGGTCTTGCTTTCAAATGCTCATGGGCATACAGTAATGCACCACCTTTCAATATAAAGCGTTCTTTGTATGGACTTACCGACAGACGGTACAACAGACGCTCCTGAAAGTATCGTGTCAATATCGATTGGTAGAAGACATTCTCTTCTTTCGATATATTAAGCAGTTTCGCTCTTACCGAGCGAGCATAATTCTTCGTTGTCATATTTATTATTTTATAGTTCCATTTGTAGATATGTTCCCAATGTTTTGGCAACTCTCAGTTGTGAGGCATATTTCATCAGTTTGCTGACATTACGATCTCTGCGTTTCAGATATTCCTTTATAATCTCCGTACAGACATCTATGCCGATTTTGTTTCTATACTTTACTGCATCACAGACACATTTCTCCACGTCATATATCCTCACCTTGAAACCCTCAATCTCTGTATTCGTAATTCCAAGGTTAAAGGCGGTATCACTCCAATGGTATAGTGTAATTGGGGGATAATCTGGAAGGGTGATTTTTCGGCCTCTTTTTATTGCAAGACAATATTCTTGTGGTACCTGTGTAGTCAACTGATAATGTGACCAAGCGGAATACAGACACAACACACCACCAGGAACAACCTTTTCCACATCAAGCATTTGACTTGCCAAATGGTCATCGGTTGCATACACACCTCTTTTTATTCTGGTGAGTTCGCCATTCTTGGCGGCTTGCAATACTTTATAGTATGCAGCTCTTCCTGCCATATCTTTTGCAGAGATATAGCCTTCAGATTTTGGATTTGTCATACGCTTTTCCATGATTTGCATCTTTAATTCTGTACAAAGTTACTACATATTTTCAAAAATGTAGTATGTTTGTACGGAAATCTACGCAAAAATCACGCAAAATATAGTTTTCTACGGAGAATATTGACTTTCTCCGTAGAAAATTATCGTTTTATACATCCTCTTTATGCGGAATAATGGATTTTCTGCCGATAAGATAATCATTGACATCCTTGTATTCTGCATATCTTATGGATTCGTTGATTGCCCTGTTTTGATAACAGTCCATGATTGTATGGGCAGCCACCGTTCCTGCTTGGTCATTATCAAGATAACAATGGATAGCAGTGTAACACGCCAATCGTTCCATGCATTTCCCAAGGCTACTGATGGAGTTCAGTAAAATATAATCACATGGCTCTTGTATGCAAATCACATTGTCGCCTCGCTTTTCCAAAGTCTTGTACGAAAGAAAGTCCATAAACCCCTCGAAGATGCAGCATCTGTCCTGCACTCCAACTTGCTGTGAATGTATCAAGGATATGTCTTTCTCGCCCAAACAACCTTTATAATATGGGTTACGCAGTTCATACCCATCCCGGTTATTTGGAAAGGCTATGCCAAAATACCGCTTGCCCTTAAACGTGTACCAGATCTCCTTGCAATAGCGTTTACCCATGTCCGCATCCACATGGCGTGAACGCAGATACGACATAAGCACAGGGTAGGACAAGTCTTGGATATGTACCTTGTCCATTTTGTTTGTCTCTACTTGTGTCGGTATGGGAGGTTTTGCCTTTGTGGACTTTGGGTTGTTCATGTCCGCTGTTATATGCTGCAATGCAGCACCCACATCATCCGTATTGTAGAGAAGTTGGGCAAGAGCAATGATGTTGCCACCCTTGCCAAGAGCAAAGTCATACCATTGGTTTCGGCTGAAGTTCACCTTGAACGATGGCTTTGTCTCCGCATGCAATGGCGACAGATAATAAGATGTGGACTTGCTGCATCGTTTGGGCTGATGTCCCAATGCGCTCAGATAGTCCGTGAGTTTGATTTCCTTTGCTTGTTGTATGTTCATCTTTCATTCATTTTTTGTTCATTCGTGCGCTTATTATATATACACCAGAGTGAATGAACGGTTTTGTGAAGTCATTTTGTAGTTAAATATGATGCCACTTCACAAAATCCGTCCGTTCTACTATTATATATACACCGAGGTGAATGAAGTGGTTTTTGAAGTGATTTTCGCTTCATCCTCACTTCTTCACCTCCTGCTCTTCAAGCAGCGGAAGCGAAGGATAATCCTTCATTCTGCAATACTCGTTATTGCCACACTTCACCACCAGTTTGCTCTTCAATAGGAAGGTCAGCAACTTTGACATCACTGTTCTTCCTCTGGCAAAACCAATAGTTGTATATCCTTTCGTCAATGCGTTTATCACATTCTCATAACCTGACACCACTTTCTTGCCGAAAGCCATTCCAAGTGCCTTGTCATGCTGCTCATCGGTAATGTCGGCTATTGTCATCTTAGGCTGTTTGGCTGTGGTAGAGTCAACCACATAGTCTTTGGCAATCTCTGGCAATCCCTCCTTATTTATTTGAAACGCAAAAGGGACAAAGTCCTTGTCTCGGATGTTGAGCGGTTTCACTTCACTCACATTCGCCATCGAATTGCTCTTACTTATCACCAGTACCGTCTCTGCCTTGTTGCTGAGTTCCGTGCCAATGTGACCTCTTACATTGTCATCACCCTTATTCAGGTGCAAGACGCAATGGATGTGCAGGTCATAGCGGCTTGACCACTGCATCAGTTTGTTGATGATATGGACGGACTCGCTCGGATTGTTGATGTCGAGCATCAAGTCCCTTATGCCGTCAATGATGACCAAGCCAAAGCCCTTTTGCGTCTGCAAGGCATATTCTATCAGTCGCAGTCTGAGGTTGGGACTGTACTCTCGCAGTCCGAAGAACACAAGGTTCTCACTGTTCATGTTGTCGGGCAATCCTGCAAGCCGGAGGATGCGCTGCATCACGCTGTGACAGTGGAAACGGCTCTGCTCCGTATCAACGTAGAGTATCTTACGCTTGTCATCGGGTAGTTTTGCCGTATATTGCAGCACCTTTCCGTTAGCAAGCGAGGCAGCAACCAAAGCGGACACGTTGAACGTCTTTCGGCTCTTCGCCTTGCCTGTGGAGGCACTGAAGTTGCCAAGCGTGGCTATGGTCGAGTTGTCCACCCATATTATCTGTGGCGGTGTCTGGTAGGTCTCATCCGCATGGATAAGCGATGCCTTCAGCAACTTTTCCAACAAATCAGCATTGTCCGCTGCGCCTTCAAAGAGGCTCATGTCGTTCATGTCTTCCATCGTCATCTGCTCTTCAAGGGTTTGTTCATCACATAGCGTATGGCATCCTGCTCATACACGTCTTTTGTTTTCACAGGGTGCTTCTTGATCCATTCCACCAGTTCTTCCTTGCTGAAATAGATGGTCTTGCCGTTTGGCTTGTAATGGGGAATGGCAAAGGTACGTGTCAGTTTGTAAAGCTGACTCTTTGAAGCGTCAAGGAATACGCTTGCCTCGTCAAGGGTGAGCACGTCTTTTCCTGCAAAGAGCCATTTCTCCAAGCACTTGATGCGGTTCAGCACATCCTCCACTGGTCCAAGCAGCTTGAATGCTTCTTCCATCTGTTGAATGCGCTCGGCAAGTCTCATTGGTGTCATGTCTGCCAGTTCTTGTTCTGTCAACTCGTGTTTATCCACGTCTATCGTTGGCGGTAGTATCGCACCATCCTTTGGCGGATTGTTTGCCTGATTTGTTGTCTGTCCAATCATTGTCGTAATTTTATTTATCGTTACACATAACGAGGTCGCCCTCCATAACCAGGTTTCTGATTACGGAGGGCAAAGGTAAGGGCATTTCTGCCCAATCGGATGGAAGGGCGCTTGACTGTCAACCGACTATCAAGCCAACTGTCAAGGTTTTCATCTGTCAGATGGTGTCCTTGCTATCATTTTTACCGCATTCTGCTATTTCTTGCACTTTCTTGCGGATAGCCTCATAGATACTGGCGTTGGTACTTTTGGCATCACTGGTTGCTGAGGACAGCTTGGTTGTTGTAAGTGGCTTGTCTGTTGATGAAGACAGGATGAGTTTATGCTTGGCAATGACCGATTGCCATTGCTTGCAAATCAAGTTCTTGCTGCAGAGCATGTCAAAGAAGAATGCCACACGTCTGTTACTTCTCGCCTTTAGCTGCTTGCAAACTTGGCACGAGAAGAGTTTTCGCATATCCTCTTCCGACACATCGGCTGAGAACAAATGAACCTCATTGGCATGGCGCGCAATGAGGTTCAACTGAGTAGAATCAAAGTAACATTGAAAGTCCTGTTTCGGTTTGGTTTCTTGTGCTGTTTGTAATATTGACGGTGGTTTACCATGGAGATACTGACCATTTGGAGGCGGCTCCGTGGTGTTGAACTTGTGATGAAGAGCCTTGTAGTCATGATACTCGAAATCCACTTTGGTAAAGAATATGACTACCAAATCCTCACGTTCTTCAAGAAACTCCTCCATGATGTAGAAGTTCTTCTTGTGCTCGTTCTTTCCTGCCGCATACTGGCAGTCCGTATAGGAATGGCTGTTGAGAAAGTCCTTTTTGTAGCGGTGATACAGTTTACCGCATCCTATGACTTCCGTCTGATAGCACTCATGGGCTTCCTTGAAGAACAGCCACAATTTGTTGGTACCACAAATGCCACCTACACCGTTAGCGAAGGTGCATTCATTGCATTGGGGTAAAAAGAGAGAACGAGGAGTCTTCTCGTCCTTGGTTGTTTGATGTATTATTATGTTCCATTTTTATTATTCGAACGCACTGTCCAACAGAGAAACAGCCTCGTCCTTTTTCTTGTTGATGATTTTTGCGTAAATTTGTGTCGTGCGCACCTCCGTATGACCGAGAAGTTTGCTTGTAGTGTATAGGTCTGCGCCCATGGTCAGCTCCATCGTGGCGAACGTGTGCCTTGAGACATGGTAGGTTACATGCTTGCTGATACCTGCCGCACGGCTCCATTCCGGGATGCAGTCGTAGTTCTTGCTTGGCAGTGTTGGAAACACATTGTCCTCGTCACTTGCAGATCCACGCTCAGGCATCCAACGAAGGGCTTGCTTGTTGAGAGGAAGATAGAGAGGCTGCTTGGTCTTGTACTGCAATATCTCAACTCGTGTCTTGTCACCCTCGGTGATGATGTTCTTCCACTTCAAACTCTTCACGTCACTGATACGGAGTCCGCAGAAGCATGAAAACAGAAACGCCGCCTTGATATCCTCACGCTTGCAAGGGGTGTCAATCAGTCTCTTCACCTCGTCAACGGTCAGGTACTCTCGCTTGGTGCCGCCACCTTTCAGAACATCCATGCGAAGACGCAATACGGGATTGTCGTCCATTATCTCTTCCTCAATAGCCATGTTGAAGGCTGCTTTGAGGCATTTGAGATAGTTCATCACCGTGGACTTGGACGGATGGGTGTGCTTGTAGGTGATATAGTCGTTCAACAAGAACACCATGAAACCATTGCAGTATTCCTTGGTCATCTCTGCGAGTGTCACATTTGGCGAGTGTTCTCTCACTGCATTCAGCACGCTGTTCACCCAGTTTCGGGCAGATTGTCTTCCTCGCTCCACTTGTGCGTCACGGAATATCTCCAACCAATCCACAAGTCGCATTTTGATTCTTGACTTGTCTTTGAGCCCTGCGATACCGTTAGTGATGCTCATGATGCGTTGTGCCTTGATAGCATAGACTGCTTGCATTGTCTGCTTGTTCTGCTCCCTGGCAGCTGCGTCAACCTCTGGTATGAGATAAAGGCGCAGATAATCATAGGTACGGCGACCGTTGACATTGATGGATAGATAGACCGACTTGTTGCCGTTGGCAAGTTCCTTGAAGCGGATTCTCACAGGCTCCTTGGTCTTGGAATTTCTCTTGCGCTCAGTCTCTGCAACGGCAATCTCTGTCTTCACCTTCTTAGTGGCAAGATACTCCTTGTATTTGTCCACGTTGGCATCTGGATCTTCTCCATGCGGCTTGTAGCCTCTTCTGCCGACACGCTTCTCAAAGGTTCCGTCCTTCAATGCCTTCATGCGTTCCTTGGCCTTTTTCTCAGCTTCTTTCCAGATTTCCTTGTGTTTATCCTCGCTGTCATCCTTACGAAGGTAAAGACCAACTGACTCATAGGCACGTTGTCCCTTACCATAATATATATCAAGGAAGAGGGAACGGTCTCCATTGCGCATCTTGCGACTACGGACTATCACAGAACTGGTGTATTCCTCAACTTTCTCCACTTGGTTCAGCTCGTCAGAAGGATCCGTGAAAGTCTCTCCATTGACAACCTCTCGCATCTTGCGTTCTTTCAGACGCTCTGCGGTTTCCATGACCAAGGCATTATTCTGCTTGTCAGCCTCGGTAATCTCTGGGTTGATATAGAGCTTCAGAAACTCGTACTTGCGCTCACCATTATAATATATGTCGAAGTAGAGCGACTTACTGCCGTTGGCAAGGTCCTTGAAACGAAGAGTGACAGCTTCACGCTTGTTGGGTCTGCCTCTATGTTTTTTGATTGTTCCATCTATGGCTCTGTCCTCACCGTCATCGTCAATAAACTTCCATTGGTGTCCTTCTCTGCCAGAAACGGCTCCAACGACTTCGTTTACCTCACTTTCCTTTCCCTTGACACTTTTGCCAGTTTTATCACTGCCGACTTTTTTCTTCTTACTTAAACGTGCGGTCTTCTTGCTTGAAGTTGTTGTAGAAGCAGGATGCTCCAAGGAAGCCTTCACTGTTTCCAACTTTCCCGACAGGATTTCTTGCACTCGTTGGTTCTTGATAGCTTCTGCCTTCTGCAAGGTCTCGGCATTGACTGCCTTAGCCTTGTCATCGTCCTCGGGAAGCAGATAAAGCTTCAAGAACTCATACGACCTCTTTCCACTTTTGTAAGTGTCGAGATAAATCGACTTTGTGCCATTCGCCAAATCCTTGTAGCGTATGCGCACAGGTTCATTGTTACTTCTCATGTTACTTTGTTATTTATTCTACTTATTGTCATTTTGCGAGATTTGTTACTCGCGGTGCAAAGATACGAAAAATAATTGGATTTGTTACCCAAAATAAGAACCAATTACGAACCATTAACTATGATAAATAATAAAATTAAATGGCAAAGTAACAAACAAATAACAAAATACATACTTTATTAAATACTTGCTATATGCTGTATATATTGGTATTTACGCGCGATTTCTTATCATTTTGATTGTTGCATGAGATTTGACGTTGCTCGTTCAACAGTGCAGGGCAATGCGAAGGCCTCAGAGAGTGGGACGAGTGACGGGTAAGTTCCCACGCTTTTTTATTTTGCCGAAACCGAAATCTTAATCCGCCAAGTCTCGGGAACACCTGGCAAAATGATAATATACCAATGAAACATAACGATTTTTACAACTTTTGTTAAGCCGAAATCAAGAAATTTCGCTTATGAACCATTATGGACTTGATAGTGTCAAGTAGAATCACTATCTTTGTCCCCTAAATTAATAACTTTAAAAAATAATTGTATATGAAACATTTTTTGGTGATACTATTAATGAGCCTGCTTTTTTCTTCTTGTATGAAGAATTATCCTGAAATGGTGTATGAGAAGGCTTTACAATACCAGCAAGAGGGTAAATATATTCTTGGTAAGTCTGATGATCCTTCAGGAAAGGAGCATTATATTGTATACATTGATAATAAGAATATTGTTGTTGATGACTTAGTTGATTCTCTAAGACATTATCCTTTAGGCAATTTAAAAAGTTTTGATTTTGGTCTTTATAATGGAGATGCTGCAGGTAATGACAGTATTGATTTTGGTGAGAATGAAAGCTCTTTAAAATGTTTGGTACAGGCAGATACTGCAACTAATACGATGACTATTGAACCTTCTTATGAAATATGGCCATTGAAGATAATTGCATTTAAAGATATCGTGTGTCCTAATCAATATTGTGCTTATTATTTTGATGGTAAATCAAGCATAATCTTCTTTTTTGATAGACCAGGAGAAATTTACACCAGCCTGAATGAAGTCGTTACAGTGAAGAAAAATGAAAAAGGTTTTAACCTTCATTTCCACGATAAGGGAAATAATTTGGGCTTGTATAGCTTGTCAGAAAAGCTGGTCTTTGAGAAATGTGAGTTTAATATGCAGATAGCCGACGATAGTGAGATACTTGGTGTAGATGATAAAATAACAATTGGTGGGGCATATTCAATACCAGTCTCTGTTTTTGGCACCCCAGAGCTTCCTGTCTATATCGCAAAGATAGAATCTGCATTACATCCTATGTATTATTGGAATTGTCAAAATTGTGGTAGAGTTGTTAAAGCAGAAGAAAAACCAAAAAGTTCTGTATGTGATTTCTTTACAAAATCATATTGGACATTTCATAGTTGGATAAAAATAGCAGTTGCTGGTTCTTCTTATGTTTATCAATGTCAACATTGTGGTGTGCAAATACAAACAAACGATATCCCTCATACGGGTAATTGTCCTGAAGGCGGACAACATGTTTGGGGAAGATTAGATTAAATTGATTATTAAAGTTTTTTGTGTAATGAAACGTGTTTTTTCTGTTTTGTTGTTAGTTCTTACAATGGTGATGTCAAGCGTTGCTATGGAGATAGATGGTTCTATTTATTTTTATCGTGGTGGGGATATGCCGCGATATTTAAAAGTAAATAGTAGTACTGATATAGTAATAAATGATAATGGAAGTGAATATAAATCAACAAAATCTGAAGTTCGTGTTTTAGACGTTTATCTTCACTCTGATTTAAGAGAAGTAGATTTTAGTCAATGCCAATCTGGAAATTTGTATTTTGATAATGGAACTGCTTTTCTTAAGGTGGGTTCAGATAGTAGTTTCGTTAATTTAAAAATCAAAGATATCCATCAGAGGTTTGTTGAATTTGAATATTCCGAAGACGATGGGTGGTATAGTGAAGGTGTAATTGTTTTAACTGGAGATGGAACTAATTTGGTTTACTTGTTTGGACATAGTCATTTGTTTTATTTGTCAAAGTCTGGAGAATATTTAGTAAAGTATACAAGATGTTTGAACGATTTTGGGCTAGAAAATGCTGATATGGCTACGTTGTCAACAATTTTACGGTTGACAGCTTCGGGTACTATTAGAAATGAAGAAAATCCAGCACGTTTATATATGGGGAAGAGGTATGTAGAACTGCGGGAAGATTGTCTAAGTGAAAACTTTGCAAAGGCTGTACGTGATTTATTTGAAGATAACGTCAATGATATAAATGCTGAATTAGGTACTACTGTAACTTCTTATAAAGCCAAGAAGGAAGCACCTAAACAAAATAAAGAGTGGGTGATAACGGATAAACAGGTAAAGCAGATGCAGGCGGCTTTTGATAGAAGTGTAAATAAGAATATCCGTGCAAATACAGGTCGTGATGGTATTCATACGTGGAGATGCAGTAGGTGTGGGGCACAAGTAAAAGCGAAAGCTCCTAATAGAGGTGTAAAATGTCCTCGTGCTGTAAATAAGATTAATAGTAGCCATAATTGGCAAAGATTAGATTGAAAATTTTCTTTCTGTAATGCGTATGTACCAGTTCGACTATAAGAAGAGTTGTTGCAGCAAGTTTGATTTTGAGTTTAAGCAATTAGACTGATATTTAAATAAGAGGGTGTATCAGGATTTCTGACACACCCTCTTATTTAAGTTATCATATAGAATCTTTATCCAACAAGAAATCAAATACGTCCATAAATACGATGCCGTCATCGTTTTGGTATTTCTTGATGAGGTCGCCTGTTATCACATACTTCATAAAACTATCGTCTATACGTAGCAAAGAGGCAAGTTCTTGTTTCGTCTTCTCCTTGTCTGGCAAACTGAGAGCCGACTGGATGTAGCAGCGTTTGTAGCCTTGGTTGCAAACAAAGTCAACTTCAAGCATCCGTCTCACTTTGGTTCCTTTTTCGTCCACGCCGTTGATTTCTACGTTGCCAATGTCCACACTATATCCACGGTAGCGAAGTTCGTTATAGATGGCATTCTCCATCAGATGGGTTTTCTCTTGTTGGCGAAAGCCGAGAAGTGCATTGCGAATGCCTAAGTCAGAAAAATAATATTTCAATGGCGTTCCGATATACTTACGACCTTTTACGTCATAGCGATTGCATGGCTCAAGTAAGAACGCATCTGCAAGATATTCGATGTATTTCTTGATGGTTGCAGAGCTTATAGAGACATTCTTTACAGATTGGAAAGTATTGGCAAGTCGTTGTGGATTGGTAAGTCCGCCAATTCCCGATGCGAGAATCTTGAATAAATCGTTGAGTTCTGCATCGTTCTTTATCTTGTTTCTGTTAATGACATCTATCATGTAAGTCTCAGTCAAGAGGCTGTTCAGAAGTCTCACTTTTTCTTCTTCTGTCTTTTGTAGAACAACAGGCGGAAGACCACCATAAAGCAAATATTCGTTCCAACCATCCTGCTTGTCGCCATCATATACGGTCATAAATTCAGCAAAGCTGAGTGGTGAAACGTGTATTTGGTATCCTCGTCCACGAAATTCGGTTATTATATCCTTGGATAGGAAGCGTGCATTGCTTCCCGTCACATAAACATCAGCATTGGGAATATGCAATAATCCATTTAGTACATCTTCAAACTCGTCAAGCATCTGTACCTCATCAAGCAGAATGTAATAAGGTTGGTCGTCAGCAATCTTCTCTTTTACATACTTATAAAACTTGTCAGGATTGCGAAACTCCTTGAATGCATAGTCATCGAATGCCATTTCTATGATGTGGTCGGGCATGACTCCATCGTCTTCAAGGAAACGCTTGAAGAGACGAAATAGCAGAAAGGATTTTCCGCAACGGCGCATACCGGTAATGATTTTTACCAGTCCATTATGGCGTGAACTAACCAACTCTTGTAGATATTTGTCTCTATTTACAATCATAACAGGAAAGATTTTTGCGGATTTCCGCATTTTTCTTTTGCAAAAATAATACTTTTATTAATTCTATGTAGAATTTTTGCGGATTTCCGCAGTTTTCTTTCGCAGAATTAACGGCTACGGCTTGATATTTTAAGTTCGTTAACTTATAATGGTAAATACAGAATCATAAAACTATCGTCTATACGTAGCAAAGGTAGATATTAGTCTCTATATTTACAATCATAACAGGAAAGTTTTTTGCGGATTTCCGCATTTTTCTTTTGCAAAAATAATACTTTTATTAATTCTATGTAGAATTTTTGCGGATTTCCGCAATTTTCTTTCGCAGAATTAACGGTTACGGCTTGATATTTTAAGTTCGGTGATTTGTCGAATTCCATAGTTTTTATTCTTTTCTCTGTTTTCAAGAAAAAGATACAACTTTATCACAAAATTCCATGCTTTTCTCTCTTCGCTATCACATTATTCCCTATTCGTTATACTTTTTTAATCTCCCTTTTTATCCGCTTTCAGAAAAAAGATGTACTTTTGCGGCTCAATTCATGAAAGACAAGATAAAGGATTGGATGATACAAAAACATGATAAGAGGAAGCAAAGGACTTCCATTGGATTTTATAAAATGGAAAAGAATGAGAAAGTAAATAGCGTGCAAGAGATTGCTGCAGATAAGAATAAGGATCATTCCGCTGATGTGGATAGAGTGAAGGAAGTATATAAGGTGACGATAGCGGGAAGCATCATCAATGTGGTGCTGCTCGTGCTGAAGTTTGCTGCAGGTATTCTCGGACATTCGGCAGCCATGATAGCGGATGCCATCCACTCGCTTACTGATTTCGCTACCGATGTGGTGGTACTGGTATTCGTTAAGTTAGGTAATAAACCGAAGGATAAGGACCATGATTATGGTCATGGCAAATACGAGACGCTTGCCACAGCCATCATCGGTATTTCGCTCTTCGTGGTGGGTGTGATGATCTGCTATTCGGGTGTAACCAAGACTTATCGTGCCATCTGCGGCGAGACACTCCAGCAGCCGGGCGTTGTAGCCTTGATTGCTGCCATCGTAAGTATCGTGATGAAGGAATGGGCTTATCAGTTTACGGTTAAAGCCGGAAAGAAATATCATTCCGAGGCTGTCGTGGCGAATGCCTGGCATCATCGCAGCGATGCTTTATCGAGTATCGGAACGATGTTCGGTATTGGTGGCGCCATCATCCTGGGAGAAAAATGGGCGGTGCTCGATCCGCTTGCAGCCATCATCGTGAGTGCCTTCATCATCAAGGCTGCTTGGGGACTGGTGATGCAGTCTGTGAAAGAACTGACGGATGCCAGTCTTCCAGAAACGGAGGAAGATGAAATCCTGAAGATTGCGAACGAAGAGCGGGGAGTAGGAGAGATTCATAACCTGCGTACCCGTCGCATCGGAAACAAGATTGCGATAGAGATGCACGTCCGCATGCCGGGTTCTCTTTCGCTTTATGAGGCACATGAGCATGCTACTCATATCGAAACAAGATTGAAGCAGCACTTCGGTGCAGATACCCATGTGGGAATCCATCTCGAACCGATAAAAGTGAACGGAAAATATCAGAAACCAGAATAACTGAAATAAAAGGAAATAGCCGGAATAAAAGGAAACGAGCCTTGACGGAAGGAAGAAACCTCCATCAAGGCTCGTTTTATTATATTACCAGCCGAGATTTACGCTGGCTCCTGCCATAATCCACAACCCTGGCTGCTTAACAGCTGTGAGGTCGTAGTAGCGGTGGCAAGTGATGTTGTCGGCTTTCACGAAGATATTGTATTTTTTCTCATCCCACATCAGCTTGCAATCCACCTTGGTGTATGGATGATAGCCATTCATTCTCTGCTGCCATCTTACGCTCCACGATGCTGAAAGCTTGTTCCAGATCTGATGATCCAGACCGAATACTGCCTTGTGCTTCAGATACTCCAATGCATAGAGTGATTTCAGGATGTTGGTCTCGGTCTTATGATCCTGATAGATGTAAGCATAACCCAACTTGATGCGGGTAATGAAACTGTTTGGTACCAACTCTCTCATGTAGATAGTTGCATCCACGTTGTATCCCATGTTGTTGAGCTTTCCGATGTTCATTACATGATACTTGCTGTCATTCTGTTCGGTCACGGAAGTCTGAACCCAGTCAATCATGTTGGTGCCGTGTGCGTAGAATCCGCTTACGGTTGCGGCAAAACCAGCCTGGCGATATTGAGTGCCTATCTTGAAGGTTGAGTTCTTCTCCGGGTTCAGGGTGAGGTCGCCCTGCTGCACCGCATTACTCATATATAAGTCGGTGTAGGTAGGCATTCTCAGAGCCTTGTTCCAGGATGCGTAGAACTTCCAGTTGTCGTTAGGACGATAACTCATATCTACACCAGGATAGAAGCGGAAGTCGTTGTCAAGACCTGTATTCTTGTTAGCCAAGACACCTGCCGACAAGGTGAAGCCGCCGAAGATGAAGTTGTGCTCCAATATGATGTTGGTGTTGGTGCGCTCACCCTTTCGGGTATATTGACGGTCGGAACCAGAGATGTCCTTATAGTCTTTCTCTGCGAGTTCCTCGCCCAATGCAGTAGAGTAGATGCACTCCTTACTGATGTCGAAACCCACTGCGGTCTTACCCAAAGCCCAAGCCACGTTGGCATTCAGACCACCACCATAAACATCGAGGTCGTGATAGTTCTCGCCTGCTGCAGCTCCAGCCTTTCCACGAATCAATTGATAGTGATCCTTGAATTTGTTATAATAGAATTGAGGCGCAATCTCCCAGGTCTTCTCCTGGTTGTGCAGACTCAGGTTGAGAGAAGCCATACCATGGTCTGTCTTCTCATATTGGTTGTTGTATTTGGCGCTGTAGAAAGTGTTGGCACCGTAGCTCTGGGTAGAGATACCCACCTGAGCATTGATGTCGAAACACTGGTCGTAGCTCAGGTTTACCTGTCCGAAACCTTGTCCTTTCTCGAAGTCGCTGTTGTCTGTTCCTCCGTCCGAACGCTTGTAGCCTCCGCTGGCAGAGTAGGCGTGTGTCCACTTGCTTTTGGCATAAGCCGTCTGCACACGTCCCTGTGCTCCGAAACTTCCAAAGCTTCCGCCTTCTACACTTGCAGATACTCCATCATTCTTTGCCTTCTTGGTCACGATATTGATGGCACCGTTGAAGGCTGAAGTTCCGAATAAGCGCGATGCTGCCCCCTCGAGCACTTCGATGTGATCGATGTCGGCAAGAGCTACAGGAAAATCAGAAGCATTGTGACCAGTCTGAGGATTAGAAATGTTGACGCCATTCAAGAGAATGGTAATCTGGTCAAAGGTTCCACCATTGATGGAGATATCCGTCTGAACGCCAAAGCCACCACGCTGACGGACATCCACGCCGGTAGCTAATTTCAATACATCGTTGATAGTCTGTGCAGCCGCACGATGAATATCGTCGCGGGTAATGACAGACACAATTTTAGGTGACTGCTCTACAGTCATCGGCGCACGAGATCCGGTAACGCTCACCGCATCCAGCTCGTAAGCCTTTCCGCCCTTGTAGAGGGTAGAATCAACCTTGGCTCCCTCTGTGCTTACGCCTGCTGCCTTAGCATGGCTCAGGGTAGCAACGCTGAGTGCACCAACAAGAACCTCTCTTCCCAAAACTGCGAAGAGTGAGTAGCTCTTGTTAGAGAATCGGTTGAACTTCAAGCTGTTGCGCTTGTTGAAAATTGTTTTGTACATTAAATTAAAATGTTTAAAAATAAATAATAAATGGAAGCTATCGGTACGCTTTGCCGACGGCTTTCGGGGGTGCAAAGGTACTGATAATAACAGAACTGACCAAATAAAATTCGATTTTTTTGCAAAACGGTCCTTTGCATGGATGTGTTTACTGTCCCTTGTATGATGTGTTTAGATTAGATAGGTTATATGATTCACTCTTCCGTAATACTATACTTCCAAACTTTTCTGCATAAACCAAGGAAAAATGTTGAAAATATCTCTCAGAAAGCAATGGACTTTCGGATAAAAATACTATCTTTGCATTAACTTCTGAGGAAAATGGCATGGATATTGCTCATCTACCCCTATAATTTATAATTAAACAAGGTATATAAGAAAGGAATAAGCAAATGGAAAAGTTTGATGTTAAAACGCTCAATGATAACGTGTTCGAGACTATCGGCAAGGAATGGATCTTGGTGGCTGCAGGCAACAAAGATAAGTTTAATATGATGACTGCTTCTTGGGGATGCCTCGGATGGTTGTGGAACAAGCCTGTGGCTGTCATCTTTATTCGCCCAGAACGTTATACTCATGGGTTGATAGAGGAAAATGAATACTTGACACTCTCTTTCCTCGGTAAGAACGAGGAGGCTCGCAAGATTTATAATTTCTGTGGTTCTAAGAGTGGACGTGATTTCGATAAGGCGAAGGAGACTGGTTTGACACCTGTGGCAACCGACAACGGAAGCATTGCTTTTGAGCAGGCTCGCATGACCTTCGAGTGCCGTAAGCTCTTCAAGGATACAATGACTGCTGAGAAATTTCTCGACAAGAGTCTCTTGCAATGGTATGGAGAGAAAGGTGGATTCCACGATGTCTATGTGGTGGAAATCGTAAATGCCTATACTAAATAACAATAAAAGAAACAATGGCTCAAGAACAAACAGCAATTCGAGAACGTCAGAAGACCCGATTAAAGGAACCAAGACGTTATGTGGTGATGATGTTTAATGACGACTTCACACCGATGGATTTTGTGGTGGACATCCTTCAGTCCATCTTCTTCAAGTCGGCTGAAGAGGCAGAAACAATCATGCTCAAGGTACATCATGAAGAAAAAGCCGTGGTGGGAACTTATAGCTATGATATTGCCAAGAGCAAGGTGGAGAAAGCCATGGAGCGGTCTCGCTCACAAAAGTATCCGCTGAAGCTTACTTACATGCCAGAATAAGTAAAACAAAATGTGGGAATTTCCCACCTAAAAAGAAAGGAAGTTATTACGATGGATAGTATGGGATTGACCCGATATATGAGTGCCTTGATGGATGATGCTCTCAAGCAAGCGCGATTCTTCGACCATGAGTTTATCATGCCGGAGCACTTGCTCTTGGCACTCTTGCGACAGTTCTCTTTCTGTCAGGCTCTTCAGGAGGAAGACGTGGACTGTATGAAAATGCATGAGGATTTGGTAAATTGGCTTGCCAAGCAGGAGCGGGTCCCTTCATCAATAAAATATTTGCCAGAACCTTCATCTCTTTTCAAGACGATGTTTGGTACAGCTTGTGCCCTGGCGGTGACTGCAGATAGAAAACTGGTTCACGTGACTCATTTCGTGCAGGCGATGTTAGGGCTGCAAAATTCAGAGGCAGCATTCCTGTTGGGAAAGGCTATTGGCGACAGACAGGGAGAATTCCTTGCCAGCGTAGATAGCTTTTACCCTCTTGAGGGTGATGCTTCTGATACAGGCATCATGTCAGATGAAATGGACGATGAGTATGATGATGATTATGACGAAGAAGGGCGTAATATGCCGGATGACTGGCACCAGCTTGTAACTTGTATCTCCAGAAAGGTGGATGAACATAATCCGCTCATCGGAAGAGAGCAGGAACTGGATCGTACCATCCAGGTGCTTTGCCGTGCAGAGAAGAATAATCCTTTGCATATTGGTGAACCGGGAGTAGGAAAGACGGCTTTGGTCTATGGGCTTGCCAAACTTATCAATGAAGATAAGGTGCCTGATCGTCTGAAAGGTGCCCGCATCTACAGCATGGACATCGGACAGATGTTGGCTGGTGCCCAATATCGTGGTGATTTTGAGAAACGCATCAAGCTGGTCATGGCTGGTGCTGCCAATGAAGGTAATGTCATCATCTATATTGATGAGATTCATAATATCATTGGTGCCGGACGTGGTTCTGACGGCAGTCTGGATGCTTCCAATATGCTCAAGCAGTATCTGGAGGCTGGTGACATCCGCTTTATCGGCTCTACTACTTACGAGGAGTACAACCGCTATATGTCTAAGAGCAAGAGTATTACCCGCAGATTCCAGCAGATAGACATCAAGGAACCTTCTGAGGAGGAGACTATCAAGATATTGGAGGGATTGCAATATAAGTATAATAAGTATCATGGCGTGACTTACCGCAAGGATGCATTAGAGTATGCTGTGCGTGCCAGTGCCAAATACATCAGCAACCGCTGTCTGCCTGATAAGGCCATCGACCTCATCGACGAGGCGGGTGCTTATCTGGAGGTGCATCCTGTGGAATATCGCCAGCGTTCTTACGTAACCAAGGCAATTATCCAGCAGATTCTTACCAAGGTTTGCAAGATTGATGCGGCTGCCATCAAGGATGAAAACAATGATTCCCTGGCTACGCTCCGCCAGCGCATACTCGACAAAATCTATGGTCAGGATAAGGCTGTAGATAAAGTGGTTGAGGCTGTGATGATGTCCAAGGCAGGACTGGTGGATGATGACAAACCATTGGCTTCGCTGCTCTTCGTGGGTCCTACGGGTGTAGGTAAAACCGAGGTGGCAAAGCAGTTGGCTAAAGAACTCGGCATCGAGTTGGTGCGCTTGGATATGAGTGAATACACCGAGAAGCATACCGTGGCAAAACTCATCGGTTCGCCAGCCGGATACGTGGGTTATGAAGATGGTGGTCTCTTGACTGATGCTATCCGCAAGACGCCAAACTGCGTGCTCCTGCTCGATGAGATAGAGAAAGCGCATAGCGACATCTACAACATCCTGCTTCAGGTGATGGATTATGCCCGTCTGACTGATAACAAGGGTCAGAAGGCTGATTTCCGTAACGTGATTCTCATCATGACCTCAAATGCCGGAGCTCAGTATGCTTCACAGGCAAATGTAGGTTTCAACAGTAATGTTTCCCGTGGCGAGGCGATGCTTACACAGGTGAAGAAAACCTTCAAACCAGAGTTCATCAACCGACTTTCCGACACCGTGGTATTCAACGATATGGATAAGCACATGGCAGAACTGATTCTTGCCAAGAAGCTTCGTCAGCTCGATGCAAAATTGGCGACAAAGGGCGTCTCTATAACGCTTACTGATGCAGCACGCGAGAAGATTCTGGAGTGGGGCTTCACCAAGGAGTATGGAGCCCGCGAGATGGATCGTGTCATCGGCAACCGCCTGAAGCCTATCCTGATGAAAGCGCTGCTTTTCGGTAAGTTGAAGAAGGGCGGTCAGGGTATCGTTGACTTTGACGGCAAGGAACTCATCATCAAGGATGTTCGTCCTTCAAAAAAATAATGCTAAAGACTATAGTTTTGAGTTATGATATTTCAGATAGACGATACTGCTGATGAGATTTACTTCCCTGATCCCCATCTTGGCGAATCAGACGGATGCTTTGCTGTGGGCGGTGATTTGAGTATAGACCGCCTGCTGTTAGCTTATAGCAATGGCATTTTCCCCTGGTACAGTTTTAGAGACCAGGAGGAGCCATTATGGTTTTGTCCGATGAAGAGATTTGTCATCTTTCCTGATGAAATCCATGTGAGCCATTCGATGCGGACGCTCATGAATAAGGACAGGTATTCGGTGGGCATCAATGAGGCTTTCGATCAGGTAATCATGGAATGCGCTAAAAGCAATCATCGCAACGAGGAGGATGGCGCCTGGTTGGGCATGGACATCATACAGGCTTATACTAATCTCCACGAACAGGGGTTTGCCGCAAGCGTAGAGGTTTGGGACAAGGAGACTGATGAACTGGTAGGTGGTCTTTATGGAGTAACCATCGGAAAGGTCTTCATTGGTGAGAGTATGTTCTCAAAGGTTCCGTCAGCCTCTAAACTTGCCCTCATCTTCTTAGCTCGCTTTATGAAAGAACATAGAGGAAGGATGATAGATTGCCAGCTGGAAACTCCGCATCTCAAGTCGATGGGTGGCAGATATATTTCCTACGAGGAATATATGGAAATCATGAATGATGATTAGGGAAATCATGCATGAAAGAATACAATCATGCATGAAGCATAAAAGAGTTTCTCTTTTGAATAGAAAATAATAAAGGCTAGCTTCCCGATTCTGGGGAACCTAGCCTTTATTTATTATCTAGCTTTTTGCTTTTTATTTAGAATATCGGTGTGCCTATGCAGCCGTTAGGTGCCTGAATATGCAGCATCGCACATACGGTAGCGGCAATATCTGTCATATAGTGAGGCTGGGCACTCTCGCCGTGCTGGATGCCCCAACCCATAAACAGGCAAGGAATATGGATGTCGTATGGATTCCATGCTCCGTGGGTAGTTCCCTTGCTGCTGTAATAATCGTAGTGACCAGGCTTCAAGACAATCTGGACACTTCCGCTGCGCTCACGGTTGTAGCCGTTGATGGCACGGAACTTCAGTTCTGCAGGAATGCTCTCGATAGAGGTCTTCTCCATGTCGAAGGCATAGTGCACGTCCTTGTCCTTCTTCAGTCTGTCTACTACCACCTGCTTGATGGCTGCGTAATCCAGACCGAGTTCTTCGATGATGTCTGTATTGAAGAATACCTGATAGTTCATAATGGTCTTTACTAGGTCCTTGTCGGTGTTGAACTTTGTCTTCAGACTCTTATTCAATTCATCTACCAGTCCCTTCTTGTTCCAGATGCCGGCAGGGATTCGCTGGTCTTGCAGGAAGGTAGCGTTGTTCACACCTCCGTGGTCGGCGGTGAGGAAGGTGAGATAATTTCCCTTGCCTACGGTCTGGTCGAGATAAGTGAAGAAATCTGCCAATGCCTTATCTAATCTGAGATAGCAATCTTCTGTTTCGATGGCGTTCACGCCCACCTGATGTCCGATGTAGTCGGTGCTGGAGCAGCTGATGGTCAGCAAATCAGTATCTGTGTTTCTACCCAGGTTCTCGCCCTCGATGGCAGCCTTGGCAATATCGAAAGTCAGGTTGCAGCCGAATGGGGTACTGCGGAGAATCTTGTAACCATGCTTTTTATATAAGGTAGGCAGGTCGAGTGGCAATACCGCCTTCTCGCCTTCAACAATTCCATTCTCGTAGTTGTTGTCATCGCTGGTGCTCTCCTTGTAGGAATCGATAGGGTAGAGCGTCTCCCATTTCTTGGAAAGATACTTGTTAGGGAGTTTCTGCTTGTTGAACTTGTTCACCCACTCAGGCAACTTATCCATATAGAAAGTACTGGTGATGAACTTGCCCGACTTGTCATCAAACCAGAAAGCGCCATTGGCGTGATGGCCCGCAGGGAGGATGGATGCTCTGTCTTTCAAGGCTACACCAATCACCTTAGAGCGGTTGTTGGTAGCCAGACGGAGTTCATCACCGATGGTGGTTACCCACAGATTGCGAGGCGACATCTTGCCAGCCTTGCTGTCAGAACCTACCGGGTTGACGGTATCGTCGGCAGTACAATACACTACTTTTCCATCTTTCACGAAGTTGTTTCCTGCAATTCCGTGGATGGAAGGAACGGAACCGGTCCAGATAGAAGAGTGACCGATGGCTGTAACCGAAGGGATATAAGGAATCTTGCAATTTTCTACGCTGAATCCTTCTCCGAGCATTCTCTTAAATCCGCCTTCGCCGTAGCGGGCGTAGTAGCGATAGAGATAATCCCATCGCATCTGGTCGATAACGATGCCTACAACGAGCTTAGGGCGTTGAGGCTGAGCCTGTGCAATGCCGCAGAAGCAGCAGAGCACGAAGATGAGTTTGATAATCTTATTCATAATCAAAATGTCTTTTTTATACATAACCATTCAGTATTGTATATTAGAATTCGGCTGCAAAGATACAACTTATTTTGGTATTTAACGATAAAAAAGACGATTTTTACCCAAACTTCTCATGGCGTTCAATACAGCCAGTACCGTAACACCTACATCGGCAAAGACAGCCATCCACATGGTGCCGAGACCAATGGTGGCGAGAATCAGTACGGCAACCTTTACTCCGATGGCAAACACCACGTTCTCGTGAGCGATATGAATGGTTCTTCTGGCTATCTTTACGGCAAGGGCAATCTTTCTAGGGTCATCATCCATCAGTACTACATCGGCAGCTTCGATGGCTGCATCGCTACCCAGTCCACCCATGGCAATGCCCACATCGGCACGCTTCAATACAGGGGCATCGTTGATGCCATCGCCTACATAAGCGAGCGTCTTGCCTGCTGTTTTTGTCTTCAGCAGTTGTTCTACATGCGAAACCTTATCGGTTGGCAGCAGTTCTGCGCGGCACTCGTCCAGTCCCAGTTTGTGGGCAACATCTTCTCCCACTTCTCTGCGGTCGCCCGTCAGCATTACCGTTTTCTCTACTCCCAGTTCTTTCAGCTCTCTGATGGCATGGGCGCTTCCTTCCTTAAGGGTGTCGTTGATCACAATATGTCCTGCGTACTTGCCATCAATGGCGACGTGGATGATGGTTCCAACCTGGTTGCAGTCGTGCCATTGGGCACCGATGCTTTCCATCATCTTCTTGTTGCCCACGCAAACCACCTTTCCGTTCACTTGGGCACGGATACCTTGTCCTGCAATTTCCTCTACATCGGTCACCTCGCAGCCATCCGTTGCTTCTTGCGGGAAGGCAGTACGCAGGGCTGCGCCGATAGGGTGGGTAGTGAAATGTTCAGCATGAGCCGCCAGATGCAGCAGAATCTTCTCCTTGTCAGAATATTCGCCAGTATGCACGTTATCTGCATCATGGGATGGATGGTCTGGGCAGGAAGCATCTGCATGAACAGCTGCCACGGCAAACTCTCCGTGGGTTAGAGTTCCGGTCTTGTCGAACACAACGGTTCCCACCTTGGCTAAAGCATCCATATAGTTGCTGCCCTTGATGAGAATACCGTTCCGGGATGCTCCGCCGATGCCGCCAAAGAAGGTGAGGGGCACGCTGATGACCAGGGCGCAAGGACAGGAAACTACTAGGAATATCAAGGCGCGGTTGAGCCATAATGGGAAGTTCTCGCCAAAGGTTCCTTCACCTACGATTCCTGTTGCTGCCAGGAATGGAGGAATAACCGCCAGGGCAATGGCTGCGAAAACAACGATAGGAGTATAGACTCGGGCGAAACGGGTGATGAAGGCCTCGCTCTTCGACTTGTTCTTGTCTGCACTCTCTACCAGAGAGATAATCTTGGATACGGTACTTTCGCCAAAACTCTTGGTGGTGCGTACACGAACCACTCCTGAAAGGTTGATGCAACCGGACATGATAGTATCGCCTTCGTTCAAATCCCGTGGCATACTCTCTCCCGTCAGGGCAATTGTATTCAAGGCAGAATTGCCCTCAATGACAACACCATCCAGCGGCACTTTCTCACCCGGACGGATTACAATCGTTTCTCCAATCTTTACATCTTCAGGCGAAACGGCCTCTACCTTTCCATTTCTTTCAACATTCGCCACGTCTGGTCGGATATTCATCATATGTGAAATACTGTCACGGCTCTTTCCTTCCGCATATCCTTCGAAGAGTTCGCCCACCTGAAAGAAGAGCATCACAAAGACTGCCTCTGGAAATTCTGTGTCTGATCCAGGGAAAAATCCGATGCAAAGGGCTCCGATGGTAGCGATAGCCATCAGGAAGTTTTCGTTAAACATATCGCCCTTGGCAATGCCTTCTGCAGCTTCGCCCAGCGTCTCATGTCCTATTAATAAATAAGGAATGAGATAGACGAGGAGCAACTGCCAGGTAGCCAGGTCGTAATTCTTTTCGATGAAAACAGCGATGATCAGGAGGATGATGGTAGCTCCTATCAGAAAGAGCTTGGATTTCAAACCGCCTTCTTCATGGTGATGTTCATGATGATGGCAACCGCATCCCTGGTGCTCATGTTCTTCTTTGGAGCATGAGCAGTCATGATGATGTCCGTGATGAACTTCATGATGATGTTCATGATGATGTTCGTGAGAAAGTTTCATTTCTTCCATAATTTTACAATACTTTTAGTTCTATACATTCCGGAACATTCGTTCCTTTTTCTATTTCGTTTGCAAAATTACGAAAAGGTTTCTGCAACTTGGTTGCAAAGGCTCCTGTTGTGAAGATTATAGCTCATCGAGAAGTTTGTTCTTTCATTGCTTATATTTATATGGTATCCTCAAATCCGCAACTAAGCCTTTCAACGTCCTTCTTGCGTGTACACATCCTCTCATTACTGAATTAAGGTCTATATTCTTTGTCTTCTATGAAAGATGATGCAAATATATATAATAATGTGATAACTTGTATCTTTTGGTGTAAAATATTAGGTTTATTTATACATTGGTATATGTCGTGTGATTATACGGCATTTGTCATCCGATTGTATGACAAGTGTCGTATAATCGCATGACAAATGTCATGCAATCACAAATAAGGGTTTCTTGCATCGTTATAATTGTTTCCTTGCATCGTTATGGTTGCTTCCTTGCATCATATAAGTCGCAACATTGTTACCATCCATCTCATCCTCTTTCAGTTGGCAGATGCAAACATACAATTGAGCAGTAAAGTATTGAGAGTGTCAGCCGTGTTGAAATCGTAGTTCTTACCCGTATCTGATGTGTATGAGATGTTTCCTTTCAGTGAAAAATGTTGATTTTCGTAGAATGTTATTATTTTTTTAACACGCATAATTTGCTAGTTTCCACCATTTTTCTTTTTTTTGCAGGGAGACTGTCAAGCACGGTTCCGAGAGAAGGGAGGGTAAAATTCCCTCCACTTACTCGACCTGTATCTCTTATGTAGAGATTCAGATGACCGACATCAAAAAACAAACTTTCATTTTTACTTTTCATCATTATCGAGGTCAAATAGATGTAACAGATAGAAGTAGAGGCTATGACGATAAATGATAATGATATAATAGAAACACTGAACACAAGCCGGGAGACAGGCTTCAGGATGCTGCTGAGCAAGTATCAGGAGCCTGTCTACTGGCACATCCGTCGACTGGTGGTGTCGCACGATGATGCCCAGGATGCCACGCAAGAGACTTTTGTAAGGATGTTCCGGTCGCTCGAACAGTTTCGTGGCGACAGCTCATTGCGCACATGGCTATACCGCATTGCCACCAACGAAGCGTTGCGGCTCATCGGTAAGCGCCGTCAGGAGACGGTATCGCTCGATTCGGTTACTACAGGCATGGAAATCATTGCTGCCGACAACTACGTTGACTATGCCGACAAGGTTGCGGTGAAGCTGCAAAAGGCGATTCTAACACTTCCCCCCAAGCAGCAGTTGGCTTTCAACCTGCGCTACTATGACGAACTCGGGTTTGACGAGATAGCCAAGATAGCCGACTCTACAGCCGCAAGTGTCAAGGCAAGCTATCATGTTGCTAAAGAGAAAATAATCAAGTATATGAACTCAAACGATTAAGGATATGGAAAAGAATTTCGATTTCAACCAAGTGGGCAAACGTATGCCATACTTTACTCCCGACGATTTCTTCGCCAAGATGCAGAGCAACATCCTTGATGCCGTACAGGATATGCCACAGAAGAATACGGAGATTAAGACGAATCGGCGTACTGTCCGTAAGTGGCTTTGGCCTGTATCGTTGTCTGCAGCAGCTGCTGTTGCGGCAATGTTTGTCATCAACATACATTTCTTAGCTCCCAATACGCCAACGGCTTCGAGCGATATTCAGGATGTTGAGCAAGCCTTCGCACAACTATCCGAGGGCGACCAGGCTTATATCTTGGATGTGTATCAGGATGATGTGTTCATCAACAATTAAGGCAAATATATATATAACATAAACTAAAAAACAAAGATTATGAAAAAGATTTTCAACGTAATGATGCTGGTCGTCGCAATGACGATGTTCACCGTCAATTCTTTCGCTCAGGCTCCCAACAAAAAGCAGCGCCTCACACGCGAGCAACTCTCAGAAAAACAGGCTAAGTATATAGCCAATGACCTTGCTCTTGACGACGAGACTACAGCCAAGTTCATTAACACCTATACACAATGCCAGAAGGAGATTTGGGCTCTTGGTTCGCGTCCTCGTCGCAATGGCAATAACAATGAGGAGCAAATTGGGCAGAACATCAAGAAACGCTTCGAAATGAGCGAGAAGATTCTCGACATACGACAGAAGTATTACAAGGAATACTCGAAGTTTATGACGCAGAAGCAGATTCAGCGTGTATACGAAATCGAGAAGAATATGATGAAGCGATTCGCTCAGCGTAAGGGCAAGAAGGGACAACGTCCTAAGCGCGGTAAATTCGGACCACGACCAATGGACAATAACTCTACAAAATAAAAACTTGCTTTCTTGTAAAAATAAAAAGTCTGCCGTTTTGACGATAAAGAAGAACTCATGAAACGAATATTGATAACAACAATCGGAATAATCTGCTGCATTCTTAACGCAGTCTCCGCAGAAAAACTTGTGTCCCATTTTCAGGATACTTCAGAACAATGTGCTTTACAAAAGAACATGGTTGTAGATTATGGCGCAAAGCCAGACAGTCCCGAGGACCAATCAGCAATTTGGCAAAATGCCATTGAAGACTTGTCGGCTTCTGGTGGCGGCAGGCTCATTGTGCCTAAAGGGAACTATCACATAGTTGAGATACGAATGTGTTCTAATGTGCATCTGGTGATAGAGGCTGGCACAGTGCTCACGCTTTCAAGTTTAAAGAGAAAAAACAGAAACACCGCCATGTTCTATTTTTCAGGTCCTACCGACGATTCTTTCATTGAAAATTGCTCTATTCGTGGTGACGGTGGGCAATATTATGTAGACTTCTCGTTTTTCGATTCTGGCAATGCTAGTCCTGTTCGTTTCGCATTGTTGAGAAGAGTGCGAAATTTCTTGATAGCCGATGCTTTTATAAAGGACAACTTTACAAAGTTCTGCGGCATCTCTTTGACACCGATGAAGTCAAAGAATGGTAACCGTTTGAATACATCGGAAGATTCACCTTCCAGACCCACTTGTGGAGAGATTCGAAATTGCCACATCGACAATGCGCATTCTGGCTACGGACTATGTCAACTTCATGGAGCAAGAGATATTTTCTTTCATGATATTTCTGCTAAAGGTGGGGTTACACTTCGATTGGAAACTGGGGCTGGTGGACTCTATGAAGGTGTGTATGACATCCGTGCCGTGAATGTTCGTAACTGCAATGGGCGGGCTGCAGTATTGATGCAACCGCATTGCTCATCCAATGGAAAAGTGGCAGTTGACAGCGTCTATTCTAACAGTTCCTCTTTCGCCGTACTCATACATGCTGGTTTCTTGGACCGGCATCATAAGAATAATCCCGATGCACGTCCAGGTGTTTATGCTTCCGACAGTTATATCAATCATGTACACGCCGTGTATGGTGACAAGGCGCAAGTGGATTGTAAGGAAGTCTATCTGGCTGAAGAACGCAATTATGGTAAATATAAGCCAAGCGAGTTTGCGCCCCATGAAAGTATGACGGGGCCATCGCTTGCTGCAGTCTACGATACTACGGATGGAAGTTATCGGGTGACTGTCAACGATGTCACATCCGAAGGCTTTTCACCCACCCGATCATCTATATTATATCTCAATGAGGTAAGAGATAAGGAGGATCTGCGATGGAAGATCTACAAATCGTTGCCATGCGTCAAAGCGACTTCTTGTAAACAATCAAACGAATAGTTATGGGTATCTCAAAAGCCTCGAAAAAAAGAATCTATCCAAAAGAAAATATGACCACATACTAAAAAATGGATACGTGAAGACTATGTGTTATTCTTTTTTTTGTACCTTTGACAGAAATTGTGTGTCCTGAGACAGAATGAAGTCTGATATTGGCTATATTTGATAGATTTCTGTCGTAACTTCTAAAGAGATGGTGGCAGACCCACCGCATTCGGCATGCAGGTGCTGATTGCAAACCACTTTGTGCTGCTCTGATGGAAACAGATGAGTAGCGAACGACAATTGAAAGTCTTCCGTAAGGTTGGCAAGGTATGTGTCAAGGAGATGAACGCAAGTGAACCATTGTACCCTATCCACGTCTAGGTTAATAAAGAATATAAACTAATAAACAAAAGAGTTAAGTACGAAGAGCCGTGTGATGTGAGACTGTCAAGCACGGTTCCGAGAGAAGGGAGGGTGAAATTCCCTCCACTTACTCGACCGTAGAATTCTCTTGCTTATTTTGCAACACTAAGATAAGTGAATTCTTCGACATGGAAAGATTCTGAGCAACTTTTTGTTGCTCAGGTACTTAAAAAGTTTAAGTTATAATAGTGTTCTCCTTTTTTAATATGGCACAAGGATACGGCAAATAATTGAAACCACCAAATTTTGAAAGAGGAATTACGGTGTTGCTTTTTGAAGATGCATTCTTTCTGCATACTTGAATGTGCGGTTTCAATCATTGTTTCCTGAAAACGAAAAAAGCAGTTAAGCTATTTTTGCTTAACTGCTTGATTTTCAATGTGGACCAGCTAGGGCTTGAACCTAGGACCTCCAGATTATGAGTCTGTTGCTCTAACCAACTGAGCTACAAGTCCGTTGAATTTTTATTAAATTCGAGTGCAAAGATACTAGATTTTAGGGAAATAACCAAATAAAATCTTAAAAATTTTCTTAGAATCAGAAAAATAGCGTATCTTTGCACCAAATTATGTGCGCACACGTGCGTATGTACTTATTAATCGTACAAAAAAGAAAAAGTATTTCTATTCAGAAATGGACATAGACAAAAATAAAAGAATCGGTCTTACCGATGAACAAGTTAAACAGAGTAGGGAACAGCATGGCAAGAACGTGCTTACCCCTCCTCAACGTACTTCATTATGGAAACTGTATTTGGATAAATATCGCGACCCGATTATCCAGATACTTCTTGTGGCGGCTTTCGTATCCCTCATCCTTGCTTTTATCGAAAAGAATTTCATGGAGACCATCGGTATCTTCGTGGCAGTTTTCCTTGCTACTACCGTGGGCTTCTACTTTGAGCGCGATGCTGCCAAGAAGTTTAATCTGCTCACGGCGCTCAGCGAAGAGCAGCCGGTTAAGGTGCGCCGCAATGGTAAGGTGATGGAGATTCCGCGCCACGATGTGGTGGTAGGAGATGTAGTGCTCGTGGAAGTGGGCGACGAGGTGCCTGCCGATGGAGAACTCATCGTCTGCAACGACCTGCAGATTAACGAATCTGCCCTTACGGGCGAACCTGTTGCCGAGAAATCTCTGGAAGGCGGTGGCGATGGAGCCTATCCTCGCAACGTCATCCTCCGTTCTACCATGGTGATGAATGGCAGGGGCGAGTTCGTAGTTACAGCCGTGGGCGATGCTACCGAGATTGGTAAGGTGGCGAAGAAATCTACCGAGCAGACTTCGGTGGAGACACCGCTTCACATGCAGCTCGACAAGTTGGCTAAGATGATTTCCAAGGTAGGCTCTGTAGTATCTGTGGCAGCCTTCTTCATCTTCCTGATTCACGATATCCTCACCAATCCGGTATGGGGCGGAAAGGATTATTTCTATATGGCAGAAATCGTGCTGAAATACTTCATGATGGCTGTTACCCTGATTGTGATGGCGGTGCCGGAGGGATTGCCGATGGCGATTACCCTTTCTCTGGCGCTCAACATGCGAAGGATGCTGAAGTCGAACAATCTGGTGCGCAAGCTCCATGCCTGCGAAACCATGGGTGCCGTTACCGTGATCTGTACCGATAAAACCGGTACGCTTACCCAGAACAAAATGCAGGTGAGTGCCCTGGAACTCAAGCAAGGCGATGAGGCGCTGCTTGATACTGCCATTGCCCTCAACTCTACAGCCGAGTTGAATGACGGCAAACCTATCGGAAACCCTACCGAGTCGGCTCTCCTGCTCTGGCTCGATGCCCAGGGCAAGGATTATGAAGAACTCCGCAAGCAGGTGAATGTGCTCAAGCAGTTGCCTTTCTCTACTGAGAGAAAGATGATGGCAACCTTGGCAGAAGTTGATGGCGAGACCTATCTCTTCGTGAAGGGTGCGCCTGAAATCGTGATGAAGAAATGCATCATCGAAGATAGAATGCTGAGACAGTCAGCCGAAGAACTCGATGAGTGGCAGCATAAGGCGATGAGAACCCTGGCGTTCGCCTATAAGAAGATAGAAGCTTCTATCATGAGAACTTCCAGAACCTCTACTGCCGAAGTGGTAGCGCTTCTCGATGCCAACGATCTTCAGTTGCAGGCCATTGCAGCCATTGCCGATCCTATCCGTCCGGATGTTCCTGCCGCCGTGCAGGAGTGCCGCCATGCGGGTATCGAGGTGAAGGTGGTTACGGGTGATACGGCTGCCACCGCCTTGGAGATAGGTAAGCAGATAGGTGTCTTCGAAGATGAGCCTGAGAATATCGGAGCAGATGGCTCTCTGACCTCGCTCGACCAGCAGATGATTACGGGCGAACAGTGGGAGGCTCTTTCTGACGAAGAGGCTTACGAACGGGCAAAGGATATCCGAGTGATGAGCCGTGCCCGTCCTACCGATAAGCAGCGACTGGTGACGATGCTCCAGAAGCGTGGCGAGGTGGTTGCCGTAACAGGCGACGGTACCAACGATGCTCCGGCGCTTCACTATGCTCACGTGGGCTTGTCGCTGGGTTCGGGAACTTCCGTGGCTAAGGAGGCTTCGGATATGACCCTGCTTGATGATTCCTTCAAGTCTATCGCCAACGCCGTGATGTGGGGACGCTCGCTCTATCGCAACCTGCAGCGCTTCCTCTTCTTCCAGTTGGTAGTAAACGTGGCAGCCCTCCTGCTGGTGCTTGGCGGCTCAGTTATCGGAACTGAAATGCCGTTGACGGTAACCCAGATTCTTTGGGTGAACCTTATCATGGATACCTTCGCAGCCTTGGCACTTGCCTCATTGCCTCCATCTCATGAGGTGATGAAGGATAAGCCACGCAAGGCATCCGATTTCATCATCAACAAGAGCATCGGTTTCGGTATCCTGTTCTGCGGCATCGTCTTCTTCCTCGTGATGTTTGCCCTGCTGGTTTACTGCGAGCGCAGAGGCAAGGGTGGAGTAGATGTGCATGAACTGACCATGTTCTTCACCACCTTCGTGATGATCCAGTTCTGGAACCTCTTCAATGCCAAGGCACTGATGAGCCATCATACTGCTTTCCGCCATTTCCTGAAGGATAAGGGAATGATTCTGGTGCTTGTACTGGTATTGGTGGGTCAGTGGATCATCGTAACCTTTGGTGGCGAAATGTTCCGCACCACACCATTGTCGCTCCACGAGTGGCTGCTCATCATCGGTTCCACCTCTGTTGTGCTCTGGGTGGGCGAGCTGTGGAGAGCATTCAAGAGAATGATAGCTAAGAGAAGATAGTCCAATGATTAAGATAGAATGAATACAATACATTACAACGAAACTGTACAATTGCAGCCTTGCGTAGCAACTATCGGCTTCTTTGACGGGGTGCATCGTGGACATCAGTTCCTGATCCGCCATCTTGTAGAAACCGCCAGTCAGGAGAATTTGCAATCCACCATCATTACTTTCGATGAGCATCCTCGCAAGGTACTCCAAAGCGATTATCAGCCGGAGATGTTGAGTACGCTCGATTCAAAACTTCTCCTCCTTTCAAAAACAGAGGTGGATAATGCTGTTGTCTTGCATTTCGATAAGGCGATGGCTGCGATGTCTGCATGCGAGTTTATGCAGAAGATACTTCACGACCATCTCCATGTCAGGAAACTGTTCATCGGTTATGATCATCGTTTTGGTCATAACCGTTCTGAGACTTTCGGGGATTACGTGCGCTACGGCAAAGAACTGGGTATTGAGGTCATCAAAAACGATGCCTTCCGGATAGATGACATCAATATATCTTCCTCTGTCATCCGTTCCTTCCTGAAAGAAGGTGAAATAGAGATGGCCAACCAGTGTCTGGGTTATCCTTATACCATTATCGGTAAAGTAGTGAATGGTTATCATGAGGGTAGAAAACTCGGATTCCCGACAGCTAATCTGGACATCTCGCATTTCGGGCAGTTGATTCCTGCTACAGGAGTTTATGCCGTAAAGGTTCGTATAGAGAACTCTATGACTTGGAAACAAGGCATGATGAATGTGGGCAACCGACCAACTTTTAATGGCAAGCAGATTACGCTGGAAACGCATATCTTCAATTTCGAGGGTGATATCTACGACCAACTGCTGCTTGTCTGCTTCATCAAGCGAATCCGTGGCGAACAGAAATTTGATAGTCCAGAGGAATTGGCAGAACAGTTGAAGGAAGATGAAAAAACAGTAATGGAATTTTTAAATAAGGAGATTGATAATGGCAAAGATTAATTTTAAAAAAGGTCTGACAGACATAGTTTTATACATTATTATATTTATAGTCGTACAGATATTTCTGACTTATGCTGGAGCAGGCATTTGGGCTGCTGTCAAGGGCGAAGGTTATCAGGCAACTCTTCTTGCTATGCATACGGGCAATAATGCCATCCTGACGGCGCTGACTACGGTATTCAGTAATGTCATCACCCTCATCATTTTCCTGAAGGCTAAATGGACTCCCATTACCCGTAACTATCTGCAGTCAAAGCCTTGGATCAGTCTGTTGTGGGTAGCTTTGTTTACTCTGGGCGCTATCATTCCATTGGAGTTTGTCTATGAGCAGATAGGCGTCGAGATGGATGCGGATACCGAGCGGGTATTTGCTTCGCTGATGAAGGAGCCTTGGGGCTATGTAGCTATCGGTATATTGGCACCTCTGGCAGAGGAAATCGTGTTCCGTGGTGCGATCCTCCGTACTTTGCTTGATATGGTAAGCAAGAAGAATCATTGGGTTGCCATCTTCATTTCTGCAGCTGTGTTTGGCTTGATACATGGCAATAAGGCGCAGTTTATCAATGCCCTCCTGATGGGCTTGCTTTTGGGATGGATGTATTATCGCACCAAAAGTCTTGTTCCGGGCATTCTGATGCATTGGGTGAACAATACGATGGCTTATGTCTTGAATAATCTCATGCCACAGAGTGATGGCAAGCTCATCGACCTCTTCCATGGCGATGAGAAGACTGTATATTACGCTGTAGGCTTCTCGCTCTGTATCATGATACCAAGTTTTATCCAGATGATCTTGAGGCTTCAGAAACCGAAAAATGTTCCTGCTAAATTCTGAAATGAGCGAATCATAACTAAATAGAAAGCTTTCAATAAAATACGATATAGGAAAAAGGCTGCTCCAAAAATGGTGCAGCCTTTTTTTGATTATTGAATAATGAGTCCACTTTAAAAAGTGGTTTCGTTTAAAAGTTTAACATACATTCGTTCTTTGACATTTTGTAGTCTGGAGATTTTTTCGTAACTTTGAAGTCTCAAACAACAATATAAGAATATGTTTAAAAAGAGTGTGTAGTAGATTTGTTTATTGTCAGTAAATAAAAAATAGTAGATTTATTTATTGGTAATAAACAAAAAACGCAGATTTATTTATTGGCAATAAACAAATTTGGCGTAATTTATTTGGTAACAAAAAATAAAAGTCGTATATTTGCACGGTAATCAAATAGATAGAACCATGCAAAAAGAAGTTTTCAAGACTCTCATCAAGGAGGGACAAAACGAAATACAGGAGATAGAACTCTATCAGAGACCTTTCGACTTTGAGGAGCAGGGAAGATATGTGCTTGTAGGTATCCGTCAGGCAGGAAAGTCTTATCTGCTCTATCAGCGTGCCAAACAATTCCTTGCCGAAGGGCACGACATCAGGGAATTCGTCTATATCAACTTTGACGACGAACGCCTCTACGGAATGAAAGTGGAAGACTTTGACCTGATTCTGCAGGCATACAATACCATGTACTCCTATAAACCTATCCTATTCTTCGATGAGATTCAGAATATCGAGGGATGGGAGCACTTTGCACGCCGTCTTGCCAATCAGAAATATAGGGTATTCATCACGGGTTCCAATGCCAAGATGCTGAGCCGTGACATCGCCACAACTCTGGGAGCCCGTTACTTTGACGAAAAGGTTTTTCCTTTCTCTTTCAAAGAATATCTGGTTGCCAAAGGCGTTACGCTCGAAGAGAACTGGCAGTATGGCAAGCAAAAAAATATAGTACAGCAACTCTTTTCGGAATACTTCAAATGGGGAGGTTTCCCGGAACTTCTTCTTTATAAGAACAAACGTCATTGGCTGAATGGACTCTATGAGAAAATCGTGTTGGGCGATGTGGTGCAGAGAAACAATATCAAGAATGATCATGCTTTACGACTTGCCATCAAGCGGCTTGCCGATAATATCATGCAACCAACTGCCTACAACAGACTTGCCAACATGGTAAAGAGTGCCGGCGTTTCTACCAATACTGCCTCCATGATTGACTACATCCGATACACCAAAGAGGCTTGTCTCTTATTTACGTTAGACAACTATGCCTCTAAATTTGCTGAAAAGGAAACTGCCAAGAAGCATTACTTTACTGATAATGGTTTGCTGAGCATCTTTCTTACTGACTCAAAGTCGCCTTTGTTGGAAAATCTATGCGCCATCACCTTGCATAAGAAATACAACAGAAACTATGAGATGCCGAAACTGTATTATTACAACCAGAACATAGAAGTGGATTTCTACGTTCCAGATGAAGGACTGGCGATACAGGCTTCCTTCAGTCTTGAAGATATGGATACCCGGAAGCGAGAAGTAGCAGCACTCATCGCCCTAAATAAGGTTTATCCTATCAGGAAAGCCATCATCATAACATACGATGAAGAAGAAATCATTGAGGAAGATGGCATAACCATAGAAGTCTTTCCTATCTGGAAGTGGTTAACAGAATAACCTTATAGAAGAAGTATTTTTAACACAATTAAGAACTCTATAAAAGGCTACGTAATTCCTCCTTCCCAATCGTATTATTAGTAAAACAAAAGGAAAGATGACCTATGCTACTGTAAGCTTCCTTGAGCCAGAAACACAGGCAGAGCAGCAGCGAACCACCGCCATTGTGAAGACCAGCGATAAGGGCGGTTATTACATCGATGTATTCCGCAGCCGAAAGAAGGAAGGGGGCGACAAGACCCACGATTACTTCTATCACAACCTGGGACAGGAGATGAAGGTGATGGATGCTGCAAGCGGTAAGGCGCTCGATATGAAGCCTACCGAGGAACTCGCCTTTGCCGGTGGTCATCTCTATGCTTATTCCTATATATATAATAAGGTGAGTGCCGAAATGACCTCTTCTGTAAAGACCCAGTTCGTAACCAAGATAGAAGATGAAAAGGTGGTGGCAGCGATGGATAACCAGAAGGAGATAACGATGACGATGTGGATGAAGGCGGATGAAAACCGCACCATTTTCCAGGCGCTCTCTCCTGCCAACCTGGAATACGAGCGTATGCCTAACCAGCCTTATAAGGTAATCGACCAGCCGGTATTGACCTTCGTGGCTCGCCAGAAAGGTGAGGCGTGGAATCATCCTTTCGTCTGCGTATATGAACCAAGTTCTGATACAGAACCTGGCGATATCGCATCGGTAGATTACTTTACGCCAAGTGAGCAGGGTGCCGTGGGCATCATCGTGAAACTGAAGAATGGAGCTGAGCAGCGCATCGTCTGCTCAGAGAATGGAAAAGTTAGCCTTTCTAATTAATTTTTAAGCAATCCCTATAGCAATGGTTTATCATCGCTATAGGGATTGTCTTTGTTGTATAGCCAAGCCATTATAAAGGCGATTTCTTCTCGTGAGCAAGGGAATACTTGTGATAGAGTTGCAGGTCGATGCTCTCTATTGATTAGCCCCTAATTGCTGGAGATTGTTGATGAAAGTATTGACACTTACCGCTCCTTCTATGGGGGAATTCTCAAATACCATAAAATAGTAGAATTTAGCTCCAGCCAACTTAGACCATGTATCTCCACAAGCCAACTTGTTCTGGCTGTCAGAACCATCAAGATGATTGCCCTTGGTCTCTAACATGACTGTGACGCCATTGTTGAGAATAATGATAAAATCAGGATAAGCATTGATAAAACCATTGATGCAGAAACCTTTCCCTCTTTCTTGATTGCGATGCCAGCATTTTACGCAGTCAAGGCTGATTACCTGCTCAATGACTGTTCTCTCAAACCCATTGAAGCCTTCTTCCTCTTGATACATTTTCTTCTCAATGGCTGGTGCCTTGTCTTTGCTCAATACAATCTCATTAGGTAGGTGCTCTGTCTCTTGCAAAGAGATTTGTCCTGAGCGTATCCTGTCCTCAAATATTCTTTTGGCATAAGATATTTTGAGAGCCTTGACTTTGCTCTTGAACGACTGTACGGTCTCATTCAAGTTTTTTCCTAACATTTGGAGGTGCGACAAGTCGTAATCTTGAAGCACGTTTGTAATGTAGGTATGCAATTCACCGTCAGATATGCTGTTGTCTTGCGTCATATCTCTGATGGACTTAGACAACTGAACGATAATGCTATTCTTGTCTTGGATGTTGCCATAGAAGTTTTCTAATTCAAAGGCCTCTTTCTCCTTGACTGCAAAAGCGGTGATGTCATTCTCGTTGTTCTTGTCAATGTCAATCCTTCTGATGTTGGAAGTGTTATAGTTGAATTCGATGTGACGGTCTTCTGCCGAGAGATTGAAGCCTTCGAGCAATACTTCTGGAGTAACGAGAATCTTGGTGCTGCTTGTACCGAATATCCCATAGTCTTTTTCGGTATTGACATAGAACTTGGGCAATAAGATACTCTCTGCTAAATCTTCGTAGTTTTTTCTGATAGGGAATATGTTTGTCTTTTGCATGATTTCTTCGCTTATTCCACTATTGGTGGATTCCTTCACTTGCCGTTCGTAAGTTCGGCTCATTTCTTCCGCCTGTTTCATGAGTGAAATGGTGGCGGAGTCTTCTGGTATCGCTTTTTGTTGTGAGGTAGATGGTATGTTGATATCTTCTGCTTTAAAGTTCCATTCGGATAGCTCTTCTTGGGCTGTCTCGTCATTCTTGGGATCGTTAACACAGCCAAGTTTTAGAGCTTCGTCGTTTCTGAAGTTTAGCATAGGTTCATTTGGAACATCCGTCTTGTTTGTCGTCGTGTCGTTTGCGATATAGTCACGACGGCTGTACCCCGACATTCTCAGGCTTTCCACCACATTGTCGATGGTGGTGTGGAAGTTGGTGGATGATGTGAGTACATACGACATGTTGAGCAAGACGCTGCCATGCTGTCTCGTGTAAGGCTGGCGCAAGACACGGCCTAATATTTGTTCCACGTCAATCTTGGAAGAGCGATTGGCTACCGATGCCAAGATGTAGGCGAACGGACAATCCCATCCTTCTTTCAAGGCATTGACTGTGATGATGTATCTCACAGGACATTCTCGGCTCATCAAGTCGATGCCTTTCAGCTCATTTTGATTGGCTGTCTTTATCTTGATTTCCTCATTTGGGATTCCTGCTTTCACGAGTTTAGCCTTGATGTTGGAGAAGGTTACGCTGTCTTCGTCATTCTTGGGTTGTGCTTGGAAAAGGACGATAGGACGAATATAGTCACCGCCATTCGTCTCTTCGCTTTTGGCTTTGTCTTCCAAGTTCTTTCTGAGGGCTATGGCGCTATTGATTACATCTATATGATTCTGGTAGTTGCTCACCATGACAGGGAGTTTGACCATGTTTTCTCTTTTCAGGCTTGCTGGGTCAACAAAACTGATGATGTTGCTCTTGTTGCATGGGGTTGCCGTTAGGTTGAGCACGAAGCAAGGGTTGATGTTGGTAAGCGTATCGATGCGCAGGTCACCCTCGAAGTTATGGCTCTCGTCGATAATCGTGACGGGATTGAGATGGGCGATGACTTGAATGAGTGAGGTCTCGTCGGCACCTTCGATATGTTTCTCGTTAGGAGAGTAGGTCTTGGCAAACTCGGCAAGATTCTCATTTTCGTTATACACTAATCGCTTGTCTGTGGCTTTCGTGGCAAATGATTGGATGCTCAATACGAAAATACTCAGTTGCTCTTTTATGATAGTTGGGTTGAAGTTTTGACCGAATAGAAGGGCTTGCTTGTCATACACTTCAACTCTTCCATTGAAGAGCGTATCAATTCTTTGACGATAAGGATGTTGTGGATTCTTTAGATTCTCGTATGTCTGTTTGAGTATTGTGTCTGAAGGTACAAACCATGCTACGACTTTAGTCCTATTCACAGGCATTGCGTCGAAGATAGTGCGTATGGCATTGCAGGCGATAAAAGTCTTACCTCCTGCGGTAGGTACTTTTATCGTCATGTTTGGAGCTCCATTCATGGTGTCGCAATAGGGATGAAAGGTCTCCTCACCTTGTTGGAGGGTAATGCCATTTTGCTTCCAGTAGGTAGAGAAAGCCTTGTGGTTACTTTCTTGCTCCTTTAGGATATCTATGTATTGGGCAAGGTCGTTGAGGACTGCTTGCTGATATTGTTTTAATTCCATAATCTAAAATCGTTTAATGTCACGTGGTATCTTCTTGAACTTGATGTGATGCTCAGTCATGAACTTCTCATCGAGCAAACAACGGTCGGCGTAGATGATGTACATCTCGTGCTTGTTTTTTACGATGTTTGCCAATGTTGCGTAGCTTAGTGTTGTTGCCTTGTCTGTTTGATAATAGAAGTAATAGCCTGCTCGGTTGCACTCGTCGAGTAGGAATTCTTCGTCCTTGTCTTGTTGGCGTAAGAGAGGCTGCTTGGTCTCGGCATAGTATATGTATTCTCTTATCTTGTCTATGCCGACCTCCTCGTTCAAGTTGCCATCTTCGTTGAAGAGTGGGACACCTAATTCGTAATAGTCGAATGCACCGCCTAAGCCTTCCATTTTGTCATCATATATTTTCGTGCCGATTACTTTCAGGCAGTTGTCTGCAATCTTTGGCTTGCTAATCTTGGTATATTCGTTGGCCTTTTCAATAGAGATGCTTTCGGCTTCTTTCAAAAACTCTTCGGCTTTGAGGATGTTCTTGGCTGTCAGTTTCTTGCTGTAAATTTCCTCTTCTTTCTTGCCCTTGAAGGGATAGCCTGAAATGGCGCGGCGCATACGCTCGGCAGTAATGTTGTTTGCATAATCCATCATTTCGATTAATATGAAATTTAATTCATAGTCTAATGATTTATTTAAATCAATGATGGTGTGTCCTGTTGTGCCACTTCCAGCAAAGCTATCCAATACGATGTCCTCAGAGTTGCATATGATTTGAATGACAGATTTGATTAGTGCTATAGGCTTGGGATAATTGAATTTCTTTTCTGCTTCAGGCAAGATTTCTTTTAATAAGGATGAACCTTTAACCGTGTAGAAGGCTTTTTCTGTCCAAATTGTAGGAATCTGTTTCCCCTCAGTAGAGTTGTCACTGAGTTCAAGCGTCTTGTTTATATTGTCTCGGCTGATTACAGAAAGTATGCCTTTATTTATTTTATTTATAACACCATCAGGCAGGTATTGAATACTGTATAGATTCTTGCTTGTTTTTATAATGTTAGGTGTTATTTTAATATAGCCAAGTTCGTAATCTTGTTTAATGCGTTTTGGTATGAGTCTCCATACGCATTCTTTTCCTTTGCTGGTAATTGGCCAAATGGCCACACAATCATGAGGAGCTGTTGAATAGTTATAAACATATTTGTCAATATAATCTTGCTCATAGCCTTCATCTTGCAGTTCTTTTATAGATTTTCCACAACCTTCGAATTTTCCAGTCTTTTTATTGATAAATATTGGATATGTTTGGTTTGGACGCTCTGCTTTATTGAACGTGCTTAGTGTCATACCTTCAAAAGGAGGCCGATTAGTACCTCCACAGAAATCTATAATTAACGGTTTGAACTCTTTATCTACAACAAATATTAGATATTCGTGTTGATAGTTGAAACCTCCAGATGGTTTCCCTCCTGATGTTTGTACTGTTATCGTAACGATTTGTTTTGTAGAGAAGAGCTCTTTAAGTATAGTTATTAATGAAATGAATTCATGGAATCCAATGCTTATAATTAAAGCACCATCCTCGCTTAATAACTTCTTCATCAATACGAGACGAGGATACATCATGCAGAGCCACTTGTCGTGTCGGCTCAAGTCTTCTCCTTCTTTGCCCACTACTTCACCCAGCCACTTCTTGATATGTGGGTCGTTGACATTATCATTATAAACCCAGTTCTCATTGCCAGTATTATAAGGTGGGTCGATGTAGATGCACTTGATTCGCCCTTCATACATGGGCATGAGAGATTTGAGTGCCAACAGATTATCTCCATGGATAATCATGTTGCCACTATGGGTTGGTTCTGTTGTCTGCCCTTTTTCGGCAGAATAACCGTATTGATGTTCCAATACATGATAGGGTACATCATTATGATGCCCCACCACTTTGTCTTTTCCTATCCAATTAAGTGTTGGCATAATGTGCTATAGCTAAAAAGGAGCGTAGAACTATCTTGTCAGAAAAAACGGGCTTTTTAAACGAACAAATGCCTAAAGATGGAGCATAAAAGAAGCGTGAGCTTCCCTTATCTACATCCTTAGGCATTTGGCGTGGCCCGTTAATCCAAGATAAGTTCAGCCCACGCTATAGCATGGGCATTTACGAACTTATTCTATTGGATTAACATCTTATCTATCGCCAAATTTCAAGGATGTTCCGAATAAATAGTAAACGCGTAATTATGATTACTTCAATATGTTATGTCAATGTTTCTTTGTTTCTGTCTGTTTCTTATTCTACTTTTAAATGGTTATACATTTTAATGTCTTATGTTATTTCTTGATGTCTCTTATCATCTGTTCAATGACTAGAATCATCGGTGGAATGTTCTCTTGAATAGTGACAAAGACGATCTCTGGGTCAACTTCAAAATAGTGATGGGCTATCTTGTCACGCATACGCATGACTCCACTCCAATAAATCTGTGGATAATTGGGAAGAAATTCTCCTTTGGTCATCTTGTCAAGTCCTTTGACAGCTTCCCCCAAGGCTATGAGGTTCATGCAGACTGCATCCAAGCGAAGTGTACCACTTGGAGAAGTGACGAAGTCATCGGAGCATTTGATGGGCTTAGTACGTTCTTGTATCATTTGGAGTGCCGAACGAATATTCTGCAAGCTATCCAATACCATCTCTTTATCAAACATAAATCCCCTCCTTCATGATTCTTTGTTTAAGCAAGCCATTCATCCTGTCTCTTACCCTAACCATATCGACCTTGGCTCCAAACAACTTTTCCAAGTCGGTTTGTATCAAGTCTAATGTCAAGAAAGAAGGAGCCTTGCCTTCGTAACAAACGTCAACATCACTCTCGTCAGTCTGTTCACCACGAGCTACTGAGCCAAAGATGCCAATCTTTGTCAATCCATATTTTGAAGTAGCGATATTCTTGTACGACTTCAAAAGGTTTAGTATTTCAGATGTCGTCTTCATTGTTATAATATTTATGTCCTATATTTCACTCTTTCATACCATTCGTAATAGCATGATAGCTCGATGCCCTTGAAGATGACTTCTCGGTTACGTGATTTTATCTTGTAAGATGCTTCATTACGAACCCACTGCAAAAATACAAACTTTTTTCTAAACTCTCGCATAAATGAGGGAAATATTTTCATTTATCATTCGTTTTAAGTAATAAGTCCATTTAGTACGTATTATCCATATAAGCGATAGACACACCCAATAGTGTCGCCTTTTAGTCCCTACTAGCGATTGAGCCTCATCCCTAGTAGGGACTAAAAAGCTCCGCTATAGGGATGGAAACGATGATAAAGTAATAACGAAACAAAACAATAAGGAATATGACATGTAAAAATCGAATGAAAGGTGTTTTGCTCTTCTTGTTTTTAATATGGGGCGTAGTAGAGCAAGTGTATGCCCAGCAAACCTTGCAGTCGCCTGACGGCAAGGTATGGACCAGAGGGATGGAAGTACTCAAGGTAGAGCGTGCAGCCCTGCGATTTGTTCCTGTAAAATAAAGAATTGTTAGTTTTATCGTAGTGATAGTGAAAGTCTCGGTTGCCCATTGGGTAGTCGGGGCTTTTTTCTACTCGATTTAGTCGCTATAGCGATGCTATTTTCTCCTATTCTCCGCAAAAATGCGGAGAATAATGCGAATAATCTCCGCAAAACTTGCATAATCCGCTAAAATGTTTTATATTTTCGCCAAAAGAATCAATTATGAGGGAAGCAACAATGTATATTTGGCAGCAAGAGGATTGGCCTCACATGACTTGGGACAATGCCTGTTTTAGCAATAGCTTGGCAGAAGTGAATATGCTGAGGGGAAAGTTGCTGGGCAGGCTTTCCATGTTTGGTTTCGAGGAGCGAAACCAATCCATGCTCGACTCCTTAACACAAGAAATCGTGCATTCGGCAAGGATAGAGGGTGAGAACTTGAATAGGGATAGTGTGCGCTCTTCTGTGGCTCGACAGATTGCCAAACAATCGCCTTATGCCGTGCTTTGACGATGCGTTTGATAAGCTCTGACTTACCGATTCTACGCCTACCATAAATGACGATAAACTGAGTATCTTCTCTATGAAGGGCTTCATTCATTCGCTCTAATTCTGCCCCTCTATCTATGAGTTTCTTAAATTCCATAAGCTTTGCGTTAGAAATATCTTGCACAAAGATAATCTTTTTCAAAGATATTTCCAAATGTCTGATAATTAAAGTGATATTTATTATTGAACTTTAACTAAAGTTACTTGCTTGGATAATCAGCTTCGTTTGCATAACGAATAAGAAACTTAAGAAATATGGGGAATGCGTCATAAGAAAAATTGCAGATTCTTGATGCAATATTTATGGAATTGTGCCGTTTTTCTTATATAATCATTCTCAAAATATGAATAGTATGAAAAAGTATATGATGGCAGTCGCCTTGATGGTGCTTTCTGTAATGGCAGCCGTGGCGCAAGATGTAGAAAATCCTGTGGGGAAAATATCTGTTATCCCTCGCATTGGTGTGGTGCTCTCTAATTGGAGTAATAATAAAATCTATTTCACGACTGAAGAAAATGCTGACTATATGAAATCCAAATATCAAGCTGGATTTATGGGCGGTGTTGACTTCGAATATCGGGCTACTGAACAGGTGGGCATCAGCTTGGGAGCTTATTATGCCAAACAGGGTTTCCGATGGCCAAGTTATCAGACGGAAAGTAAGGATAATGGCAAGACGGTGCTGACGGGGTACAACAACCAGCACGTGGATCTGAACTATATTCAAGTGCCTCTGATGGTGAAGGCCTACGTCACACGCCAGTTGGCTTTGCTACTGGGCGTACAGGCTGGCTTCCTCTTGGGTGATGCTAAATATAAGGGGGATTCTTCGGAAATTACGATTGATAATTCCGGCCATTCGGTGTATGAGGAGAAAGAATCCTTTGATGAGAAATGGCCAGCTAAGAAATGTGATGTTGCTATTCCGATTGGCGTGGCTTACGAGTATCAGAATGTGATATTGGATGCGAGATATCAGTTAGGATTGAGCAAGGTGGATAAGATGGCCAATATGCCAAGCCAGTCTAAGACGAATGCCTTTACGGTTTCTGTGGGCTATCGTTTTACGCTGTAATTCTTCTCTCTTAATCCCCTGATGCAGGGAAAATCAATCATTTATTGCATCCAAAAGAATTTGTTAATAAGTATTCTTCTTATTTGATTCGTATTAATAATAAACAATAACGATGAAAATAGGAAGAATACTTTTTTTGATGTCTGCTCTTGCCTTCTCGCAAGCGGGAATGGCAAATCATCAGGCTTCGGATAAGAACTCTGCGGCAGACAAGATGTGGGTGCTTGATGTGGATAAGCAATTAGAATATTGCCACAAGCAAGTGAGTAGAGCCTTGGATGAATTGCGCCAGAAGGATGGCTGTTATGACTTCTCGATGGAACCGCGCAATATCCTGAAGGGCGACAGACTGAAGGGATGGAACTGCCGCAAGGCAACTCCTGAGGAGTGGTGCGACGGATTCTGGCCGGGCATTCTCTGGATGGATTATCAGAACACCAAGGATGAGGCTGTACGCAAGGCAGCTGCTATCATGTGGCAGTATATGATACCATCAATGGCGATCTCATCAAAGGTGTGACCCATCAGGGCTATGCTGACCATTCGATGTGGGCAAGAGGACAGAGCTGGGCCATCTACGGCTATACGATGGTTTATCGCTATACGCACAACAGGGTATTCCTGGACTTCGCTCAGAAAGTGACCGACATCTATATCAAGCGATTGAAGGAAACGAGCGATGATCTCGTTCCTCTCTGGGATATGGATGATCCTCGTGGGGTGAAAGGTGGCGCTCCTAAGGACGCCAGTGCTGCTTGTGTTGTGGCAGATGCCTTGTTGGAACTCCAGCAGTATGTGGGAGGTGAGAAAGGTGAGGAGTATAAGCTGTTTGCCTTGCAGTCTTTGGCTCAGTTGAGTACAGACCGATACCAGAGTGGCAAGAAAAATGTTGCTTGTAGCTGTTTCATAATTATTTGCTTTAAATTGATGAATATGCTGCAAAGATACATATATTTTATGAAAATGCACCGGTTTTAGTGCACTTTTTATAAAGAATTGCACTGAACTCAGTGCAATTTTGCTTCTTTTGATGCCTGCTCTTGCTTTCTCACAAGTGGGAATGACAAATAATCAGTCTTCGGATAAGAGGTCTGTGGCAGAATTATGTATATGTTATTCAATCTAAGTCTATTCTCCTAATAGATTCCATATGATAGATATATAAACGATATGATATATCCTTCTTTGTAATTATTTCCTTCCGAATTTTACCTGCACAGGGTTTGAATTGGGTATGCAGAAATATTGCGAAAGTATGAAAGGACATTAGTTTCATGTATATATACTAAATAACGTATTCCTTACGTTATTTAGTATGGTTTAAATTTTAAGAAAATGAAGAAAAATAGAAAAGGAGGAAGCCTTCTTGGCTTGCTGGTTTTATTCTTTGCGGTATGTTTCTGTAGTGGATGTCGAGGTTGCTCGAAAGTGAAATTGAACAGCCAGAAGGATGGTATGCTGTGGGAAATATCTGGTAACGGATTGTCGCACAAATCATACTTGTTTGGTACGATGCATGGTGGCGGGCATAACTTTACACAGAAAGAAATCTTCACGGCGTTTCCTCAGTTGGATGAGGTCTTAGAGGATGTGTCTTGTATGTATCTTGAGCAGAGTAAAAATTTTAATGATTCTGCTGTTGTTGCTGATTGTATGGCATCTGCTTCTGTCTTTATGAAAGCAGATGAAGCAAGCGATTATAATACGTTGCCTCAAGGTGAAAGCTATCATGGTTTATATGATAATGAAGAGCAGTTTCGGCTTGTAGATAACTTTTTCTGCGAAAAGTTGCACCGATCTTCTTATGTGCAATTTAAACCTGCATACTGGGTGGAGCGCCTTCGATTGATGAAGATAAAGGGGAATGTTAAGGCTGTAAGTGTTGATGATTGTCTATATCGTGATGCATTGCAGAAGAATATTAAAGTTTTTGGATTGGAAACTTATGAGGAATTGGCAAGGACAATGGTAGAAACAATAAGGGATACTGCCGAATACCATAAGAGTTTGAAAGAGCAAGCTGTGGATTTATATAATGTGATTTCTCAAATTGAAAAGGTGTCGGCTTCAGTACCTTGCCATGAAATGTATTTGTCTGGTGAATTAGAGAAGCTATATACCCATAGTCAGTCTTTAATTCCCAAAGGAGTGGATGACTCGAAAATGGTAGCCGAAAGAAATATCAAATGGTTGAAAAAGATAGAAGGTCATTTAAAGGATAGGGCTTGTTTGATAGCCGTTGGAGTGATGCATCTCCCAGGAGATAAAGGCTTGATATCCTTGTTGCGAGATAAAGGATATGTTGTGCAACCTGTAAGAAGTGAATAAAAATAAGTTGGGCTGCCAGAATATTCTGGCAGCCCTATTACGTTAGTATGTTATGAAAAATTTGAGAGAAATGAAACTTCACAGTTTCGAATTGTTTTACTAAACATGATTCTTTTTATATAGAGAAAGCATAGAAATTACTACTTTAATATGGTGGGAGAGGCTTGATCAACAGTCATTTTGTCGATGCTGGTGTGCTGCATGGAATCTACCTTGGCAGAATCTCCACTCAATGCAACAGAAGCGCCTCTTGTCGCCTTGATAACTCCCACGTTTTCAACATTCTGAGAATCTTCCTGGAATGGAACCTGAGCAGCATTGCCCAAAGTGAGGAAGATGGCTACGACAGCGGCAGCCTTGAATAATGGCTTCAGGCGCTCTGTCAGCGATACAACCTTTGCCTTGTTAGGCTCCTTGGTGTATTCATCTTCGATCATAGCCATCATCTTCTGGTCGAACTCCTCTCCCAAAGCCTCGTTCTTGGTCTCGCTCAACTCATAGGCAAAGAGAGACTTATACGGCTCCAGCTCGGCAGGAAGTTCATCCTGGCTGAAGAATGTGCGGAGGATGTTCTCTTCTTCCAAAGAGGTCTCGCACTTCCAGTAGCGTTCCAAAAGTTGGTTGATGTACTTATAATCCATATCTGTCGAATTGTTGAAATCTTTGTTTTACTGTCTGACGAGCTCTGAAGATATTTACTTTTACTTGTTCCTCGGTTATTTCCAGGATTTCAGCTATTTCCCTGTATGCTTTTCCTTCGATATCTCTCAGTTGCAGGCAGGAGCGCTGTTTCTCTGGCAGCTCGTCTATCATTTTCCTCACGATGTCCAGCTTGTCTTTCTGAATCATTCGCTCGGATGGGGTAGAAGCGGTGTCTGGCTGCTCTATCTTCTCGTTTTCTATCGAATCATTCTGATTTTCTTTCTTTTTGATGCGATCGAGCGAGAGATTGCGGGCAATGGTTAGGCTGAATGCCTCGATGGATTCCAAATCCTGCCATCTTTCGCGGGCGTTCCAGACTTTAATCATTGTATCCTGCACGACATCTTCTGCTTCCTCTCTGTTGAGAGTAATGCGCAGAGCCAGTCTGAAGAGTTTATTCTTCAGTGGCAAAACATCGTTTCGGAAACTGATTTCTTTCATCCCTCTATTATCAATGACGACTATGTTATAAGAAAGTTACAACCAATCTTAAATTATTTCTATTTTTAACTCTTATTAAGAAATGAAGGGCAAATGAATTCTTCACTCTTCGTTCTTCACTCTTTACTTAATCACCGTTCCGTGCTTTCCGTCAATGGCAGTAGCGAGGGTGATAATCACTTCCTTTACTCCTGCATCGATGGCTGCGAGTGCATTCTCCAATTTTGGAATCATGCCACCTGCTACGGTTCCGTCTGCTTTGTATCTCTCAAAATCGGCGTGGGTAATCACTGGAATCACGCTATCGTCATCGTCTGGATTGCTGAGTACGCCTTTCTTTTCAAAACTGTATATCAATGTCACATCGTAGTAAGGTGCCAGTGCCTTGGCGGTCTCGCTGGCGATGGTGTCGGCATTGGTATTGAGGATATTGCCCTTGCCGTCATGGGTCAGCGGAGCCATTACTGGGGTGATGTTTTCTTCCAGCAATGTCTGAAGCATCTTGCCGTTGGCACGTTCCACATCGCCTACAAAGCCGAAGTCGATACCGTCCTTCAATGGGCGCTTATGACTGTGGATGACATCCATATCGGCTCCTGTCAGACCTAATGCATTCACACCGTTTGCCTGGAGTTTTGCCACCAGGTTTTTGTTGACCAGTCCACCATAAACCATGGTCACCACTTCCAGCATGTCTGCATCGGTGATACGGCGACCGTTCACCATCTTGCTCTCGATGCCAAGGGCTGCAGCTACCTTGGTGGCACGGCGACCACCGCCATGCACCAATACCTTCTTGCCAGGAATGGCTGCGAAATCCTTCAGGAGCTGTGCCAACTGCTCGCTGTCTTCTACAATGGCACCGCCTACCTTTACTACTGTTACTTTTTCCATTGTTATAATGTTTAATGTGTAGTGTTTAATGTTTAATAGAAAAGCAATTGAATTTTTCACTCTTCGTTCTTCACTCTTCACTTACTGAAGATAAGTGTATCCGAAGAGACCATTGCGATAGGTGCCCAAGAATTCCTTGCCTTCATCGAGCGAAATCTTGCCTTCCTTCACACTCTTGGTCACCCACTGCTCCAACTGGCGGACGAGTTTCTTAGGATTGTACTGAACGTAGTCCAAAACCTCTTCCACGGTCTCGCCGTCGAATATCTGGTCGATGCAGTACTTGCCGTCCTTTACAGAGATATGGGCAGCATTGGTGTCGCCGAAGAGATTGTGCATATCTCCCAGAATTTCCTGATAAGCTCCTACGAGGAACACACCGAGATAGTATGGCTCGTTCTTCTTCAATGGATGAAGTGGGAGTACGTTGCCGATATGACCATCGGTCACGAAATTCGCTATCTTGCCGTCGCTGTCGCAGGTGATGTCCTGCAAGGTGGCATTACGGGTAGGACGCTCGTCCAGGCGCTGGATAGGCATGATAGGGAAGAGCTGGTCGATGGCCCAACTGTCTGGCAGGCTCTGGAACAGGGAGAAGTTGCAGAAATACTTGTCTGCAAGAATCTTGTCCAATCCTCTGAGTTCCTCCGGTACATGCTTCATGTGCTTGGAAAGACTGTTGATTTCGTGGCACACGCTCCAGTACATCGCCTCAATCTCTGCACGGGTCTTCAGATCTACGATGCCGTGAGAGAAGAGCTGCAATGCCTCTTCACGTATCTGCTCTGCATCATGCCAGTCTTCCAGCATGTTGCGCGGATTCAGATTGTCCCATATCTCATACAGGTCCTTGACCAACTGGTGGTCGGTTTCCTTTGCCTCAAACTCCTCTGGCATTTCCGGCAGGGAAGCGGTCTCCAATACGTCGATGACCAATACGGAGTGGTGGGCTGAAAGCGAACGGCCACTCTCGGTGATGAGGTTAGGATGCTCGATATTATTCTTGTTGGCTGCATCCACGAAGGTATAGACACAGTCGTTCACATATTCCTGGATGGAGTAGTTCACGGAACTTTCGCTGCTGGAAGAGCGGGTGCCGTCGTAATCCACGCCAAGACCACCACCACAATCTACGAAATCTACATTGTAGCCCATCTTGTGGAGGTTGATATAGAACTGTGCTGCTTCGCGGAGGGCAGTCTGGATACGGCGGATCTTGGTAATCTGGCTTCCGATGTGGAAGTGGATGAGGCGCAGGCAGTCGTGGAAGCCCATCTCCTCTATCTTGTTGAGGGCGGTAAGGAGTTCGGCACTTGTCAAACCGAACTTCGATGCATCGCCACCACTCTCTGCCCATTTGCCAGAGCCTGAAGAAGCGAGCTTGATGCGGATGCCGATGTTGGGTTTTACATTGAGTTTGTTAGCCACCTTGGCGATGATGTCCAGCTCGTTGAGTTTCTCCACCACGATGAAGATGCGCTTGCCCATCTTCTGTGCCAGCAAGGCAAGTTCGATATAACTCTCGTCCTTGTAACCGTTGCAGATGATGAGCGAGTCGCTCTGAGCCTGCACGGCAATGACGGCATGAAGTTCTGGTTTGGAACCCGCCTCCAGTCCGAGGTTGAACTTCTTACCGTGAGAGATGATTTCCTCCACGACAGGCTGCATCTGGTTTACCTTGATAGGATAGATGACAAAGTTTTCTCCCTTGTATCCATACTCTTCCTTGGCTTTCTGAAAACAGCTGGCTGTCTTCTCAATGCGGTTGTCGAGGATGTCTGGGAAACGGAGCAATACAGGAGCGTTGATGTCCCGTAAAGCCAACTCGTCCATGATGTCGCGCAGGTCTATCTGCGTATTGTCCTTGCATGGAGTTACATAGACATCACCCTTTTCGTTGATGCCAAAGTAAGAAGTGCCCCAACCGCTGATGTTGTAGAGCTCCTTCGAGTCTTCAATAGTCCATTTCTTCATTTTCTGTTCTTGTTCTTGCTATTAGTCTGTATTATAAATGTTGTTTTGATATTGACGTGATAAAGGTAAGCTACCTTTTTCTGAGGGTGCTTACCTTTACTGCTCATTCTTTTTTAAATGCCCAACTGCTTGCGTAGCTGCTGGACGGTATCATTGATTTTATCGAAATCATCCATCACGCTGATGTCGAATATATGCTTTGCTTTGCTGTAGAAAGGCTCGCGCTGCTTGAGCTGTTCTTTGATGAATACCTGAACCTCCTCTGGTGTCTTGTTGAGCAGCAGAGGGCGTACTCCCTTGCCCATCTTCAGATGTTCGTAAAGTGTTTCTGCGGATGCCTTCAGATAGACGGTTTCTCCGCATTGGTTCATATAGTCTATGTTGTCGAAGAAGCAAGGTGTGCCTCCTCCGCAACTGACGATAACATTTTCAAACTCAGCTACTTCGTGCAGCATGTTGTGCTCTATCTGTCGGAATCCCTCTTCTCCCATTTCGTCGAAGATTTGCTTCACGGTCTTGCGCATCCTGCTTTCTATATACCAATCCAGGTCATAAAACATGACGCCGAGTTCCTTGGCAAGGGCTTTGCCGACAGTTGTTTTGCCGGCGCCCATATATCCTATGATGATGATTGATTTCATTTCTCTCTTGTTGTTCTATCTGCGTTTTTATTTCCTGCGACGTGCCGTTTTTGGCTCCGGTGCTTCCTTGATGATGGTCATGCACTCTTCATAGGTGAGTGCTTCTACATTCTCCATCTTGTTCTTTGGGAGTCGGTAGTTCTTACCATCGTAGGCGATGTAAGGACCATATTTTCCGTTCAGAAGTTCCAGCTTCTCATCTTCGTCGAAGCTCTTGAGGTGACGTTTCTGCTCAGTCTCTCTCTTCTCCTGAATGAGTTCGATGGCTCTGTCGAGAGTGATGGTCATCGGATCTTCTCCCTTAGGAATGGAAACATATTTGCGGTTGTGCTGCACGTATGGACCGAAACGACCTGTACCTACGCTCACCTTGGTGCCCTCAAACTCTCCGAGTTCGCGAGGAAGCTTGAAAAGTTCCAGTGCCTCTTCCAGCGTAATGGTTTCGATACTCAGGTTGGAAGGGAGCTGGGCAAAGAGTGGCTTGTCCTTGTCTTCGGCAGAACCGATCTGTGCCACAGGACCAAATCGGCCTATCTTGACGAATACCGGTTTGCCTGTCTTAGGATCTGTTCCCAATTCTCTTTCGCCAGCCTTGTGCTCGCTGCGGGCATTCATCACCTTGCTTACTTCCGGCTCGAAATCCTTGTCGAATGTCTTCATCCACTTGTTCCATTCGGTCTTTCCTTCGGCAATGTCATCAAACTTCTGTTCCACATTGGCTGTGAAGTTGTAGTCCATGATGCCAGGGAAGTTTTCCATCAGGAAGTCGTTGACAACGATTCCGATATCTGTAGGCAGCAGTTTTCCCTTTTCGTTGCCTGCTATTTCCTTCTTCACTTTCTGTGTCACCTTGATTCCCTTCAGCGAATCGATGGTATAGGAACGCTCAACGCCCTTCTTGTCGCCCTTCTGCACGTATTCACGTTGCTGGATGGTGCTGATGGTTGGCGCATAGGTAGAAGGACGGCCGATTCCTAAGTCTTCGAGTTTCTTTACCAGACTGGCCTCGGTATATCTCAGAGGTGCTGCCGAGAATTTCTCTGTAGCGGTGATTTCGCGGCGCTGCAGTTCGTCTCCTTCCTTCATGGCAGGGAGGATGTGTGTTGCATCTTCTGTACCATCTTCATCATCAGTTGACTCCCGGTAAACCTTGATGAATCCGTCGAAGGTGATGACTTCACCATTGGCAACGAATTTCTCCTCAGCATTGTCGATATGAATGTTGATCGTTGTTTTCTCTATCTGCGCATCAGCCATCTGAGAGGCGATGGTGCGTTTCCAAATCAGTTCATAGAGTCGCTTCTCCTGACTGGTTCCGTCGATAGATATCTCATTCATATAGGTAGGGCGGATAGCCTCGTGCGCTTCCTGTGCTCCCTTGGAATGGGTGTGGTAGGCGCGTGGCTGGCTGTATTCGCTTCCATATACCTTGATGATTTCATCCTTGCTGGCATTGGTGCAGAGGGTGGAGAGGTTGACGCTATCGGTACGCATGTAGGTGATGCGTCCGCTTTCGTACAATTTCTGGGCAATCATCATGGTCTGGCTCACGGTGAATCCCAACTTTCTGGCAGCCTCCTGCTGTAGGGTAGAGGTTGTGAAAGGAGGGGCTGGTGTGCGCTTCAGAGGTTTCTTGTTGACAGCTTCTACTGTAAACTTGGCATCCTTGCATTTTTTCAGAAAAGCCTCTACTTCCTCATGTGTTTTGAAACGCTTGTCCAGTTCAGCCTTCACTTCCGTAGCATTTCCGTTTTCGTTGATCAATGCGAAGATGGCAGAAACACGGTAGTAAGATTCGCTCTTGAACTTCTGGATTTCGCGCTCACGTTCTACGATGAGTCTGACGGCTACGCTCTGTACGCGACCAGCAGAGAGAGCAGGTTTCACTTTGCGCCAAAGTACTGGAGAAAGCTTGAAACCCACCAGTCGGTCGAGGACACGGCGAGCCTGTTGGGCATTCACTAAGTTCATGTCCAAGTGGCGTGGGTGCTGAATAGCATCCAAGATAGCCGGTTTTGTAATTTCGTGGAAGACGATACGGCTTGTCTTCTCTTCATCCAATCCGAGAACTTCGCAAAGGTGCCAGCTGATGGCTTCTCCCTCGCGGTCCTCATCGGAAGCCAACCAGATCTTCTTGGCTTTCTTCGCAGTTGCTTTCAATTCTGTAACGAGCTTTTTCTTTTCATCAGGAATCTCGTAGTCTGGTTCCATGGTTTGCTCGTTTATACTAAGTTCCTTCTTTTTCAGGTCACGAATGTGGCCGTAAGAAGACATCACCTTATAGTCTTTACCTAAAAACTCTTCGATTTTCTTTGCCTTTGCAGGGCTCTCGACGATTACTAAATTTTCTTGCATAAGCTTCTACACAATTACTTTTGGTTGCAAAAGTAAATAAACTTTTTGCTTATACCTTATTATATAGTGTTTTTTTTTAGTTTTTTAAATGTTTTGCGAGAAAAAAGATGGTTTGACAGAGCGAAATTCACTACATTTGCAAAATACAGATGGAGTGATGTAAAACGGGGAGAACTGATGAGGCTCACCATGCGTTGCTGCAAAAAGCAGATGAAAGGAGCAGACAATAGGAGGCTGAAAAATAAAATACATAGTCCCACGGATTTCACAGATTATACAAATCTTTTTGAAGCAAAAAAAAATCTGTGTAATCTGTGAAATCTGTGGGACTATGTATACGTATAGGGATTTGGCTTATGGCACACCCTCATGGAACGAAGATTTATCTGTGGCTTAACGAAGATCCATTAGAAATCTGGTAAGTCCCTTTTTGATGGAATCGAAAGCAAACTTGTCTATATCTATTTCCGAGAATGGAATCCAGTAGTAGGCGGCTGCATCATCCATAGCTTCTACATGAGATAAGTCCTTGACCTTCACCTTGAAAAACATATCGAGCGTATGAACTAAGAAGCCGGAATAAAGATAGGTGTTGGGATAGCTGAACTGATAGCTGACTTCCGTAGCTTCCAGACCCGTCTCTTCTTTTACTTCTCGTGCCATGGCCTCCTCACCCGTCTCGTCCATATCGACAAAACCGCCTGGCATGTCGAGCATGTCTTTGCCAGGGTCATTCTTACGGCGGACCACTAAGAGTTCATCCTTCTCATTGACGATGAGGGCAACTGTGGCGCTGCTGGCATTGAGGTAATAACTGAAACCGCAATCTTTGCATTTCTTGCTTTTGATGTTGTTGATCTCGAAATGCGGAGAACCGCAAACGGGGCAAAACTTGAATTTATCTAAAACGTGACTCATATTAAGATTAATGTATAATGGAAAAGGATTTATCATCATGTTATAATCGAAAAGCGGCCGGTCTTTGATTCAGGCAAAGATCGACCGCTGTTGATATTTTGATGATTACCAATTGTCTGTACGGAATGGGAAGAGAGGCAGACCGCCTGCATTCGCCATGTTGCCGAGCTGGAAGTTGCGGAAGCAATAGCGCAAAGCCACTGGCTTCTTTACCTCAGGACTGGTTACGATGATGCACTCGTTCCAACCGTCGTTGCCGCCTTCCTGCCAGAAATGCTTGGCTGTGGCAGGATGGAACACCTTGTCCTCGCCGGCTACCTCGAAGCCCTTGATGCCTTCAAAGCGGTTGTAGGCTCCGTAGGTGTTGTCGAAGTGAACCTTCACGGTGTCGCCAACAATCTTCATCTCCTTGAAGGTCATGCTCTCGCAGAAGAGTCCCTTCATGCCATAGGTCTTGCTCAGGGCCTGCAGGGCAAGGCGCTCGCCCACAGGCTGCTTCTGGCATGGATGAATCTGCTCTACCTCGTATGGATAAACCAGGTCTTCGGTGCACACGATGCCGCTGTTAGGAATCACCTTGGCAGCGTTAAACTGCTGCTCGCGGAGTCTTGGACCTGCATCGCCATTCACATCACCATTATGATAAGGTGCAATCTGCACGAAATAGAATGGCAGTTCGCCCTGCTTGAAGTCTCTGCGCCACTGGGCTACGAGGTCGGCAAGGCGCTGGGTGTATTGACCTGCCGGGTCGCCCACATTGGAGCAGCCCTGGTAGAAGAGAATACCCTTTACGCTGTAGTTGAGGATAGGATGGAAGGTTCCGTTGCCCCAGAGAAGAGGGTAAAGGAAGTCCCATTTGAACTTAGGATTCTTCGTCATCTTGATGGAGTCGAGGTCTTCCTTCGTGTTCTTCTTCAGATAGTCACGGTCTAACCAGCTCTCTACTCGGCTTCCGCCCTTGTTTGCCATCACCAGTCCCACAGGCACATTCAGCGCCTTGTTTACCACCTGCGCAAAGAAATAGCCGGTGGCTGAAGCATCGCCCACGGTTTCCGGGCTGATTACCTTCCATTCGCAGTTGGCATCGTCCAGTGGCTTGCTGCTCATCACGCTCGGAATCTTCACGTAGTGAACGCCTTTATACTGGTTGGCTCTCACCACCGCCTTGTTGTAGCCTTTTACAGGGCAGTTGCCGAATCCCTTGACTGGCATTTCCATGTTGCTCTGTCCTGCACAAACCCATACTTCACCCGCTAAGATATTGTTGAGGGTTGTCTGGTCTCCGTCATCGAAGGTGATGGAAAGCGGCGTATAACTGGCTTTTGGTGTCAACACCTTCACAGCCCATTTGCCGTCTTTCCCGGTTTTCACAGAATATTTCTGGGAAGACCAGGATGTGGTGACCTTCACTTCCGTACCAGGCTTGTCCCATCCCCAGAGATTGGCTTCTGAGTTCTGCTGGATAACCATGTTGTCACCGAGAATGTGTGGCAATTTAACTTTAGCCTGTGCTCCCAAAGTGATGAGAGCACAGGCTGCTAAAGAAAAGAATTTCTTGTTCATTTTTTAGTGTATTAAGTTTATAATTTTTATTTTAATGGTTTTATCTGTCCATGTTGATGAATGTTGATAGAGTAAGTTAGTTAGAAACCTTTTCTTATAGAAGACCCTTGAAGGTCTTACAGAAGACTCTTGATAGCTGCATCGATGTCCTTGATCTGTGCATCGCGAGCCTGCAAGGTATTGTTGCGGTCTATCAGGAAGAAGGTAGGGATGCTCTGCACATTATAGCTTGCCAGGCTTTGTCCCTGAATGCCATCTTCGTCGCGCACACAAATCCAGGGGATTCCGGCAGTAGAAGTCTTCCAGAAATGCTCGTCTGGATCTACGGATACCTGATAAATCTCCAGACCTGCAGCATGATACTTGTTGTAAAGGTCGCGGAGCATCATAATACGTTTGGTACTCTCTCTATTGGCAAAGAGATGGAAGTCGAGCAGCACTACCTTGCCCTTGAGGTCGGTAAGATTGCGTACCACACCCTTGTTGTCTGTCAGCGAGAGGTTGATGCATCCATTTACGCTCACCTTGCTGGCATCAATCTGTCGCTCTGCCATCTGGCTTTCCATGATGCGAACGTCCTTCATGCCCTGGATGGCGATGTTGTGGAGGTTCTTGCCACGCTCAGCGTTAGGATAGTAAGTATCCCAACTGGTAGCCACGGCAGCAAACACCTTGATGTCATCCTTGTTGTTGCGTGGATTGAACAGCAGGGTGTTGGTGCCACCTACCTGAATGGTCTGGAAAAGAGCATAGTAGGAAGAAGCCTTCATTGGAGCCTTGAAGATATACCGGGTCTTGATGTCCTGCTTGTAGCTGTTGATCACCTGAGCTATTGCCACGTTCATGGAGTCAACTCCCATGTTTGGATTTTTGGTGATACTGTTGATGGTAGCCTGCAGGTTCATCTGCTTGAGCGACAGTTCCTTGATGGTAGAACAGTTCTCCGAACCTTCCACCTCGTATTTGTAAGCCATCGTAGGGTATGCAGCCTTTACGAGGATGGTTTCCGTAGAGTCAATAGAGAGGTTGATGGTCTGGTTGGCAATACGCAGGCGATAGAACTCAGGAGAAACAGAGTCCATGGCGTTTTCTTCGAAAGCGAAGGAACCGTCTTCGCCCAACTTCACCGAGTCTATTTTCTCAGGACCGTTCAGACCGATATTCTCCAGGTAGAGCATGGAGTCCTTGGCTTCAGTAATGTTGCCGTTGATATGAAATTTCTTGTTATGACAAGAAGTGAAAGCCAGCGCAGCAACCATGATCACTGCCACTGAAAAAAATCTGGTTATTTTCATGAATTTCTGTATTTTGCAAAATTATCGACTGCAAAGGTAGCAATAAAATTGTGAATATGGTCTCTTAGATAGATAAAATATTTAAAAAAGCAGAAAATAGTTGCACATTTATTCGTTTATTAATAATTAAAAAGGTATCTTTGCAGCGTTTTAGATATTAGATGTTAGACAAAACAATAAGTTTTTAAATTTTAGATGAACGTAATTACAAAAAGTGTTCAGTTGCCTGATGGAAGAACCATCACAATTGAGACCGGAAAAGTTGCAAAACAGGCTGATGGTGCTGCGGTTCTCCGCATGGGTAACACAGTGCTCCTCGCAACTGTTTGTGCAGCAAAGGATGCAGTTCCGGGTACAGATTTCATGCCTTTGCAAGTAGATTATCGTGAGCAGTACAGTGCTGCAGGTCGTTTCCCTGGTGGTTTCACCAAGCGCGAAGGCAAAGCCAGCGATGAGGAGATCCTTACCTCTCGCCTTGTGGACCGTGCTTTGCGTCCACTTTTCCCTTCTAACTACCATGCAGAAGTTTACGTACAGGTAATGTTGCTCTCAGCCGATGGTGTTGACCAGCCAGATGCCCTTGCAGGTTTCGCTGCTTCAGCTGCCATGGCTTGTTCAGATATTCCTTTCGAGCACTACATCTCTGAGGTTCGTGTGGCTCGTATCAATGGTGAGTATGTTGTTAACCCTACATTCCAGCAGATGGAAGAGGCTGACATGGATATCATGGTAGGTGCTACCAAGGAGAACATCATGATGGTGGAAGGTGAGATGAAGGAAGTTTCTGAGCAGGATCTGATCGGTGCCCTCAAGGCTGCTGCCGAGGCTATCAAGCCTATGTGCGAGCTCCAGTATGAGTTGGCTAAGGAGAAGGGTACTGACGTGAAGCGTGAGTATGATCATGAGATCAACGACGAGGAACTCCGTGAGCAGATCAAGTCTGAGCTTTACAAGCCAGCTTACGATATCAACCACCAGGCTTTGGAGAAGCATGCTCGTCAGGATGCTTTCGACAAGGTTTTGGCTGACTTCCTTGAGAAGTATGACGCTGCTCATACTGATCTCTCTGAGGAAGACTTGGAGGAGAAGCACGCTGAGGCTACCCGCTACTATGATGACGTAATGCGCGATGCTATGCGTCGTTGCATCCTCGATGAGGGCTTGCGTCTTGATGGTCGTGCTACTACAGATATCCGCCCTATCTGGTGCGAGGTGTCTCCACTCCCAATGCCTCACGGAAGCGCTATCTTCCAGCGTGGTGAGACTATGTCTCTCTCTACATGTACTCTTGGTACAAAGATGGATGAGAAGCTTATCGACGGTGTGCTCGAGAAGAGCTACCAGCGCTTCCTCCTTCACTATAACTTCCCTCCATTCTCTACAGGTGAGGCTAAGGCTCAGCGCGGCGTAGGCCGTCGTGAGATTGGTCACGGTCACTTGGCATGGCGTGGTTTGAAGGGTCAGATTCCTGCTGACTTCCCTTACACAGTTCGTTTGGTAAGCCAGATCCTCGAGTCTAACGGTTCTTCTTCTATGGCTACTGTTTGTGCTGGTACACTCGCCCTGATGGATGCAGGTGTTCCTATGAAGAAGCCAGTTTCAGGTATCGCTATGGGTCTTATCAAGAACCCAGGTGAGGACAAGTACGCTATCCTCAGTGATATCCTCGGTGATGAGGACCACTTGGGTGATATGGACTTCAAGACCACAGGTACCCGTGATGGTTTGACCGCTACACAGATGGATATCAAGTGTGATGGTTTGAGTTTCGAGATTCTCGAGGAGGCTTTGATGCAGGCTAAGGCTGGTCGTGAGCACATCCTCAACTGCATGATGGAGACAATCTCTGAGCCACGTGCTGAGATGAAGCCACAGGTTCCACGTATCGTAGCATTCGATATTCCTAAGGAGTTCATCGGTGCTGTTATCGGTCCTGGTGGTAAGATTATCCAGCAAATGCAGGAGGAAACTGGTGCTACTATCACTATCGAGGAGACTGATGGTAAGGGTCACGTACAGGTATCTGCTCCTAACAAGGATTCTATCGATGCTGCTTTGGGTAAGATCAAGGCTATCGTAGCTGTTCCTGAGGTAGGTGAGGTTTACGAGGGTACTGTTCGTTCTATCATGCCTTACGGTTGTTTCGTAGAGATTCTCCCTGGTAAGGATGGTTTGCTCCACATCTCTGAGATTGATTGGAAGCGTCTTGAGACAGTTGAAGAGGCTGGCATCAAGGAAGGCGACAAGATCAAGGTGAAGTTGATGGAGATTGATCCTAAGACTGGCAAGTACAAGCTCTCTCACCGTGTGTTGATGGAGAAGCCAGAGGGTTATGTTGAGCGTGAGCGTCGTCCACGTCCAGAGCGTGGTGAGCGTCGCCCTCGTCGTGATGACCGTCATGAGGGTCGTGGTGAGCGTCCAGCTCGTCAGCCACGCCGTTATGAGCATCGTAATGATGAGCAGGCTCCTAAGGATTTCAACGATTCTTTGGATCACAACAATGATTAATCATCCGAAGAAAGTTGATTAATCATCATCAGATTCGAATATATATAATAAGGTGTATCTCAGCAATGGGATACACCTTTTATTTTTTTATATAAGTCCTGAATTTGAATTCCAGTAAGAGTATATGATGAAGTTCTTCGATATATATATTAATTCTAATAATAATTTTTATGAAGCATTTCCGACTGTGTGCCATGGGCAAGTTTTTTCCCCTATCTTAATCACTTTTTTCAGCTCGTATAGGCATTTACTCTTCACCCTTCATCTTTTCGCCTGAAACCCCGATAAACACTGGGGTTCTGGAGATGAAGGGTAAAAATTCACTCTTCATCACCTGTCATCTGAATGCTATTTCAGCCTTCATAGAGGACTACTTTTAGTCTTCATAGAGGACTGCTCTTAGTCTTCATAGAAGACACATTCATTCTTCATAGAAAGGTGGAAGAGCTAAAGACAAATACAGTATGTAAATACTAACTAGGAATAAGATAGAAGATTGACAAGTAGAATTAGGAATAGAGAAAATAATTGTCAACTTACAATAGGAATAAGGAACTACAAAATAAGGAAGGACCAAGGCTTGGGGACACGATGCTCAAGCCTTGGGCAACCGATGCCCAAAGGGTGGGGACACGATGCCCAAGGCTTGGGCAACCTTGCTTAATGCGGTTTCTTCAGCCAAAATTGCCAGACGTGCTTGATGAGACACAAAAATATAATAAGGTGACAAATCTTCTTGCTTCTTTAAGAAGAGCAGGAAAGATACATGTTATTGGTAGGAAATGGTTCTTATGCAATTAATATAATAAGGTGAAAGTTTACAAGAAAATTTGTTGTATTTACAAGAAAATAAAGATAAGTTCTTGAAATTCAGTTAGATAAAAGCTTTTTGGTTTACAAGAATACAAGAAGATTTACAAGAAAATAACAAGAAGATGGACATACAAGGATATATCATAGGCCACTGGTTGGGGAAGATGAGTGCAGAGAGATTTGTGCTTGTCATCTACGATCTTGACTGGCTGCCTCTTTTGTATAAAAACAAAAAGCCTTGCAAGTGTTGAACCTGCAAGGCTTTTGCGCTTCAAGATGGGCTTGAACCAACGACCCCCTGATTAACAGTCAGGTGCTCTAACCAACTGAGCTATTGAAGCATTTTAGCTTATGAAAGAAGAAGAGTATAAGAGTTGCTTGATACTCTATTTGCGCTTCAAGATGGGCTTGAACCAACGACCCCCTGATTAACAGTCAGGTGCTCTAACCAACTGAGCTATTGAAGCATTTTGCATCTATAAGAACATGATGTTCCTTATTTGCGACTGCAAAAGTACTAACTTTTCGTGATTCTACCAAATTTTTTGCCGGTTTTTTTTGAGTTTTTCTTCAAAAAGTGCATTTTTTTCTTGTTTATAGGCATATTTTAAGACAGAAAATGGCAGTTTTCACAAAGAAATGAGTAATTTTGTAGGCAAATAAACATATTAATAAAAAGGTAAGCATGAATAAAATATGGATCTCAATGCTGGCTCTGCTTTTGGCATTGCCAACTTTTGCACAGAAAGATAAAGACCATGATTTCAAAGTGGCTAAAAACATGGATGTTTTCAATGCCATCTATAAAAACTTGGATATGATGTATGTCGATACACTCAATGCGGATGAGGTTATCGGCTATGGTATCAAGGCTATGCTCGGTAGTCTTGACCCTTATACTACCTATTATCCTGAGTCAGATCAGAAAGAGTTGAAACGCATGCTTACCGGTAAGTATGCCGGTGTGGGTGCCCTGATTCGATATAACAACCAGTTGCAGACTGTGGTTATCGACGAACCTTATGAGAATATGCCTGCTGCGGAGGCTGGTCTCAAGAAGGGTGATGTCATCCTTTCCATTGCAGATACTTCCATGGTTGGCAAGGAAGTGTCATACGTCAGTGATCACCTCCGTGGTGAACCTGGTACGTCCTTTATCATCAAAATCAAAAGACCGAGCACGGGCAAGGAGATGAAAATGAAGGTTATACGCCGAACCATTCAGATGCCATATCTTCCTTATTATGGTATGTTGCAGAATCAGGTAGGCTATATCAACTATAATAGTTTTACTGAAAATTCTGCAAGAGATGTACGTCGTGCTTTTATCGACTTGAGAAAACAGGGCGCTAAAAGTTTGGTTTTCGACCTGAGAGATAACGGAGGCGGTTCTGTGCAGGAAGCTATCAGTATCGTCAATATGTTCTTGCCTAAAAACAAGCTGATACTGCAGATGAAGGGAAAGTTGAAACGTTCCAACAATGAGTATAAGACTTCCGTGGAACCGATTGATACGGTGATGCCTATTGCCGTGCTCGTCAATGAAAACACGGCAAGTGCCAGTGAGATAACAAGTGGTAGTCTGCAGGACTATGATAGAGCTATTATATTAGGTACGCGCACGTATGGAAAAGGTTTGGTTCAGGCAACCATGGATTTGCCTTACAACGGACAGATGAAACTGACCACTGCCAAGTATTATATTCCAAGCGGAAGATGTGTGCAGGCTTTGAACTATAAACATTCGAGGGGCGGATATGTGGAGCATGTGCCAGATTCATTGACCAAGGTCTTCTATACCGTGGGCGGTAGAGAAGTGCGTGACGGTGGCGGTATCAAACCAGATGTAGAGGTAAAGCCAGATTCACTTCCAAATATTGCCTTCTATTTAGCAGGAGCACGTGACAGTAATGAGGTGATGCTTAATTATGAGGTGGATTACATTGCCAAGCATCCAACGATTGCATCACCAGAGGAATTTGCTTTGACGGATGCAGATTATGAGGAATTCAAGGCAAGGGTGCTGAAGGCAAACTTTAAGTATGACCGTGAAACAGAAAAATACTTGAAGGATTTGGAGAAACTTGCTAAGTTTGAAGGATATTATGAGGATGCCAAACCGGAGTTTGAAGCACTGAAGAAAAAACTGAGTCATAATGTGGCAAAGGATCTGGATTATAATAAGGCTACTATCAAGCGATTGCTGGAAAACGCGATCGTGGCAGCTTACTATTATCAGGCAGGTGCCATCCGCAATTCCCTGAGATATGACAAGGTGGTAAAGGAAGCGTCCCGCCTCTTGAATTCTCCGGAAGAATATGCCAAGATTTTGCATCCTAAGAAAAAATAAAGTGCATACGATACCTGCCTATATCTGAAGGAAATAAGTATGATTTTGGCTGAAATCCATGCACAATCCATTAAAAATGCGCATGTTAGGAATAAAAAGTTCCATTTTTTTTGGATAATATCGAAATTATTCGTAATTTTGCAAACGTTCAGTGGAATGAGGGGCTCGCAAAGAGTTCCTCATTTTATTTTAATAAGGTATATATGATTGACAAAAACGTCGTAAAAACATTAGTGGATGAGTGGCTCCAAGATAAGGAATATTTCTTGGTAGGCATCGAAATTAGTCAAGACAACAAGATTGTCGTGGAAATCGACCACGCCGATGGTGTGTGGATTGAGGATTGCGTGGAACTCAGTAGATATATTGAGGACCATTTGAATCGTGATGAGGAAGACTTTGAACTGGAGGTGGGTTCTGCAGGATTGGGACAGCCATTCAAGGTGCCTCAGCAGTACATCAACTTTGTTGGCAAAGAAGTCGAGGTGCTTGATGCCGATGGCAAAAAAGTAAAGGGCATCCTCAAGGCTGTCGATGGCAATGATTTTACAGTAGGTGTTGAAGAAAAGGTAAAAGTGGAAGGCAAGAAGCGTCCGGTAAAACAGGAAGTAGATTATGCTTTCCAGATGGATAAAGTAAAATATACAAAATACGTAATAAGTTTCAAATAAACTATGGCTAAGAAAGAGCAAGAATTAACTGCGAGTATGATTGATACATTTCGCGAGTTCAAAGAAACCAAGAATATCGACCGTACAACTTTGGTGAGCGTGTTGGAGGAAAGTTTCCGCAATGTGCTTGCTAAGATTTTTGGTAGTGATGAAAACTTCGATGTGATTGTTAATCCTGATAAAGGTGACTTTGAAATTTACCGCAATCGTGTCGTTGTTGCTGATGGCGAGGTGGAAGATGAAAATAAGGAAATCGCTTTGACTGAGGCTCGTAAAATCCAGGCTGACTATGAGGTAGGCGAGGATGTGAGCGAGAACGTGGATTTCAATAAGTTTGGTCGTCGTGCCATCTTGACTCTTCGTCAGACCTTGGCTTCTAAGATTTTGGAACTTGAGCATGATTCTCTTTATAATAAGTATAAGGATCGTGTGGGTCAGATTATTTCCGGTGAGGTTTACCAGATCTGGAAGCGTGAAATCCTGATTGTTGACGACGAGAACAATGAGTTGATTTTGCCAAAGGCAGAGCAGATTCCTGCTGACCAGTATCGCAAGGGTGAAACCGTGCGTGCCGTGATCTTGCGTGTAGATAATGAGAACAATAATCCTAAGATTATCCTGAGCCGTACAGCACCTATCTTCTTGCAGCGCCTGTTGGAGGCTGAGGTTCCTGAAATCGCAGAGGGACTGATTGCTATCCGTCGCATAGCCCGTATGCCAGGTGAGCGCGCCAAGATTGCTGTGGAGACTTTCGACGAGCGTATCGACCCTGTAGGAGCCTGCGTGGGTGTGAAGGGTAGCCGTGTACATGGTATCGTACGTGAGTTGTGCAATGAAAACTTAGACGTAATCAACTATAGCAGCAACGTGAAGTTGTTCATTCAGCGTGCTTTGGCACCTGCAAGAATTTCTTCAGTTAATATAGATGATGAAAACAAGAAGGCTGAGGTGTTCTTGCAGCCAGAAGAGGTGAGCAAGGCTATCGGTCGCAGTGGTATGAACATCAAGTTGGCTTCTATGTTGACTGAATATACCATTGATGTGTTCCGTGAGATTGACGAAAGTCAGGCTGACGAGGATATTTATCTGGATGAATTCTCTGATGAAATCGACCAGTGGGTTATCGACGCCATCAAGGGCATCGGACTTGATACAGCGAAGCAAGTGCTCAATGCACCTCGCGATATGCTCGTAGAAAAGGCCGACTTGGAGGAAGAGACTGTTGATAACGTATTGAAGGTTTTACGAGCAGAGTTTGAACAGTAATTCTCTAAAAATCGCATTACAAATAAGAGACAAAAGAAAAGGAGTATAAATAATAAATATGAGCATCAGATTAAACAAAGCACTACGTGAATTGAATATAGGACTTCAGACGGCAGTTGAATTCCTATCTAAGAGAAGTGACCTGGGAGAGGTCGAGGCAGAACCAAGCTTCAAGCTTAGCGATCAGCAATATAAGGCTCTGACCGATGCCTTCAGTCAGGACAAGAAAGTCCGTGACCAGGCGGAAAAGCTTTTCACCAAGAAAACAAAAGATAAGAAACGTGTTCCAGAGCAGAAGGAAGACCGTGAGGAGAATGCCGAGGTGTCTAATGGTAAACAACAGTTTAAACCATTGGGCAAGATAGACTTGGATAGCATCGGAAAACCTGCTGCTAAGTCTGCTGCTCCTGAGAATCGTAAGGCGTCTGGAAAGGAGTCTGCTGCCGTCAGCTCTGCGCCTGTTACTAATGCTTCTAAGGCTGAAGTAAAAGCAAGTCATGAACATCAGAAAGGTAATGCTGGCGGACAGATGTCTCACCAGCATAAGCAGAATGGTGAGAGAAATAATGGCCAACAGAAGCAAAATAATCATAAGTCAATGCAAAATCAGGCTAACAACAATCAGCCACAACAAGGCGAGAAGCCAGCTGAAACAAATGCTTCTGGAAGCGTGTTCACACTCAAGAGTGAGAAGAAGTTCTCTGCCAATGAACCTAAGGTGTTGGGTAAGATCGATTTGTCTTCCTTGAATCAGAGTACTCGTCCTAAGAAGAAGAGTAAGGAGGAACGCCGCAAGGAACGTGAGGAAAAACTTGCACAGCAGCACAGTGAGAGAAAGAAACGCGTGCGTATCAATAAGGAACGTGTTGATATCAACGCTGAGGCTAACCAGGGTAATAATGGGGGCAACAAGAATAATGGTGGCAACCAGAACAACCAGAATGGTGGCAATAAGAAGAAAAAGAATAAGAACAGAAATAATAACAACAAGGGCGGCAATCAGAACAACCAGCGTCAGATAGAAGTTGATGACGAGGCTGTAGCACGCCAGGTAAAGGAGACTCTTGCTCGTTTGACCAGCAAGAGCCAGAACAAGAAGGGCGCTAAATACCGTAAGGAGAAGCGTGAGGCTGTTCAGGAGAAATTGCAAGATCAGGCTCGTCAGGAGCAGAAGGAAAGTAAGATCCTGAAACTCACGGAGTTCGTTACTGTAAGCGAATTGGCTACGATGATGGACATCAGCGTTACTCAGGTTATCTCTACCTTGATGGGTGTTGGTATCATGGTATCTATCAACCAGCGTCTGGATGCAGAGACCATCAACATGGTGGCTGAGGAGTTCGGATTCAAGACCGAATATGTCAGCGCTGAGGTTCAGGAGGCTGTGAGCGAGGAAGAGGATGATGAGAACGACTTGGTTCCACGTGCTCCAATCGTAACTGTGATGGGTCACGTTGACCATGGTAAGACATCTTTGCTCGACTATATCCGCAATACCAATGTGATTGCTGGTGAGGCGGGTGGTATTACCCAGCACATCGGTGCCTACAGTGTGACCCTGAAAAGCGGTCGCAAGGTAACCTTCCTGGATACTCCTGGTCATGAGGCGTTTACCGCCATGCGTGCCCGTGGTGCTCAGGCTACCGATATCGCCATCATCATCATCGCTGCCGATGACTCTGTGATGCCTACTACCAAGGAGGCTATCGCTCATGCTCAGGCTGCTGGTGTGCCAATGGTATTTGCCATCAATAAGATTGATAAACCAGGTGCTAATCCAGACCGTATCCGCGAGGACTTGGCGAACATGAACTTGCTTGTTGAAGAATGGGGCGGTAAGTATCAGTGCCAGGAAATCAGTGCCAAGAAGGGTATTGGTGTTCACGATTTGCTCGACAAGGTGCTCCTTGAGGCTGATATGCTCGACTTGAAGGCTAACCCTAACCGTCGTGCTTCAGGTACCATCATCGAGTCTTCTCTCGACAAGGGTCGTGGATATGTTTCTACCGTGTTGGTAGCCAATGGTACCTTGAAGGTAGGCGACATCGTTCTCGCCGGTACTTCTTGGGGTCGTGTAAAGGCAATGTTCAATGAGCGTAATGCCAATATCAAGTCTGCAGCTCCTGCAGAGCCAGCTATCATCCTCGGTTTGAATGGTGCGCCTACTGCAGGTGACCAGTTCCACGTTATTGAGACAGAACAGGAGGCTCGTGAAATTGCCAACAAGCGTGAGCAGTTGCAGCGTGAACAGGGCTTGCGTACTCAGAAGCGCTTGACCTTGGGTGATATTTCTCACCGTATTGCACGTGGTGAGTTCCACGAGTTGAACGTCATCGTGAAGGGTGATACCGACGGTTCTGTTGAGGCATTGAGCGACTCATTCATCAAACTTTCTACTGAGAAGGTTCAGGTGAACGTAGTCAACAAGGCTGTGGGTCAGATTTCTGAGAACGATGTGATGTTGGCTTCTGCTTCAGATGCTGTCATCGTTGGTTTCCAGGTTCGTCCATCTGCTGATGCACGTAAGGCTGCTGACCGTGAGGGTGTTGAAATCAACACATACTCTATCATCTACGATGCTATCGACGATATCAAGAGTGCGATGGTTGGTATGCTCGACAAGGTGAAGAAGGAAATCGTTACCGGTCAGGTAGAGGTGAAGCAGACCTTCAAGATTTCCAAGGTGGGTACTATTGCCGGTGGTCTCGTTACCGAGGGTAAGGTACACGCTAAGGATAAGGCTCGCGTCATCCGTGACGGTATCGTCATCCGTACTGCAGAAATCGGTGCCTTGAAGCGTTACAAGGATGATGTCAAGGAGGTTGTTACCGGTATGGAATGCGGTTTGAGCCTTGTCAACTACAACGATATCCAGGAAGGCGACGTTATCGAGACCTTCACAGAAATCGAGGTAGAGCAGAAACTTTAATCAAGTGAAGAGTGAAGAACGAAGAGTGAAGAATTCATTTGTCTTTTCGCTCTATCCTATATATAATAAGGTAGGGATGAGTCCTTGGTGACTTATCCCTATTTAGGGTTTAAATAACGAAAGGTTATTCTAAATAAAATGGCAGAGAAAGAACAAGAAAAGAATCAGTTTGTCAAGCAGGTGGCTGAGCAGAAATATGAATTCGGCTTTACTACTGATGTGCATACTGAAATTATAGAGAAAGGACTCAACGAGGATGTTGTGCGCCTTATCTCACAGAAGAAGGGAGAGCCAGATTGGATGCTCGAATTTCGTCTGAAAGCCTACCATTACTGGAAGACGCTCAAGGAGCCAAAGTGGGGACACGTACACGTGCCACCTGTTGACTACCAGGAGATTTCATATTATGCAGACCCTTTGGCTAAGAAGCCAAAGAACAAGGAGATTGATCCTGAGTTGGAGAAGACATTCGATAAACTCGGTATTCCTCTGGAGGAGCGCTTGGCTTTGAGCGGTACCGCTGTGGATGCCATTATGGACTCTGTATCGGTGAAGACTACCTTCAAGGAGAAACTTCGTGAGAAAGGAGTCATCTTCTGCAGTATTGGTGAGGCTGTAAAGGAACATCCTGATTTGGTAAAAGAGTATTTAGGAACCGTTGTTCCTTATCGTGATAACTTCTATGCAGCCTTGAACAGTTGTGTATTCAGTGATGGCTCATTCGTCTATATTCCTAAGGGCGTCCGCTGTCCGATGGAGTTGAGCAGTTACTTCCGCATCAATGCCCGTAACACCGGTCAGTTCGAGCGTACATTGATCATCGCTGATGATGATGCCTACGTTTCTTACTTAGAGGGATGTACAGCGCCAATGCGTGATGAGAACCAGCTCCATGCAGCTATCGTAGAGATTATTGTCAAGGATAATGCAGAGGTGAAGTACTCTACCGTTCAGAACTGGTATCCTGGTGATGAACATGGTAAGGGTGGTGTGCTGAACCTGGTAACCAAGCGAGGCGACTTGCGTGGTGTCAACTCTAAGTTGAGCTGGACTCAGGTAGAGACGGGTTCTGCGATTACCTGGAAGTATCCTTCCTGTATCTTGCGTGGCGATAACTCTGTAGCTGAGTTCTACAGTGTGGCTGTTACCAACAACTATCAGGAGGCTGATACAGGTACCAAGATGATTCACATGGGTAAGAACACCAAGAGTACCATCATCTCGAAGGGTATTTCGGCTGGTCATAGCCAGAACTCCTATCGTGGTCTGGTTCGTGCTACATCCAATGCCGATAATGCCCGCAACTACAGTTCCTGCGACTCTTTGTTGCTGGGTAGCGATTGCGGAGCACATACCTTCCCATACATGGATGCTCATAACGACACAGCCGTGTTCGAGCATGAGGCAACTACCTCGAAGATTTCAGAAGACCAGCTCTTCTATTGCAATCAGCGAGGCATTCCTACCGAGGAGGCTGTCGGCTTGATCGTAAACGGTTATGCCAAGGATGTGCTCAACAAGTTGCCTATGGAGTTTGCCGTTGAGGCACAGAAACTCCTGAGTGTTTCACTCGAAGGAACCGTAGGATAAGCGATAGTTTCTATTGGCTATTACGAAACAAATTTTGAGGTGACGTCTTATGAGAAAGATAATGCTTTTATGCTTACTGATGGCAGGTATGTCTGTTGTAGGACAGACTACCTATAAACGACCTAAGTATAAGGATGATGATGTCGAAAGAGTATGGGCGATAGATGCTCATATTGGTGGAGGCTTTTATCAGAATGCACATCATACGGGTGCGGAAGTACCAAAGTACCATTTCGGTTCTACCCAGAATATAGGAATGTTGACTAAGTTTCATGCGGAATATTATTTGCCGAATACGAATTTTAGTTTAAAGGCAGGTTATGAGCATGAAGAAGTTACCTTTTTGAAGGGGGAGGCTGCTTATGACATAAATCAACTGATGTTAGGCGGAAGATGGTATGTTGCTCCTACGGATTGGTGGGTTCAACCTTATGTGGGGCTCGATATGCTTTGTGCTTTTGATGCAGAGCATTCAGCTTTCTCTACGTCTGCTTCTATCACGACTGGTTCAATGGGAACGAAGACGTATGAATACGAAGGATATGGTAATATAAGATTACCACGTTTCAGTGCAGGACCTGTGGTTGGAGCGGATTTCTATTTGTTTTCTAATATTGCATTACAAGTAGAATACAGCTATCGTCTTGGTTTCGACTCGCACTATCGGGCTACTTACATGGAAAAAGGAAGTTCGAATACGTCGTATAATCATGGACAACTGCATCGCCATGCAGTATCAGTAGGTTTAAAGATTAATTTTCCATTTACTTTTACTGCTAATGACGGAAGAAGTTTGTGGGATAGCTTGTTTGAATAATTATAGATACATAAATATAATATGTTAGAGGTAAAGAATCTGCATGCTACTATTGCAGGCAAAGAAATATTGAAAGGTATCAACCTGACCATTAAGGATGGTGAGATACATGCTATCATGGGACCTAACGGTTCTGGTAAGTCAACCTTGAGCGCTGTGCTCACAGGTAACCCTCTCTATACTGTAACCGAGGGCGAGGCTATCTTCAACGGCAAGAACCTCCTGGAGATGAAGCCAGAGGATCGTGCTCGTGAAGGATTGTTCCTTTCTTTCCAGTATCCAGTGGAGATTCCTGGTGTATCCATGACCAACTTCATGCGTGCGGCTATCAATGCCAAGCGTGAGTATCAGGGCTTGGAACCATTGAACACCAGCGAATTCATGAAGTTGATGCGTGAGAAACGTGCGTTGGTGGAATTGGATAGCAAGTTGGCTCGCCGTTCAGTAAACGAAGGCTTCTCGGGTGGTGAGAAGAAGCGCAACGAGATTTTCCAGATGGCGATGTTGGAGCCAAAGCTTTCTATTCTCGATGAAACCGACTCAGGTCTTGACGTGGATGCGATGCGTATCGTGGCAGACGGTGTGAACAAGATGCATACCGATCAGACTTCTGCCATCGTCATCACTCACTATGAGCGTTTGCTCGATATGATTAAGCCAAGTGTGGTTCACGTTCTTTATAAAGGTAGAATTGTGAAAACTGCAGGTCCTGAACTTGCCAAGGAGATTGAGACTCGTGGTTATGATTGGATCAAGGCTGAGGTAGATGAGAAATAATGAGGAGGATGGCTATGCTTTCAGAAAAACAATATTTAGATTTGTATCAGTCTTCTTCGAGAATGATCAAGAAGCACAGTGCTGAGGTTCTCAACGCAGTTCGTGATGCTGCATTCGAGGACTTCCGTCGCTTGGGCTTCCCTTCCCGTAAGGTAGAAAGATACAAATATACCGATATGAGCGCCATCTTCGAGCCAGACTATGGCTTGAATTTGAATCGCTTGGAAATTCCAGTAGATCCATACCAGGCATTCCGTTGCGATGTTCCTAATTTGAGTACTTCACTCTACTTTGTGGTAAATGATGCTTTCTATAATAAAGCTCTTCCAAAAGTGGAGTTGCCAGAGGGTGTTATCGTGGATTCTTTGTGCAAGGTTGCTGCAGAAAATCCAGAATTCATCGCAAAATACTATGCTAAGATTGCAAAAACAGATGAAGATGGTATCACTGCATTGAACACATTCCTGGCACAGGATGGCTTGCTCATCTATATTCCAAAGAATGTAAAATTGGATCGTACCGTACAGGTTATCAATATCCTTCGTTCGGATGTTGACCTGATGGTAAACCGTCGCGTTCTCATTGTCTTGGAGCAGGGAGCTGAGGCAAAGTTCCTCTTCTGTGACCATGCTGCTGACGATAAGAACTTCCTCGCTACTCAGGTCATTGAGGCATACGTAGGTGAGAATGCCAGTCTCGATCTCTATTGTCTGGAGGAGACTCATTATAAGAACCGTCGTGTCAGCAATGTGTATATCGAGCAACAGGCCAATAGCCGTGTGAACCATAACGTGATTACACTTCATAATGGTATCACTCGCAACCGTCTCGATCTGGTGTTCAAGGGAGAAGGTGCTGAGTGTTTCTGCAATGGTTGCGTGATTGCTGATAAGAATCAGGTGGTAGATAATAATACACTTATTGATCATCAGGTGGGTCATTGCAGCAGTAACGAGCTTTATAAGTATGTGCTCGATGGAGAAGCACGTGGTGCTTTTGCCGGTAGAGTGTTGGTTCGTCATGGTGCCCAGAAGACTACTTCTCAGGAAACCAACCAGAATCTCTGTGCTACGAAGACTGCCCGTATGTTTACCCAGCCGATGCTGGAGATTTATGCCGATGATGTGAAGTGTGCGCATGGAAGTACTGTAGGTCAGCTCAACGATGCAGCCTTGTTCTACATGCAGCAGCGTGGTGTGAGCCGCGAGGAGGCTAAGTTGCTTCTTCAGTTTGCATTTATCAACGAAGTCATCGACAAGATGGAGCTGGAGCCATTGCGCGACCGCCTGCATCATCTCGTTGAGAAGCGATTCCGTGGCGAACTCAATAAGTGTGAGGGTTGCAAACTCTGTAAATAAATAATAAAGCGTTCCTCTGCTTGAGGAGCGCCTTTTTTAAACGATATAAAAGGTCTTAGGATTATGTATGATATAAATAAAGTACGTCAAGATTTCCCGATTTTATCGAGAACTGTATATGATAAACCGTTGGTGTATTTGGATAATGCGGCTACAACGCAGAAACCATTGTGTGTACTTGATGCCATGCGCGATGAGTATCTTAATGTAAATGCCAACGTGCATCGTGGTGTGCATTATCTTTCTCAGCAGGCTACCGATCTTCATGAGGCAGCTCGTGAGACCGTACGTAAGTTTATCAATGCGCCTAAGATCGAGGAAATTATCTTTACCCGTGGTACTACAGAAAGTTTAAATCTTGTGGTTTCATCGTTCTGTGATGAGTTTATGAGCGAGGGCGATGAGGTGATTATTTCTACAATGGAGCACCATTCCAATATCGTGCCTTGGCAGTTGCAGGCTGCTAAGAAGGGAATTGCCATCCGTGTTATTCCTATTAATGATAAAGGTGAGATTAATCTCGATGAATTCACTCATTTGTTCACCGATCGCACCAAAATTGTAAGCATAGCTCAAGTGAGCAATGTATTAGGTACGGTGAATCCAGTAAAGGAGATGATCAGGATTGCGCATGAGCATGATGTACCTGTTATGGTGGATGGTGCCCAGAGTACTCCTCACTTTGCTGTGGATGTGCAGGACTTGGATTGTGATTTCTTTGCTTTCAGCGGACATAAGATTTATGGACCAACAGGTATCGGTGTTCTTTATGGTAAGGAAGAATGGCTCGATAAGTTACCTCCATACCAAGGAGGAGGCGAAATGATTGAAAGTGTGAGCTTCGAGAAGACCACTTTTGAGAAGTTGCCTTTTAAGTTCGAGGCTGGAACTCCTGACTATGTGGCTACTCATGGTTTGGCAAAAGCCATCGATTATGTCTCTGCTCTCGGTATGGACAACATCGCCAAGCACGAGCAGGAGTTGACCCGCTACTGTATGGAACAGATGAAAACCATCGATGGAATCAGACTTTTTGGTGAGCAGGAAGGTAAAGATGCTGTTGTCAGCTTCTTGGTAGGAGATATTCATCACATGGATATGGGTACATTGCTCGACCGTTTGGGTATCGCTGTCCGTACCGGTCATCATTGTGCACAGCCTCTGATGGATCGTTATGGTATTTTAGGAACCGTCCGTGCAAGCTTCGCCTTGTATAATACGAAGGAAGAAGTAGATGCTTTGGTAGCTGGTGTGAAACGTGTTGCTATGATGTTTTAGCAAGAGACTGATGTTTTAAATCAAGAACAACAGAATTTGAAGTTTATGCTGGAAAGTCATTATTATAAGGATAAGATTGAGGCTGGTTGCGATGAAGCAGGTCGTGGATGCCTGGCAGGCAGTGTCTATGCTGCCGCCGTCATTCTACCTCCTGGTTATCAAAATCCAGATCTCGATGACAGTAAAAAGCTTACAGATAAGAAGCGTAAGGCACTCCGTGAACAGATTGAACGGGACGCTGTTGCTTGGGCTGTAGGTGTAGTTACACCCGATGAAATCGATAAAATTAATATTCTAAATGCCAGTTTCTTAGCGATGCATCGTGCTTTGGATCAGCTGAAGGTTCGTCCGGAGGCAATCATTGTAGATGGTAATCGTTTTAAACCCTACAAGGATTTACCTTATACAACCATCGTGAAAGGTGACGGAAAGTATATGTCGATAGCTGCTGCCAGTATCCTTGCAAAAACTTACCGAGATGATTACATGGATGCTTTGGCTGAAGAATATCCGCAGTATGACTGGAAAGCCAATAAGGGATATCCTACTAAAAAGCATCGTGCAGCCATTAAGGAGTATGGTGTGACTCCTTATCATCGCATGAGCTATAATCTTTTGGGTTCTGGTGAATTAAGTCTTGATTTCAAGGATTAAGCATCTTTGAAGGCTTTCTTGCATTTCAGCAGACACCAGGCAAACCAACCTAAAAAGCAAGCACGGAGACCCAAATGAATGTCTGCAGGTATGACTCCTAACGTGAAAGCAAATTGAGTCTCTAACAGGAGGGCAGTTTGCTTCATGCTGATTTCTTTTTCCAATACGGTGGAGTAATATTTGCGGAGCCATTCTACAGGTACTTTTATCTTGCCTGCTGCGTTTCTGATACTATTAATGAGAAACTTTACGTCGGCAGATGGTTCAAACTGATGGTATTCTCCATTTGCAAACTGTTTTGCCAAATTACCTGATAAGATGATATTCTTTTCCATTTTCTTATATTTTAAAGGGTTTTACATATTGTTTTCTGATTCTGCATGCAAAATTAATGGGCTTTTGTGCAATATATGTTCACTTTCTGAGTTTTTATGTTAAAAGTGTTGTTGGGTTAAGGTCTATTAACAGAAATCAGAACCTTTTCCCTTAAAAACGGATCAACAAGGATTATGCGCCACGATAAGTTAGAAAAAGAAATGAATCTGATGCTTCTCCTTACCGAGAATCATCGTTATGAGGTAGATGCCATTTGTGACAGAATAGGCATTTCCCGCCGTATGCTCTATTATTATTTGGAGAGTTTCCGTGATTGGGGATTCAAGGTGGAGAAAAATGGAAAGATTTATAGTCTGGACAGAGAATCGCCTTTCTTCAAACATCTCTTTGAAACCATCAATTTCACAGAGGAGGAAGCCCTGACGATGCTCTCTATATTAAATAAGGTGGAGGATAATAATGCCATTATCCAGCGTCTGCGTCGAAAACTGGACCGTTTTTATGACTTAAACATCCTTTCTAATCCTCAATTACGTGAACAGGCTGCTCATCATGTGAGTGTGCTTTATGATGCCATCAAGCGTCATAGACTTGTGAAAATTATGAATTACTCTTCACCACACAGCAAAAGTATGAGCGACCGCGTGGTAGAGCCTTTCCTCATGATGAACAATAATAATGATGTGCGCTGCTATGAATTAAGTTCGAAGATGAACAAGACGTTTAAGGTGGCGCGTATGGGAGATGTAATTTTGCTTGATTTGGAGTGGAGTAATGAAGCAAAACATAAGCAGATGTTTACCGATCTCTTTATGTTTAGTGGAGATGAACGCTTACCGGTCAAGCTTCGTTTGGATCAGCTTGCATATAATGTTTTCGTAGAAGAATATCCAAAATCTGCCGATTTCATCGTGAAAGAGACGGAGAAATCATGGATTTTTGAAGCAGAAATGGCAAGTTATATAGGTATCTCCAGATTTGTTTTAGGCTTGTTTGGTCATATAGAGGTTATAGAAAGTCCTGCTTTCTATGATTATCTGAAAAAGGAGATTCAGATGATGTCAGAAAAAGCAGGACTGTAATCTAAAGTAATTGATATAATCTTGAGAAAATTAGAAGTCAAGGGTGATACCGTTGGCATCTATTTTCTTATATGTCTTTCCGTTGACACTTACATTCTTGGAATTCTTGGCATCAAAGGTATGAGTCTTGGCAGAAACCTTGATGTTTTCCAACTTCACACCATCCGTGCGGTTGATAACGATACCTTGTTGGGCATTGTTCACCTCCATATCCTTGATGCTGATGTTTTGCACTGGCATCTCTGGAAGACCATTGAAGTAGGCGGCACGGCGTGCGCCACGGCAGATGACGTGATTGATATCGATATTGCGGAAGGCTGGAGTGGTTTCATCTACCTTCTTCATATCTACCACCTGCTGCTTCTTCTGGTCGCCGTCGTTTAATGCTTCAACTGCTGATTTTCCACCATAATAGAGATCAAAGGTGATCACATCGGTTTGGATATCAAACATAGACATATCCTGGATGTAGATGTTCTCAACGACACCGCCACGACCACGGGCGCTCTTGAAGCGCAAACCAACATCAGTACCGAGGAACTGGCAATCACGTACCATAATGTTCTTGACGCCACCGCTCATTTCGCTACCTACCACGAAACCGCCGTGACCCTTGAAAACGGTGCATCCATCGACAATCACGTTTTCACATGGAATGCCACGCTTTCTTCCGTCAAGGTCTTTACCGCTCTTGATACAGATACCATCATCACCTACGTCAAAAGTAGAATTGACAATCAGTGCGTTCTTGCATGATTCCAAATCAAGACCATCACCATTCTGAGCAAAAGAAGGATTGCGTACCAATACATCCTCAATAAGTACATTCTCGCACATCAAAGGATGGATATTCCAGGCTGGAGAGTTCTGGAAGATCACACCGTTGAGCCAAACGTTCTTGCAACTGATGAGACTTACCATCACAGGACGGAGATAGTCTTTCACTTCATTCCAGCCTTCTTCGGTTGTAATGCCGAGAGGAACGTTCATGCCAGCGCCTTTTTCATCAGCTTTGAGAGCAGCCTCAGAAGGGAACCAGTAGTTAGGATTCTTGAAAGCACCGCCACGGGAAGTAATCTCTTTCCACTGGGCAGAAGTAACCTTGGCTTTCTTCAATGGGCGCCAATATTCGCCGTTTCCATCGATGGCACCCTGACCGGTGATAGCCACGTTCTCTAAGTTCCTACCAGAGATAGGAGACTGGCAGCGACGGGTGTCAAGGCCTTCGAAAGAGGTTTCTACGAGAGGATAGAGGTTGACATCAGCAGAAAAGAGGATGACACCACCTTTTTCGATATGCAGGTTGATGTTGCTTTTCAGTGTGATAGGACCTGTAAACCATACACCTTGTGGAACGATCAGTTTACCACCGCCTTTCTGGTCCAGTGCATCAATCGCTTTCTTGAAAGCATCAGTACAGAGCGTAGAACCATCGCCGATAGCTCCGAAATCCTTGAGGTTAACCTCGTTGGCAGGGAATTGAGGGCGTGTTACCTTCTCCATCTGGAATGGAAGATTCTGGTAAAGCTCGTCATAATTGTTGGTTTCTGCTGCCTGTGACGCAAAAGTTGCCAGGCATGCAAATACGAAACAGAAAAATTTCTTCATGAATTAATCTGGGGTTTAATAGAGTTATTAATAAATAGCTATTATTTCTTGTTCTGCATATAGGTTGCAGTTGATGTTGCAAAAATACGCATTTAATTTCTTATCGCCAAATAAATGGGATATTATTATATCGCAAACGTTTTCGCTCATGGGAATATAGCAATTTGCAGAATTTTCTTAGGAAAAACTTGCAAGTGTAGAATATTTGTCGTATATTTGTGGCCGATACAACTCAATTAAACTTTTGATATATTGCTTATGAAATGTATTCGTTTACACCTATTGTTGTCAGCCCTGTTGCTGATCTCTGTATCAGCATTTGCAGGACCACGTAGTTTCCGACAAGCCAAGCAGATAGCTGAGCGCCAGGCTGCTTTGTTGGGTATTGTCATGGATGAGTCTGCTCAATCACAGGCGAAGTCTTTCGGTTTTGGTGACAAATCTCTGAAATCTCAGGCTTCTGATCAGGAAACTGCCAGTTATTATGTTTTTCCTCATGGTGAGGGAAAGGGTTTCACGATTGTGTCGGGCGATGATTGTCTGCCGGAAATCGTGGGTTATACCGATCAGGGAACTTATGATGAGGCATCTCTTCCAGAAAGTTATAAGAACTTCATGAAGGCTTATCAGGAGATGGTAGAGGCTTTGACCAAGGGCGATCAAGCTACTCTGCGCAATTTGGCAGAGGTAAAAGCTTACCGTTCTTCGGTAAATTCTACTCATTCCAAGGCAGTTTCTCCTTTATTGGGTAATATTGCATGGAATCAGAGTAAGCCTTTTAATAATATGTGTCCGATTTATGATGGTAAAAATCGGGCTGTTACTGGTTGTGTGGCTACGGCTATGGCACAGGTAATGGCTTATTATAAGCATCCTAAACAATTGTTGCAGGATATTCCTGAATATACCAGGAAATGGTATGGCAGAGATGTAGCTGTTCCTGGTATCAGCAAGAGCGATGGCGTATATGATTGGGACAACATGTTACCTTTCTATAGTAGTGCCGAGGGTAGTTATACCGAAGCACAGGCCAATGCTGTAGCCAAACTGATGTTTCATTGTGGAGCTGCCGTGAAGATGGGGTATGGTGAAATGTCGGGTGCAAATCTTACACCAGCGCCCTTGGCTAAGTATTTCGGATATGATGCCGATATGATGCTGGATTTATCCCGCTCTTTATATTCCCTGGCAGAATGGACTCAGATTCTTGATAATGAATTGGCTGCTGGGCGTCCTGTTTTCTATTCAGGTTCTTCTACTGATGGTGGTCATCAGTTTATCTGTGACGGTTCCGATGGACAGGGACTTTATCATATCAACTGGGGCTGGGGAGGCTATCAGAATGGTTATTTTGATGTTACAATCTTGAATCCTGAGAAGGGTGGTGTCGGCTCCGGTAATGCACCTGATGGTTACAACCGCAGCTGTAGTATGTTGGTTGGTGTGGCTCCTGATAATGGTAAGGTAGATGAGCCTGTAGCACCTTTTGTCCCTATTGTGCAGAGCTATTGGGATAAAATGTCTGTTTTTGAACTGACTAAGGATACAAGAAATCAGGTTTCAGATAAGTTTGCTCTGAAAATACAGAATTATTTCTGTAATCAGGGACGCCAGGATATGACAGGCTCTTTAGCTTATGGTATATTGAAGTCTGATGGTACTTATGTTCCAATCTCTGGGGTTAAGAAATTCTCTTTTAAGGGTATTCAAGATAATGGCGGAACTTATGGTAATACTTTCTTATTTGAATTTGATTATGCTTTCCCAATCGGACAGACCACGATCTATGCGATTTATAGTACCGATCATGTTCATTGGAACAAATGCGCTAATTCTGAAATGCGACCTTATGTCGTTGAGGCTACAGCTCAAAAACTTACTCGGGTTCGCTCGCAATTGAAAGCAGATATCACTCCAACCGAAGAACTATTGGGTGGATTTACCAATGGCTTTGAAATTACTATCCAGAATCAGGGTGATATCGAATATTTGGGAGCCATCAATATCTTCAGCAATACGACTGCTACTATGCCAGACCAAGCCGCGACGGATGTGTATGTCACGGTTCCTGCGCATAGTTCTATTACCAGAAAAGTAGAGTTGTCTCCTTCGGAAGGTGATTTATATCTTTGGTTGACTGATGCAGGAGCAGAAAATGTCTTTGTTAATGGCAAAAAGTTTACGGTGGAAGCAACACCTGCAGCCCCTGTATTCACAGTTGTAAAGGCATGGACCAATGCGGCTCCAAATGAATATGAGACCGAAAAGGCGACTTATGGTAGTAATAAAGTGAAAGCTCCAAAGACGAATGATGCTTTTGCCCAATTCAATTTTGCTATCAAGAACGATGGAGGTACAGCTTTGTTGAAATATGCCTTGGTAGCATATAGTACGAATGAAAGAAGCTTTGTTCCTCGTTTTGAGACGGTACGCATTCCTGGTAATGGAGCGACCACTACGATTTCTAAGTCTTTCGATCCTAATGAGTTGGGAGGCAATACTATCATCTCTGATTTGTGGTTCGTAAGTTTGACAGATGGTAGTTATTACAATATTCCAAATACATTGTCTGAAAACAAACTTTACATCGTGAATTCGGGTAGTTATTATCCGTTGAAACCTTTTAATTTGGTTGTCTATGTAGCTGGTCAGCCTTCTGGTATTTCAACCATTTCCTTGAACAAGGGTATCTATGGTGGCAATGGCGAGATTATCATATCATCTGACCGCTCTCAGACCGTAAAGATCTTTAATCTGAGTGGACAGAAAGTAACTTCAGTTGCAGTTCAGGCAGGTGAAAGACAAGTGATTCCTGTGCCTTCAGGCATTTATATTGTAAATGGAATCAAAGTGATTGTGAAGTAATACCATCGTGAAATAGGATGAATGTCTCCAGCGTGATGGTGGAGATAAAGAGAAAAGTCCCACAGATTTCACAGATTACACAGATATTTTCGACGCCAAAACTTAAATCTGTGTAAATCTGTGAAATCAGTGGGATAAAAAAAGAGCCACAAATCTTTCGATTTGCAGCTCTTTGTACCCAGACCCGGGATCGAACCGGGATGGATTGCTCCACTGGTGTTTGAGACCAGCGCGTCTACCGATTCCGCCATCTGGGCGAATGCCTCTCGGCTTATTTGCGGTTGCAAAGGTACTAATAATTTTTGAACTGGCAAACTTTTTGCTGACTTTTTTTCAAAAAAATGCATTTTTATTTCGAAAACACTAAATTTTTGTTGTTTTTCACCTTATCTATATTAATTTGTGGAAAAAAACTTGGTTGGTTCACATATATTTTTTACCTTTACATCAGAATTTCAAAACTAACAATTAAGTTTCTTAATATATGACAATAAATGATAGCAACAATTATTGCGTGATACTCGCAGGTGGTAAGGGTAGAAGACTTTGGCCATGCAGTCGAAGCAATTACCCGAAACAATTTATCGATTTCTTCGGGGTGGGGCGTACCCAGTTGCAGCAGACCTACGATAGAATGGTGAAGATTGTGCCTGCCGACCATATTTTTATCAATACTAATGAGGAATATGTGGAACTGGTCAGGGAACAGTTGCCGCAGATTCCTGCTGAACGAATCATGGCCGAACCGATTCATCGCAATACGGCTCCAAGTGTAGCTTGGGCAAACCATCGTGTTTCGCAGTTGAATCCGAAAGCCTGCTTGATTACCACTCCTTCCGATCAGGCAGTTTTCAATGAGGAAGCTTTCAAGGAAAATGTACTGAAAGGACTGGCTTTTGTTGCTGAAAACGATAGATTTCTCTCGTTAGGTGTAAAACCAACCCGTCCAGAACCAGGATATGGTTATATCCAGTTGGGCGATGCAGAAGGGGATAATCTCTATAATGTTCAGTCATTTACAGAGAAGCCTGAGCGTGATTTTGCCAAAATATTTGTTGATAGTGGTGAATTTTATTGGAATACAGGTATTTTCATTTCCAATGTCAAGCATTTACGCGAGAGTTTTTCTCAAATTCTGCCTGCTGTACTGAGAGGTTTCGATGAGTCTTATCGCACTTTTGATGTGGAGACAGAGAATGCCTATATGAAGCAGAATTTCCCTTCATATCCAAATATTTCCGTAGATTATGCCATCTTAGAGAAGTCAGACAATGTATCTGTATTGAAGTGTGATTTCGGTTGGGCTGACCTCGGCACCTGGCACAGTATCTATGAGGCAATGCAGAAGAGCGAGGATGATAATGTGATTATAGATAGTGATGTCATGATGGAAAACTGCCATCGTAATGTCATCAAACTGCCAAAGGGCAAACTCGCAGTTCTCAATGGTTTGGATGGTTTCATTGTAGCAGAGAAGGACAATGTACTCTTGATCTGCAAGAAAGAAGATTCCTCTGCATTGGTTCGCAAATATGTGAATGAAGTGCAAATGAAGAAGGGCGAAGAATACATTTGATATAATGAGAAATGACAAATGAGAAATGAGAAATGAACGGCTATTTTGCTGCATTTCTCATTTCTCATTTGTCATTTCTCAGTCTTTGTCATTTTTTTGAAATTCTGTGTAGATCTTATTAGAGATCTCCTTGAATTCCTCTTCAGTCAGTTTGAGATGTTCCTTGCGGAAGTTGACATCAGCCTCACTGTTCATAGGGATGAGGTGGATATGTGCATGAGGAACTTCCAGACCCAAAACGACCTGTGCCACTTTTTTGCAAGGGAAAGCAGCCTTGATGGCCTTTGCTACTTTCTTGGCGAATACTTCAAACTCAGCGAGGTCTTCGTCTTCCATATCAAAGATATAATCCACTTCCTTGCGAGGAATGACCAATGTGTGTCCCTTGCCGATAGGACTAATGTCTAAAAAAGCGTAGAACTTATCGCTTTCTGCGCATTTGTAGCTGGGAATCTCTCCCGCTGCAATCTTAGAAAAAATACTTGCCATAATCTCTTTCAATTAAACATTTATAATAGAAACTTTATTTCTCTCTCTTCGCATCATTCTCATTTGATATTATATTTAGTGGGCTTACATGTCATAATAAAAGGAACTGCCATAAGGGCTTGGGAGCCGATATGATAGTTCCTTTATTTTTATTCAAATGAGATTTTGTCGATACGGAGCTTGATGGTGCCGCGAGGAATCTTGATTTCTACAATCTCGCCCACCTTCTTGTTGAGCAATCCCTGTGCGATAGGAGTCTTGATGGAAATTTTGCCTTCCTTCAAGTTAGCCTCGCTTTCGCTCACGATAGTATATGTCATCTTTGCCTTGTTGACCATGTTGGTCATTTCCACCTTAGACATAATCTGCACGCAATCAGTGCTCAACTGCTTGGTGTCGATGATCTTAGCCTCGGCAATGGTGAGTTTGATACGATTGATTTTATCTTCAAGATGAGCCTGTGCCTCCTTAGCGGCATCATACTCTGAGTTCTCACTTAGGTCACCCTTGTCTCGGGCTTCAGCAATTGCGGCTGATGCCTTTGGGCGCTCTACTGTAGTGAGCTGTTTTAGTTCTGCTACGAGTTTATCGTAACCTTCTTGTGACATGTAAGCCATAATTCTTCTTATTAATTTATAGTTATTAATGTGATTTCTTAGAGGGTAAAAAATAAAGAATCCCGGTGCCAGTTAAGCACCGGAATCCTGTATCTTTAATCTCTATTGAATTATCTTTGTTTTTTCTATTCTTTTGCAAAGATAGGACTTTATTTCCATACCGCCAAACTTTTTCAATGAAATTTCTCAAAAAAGCCGCCTTTTCCTTTTACGTATTCCATTAAATCATTAAAAATCTGATTATTACGGAGAATTTCAGGATTACCGGTCATAATCATTTGCCTTCTTGCACGAGTGATGGCTACGTTCAGTTTACGGTCGATGATATGACCGTCTTCTATAAAACTGTTTCCTGCCAGGAAGTCCAGTTGCCAGATGTTCTGGATGGTAAAACTGTAGATGATGACATCACGCTGGCTGCCCTGGTATCTTTCTACGGTGTCGATGCTGATTTTCTCCAGTTCTGGAATACCAAGTTTCTCGATTCCCTTTCGCACCATGGCTATCTGGTTGCGGTAAGGTACGATGACTCCCACTGTTTTCTGACTATCGAACTGATCTCCGTAATATCGGTGTATGCGGCGAAGTATATCTACTACGATTTCTGCTTCGTTGGCATTGATCTTGTCGGAAATATTCGGCTCCTTGCAGAATTCTGATGGTATGAATATCATACGATGATTCTTCAGATGTTCATCGAGTTCATCCTCTGATGGAAGAGAATAGGCAAGTTGGGTTTCCAACTGGTGCTTGCATGGTACCGGTTCCAGTTGTTCCCGGCGATAGAACATCTTGTTTGGGAACTCGGCTATTTCTGGATGCATTCGTCCTTGACGGCGCAAAATGCCGATGAAATCGGTACGATGCTCATGGTCTTCCCAGCGGATGAGGCGCTCGAAAAGGGAGTTGCGGCAGTTGGTAAGGCAGATGCCCTGTAGAATACTCATATCCATCAGGCTGTTCTGCTGACTGTCATTGATGGTAGGAATGGCAGAGTCCTGTTCACTCTGCTGTACCACCGCTGGCAGTTGCTTATAGTCTCCGATGAGGATAAACTTGTCTATAGCTGAAAGCAATCCGATGAGATTGGGTTCCAGAATCTGACTCGATTCATCGATGATGGCAAGCTTGAAATGCTTCAGATTGAATATGAAAGGCTTGGAGGTCATCATCGAGGTTGTTCCCACGATGACGCGCGTACCTATTATATATTGTTTGATGGCTTCCAACTTCGGACATTGGGCAATGGCTTTTTCTATCAGATATGGACGGAATCGCTCATCGCAGGAATATTCGCTACCGAGTCGCAGAAATGGGATGCCGGAATCTACCAGCATCTCGCAGATTTCATCCACGGCACGATTGGTATAGCTCATCAGTAGGATGGAAGAGGCTGGCTTTTGAGCCGTCTTTCCTCCAGCGGCGATGCTTTCTGCTGTCGGCATTCCTGTTCCATCGTTCAATGCTTCTTCTACCATAAACTTCAAGGCACGACTTGTCTTTCCTGTTCCCGGAGGTCCCACGAGCAGAAAGTAATCCTGTGCCTGTTTGGCTCTCAGGATGATATCGTCAAGCACTTCGTCATAATGTCTGGTCAGCGTGAGCGAGGTGTTGCGGCGGGGAGGGCGCTGCCCTAATAGCAAGTCGCGCTTCTCTTGAGGTGCACAGATAAACTGGTGCAGATTGCGGATGCTTCCACCGGTGCTGGCATCGGTAGTACCATGCTCGATAGCGTATGGCTTGTCCATTTCGAAGATGTCAGCATTCTGTTGACCATCGTTGAGATGTACCACGATTTCATGGGAATGAATCTCCTGCAATACACCTTTATATAATATAGCTTTCCTGACGTCTGGTTCTTCTTTCAGTTTGTAGGTATAGAGATATACCATGTCGCCGATACGGAAATTGGGCAGGAAGTCCTTGCCTTGGTCGGGTACGCTCAGGGTAATGGTATCGTAACCGCTACCTTCTCCACTCTGATCCTTTCTGATGATATGAAGGTCGGTATAGATGTTGCCCGCATCCTTTTTCTCGGCAAGGGGCATCGTCCAGAGATCGCTGCTCGAAGTATTGCTTCCTTCCTGGGCACCTACTTTGGAAATCATCTGTTCGCGGAGCACAAAAGTCATCATCCTGCAGAAGTAGGCTTCTTCTAAAGGACTGAGTGCATGAAGCGGGTCGGTGATGTCTGCCAGTTGTGGCTTCAGGTACTTGTTGTAGAAGAAGTCCTGGGTGCCTGCTACATTGAGAACATCAGGGGTAAACTCATTCAGCGCATGCTCGAATCCCTTCTTGGCTATTTCAAAAGAAGCGGCAACGAGTTGGTTGCGGTATTCGATGGCTTCCCTGAAAAGTTTCTGGTAATAGGCTACCACCATCAGTCCGTTCTGCGGCTGGTACTTGGAGTAGAGCAGACGGATGTTGACGAGATTGTTGCCCAACTTGAAGTTGTGCTGCAATACGCCATAGTAGAGCAGCAACTGTACATAGTGGGGCACCAGTTGGAAACTGTGGTAATTAGGGTCTGCCTGATGGCTTTCGATATTGAGGTTTCGTCCTGATTTCTGTTCTACGAGAAGTTTGCAGTCGGTGGTCATCAGATCGACACGTCCCTGTATGCCAAGGGCTTCGCACACGAATGACGGCTCCAGGATAGCTTTCTTCCGGTCGTAGATGCCCTCGCCCCGAAAGGCATTCATCTGTGCCTGGGAGGCGGTGCGGGGGAAGAGAATATCCACTACCTGCTGCAGATTGTAAGCCTGCAGGTTGGCATCGGTATAGAATTTCTTGGCGTCAAACCAGGGACAGGTGCAAAATTCCAGAGCCTTTTCTCTGAAATTGCTCTTGATTGTTTCGTTCACCTGATACTTGCCATGCGAATTGATGATATCGTCGAGCGCAGCACCGGCAAAGTTACCAAGTAGGGTAGCCTGGGTGTTGGCACGGGGTTTCATCAGATTCAAGAGATATAGCAGGGGATGATGACCGAACTCGGTAAAGCAGGCTGCGATACTACTGATGTCAATGAGATAATCCGGTTCTACGATGATGAGTCGGGGCGTGATGACTGGTTGGCGTATCTGACAGTCGAGCAGGTTGAGCTGCATGCCTTCCTCCAATATTTCGCAGAGATAGGTATGGTCGATGCCGTTTGCCTCATCTTTGAGACAAACGAGATGTTCTTCCTCATCAGTATCATGGTCGATATCCACATGGATGAAGTCCGCGTCCCAGTTTTTCACGATGCAGCGGATGCGTCGGTTGCTGATGTCGAGTCCCTTCTGGTAGGGGCGGTTGGTATGTGGGATGAGAACGGTCAGTTCATGTGGAATATCAGTCTGGCATACGGCAGAGATCAAGATGGCGAGCGCACGGGCATCGTACTTCAGATCTTCCTCCGATAGAGGTTCCTGCTTGTTGCTGTGTCGGCGCATGGTCTGGATGGCAATCTTGTCGGCTATTTTGATGCCATGTACCTTGCAGAGATAATCCACCTGGGCGAAAAGGTTACCGAAAGCTTGTTTCGTATTCTTTACTCCTTCGTGGCAGCAGAGGATGAGCGTATCGTGCATCATCTTGTTGCGTGTAGCCGGTTCCAGGTCAGGAAGCATCAAGAGTTCCCTTACCCGCAGGAAAAGTTCTGTGGCGGATATGTTGTTTTGATTCATAGGCAACAAAGTTACAAAAATTATAAATACTCTTATAATAAAGGTATTTATAATTATTGATAATTAACTGTTAACTTTGGGGATCTGCTTCTCTATATCTTTCTTTTCGTTACTAATCTTGTTCTCTCTCTCTTGATTTTCTTTCTTAAAATTCCGATAAGAATCCTATTTGGCTGCAAAGTAATAAAAATAATGCAGAAAACCTTGCGGATTCAAGAATATTTCGTAAATTTGTAGCCCTCTATATTATATAATAAGGTATAAAGACTTAGATTATGACAAAAGAAGAATTGATGCACAGAGCCATTGAGCTCTCAGAAAATAGCGTAAGAAACGGTGGCGGTCCTTTTGGAGCGGTCATTGCCAAGGATGGAATCATCATTGCTGAGGCTTCCAATAGTGTGACGATTGACAAGGATCCTACGGCTCATGCAGAGGTAAACTGCATACGACAGGCTTGCTTCAAGTTGAAAACCTTCAATCTGGAGGGTTGCGAAATCTATACCTCCTGCGAACCTTGTCCGATGTGCTTAGGTGCCATCTATTGGTCACATCTTGATCGTATCTATTATGCCAACGACCGAAAGGATGCAGCCAAGATTGGTTTTGATGATGAGTTTATCTATGAGGAAATTGACCGCAAGATAGAAGACCGTCACAAGCCGATGATTGCGCTGATGAGAGATGAGGCGTTGGGGGCTTTCCGTATGTGGGAAGAGAATGCGGCAAAGACGGAATACTAAAGCTTTTTGAATAAAAAGCCAAGACAAAACGAGGCTCTGATGGAATGAATTGACATCAGGGCCTCGTTTGTTTTTGTTATTGTCCTCCTAATCTATCAAAAAAGGTGACAATCTCCTCGAATGTCTTGAATTCATCGCTGCCATATTCGATCGTTGTTCCCATGAAATCCTCTGCTGGATGTGGGTCAATGAAATAGTCGCCATAGAGCAGATTCTTCTGATTGGTGAAGAGAATATGGTTGTAGGCTGGGGTAGAAAGATATTCCTCCACCCAGGTCTGTACCTTTGCCATATACTCATGGTCGTTGGTAGGTGCTGAGGCTACGATATATACATTGTAGTATTCGATGAGCATCTCGTAGGCCTTGTGCATGCTGCTTGTGGCTTTCCAGTAACTGTCGTGCAAAGCGTCGAAATCGATATATACGATAGGGCGTTCCTTCCCGTTTTGCTTGTCATCTATCCAGCGGATGACTGGACAGAGATAGTGGAAGGCTACCTTGTCGATGAGGCGGTGCTCGCCATGGAAGCGGATGGCATTGGGATAATGCTCATGGAAGAGGTCGAAGGTATGCACTAATGGGTCCTTGTCTCCGAAGAGACCATATACCCTTGCCTGTTCCTCTGGAGTGATGTTCTGAAAGCATCGTTCGGTAATGTCACGGTATTCCTTGATGAGTCCCTTGGTCACCATCAGTTCGTTGACACCATCCTTTCGTGGATTCTGAAATTCCTGTTTACCGGTCATACTGCTCATGGTATTGCCCATTTCGAAAGCTGGGTTTACGAGGATGCGGTCAGTACCTTTCAGCATTTCTGTGTACATACCGCCCATGGAGGTACCGATAATCAGGTCGGGATTCTCTGTTTCCTGCAACTTGAGGAGCATTTCCATACCTTCTTCCGGATGTACGGGTATGTCTTCAGCCACGAAGGTAGCATTGGGCATGAGATCCTGAAGCATCTTTACAGTTCCGCTCTGTCCGGAAGAGAGGAAACCGTGAACATACATGATTTTCTTGCCCGACATGAGGTCGGGGAATTGCTTGATATATGGATTTTCCATTGTCTTTGAATTTTTAATTGCCCTGCAAAAGTACATCTATTTGCAGACAAATCAAAATAAATGGGAGAGAAATTTCACTTTCTCAGTTTTTCTTTGTACTTTTGCGCCATCTTTTTGGACTCCAAGAGGTTCTTTTCGAAAATTCTATTAGATTTTTATCGAAATATAATAACATACGACATGAAACAGTCAATAGAAAATCTCTACAAACTTGACGGTAGGGTGCCCGTCGGTAAAGCACTCCCATTTGGTCTTCAGCATGTGTTGGCAATGTTTGTAAGTAACATTGCGCCAATCATGATTCTTGCCGGTGCTGTCGGGTTGGACAGCTCTATCAGCGCCGTTCTTATCCAGAACTGTATGGTTATCGCCGGTATCGGTACTTTGGTACAGCTCTATCCGGTATGGCGCATCGGTTCACGCCTCCCTATCGTGATGGGTATCTCCTTCACCTTCCTTTCTCTTGCCATCAGCATTGCTGCTGCCCATGGAATGGGTACGCTCATCGGTGCGGTTATTATCGGTGGTCTCGTGGAAGGTACACTCGGACTTTTTGCCAAGTATTGGATCAAACTGATTCCTCCTGTAGTAGCCGCTACGGTGGTTACAGCCATTGGTTTTTCACTTCTTCCTGTGGGTGCCAATTCTTTTGCCGGAGGTCAGGGTGCTGCCGATTTCGGTAGCATGAACAACTGGATTGTGGGTTCTGTCACCTTATTGGCTTGTCTTCTCTGTCAGATTTTTGCCAAGGGATTCCTTCGCTCTCTTTCCGTGCTCGTAGGTTTGATAGTGGGTTATATACTTGCTTGTTTTATGGGTATGATAGACTATAGTGGTCTTACCAATCTTTCTATCATCGCCTTGCCTCGTATTCTGCCTTTTACTCCAGAGTTTAATATAGGTGCCATCCTTTCTGTAGTGGCTGTATATCTGGTTTCTGCTACAGAGACCATCGGTGATACGTCAGCGCTTTGCAATAGTGCCCTGAAGCGTGATCCTAATACCAAGGAGATGGGTGCGGCTGTCTGCTGTGATGGTTATGTAAGTTCGGTTTCTGGTCTTTTCGGATGTACTCCTATTACATCTTTCAGCCAGAACGTAGGTTTGGCTGCCATGTCGGGCGTGGTCAATCGCTTCACAATTGCCATGGGTGCCATCATCATGATTATCGGTGGTGTATTCCCTGCTATCGGTTATGTTCTTACAACCATTCCGCAGGCTGTATTAGGTGGATGTACTATCATGATGTTCGGTAGCATCCTCTTTGCTGGTTTCGGCATGATGGCACGTACGGGTTTCTCCCAGCGCAATATGGTGATTGTGAGCCTCTCGCTCAGTGTGGGTCTCGGTTTCACTCAGGCAACGGGTATGTTTAATATCTTCCCAGAGATTGTACGTACCGTATTTGCAGACAACTGTGTGGCTGTAGTGTTCCTGCTCGCAGTTATTCTGAATCTTGTATTGCCTAAGAATTTGGAAAAATAAAAAAGACAGGTCATCATTTCCTTTTATCCGGCGGAATAGAGCAGGAATGGGAATGATGGCTGTTAATCATCAATCATATCAATTTCAAATCAGAATAATGGATTTACTGAAAGAAAGAATTATGCAGGAAGGCAGATGCTTTCCTGGAGGAATCCTGAAGGTGGATAGCTTTGTGAACCATCAGATGGATCCTATCCTGATGATGGACCTGGCTAAGGAATTTGTGCGCCTTTTCAAGGACATCAAGTACAACAAGATTGTTACTATCGAGGCTTCGGGCATCGCTCCTGCCATCATGGTGGGTTACCTGACCCATCTTCCTGTAGTCTTCGTAAAGAAAAAGAAGCCTAAGACCATGGAGGGGATGATTACCTCGGTGGTTCACTCTTTTACCAAGGATTGTGACTATACGGTTTGTGTGAGCAACAGCTACCTGACTCCAGAGGATCACGTGATCTTCATCGATGACTTCCTCGCTAATGGTAACGCTTCCAAGGGTGTGATGGATCTCTGCGAGAAGGCTGGTGCCACGATTGAGGCAATGGGCTTCATCATCGAGAAGGCATTCCAGCATGGTGGTGATTTTCTGCGCAAGGAGGGAATCCGTTATGAGGCTCTTGCTACCGTAGAGAGTCTGGAAGATTGCAAGATTGTCTTGAAGTAAGAGAATCTGCTGAAATCAAGCATCGTTTTTTATCCTATGATATTCATTCTGATATGAAGATAAGATTTTGTTTATTGAACGCCTTGCTTTGTATGGCATTGTCTTCTATGGCAGTGCCTGCAAAGCGAGGCGTTTGGCGTTTGATGACTTTGACTGATGGAACTGAGGTCCGTGTACAGTTAGTGGGCGATGAATTCATGCATTATTATGTTTCGGAAGACGGAACCAAGTATGTAATGGATGCTGCAACAGGACAAGGAAAGCGATTGGATTCTACTGCTTCCTTGTCTCGCAAGAAGAATGCGGCAGCCCGTCGTGCAAAGGTTCAATCTCGACAGAAACTTCATCTTCAAAAGGCGAAAGCAAAACAGAATAGTTTCCGTGGAGCTAGGAAGGGACTTGTCATTTTAGCCGAATTCTCCGATCGTAAGTTCCAGAGTGGGCATGATCTGACATTGTATAAGCAGATAGTCAATGGCGATAATTACAAGGAAAATGGCTTCCGTGGCAGTGTGAAGGATTATTTCCGTACCCAAAGTATGGGACAGTTCGAACTGGATTTCGACGTGGTTGGTATCTGTCCTCTGCAGAATGCCACTGCTTATTATGGCGCAAATAGTACTGACGGTGAAGATTTGCGTGCGGGTGCAATGATTGCTGAGGCTTGCCTTTGGGCGAAGCAGCAGGGAGTTGACTTCTCCAAGTATGATTGGGATAATGATGGCGAAGTGGAACAGGTCTTTGTTCTCTATGCCGGTAAAGGCGAAGCCAATGGTGGTACAGCTTCTACCATTTGGCCTCACATGTATGCTTTGTCATTGTCTGATTATGGCAAAGTGTTGCAGTTTGATGGGGTTAAGGTGGATACTTACGCCTGCAGCAGTGAATTGAATGGTCAGAACAAACTCGATGGAATCGGTACTTTCTGCCATGAATTCTCTCACTGTCTGGATTTGCCCGATCTTTATGACACCAGTTATACCGGATGGTTTGGATTGGGTGAATTTGACCTGATGGATAGTGGCAGTTACAATGGAGACGGAAAATGGCCTGCTGGGTATTCGGCTTATGAGAAAGCAAGCTGTGGTTGGATTACTCTTCATGACTTGACGGATATAGAAAAGGAGACAAAGGTGGCTGATGTCATGGCGATGAGCCAGGGAGGAGATGCTTATATCATCAGAAACAAGGCACATGAAGACGAGTATTACATCATTGAAAACCGACAGAAGTCAGGATGGGATGCTGAACTTCCTGGAGCGGGAGTTATGATTACTCATGTAGATTATGATGCTGATGTCTGGTATTATAATGTACCAAACTCGAATAGTGAATATTATGACGAAGCCAATCAGAAATTTGTCAATGACCATCCTCGTCTTACCATCTTCAGAGCAGGCAAATCGACCTATTTGGATGGTTCGGCAAGTGATCTCTATCCTTATCAGTCTAATAGTAGTCTTACAGCTACATCCCAACCGGCATCCACCTTATATAATAAGAATGCTGACGGTTCTAAGTATATGCATCTTGACATCAAGAATATCGCCATTGCAAGTGATGGTTCGGCATCGTTTACGGTGAGTAAGGCTGAGCGCTCAGGCGATCAGAATCCTGATACACCGGTACAGCCTTCAGGCTCTACTTTATTTTATGAATCGTTTGACAAGTGTCATGGTACAGGTGGAAACGATAACCTGTGGAAAGGTAGTATTGCTGGAACTCAAGTGTCGGGTGAAGACTTGGATAATGGTGGATGGACCAGTATAGGAACTGTTTACGAAGCCAACGGCTGCGTAAGACTCGGAAAATCGGGAGTTGCCGGAAATATCACCACGCCAACTTTTTCGGTGAAAGGTTCTGCGATACTTTCATTCAAGGCTGCGGCATGGGATGGAAAAAGTGATGCCACCAAGTTGTATCTGGAGATAACCGATGTGAATAGTGGCGCAAGGCAGATGGCGGTTATCCGCAAGCCTGAACTGTCTAAGTATTCAGTACCTCTCAAGAAGGGAGAATGGACTCAGTTGGGGGCTTCTGTTTACGCAACGGGTGAGGTGAAGGTTAGCTTTACAGCCGATAAGGGCCGTTTCTTCCTGGATGAAGTAAAGGTAACAGACAATACTGTGGATGGCATAGCAGAGGTGACGATGCCTCAACTGTCTGACATTGAAGGTTATTATACCCTGGATGGAATCAGGCTCTCAAAGCCTCAACAGGGTGTGAATATTATTCGACGGAAAGATGGGCAGGTAAGGAAAGTGATGATTTATTAGGGTAGAACCTGGTATGGTTATAAAGTGTAAGAAAAGTGTAGAGGTATTTTGTGTTATTACACTTTTCTTACGCTTTTTTATATAAAAATGATGGGATTGTTTTGGTATTTCAATAAAAATATTTAATTTTGCACTCGGTTTATATAAACGAGAGAGAAATTTTATTTTTATTTTAATAACAAAACAAACATGACAAGAAGATTACTATTACTTGTATGTGCGGTGCTGTGTTTAGGCAGCAACGTTCGTATCAGTGCGCAGTCTACATCTTCTACTACACAATCTGCAGAGTCTAACTTTGTAGAGGGCGTTGTGCGTGTCAAACTTCAGCGTGAGATAGCCGACCGTATGATTGCGGCTAAGCTTCCGTTGTCGGTAAAAGGCACTAACAAGAAGTATGTTCAGACTGGCGTGACCCCGCTCGACAGGGTCAATCAGAAAGTAAAGGCAGTCTCCATGACCCGTGTCTTTCCTTATGCCGGTAAGAATGAGGCAAAGCACAAGGCTTTCGGACTGGATCTTTGGTATGATGTCCATTATGAGGCATCAGGTATGAAATTGGCACAGGCAAGAAACCTGTTCCGTTCTGCTGAAGGCGTATCTTACGCACAGCGAATTCCTCTTTACAAGCCTATTGGCGGTGAGCGTTTCCTGGAGGTTTCTCCTGCTGCTGTAGCTAGGGCTGCCAAGGCTGCATCTACCATGCCTTTCAATGATCCATTGCTCAATGAACAGTGGCATTACAACAACGATGGGCATATCGCAGGAACCAAGGTGGGTGCCGATGCCAATGTATTCAAGGCTTGGGAAACTGGTGTTACCGGTTCTAAGGATGTTGTGGTTGCTATCATTGATGGTGGCTTCCAGGTAGATCACCCAGACCTGAAGGACAATGTGTGGATCAACACAGCCGAGTTGAACGGTAAGCCTGGTGTTGATGATGATGGTGATGGCTATGTAGATGATATCTACGGCTATAACTTTGTTATCAATTCAAGTGATATCAACGCTCACTCTCATGGTACTCATGTAGCAGGTACTGTAGGTGCAACCAATAATAATGGTATCGGTGTCTGCGGTGTTGCTGGTGGTAGTGACGGTAAGGGCGGTGTCAAGATGATGGTTTGTCAGGTATTTGACAGTCGTGCCAGCAGTTCTGCTGTAGCTGATTTCGGTGCAGCCATAGTTTATGCAGCCGATCGCGGTGCAAGCATTGCCCAGTGTTCTTGGGGTGCCAGTGTTGCAGACGATGAGGATAAGTCGGTTACAGAAGCTGTTGATTACTTCACCAAGAATGGTGGTGGCGACAAGATGAACGGTGGTCTCTGTATCTTTGCTGCCGGTAACAATGGCGAGGAAGGCAATTATTATCCTGGTTGTCTTGACAAGGTTGTGGCTGTTGGTTCTATGGCTCCAGACGGAAGCGTGGCTTATTATTCCAACCGTGGCAAGTGGGTTGATGTTACAGCCCCTGGTGGTTTGGAAGACAATGGTCAGCAGTATGGCGTATTGAGTACTTTGCCTAATAGTACCTATGGTTATAATGAGGGAACTTCCATGGCATGTCCTCATGTATCTGGTATTGCAGCATTGATTCTTTCCAAGTATGGTAACAAGCAGTTCTCTAATGAGACTCTCCGAACATTGCTTACCACTTCTGTAAACGACCTTTATACTCAGAATCCTGAGTACAAGGGCTTGATGGGCTCCGGTTATATCGATGCTTACAAGGCTTTGCAGGGCAAGGAGGGTAGTGTGCCTGAGGCTGTTGCCGACTTCACTGTTACTGCATCTCACGACAATGCTCTCATCGAATGGACGATTCCTGAAACCGAAGAGAAGAGCATTGATCATCATGTAATTTATTATAGCACAGAGGCTTTCACTGCTACAGACGACTTGAATAAGTTGAGCTCTGCTACTGTAGATACCAAGTTCAAGTATTCTGGCGACAAGATGTCTTATGAGGTAGAAGGCTTGAAGGCTTCTACTAAGTATTATTTTGCAATTGTAGCTTACAACCGTTGGGGTAAGGCTTCTGCCGTATCTCCAATCAAGGAGGCTACCACCAATGCAGGTCCTAAGGTTCAGGTAGACAAGAAGAACCTTTCTATGACCGTAGATGCCACCAAGGCTTCCACAGCCGAGGCTTCTTTCAATGTAAAGAATGCCGGTGAGGGCGTGCTGAAGTATCAGCTTACTACTGCTACGACCCGAGCTACTATGTCTACCAGCGGTCGTATCAAGAAGCCAAACCCAGGTCAGGTTCTTCCTTTCAGCGGTACAGTCAGCCCAACACTTGTGAAGCGCAACGCTGTGGCTACTTCTAACTATCAGGCAAAGGATTGGCCAGACACTTTGACTTATTCCAACCAGTTGTACAGCTATATCGGTGAAACTGATACCAAGCTGCCAAATGCTTTGGCTCAGTATTTCTATGTAGATAAGGCAACTTATCCTAATGGTTTCAACCTGACCGATCTTCGTATTCAGGGACAGAACGGACAGGATCCTGTGATTGAGATTTACGACGGTTCACGTTCTATCTCTACTGCAAGTTTGATTCAGAAGGTTAATTATGACTTCTGGGCATACAATTATCCTATCACCCTGAAAGAGCAGATTCACTTTGCTCCTGGTTCAAGCTTCTGGGTAGTGGCTAAGTTCCCTGCAGGCGCCAAGAACCCATTGGGTACAGGCAAGACTACCCGAACCGATGTTGCCCAGTACAGCTTCTATAGCTCTGATAACGGTACAACCTGGACTCAGCTGAGTGAGGTTCTCAAGGGCACCAGCTTCGAGGCAATAGCCAGTCAGCTCACATGGGCAGTACAGGCCATCAGCAAGAACCCAGACTGGAGTCAGGTTCTCAACCCTGAGCCTATCAGCGGTGAGGTTCGTCCTAACGAAAGCCAGAAGGTTACTCTGAAGAATGATGGTCAGAAACTGGTGAATGGTACTTACAACTTCAATATCCATGTCAAGAGCAATGAGGCTGTTGATTCCAAGCAGCAGGTTGCTTTGTCTATGACCGTGAAGGGCTATAAGCCAGAATTGCACAGCCAGCAGCTGGTTGACTTCGGTGACTTGCTGGTTGGTCAGACCAAGACCATTGATGTAGAGTTGACCAATAGCGGTTATGGTGTATTCGGTGGTAAATATGGTATGCTCCAGGCTCCAAAGAACTTGAAGTCTTCATCCGATCAGTTCAATGTGTCAAAGGGTGCCAATAATATTGCAGCCCGCTCTACCGGTATGTTGCCAGTGACGTTCGCTCCTACCAAGGAGGGCAACTTCAGCAGTACCATTACCCTGACCGATAAGAATGGTCAGCAGTATTCGTTCCTGGTTCGCGGTGTCGCTTCAGTTCCTGCCAAGCAGAGTGTAACTCCTGATGCTTACGATGCAGGCGACTTGAAGGTAGGCGGTGAGGATAAGACTGCTACCATCACTATCAAGAATACCGGTAATTATCCTTTGCAGTATGTCTTCCCTAAGTTCTCTTCCGAGAAGATAGTAGGTTCTACTGCCAAAGCACATAAGTTTGGTTATACTACCATCTCTAATGTTGCCGGCGACGAATCATTCGAGTATGAGCCAGCTCCAGAGTTGGCTGACGAGAAGGACATCACCTCTCAGTTTACCAACGACAATTGGCAGTCGGGTCCTATCAAGGTGGGCTTCAAGTTCCCATTCTATGGCAAGGACTACGAGCAGATTTACGTATCTTCTTATGGTGGTGTCTCCATGCAGCAGGCGGATGGCCGTATCTCTTGTATGGTTCCTACCGGCGATTGTGTACAGGGATTGGGCTATATTTCGGCTTATACCAACTCTGGCTGGATGGACATGGGTGCCAACAGTAAGATTACCTATGGTCATAAGAACGGTAAACTCTATATCAAGTTCAAGGATGTGGTAACTCCTGCAACCAATGGTGCCGGCGAAACAACTACTATCAGTTTCCACATGGCTCTTTGCCCTGACGGAAGTGTAGAGGTTTACTACGATGATTATAATCCAGCAGGCGTATTCGGTTCTGGTGGTCACAACTTCGTAGGTGTCAGCGATATTGCTGCTTCTGATCCTTGTATATTTGTTGATGCCAACAAGGTACAGGAGAGCAATGATGGTCTGGATGCTCCTTATTATGATATTGTTACTGGCAGCGCCATCAAGATTGTGGCTCCTGCCAAGTCTATGATCAAGAGCCTGTCAAGCACTGAAGGCTATGTAGGCAATGGTGAAAGCAAGGAAATCAAGGTAACATTGGCAGCCAACGATGAATTGGTGGCAGGACCTCTGACCAACTATCTCACCGTTATCACCAACGACCCAATCAACCCAAGTGCATCTGTCAAGTTGACTGCCAACATCGTTGGCGACAACCTGAAGGCTGAGGCTGCTCTCGATTCTACCAGCGTAGATTTCGGTAAGGTATTCCGTACTTCTGCCCAGCAGCGCACAGTATTGTTGAGCAACAATGGTAAGGATGCTCTCAACGTGACAAGCGTAACTGTCAAGAACGGCAAGTTTACTCTTGCTGAAGATATGAATGCGGCCTTCTCTGTTCCTGCAGGTCAGGGCAAGGATATCGTAGTAACATTGCCTACTGCCGAGAAGGGTACTGTAGAAGATGTTCTCGTTATCACCTATCAGGATGGTACAACCAAGGAAATACCATTGAAGGCAGAGGTGATTGGTAATCCTACCTGGAAGAGTAATCCAGAGAGCCTGGAGGTTGAAACTCCTTATGGTACCAACGTAAAAAAGACAATCCAGGTAACCAACGAGGGCGATGAGAACCTTACGTTCTCTGCTGAGCCTGCTTCTTGGTATACAGCTTCCGACCAGGAGGCTACTGATAAGTCTACTGTTGATTATGTGTTCAAGTCTAAGCTCGATGGCTTCGATATACCTTATAACTGGGTAGACATCACCAACGACTATACTGAGCACATGCCTTATGCATACTATATTGACAAGACAGACTTCAAGAAGGTGGAACTTCCATTCGAGTTCCCATTCTATGGCAAGAAGTATAAGAGCATGTATATCTACAATACAGGTTTCGTATCTTTCGATGCTCCGGTAGAGGATTACAAGCAGTTCCCTGAGCCACCAGCAAGTCTGCCAACAACAGAAACCTTCTATACCAACATCATCTGCCCATTCTGGGGTAACCACTCTATGAATACCCCATCTTCTGATGGTGTATATTACAAGGCAAAGGATGATGAGGTTATTGTAAGCTATAAGAATTATGGCAATACGATGATGCAGGGTATGAACTTTGAGGTGATTCTCCGCAAGGACGGTTCCTTCAAGTTCCAGTACAATGTAGATCCTGATGGATTCCAGTTGGGCGTATTCGGTCTCTGTGGTATCATGGATCATACCGGTACTCGTGGTATTACTCCTGCTGATATGTATATCACCGACGGCAATGCCGTTGAGTTCTCTCCATATAAGAACTATGTAGTGGCTCCAGGTGAGCAGGTTGAAATGCCGGTTGAGCTGAAAGCTAACCAGCTGGCTGACACTTACGATTACGAATTGAACGTTACAACCAACGATCCTTCTCGTGCAAGCGTTAAGATTCCTGTTAAGCTGAATATCACTGGTGAGGCTCAGGCTGAGTTCCCTGAGGTAATCAATGTTGAGCAGCCTGTAGATGAGAACGCAATGGATCCTTCATACTATGAATTCTATGTAGTCAACAAGGGAACCAAGGCATTCACTATCACAGACGTTGCTTCTGAGATGTTTACTGGCTCGGAGTCTGATGACCCTGATGTTGAGGAGCCTTCTGCTCCAGAAGGTGAACTTGAGGTCTATGCTGCACAAAGCAACTATGGCGGTGACGACGGTATCGACCCAGGTCCAATGGCTCTCTCTGATGATGCTACAGCCAAGGCTTGGGTTCCATACAAGAGCGGCATGATGGCACCTATCGTAGTAGGTACCGACACCGTGAAGTTCAGAATCGCTCCTTATAATGTTTATGAGGTACATAAGAAGGATTTCCCTCTCGTATTTACAGTAGAGGGCTTGAATGAGGAGACACACACCTCTACTATCAAGCTGAATATCACAGAGGCTCCTGTCATGGCCTTCGACCCAGAGGAGTTGCATATTGAAAATGTGGCTTCTGACTATAAGGACACTCGTACCGTCAATCTGATGAACGATGGCGAGTATAAGCTTACTTACTCATTGAGTCTCGATCCATCTGGTCGTGATGCAGGCAATGAGTATGAGGACGGCAACGATCCTGCTCCTGCCTATAACGTCATCTCTTATCCTTCAGAGGATGTTGCCAAGAATTTCGTTGCTACCTGTGTAGAGAAGATTTCTGGCAAGAAGGGCATGGTGAAGGCTCTTGGCTTGAAGAAGGTGAAGGATGATCAGAAGTTCATCTACGACTTGCCTTCAGGTTACGAGGGTAATGCGCTATATTATCCAGTGCTCAACCCTGTAACCAATGCTCAGGCAGCCCTGATGGGTACGGGTGCTGCTGCTCTGGATGAGAACTTCTATGCAGCAACTCGCTATGAGGCTCCTGCTGAAGGTTTCAATCTTACCCATCTCTACTTCGTCGGTACAGTAGGCGACTTGGAGAATGTTGACATCGAGGCTTCTGTTATTCTGGGCAATGATGTTACTGCTACCGAGAAGACCATTGGTCATGGCAAGATTCATATTACCAAGGAAGAACCTCGTGAGGATGGTAGTTATCAGGGTGCTGCACGTATGTTGGAGTTTGACAACCCTATCTACATCAATCCTGCTGATACCTTCTATGTCGTATTGAAATATCCTGCTGGCTACAAGGGATCTGCCATGATGGCTACCAAGGATGGAGATATGGAGACCAATCGCTATATGGCACACTTGAAGTCATTGGGTGGCTGGGTTGACATTGAGGCTCTCTACGACAATGCTTACAGCTATGGTGCCTTCGGTTACTTCATGACTTGTATCGAGAAGGAGAAGGGTGAGCCATGGATTAAGTTGCTCAACGAGAATAAGGAAGGTGAGATTGCTCCTGGCGAGGCTATTCCTGTACAGTTCGAGGTGAATGCCAAGAGTGCTTATTTTGCCAAGAACAATAAGGCTACTCTCGTAGTGAAGAGCAATGATCCATACAACAAGCTCTACAACTATCACATCTATCTCGACAAGAATGCTGCTCCTATCATCACCGCTCCTGAAGGTGAGACCACTGTTCCTGAGGCTTCCAAGGCGATGGTTCCTGTAACTGTTGCTGATGCCGAGGGTGAGGCTTTCACCGTAAGTCTGGAAGATGCAGGCGGCATCGCTGCTGTTGAGAGCTATGAGAATGAGGACGGTACCCAGGACGGTATTTCTGAAAGCAATGGTACTTATACTGTTGAGGCTGGCGGCAGCTTGAAGCTCAATGTGGCTCTTGTTCCAGATTATGGTACTGCTGGCAAGCATACCTTCACCGTAAATGCCAAGGATGAGTCAGGCAATGTAAGCTCAGTTGTTGTCAACTACAACGTTGAACATACCAACCGTGCACCTGAGTACGTAGGTGCCACAGAGTTGGCTATGAAGGTTGGCGAGACCTCTGGTCAGTATAACTTCGCTGAACTCTTCAAGGATGTGGATGGCGACAAGATGACCTACACAGCTTCTGTCGAGGATGCATCTGTAGCTACTGTCTTCAAGTCGGAGGATGGATTTATCGTGGCTGGCAAGGCAGCAGGTAAGACCAACATCAACGTAGTGGCTACCGATGCCAATGGTGCTTCTACTACTGGTGTCATAGCCTTGACTGTTGATGCTGCAACAGGTATCAGCAATGTTGTGGCTGGTGCCTCTAAGGGCGATATTACTGTAAATGGAGATGCAGAGAACGGTAATTTGAATGTTACTATCGGTGCTGATGCCGACAAGGTTGTTCTCTCTGTTTATAGCAATGCCGGTCAGCTGATGGCTCAGAAGACCTTGCAGAATGTTCATGCTGGCGATAAGGCTAGCGTTGCTTTGGGTAAGGTTGCTGCGGGTGTATATCACCTTGTAGCTAATGTAGATGGCAAGACTTCAGCAGTGAAGTTTGTCGCTAAGTAATGTAGATTTCGGTATCTTGCTTCCCGCTTTGGTAAGCAGGATACTTATCCATAAAAAAGAGGAATCGTGATAATGATTATTCACGATTCCTCTTTTTTCTTTTTTACGATGTTCTTCTATGATGTTTCTTTTTCACGATGATGTCTTTATTTTACGATGTCTGCTGCATAGATTCCCATCGTCTTATAGCCTGTTGGGTTAGGATGGAGCCAGTCGTTGCTGGCGTATTCCCGCTTCATTCTTCTGTCATCATTCGGATCTTGAAGCAGCTTGGCGAAATCCAGGATGCCATCCACGTTCTTCGCCTGACTTCGAATCCAGTCGTTTACATAGAGGCGGGCAGCTTCGTGGAAGTGGGTATAATATCCTGCGCCCTTGAAAGGGGTGATGGTTCCCAGATAAACCTTCATCTTCCTTGCTTTCGCCTTCTTCATCATTCCCTGGATGCTCTCGATGATCTGTCTTGCCACGGTTTCGCTGCTTCCGCTCCTGGCTGCACCGATGTCGTTGATGCCTTCAAAGATTATCACCTTCTTCACGCCGTTCTGCATCAGGATGTCTCTGTCGAAGCGTTCCTTGGCTAGTGCGCCGAAACCACCTGGAACGGTTACACGGTTGTTGCCGATGCCCAGGTTCAGCACGCCCTGATTGGTTATCTTATGCTTCAGCTGTAGCATCTCCGACATGACGTCTGGCCAACGGTTCTGTGCATTGTCGGTAGAGCATTTTCCATCGGTGATGGAGTTTCCGATGATGGCGATGGCACTCATGTTGTTGTTCATCGTATAGACATCGATGCCGCTGATGTTGTACCAATGGTTCTCTCTGAAAGCCTTCACAAAGTTGGAGTGGGCATTGGTTACACCTTTCATGATATAAGAGGTGGTGCGGGAACCCATGTGGACGGTAGGGACTGATGGTGCGGATGTATAGTTGATGGTGATGGCAAGTCGCTGAAGAGGCTTGAGGTCATAGGGCAGGGCATCGCTTGTGATGCTTTTGCCAGCCGGAATCGTAACCTTGTATTGATTGCCGAATTTGAGATATTTCGCACTCTTGGGGGCGATGGCGAAAGAGTCTTTGGCATGGGCAATATAGATAGAACGGATGACAACCGGTTCGGTACTATAGATATTGCTGAGTTTCAGACGAATCATGTCGCCTCCGATGCTCACCTTGACCACCTGTCTCACGGAGCGGTTGGACATATTGTTATTATAGGGCATGAAGCTCTTCACGACGGTTTGTGGGGCAGTAGCCCATGTGCCTATCCATCCCTGTGCCGTAGCATTGATTGTTATAGCGCAGAGGAAAATAAAAAATGCAATAATTCTTTTCATTCTTCTCTTATAATATGTGATATATAAAAAGGGTCGATGCATTTTTCAGCACCGACCAACCTATAGTCTTCTTATAATGATTTTATTTCTTTTTCAGACAACCCTGTAAATTGCATGATTTGCTCAATAGACATTCCGCCTTTCATCATCTTTAAGGCTATTGAATTCTTTGCTTCGGTTTTGCCTTCGACTCTTCCTTCAGCTCTTCCTTCTTCCATACCTTCCAATTTTGCATTGCCAAGAACATCGTTTTGAATCATGATGGCATTCACGTGCTCATCGTATGCATGGCGCTCTGCATTTGTCATGGAATAATATTTCAGTTTTTCGCGAGCTTCCTGTAGTCCTGGAGCTTGAGTTTCAGGGTTGATAATGCCATTCTTCAGATATTCTACCCATTCCTCCAAAGGAGTTTTTGCCACTTTATTAAATTCGTTTACACGAACCAGAATATAAGTTGGGAATATCTCGGAAGGCGATTTCCTTACTATCGTATCTTTCTCTTTGGTACTGATAACAAGATGGTCTTGGGTATGCAAGCCCACGAAGTTATTCTGTCCCACATAAATATAGTCAGAACCCTTGCCCAAATCAAAGTAAAGAATGCTGATGGAATATACTTTCTTCACTTCTTTATAGGTATTACCTAAATTGATATGTTCTGTGATGGCTTTGGCAACTCCATAGAGCACACGTTCCAAGTAGTATAGCTCACTTGTATTTTGAATTTCAACGATGATGATTTCACCCTTGCTGTTCTTGGCCTTGATATCTACTCGGTTGAATTTGTCATCCGCTTCTTGTTGGTTTCCTTCGCTTTCAAGGATTTCCACAATCTTGATAGGCTCATTCAGAAACACAGTCAGGAAGCCCTCAAGCACTCCAAAGTTAGCCTTTTGGCGAAGCAAGCGCTTGATTGCCCAGTCAAATCTGATGTATCTATCTCTTAGCTCTGTCATATTTGCCTCCTTATTTTAAGGATTCAACTTTCGTGCTGCAAAGAAAATGCCAGCGAGCGCAATGTAAGCTTGCTTACAAATTGCCGAGTGCAGCTTTTCTTCTGCAAAGAAAATGCCAGCGAGCGCAATGAAAGCTTGCTTTCAAATTGCCGAGTGCAGCTTTTCTTCTGCAAAGATACGCTTTTCTTCTGAAAGATGCAAAGATTTTGGGGAAAATGTTTGAGGCTGAGGAAGATAAAAAGAAAAAGGTGTATCCTCCGCTTGCCCGTATTGTTGGGCAAGAAGGATACACCTTTCTTTAATTATTCTCCACGATAAATAGAGGTAATACCCACATATCATAAAATCGTAATATTTAGGCATAAGCTTGCTCCATTAATTTTTTGTTTCGTATCCAATACTTTTGAACGATGCTGATTTCAATATCATCCATATTGGTTTCTGTAACTTCACCCTCACTAGTCATAACAAGAGCATGATATGGCGGGTGTAGATACACTACACGTATAAGGCCTTCTTCGGTTTTCGAAAATGCATATCCGCAAACAATCATCATAGCATTTTCTGCCACGATTTTAATCTCTTCTTCCTTCATTATAATCTATTTTTACTGACTTGATTGGTTTGAGAAAAGTCTCAGGATTGATATACAGATTCTTCAATATGGGCAAAAGGTCAATATACTCTTCCGTTTCGCCCAAACCTTCATAATCAGCCATAACAACAATATATCCATTATCCCATTCCTTAACATCCACATATCGCTTGAGGCGCTTGGGAGTACGGAATCGGATATTACTATTGCCATATCGAAAAGAAGTCATATCTCCTTGATTAGAGAGTAACGCTTCTGATGAATTTTTCTTGTCGTCCATATTTACCTCCTTGTTTTAATGATTCACTTATCCTTCTGTTGCAAAAAATCCTTTTATTATGCTTGATAATAAATAGTATCTTCTGCATTTGACGGTTTGTATATACCAGCATCTGCGAACAGTCCTTCAAAGCATAAATCTTCGTTTAATTCAGGCCAATGAATACCATATCTACTCAATACGAAAGCCTTACGCTGTGCAGGTGTGGCGTTAGCAAGACGGTTCCAACGACTGAAAGGATAGTTAGCCTTCCAGCCATTTTGGGTTTCTGCCCAAATATGGGCATCGTCAACCCAAACGCGATTTACTCTATATTGCTCCATAATATCTTATTTTTGATTAAAATACTCTTTCTTGTTTCATTTCCATCCTTGATAACATGGACATGAATTGGTTCATGATCATTAGAATAAAACATGAATCTGAATCCGAAAAATATAAATATTGTTGGCATCGTTTCTTTTTTTGCAAAGATACGTTTTTCTTCTGAAAGAAGCAAGGATTTATTGGAAAATGTTTGAGGGTGAGGGAGATAAAAAAGGTGTATCCTCGCTTGCCCGATGTGTGGGGCAAGAAGGATACACCTTATTATATTATAGTCCTTTAATTTCCTGCTCTGTCAAACCAGTAATTAAAGCAATCTGCTCTATGCTCAATCCATTAGCCAGCATTTTGCGGGCAATGTCATTTTTCTCTTTGGTTCTTCCTTCTTCCATACCTTCCAGTCTTGCATTTCCCAAAACATCATTTTGAATCATGATGGCATTGATGTGCTCATCGTATGCATAACGTTCAGCATCCGACATGGAATAGTATTTCAGCTTCTCACGAGCTTCCTGCAGACCTGGCGCTTGGGTTTCAGGAGAGATGACACCATTCTTCAGATACTCAACCCATTCTTCCAATGGTGATTTAGCCACCCTATTGAATTCATTAACTCGAACCAGAATATAGGTTGGGAATATCTCTGAAGGCGATTTTCGCACTATCGTATCTTTCTCCTTAGTGCTGATGATCAGATGGTCTTGGGTATGCAAGCCCACGAAGTTATTTTGTCCCACATAAATATAGTCAGAACCCTTGCCCAGATCAAAGTACAGAATGCTGATGGAATATACCTTCTTCACCTCTTTGTAGGTATTTCCCAGATTGATATGCTCTGTGATGGCTTTGGCTACTCCATAGAGCACACGCTCCAGGTAATACAGTTCACTTGTGTTCTGTATCTCGACGATAATGATTTCTCCCTTGCTGTTTTTGGCCTTGATATCTACTCGGTTGAATTTGTCATCCGCTTCTTGTTGGTTTCCTTCACTTTCCAGAATATCAACAATCTTGATAGGTTCATTCAGAAACACTGTCAGGAAGCCCTCAAGCACCCCAAAGTTCGCCTTCTGGCGAAGCAAACGCTTAATAGCCCAGTCAAAACGTATGTATCTATCTCTTAGCTCTGTCATATTTGCCTCCTTATTTTAATGATTCAACTTTCGTGCTGCACAGATTATGCCAGTGAGCGCAATGAAAGCTTGCTTTCAAATTGCCGAGTGCAACTTTTCTTCTGCAAAGATACGCTTTTCTTCTGAAAGAAGCAAGGATTTATTGGAAAATGTTTGAGGGTGAGGGAGATAAAAAAGGTGTATCCTCGCTTGCCCGATGTGTGGGGCAAGAAGGATACACCTTATTATATTATAGTTCTTTTATTTCCTTTTCTGTCAAACCGATAATTAAAGCTATCTGCTCTATGCTCAATCCGTTATCCAGCATTTTGCGGGCGATATTGTTTTTCTCTTCAGCCCTACCTTCTTCCATATCTTCCAATCTTGCATTTCCCAAAACATCATTTTGAATCATGATGGCATTGATGTGCTCATCGTATGCATAACGTTCAGCATCCGACATGGAATAGTATTTCAGCTTCTCACGGGCTTCCTGCAGACCTGGTGCCTGGGTTTCTGGCGAGATGACTCCATTTTTCAGGTATTCTACCCATTCTTCCAATGGAGATTTAGCCACCTTGTTGAATTCGCGCGGCTGGTAGGCACACCTTTTTAGTATAATAAATCTAAAAATTTTTGGTTAGAACTCTACTTTCGCATATCTTTGCACTTAAAAAAAGTGGCACATGTGCCAGAAATTTTAAGTAGCATGAAGGAAATTAAGCGCGAATATTATCTCAACCAACTCATATCAAGCAAACAAAATGGCTTGATAAAGATAGTTACAGGTATCAGAAGATGTGGCAAATCATATCTTCTATTCAAGTTGTTTAGAGATCATCTCCTGGCAGATGGCATTTCTCCAGACCATATTATATCTCTGGCTTTGGATGATATACTGAACGATGAATACTGTGACCCCAAGAAACTGCTACACTATATTAAAGGTAACATCAAAGATTCTGAAATTCATTATGTCCTATTGGATGAAGTTCAAATGGTAAACAACTTTGTTGGAGCCTTGAACAGTCTTCTTCATATAGACAATGTGGATGTCTACGTAACAGGAAGCAATTCTAAGTTTCTATCTTCCGACATTGCCACAGAGTTCAGAGGAAGAGGTGATGAAATACGTATTTACCCTCTGTCTTTTTCAGAATATGTATCGGCTTACGATGGCAACAAAGAATATGCGTGGCGAGATTATATTACGTATGGCAGTTTGCCTTTAATCTTGTCTTTGGATACCCAGCAAAAGAAGATGAGTTATCTGCGTAATCTCTATACTACGGTGTATCTAAAAGACTTGATAGACAGAAATAATGTCAAGAAAAACACGGAGTTCGACTCTCTTGTTAAAGTAATGGCATCATCGGTAGGCTCACCATGCAATCCGAATAAATTGAGCAACACTTTCAAGAGCGTAAGCAATGCAGACCTGTCTCCGTTAACAATCGACAATTACTTAGGATTCTTGCAAGAAGCCTTCCTGATAGAGAAAGCGATGCGGTATGACATTAAGGGGAAAAAGTACATCGGTACATTGTCTAAATACTATTTCGTAGACTTAGGACTGCGCAATAGCCTTCTGGATTTCCGTCAAATAGAAGAAACCCATCTCATGGAAAATGTGATATACAATGAATTACGATGCCGTGGCTATCTTGTGGATGTTGGTATGGTAGAAACTCGTACCAGAACACCGCAACAAGGAATGATGCGCAAGCAATTGGAAGTAGATTTTGTAGTCAACAATGGCTCTAAGCGTTATTACATCCAATCTGCCCTTGCTCTTCCTGATAAGGAAAAGATAGAACAAGAATCTGCATCACTAAAACATATCTCAGATAACTTCCAGAAGATAATCATAGTAAAGGACAATATTGTTTCTCATCACAATGAAGCAGGCATCTTGTTCATAAGCTTGTTTGATTTTCTTTTGCAACGAAACATATTAGAATAGGCTTCCACTTAAAAAAAGTGGCACATGTGCCATGAATTTTAAGTAGAGGCATCTATTCGAGCAGTCCTTAGGAAGCAAGTAAGCACTGGGAGGGCAGGTGTGTTACCTGCCCAATAGCAAGAATGCCCTATAACCATAAAGCTACGATTGTACAACAATATATCCGTTATCCCATTCCTTAACATCCACATATCGCTTGAGGCGCTTGGGAGTACGGAATCGGATATTACTATTGCCATATCGAAAAGAAGTCATATCTCCTTGATTAGAGAGTAACGCTTCTGATGAAAGATTCTTATTGTCCATATTTACCTCCTTGTTTTAATGATTCAACTTTTGTGCTGCACAGATTATGCCAGCGAGCGCAATGAAAGCTTGCTTTCAAATTGCCGAGTGCAGCTTTTCTTCTGCAAAGATACGCTTTTCTTCTGACAGAAGCAAGGAATTATTGAAAAATGTTTGAGGGTGAGGGAGATAACAAAAAAAGCAAAGAAAAAGGCTTTTTTGTTGTCACTATCAAAATATTTATGTACTTTTGCAAAAACAAAAAACCCGGGGTCATCACCAGCATCGAATAATCTGGGAGAGGGCCTTACCGGGACTGCGCTGCAAAGATAAGAATAAAAATGGAATATACCAAAGATTTTTTCGAAAAAGTTTTCTTGATATTCCTTAGGGAAAAGTAATGATGAAAATTCAACAATGCCCACCCTAGGTACGGTAAGTAACCATGGGTGGGCATTGTCTTTAATGAATGATGCATGATAGAAGAGTTTTTTACTTCACAACCTTTCTCGTTGTGTCGCCTTGCTTCACAATCAATACGCCGTGAGCAGGAACATCATCAAGACAGAAGTCCTGTGTCTTCGACTTATACACCTCCTGACCTTGCATATTATATATATAGGTGTAAGGAGCAGAGACGTTCTGCTTTACAGTAACGGCAGAGATGGCAGAAGTGCCATCCTGTGCTAATGTCATCGTGCCATCGGCAGCAACGGCAAGTGTGTACATGATGGTGCCACCTACGCCTCGTAAGCATTGATAAGAACTTTCTTTGGTCGACTTAGAACCAACAAACAGCTTATAAGTTCCTGCAGAAATATTCTTTAACTCAGGCTCCTGACTCAGATTGAAATCAACTTCAGGATGATCACTATCACCATAACTAAAACCACTCAACATACCAACATAAGGTGTTTCTGTATCCGTCTCGAAAATAGAATCAGTATAGAGTTTACTACTGTTGTCACCCATGCCTTGCAGCACGAAATCTAATCTGCCCTCGAACACGCGATGACTGTAATTATAGGCGTTAGTCAGTTTGACGTGCAACTCGTTATCGCTGATATAGAAACTATATCCGTCAGTTACCCATTGCGAAATGTTTTCTTCGTCAGCACTCGGAGTCTCCTGTTTCTTGAACCCTAAAACCATACTTTGACCAATGTTGAAACCCTCTCCGGTAAACCCAGTGATATTAGGTCTCAGAACATCAATGTCAAACCATCCGTCTCCAGACTTTCCCCATCCCCAGTTGACATGTACTTTCCCATCTTCCTGTATACCATCGAGCAAGAAGGCATGACCTCCATCTATCTCATCGCTACCGCAGTAGAGAACAGGCTGTTTAGCTTCCATTTCTTTGCGTACCAATTCCATCCATTCCGCATCGGTATAGAAGTCGCGCTGCAGACAGCTGATAGCCAAAGAATCATATCTGAAGTTCTCGGCAAATCCCTTGGCTGCATACCATTCTATAGTACCACTGCTATTAGTCTGATAATTCATTTGACTGGCAGCACCGGCATCAGCCATCAGTGTGGCTACGGCATCATTCTCGTCGTCGGACAATATTCCATAGCTTGACTGCATAGCTGTCCATTGATAAGTATGTCCCAGTTCTCGCTTATACCACTTAGTGGTGCCCTCTTTGTCATTTTTATCTTTATACGTAGTTACGGAATATATGCCTGTACCCTTACTTGTATCAGGATATTGATAGTACTTCATAATCTGTGCCATAGCTGTAGCTATACAACCCGTTGGGGCGGCGCTGCCATTAATCTGAGGACAAAGATTGTTGAAGGGTGTGTCCTGATTCCAGTAGGTCTTGATAAAATAGGTGGGGCGTCCACTTGCTGCCATTAGGTTAGCACGATAAGTAATACCTTTGGCTTTCATCCTTTCAAGTGATTTGTTGGCAGTATTCAGCCACCACTTCATGCCACAAGGCATATTATTTACATCAAAGTCTTCATCAGAAATTCCAAGCACAGGCTCTATGTCGTCGTCTTTGCTGATGAACACCACCCCTTTGCCCTTGATTCCATAGACATTGACCATATCTAATGACTGATATTTCTCAACGGTAATATTGGCTGCTGCCTTCTTGGCTCCACCTGCCTGAAGATTTGAGGAGCAGAGTGCTTGCAGTGCTATTGTCTGCATTTCCTCTTCGCTTCGGTTGTTAGCGAAGTTTGGCATAGCGAGCAGAGAAGCAATAAAAAGTGTAAGAGTCTTTCTCATATTATATAAATTTATTTGGGGGTAAAACTGACTCTAAACAAGAATGGCGAAGCACTTGTTGCTTCGCCATTCTCTATAGAATATAATAAACTTTTTGTTTACTCGTTGGGCTCGAAAGTATCGTAACCTGAGATATTATTCAAGTTACCTGCACTTACATACCACTGCATCAAAATCATGCAGTAATAATCATCGTACATGAAGCTTGATGAGTTTACCGACTGGCGAGTGAGACCATCTGCATAAGAGATTAATCCGTAGTCACCATAAGTAAATGGAGTAGCCTGCTCAGGAACTACAAGCTGGGTGATGGTAAGTCCATTTTCGTCTGTTCCCTTTTTGTCTGTAAGATTAAAGGTCATGTGCTTACCTGTTCCCCAGAAGTTCTTGAAGCGGAAGAGTTTCGGATTGGCATCATTTACCTGTAAGGTGGCAGCCTTGGAAGCGCCAAACAACTGAGCACCGACACCATTAAAATTGTAAGTACCCTCGGCTACTGTAGTCCAGCTGTTGGCAGTAAACTGTACTGTAGCCAAAGACTTTCCACCACCTACAGCTACCACGGCTATAGTGTTGTCACCACTAAGGCTCTTGATGGTCTTGTCAATATTGGCAGCACCTTCTGCACCTTCAATCTTCTCACCATTCTCAACCACATAGTCCTTATAGCCTTCCTCGCCCAGTTGAGTAAGACGGCTTTCGTAATCAGCAGTTTTCTCTACCAGCAGATAAGCACTCTGTGTAGCGCTGTTGGTAGCGATACGAATCTGCGTATCAATATCAGCATCATTAGGCTCTGTGGCTGTGTACTGATAAAGAGTTGCTTTAGCTTGGCTATCAGAACCGATGTCGGAACCTTCATCCTCAGAGCAGGCGGTCAGCATGACTACCGAAACGAGGGCAAAGAACAGTCCATAAATATATTTTTTCATATTCTTTTCTTTTATCTGTTAAACTAAAGTTTTACCATACATACTCTTCTGAGTCGCCTTGAGGAGTTGTTACCATCGGGTTCTGAGTACAATCGGCATTGTATGCACCCTCACTCTCTACAATCATCAAGGTCATCCATTGTGGCACACCAGTTGTGTTCCAACGAGATTCCTCGCAGTGGTTAGTACCGGCATAGCTGCGAATCACACTCTTGCCAAAGCGCTTGATGTCGAGAGTAGCGAAGCCCTCGCCCCAAAGCTCTACACGACGCTGCCACCAAATCTCATTCTGGAAGCCGGAGTTACTGCTGTTGCCATACTTATCGTTGACGTGCTTGCCATATACGAATTGTGGGTCACGTGCCTTGGCAAAAGCCTCAAGCAACTGCTTGCCACGAGCTTCGTCCTGCATACCTGCAGCCTCTGCCTCGATGAGCTTCATTTCCTCAACACGCATCAATGGAACAGACTGGAGGAAGCCCTTAAACTGATTGTTGTGTCCCTCTACGCCATTGGCTGTACGGAACTTCAAGCTCAGACCACCTGTTCCTGGCCACTTGGCCATTTCGGCAGAATACTCAAGCCATGTAGGATAGTCAGAATATTCCTTCAACTTATTCTCGAGTTCCGTACCTTCCATGTCGTTGGTAGAGAAGTCAACAAAGCACTTCTTGCGACAGTCGGTAGCAGGAATGGTCTCATAGAGGTGACGGTCTATCAACTTGGCATCACCATAGTTGGCAGCATAGCCACAGGCAGAGACATCCTTGTCTGGGTTGATCTCAAGCGACATCTGAGATCCCCAAGAAGTATCAGCATCGTTGAATTTGATACATGGGTCAGTGTCCTTGTAAGTCACACAGAACATCCATGCCTCGTTAGGAGTGTTGAAACCTGTCTCACGATCGGTATATTCTGCAGAAGACATCACAGAATATCCTGCTTGTGCCTTTTTGGCATATTCTTCTGCCTTGTCCCATTTGCCCATTACGAGGTAGGCACGTGCCTTCAGACCATAAACGACAGAAACATCAGGAGTAGTCTTGTCCGGACGCTCATAGCCAGCAAGATATTCCTCTGCCTTGTCGAGGTCGGAGATGATGAAGTTCCACATCTTCTCGTTGGTAGCACGAGGGTTGTGGTTCATGTCGATGCTCTCGTCATCAGAAACGATAGGCACGGTCTCTGCCTCTGGATTCTTGGTATAAGTCTCGTTGGCATACATCTGTGCCATATCCTCATAAAAGAAGGCGCGCATGGCGTATGCGATACCCACGCCACTCTTCTGCTCTTCTGTAGGATTGCCTGCACCCATCTTGATGACAGTATTACAGTTCTTGATCCACGCATAATATACAGTCCATGGAATTTGACACATCAAATATTGTGGTGTCAACACATCGAAAGTATTGTACCAGACTGTGAAAAATCCTGGTGCAACAGTGGCTGGATAAGCGATATCCTGACCCATAAGGTCACGCTGAATCATCTGTGAAGGATAACCGAAATCGTAGTTATTATCACCCAATTTGGAACTAGAGAACATCATTGGGCGACCATTCATATCGGCTGTTATAGCCGATACGAACTTGTTGAACGAGTTGGGAGCCGAAGCAGCCTGGTCTATGGTTACGGTGCTGCTCTGTGGGTCAATTTCTTCGATACAACTGGTGAACGAAGTAGCTGCCAATGCAAGAGCAACAAATGTTGTTTTATTTATTTTCATCATTGTTTCGTCTTTTAATGTTTTTAGAACGTCAATTGAATACCACCAGAGATATTACGTGTAGGAGAGTAACTTGTGCCAGTCACACCGTCATAAGAGTAGCGTGGATCCAAGCCCTTGCGAGCTGAGATGAAACCAAGGTTCTCACCAGAGCAGTAAATGCGAATCTTAGAGAAGTATGGTATCAAGTTCTTTGGGAAGGTGTAACCTACTGTGAATGACTGGAAGTTGAAGTAACTTGCGTTGGTCAAGAAACGGTCAGATGCCTGACTGTTGTCATCACCATACTGCCAGCGAGGAATGTTGCTGCTGGTATTGTTAGGACTCCATGACTTGATATAGTCCTTATGAATAGCCACACCACCTGTAGAGTTGGCTGTCAGAGGATTCATCAAACCAGCATACTTCATATCGTACACCTTGCCTCCAATCTGGTAGTCGAAGCTGAATGTAGCATCAAATCCCTTATAAGAAACAGTGGTGCTAAGACCGCCAGATACCTTTGGCAACAAAGAACCTGTCTCATAGTTGCTGGCCTTGCTGGCGTCAGTTGTAGTGTAAGACAACTTCTGACCAGGGCGACCTGTTCTTTCACTGTCTGAGATATCCTCGTCTACCCAATAGAGTGCCTCACCCTTTTCGTTGACGCCAGCATACTTAGGCAGGAAACCATTGTAGAGAGGTCCACCCTCCTTGTACCAATACATGGTGTAGTTCATGTCACTTGTCTGTGAGAAGCCACCATATTGGTTCTTTGAAGTAGAGTCAAGCTTCAATATTTCGGTCTTGTTGTGTGCCAAGTTTGCTGTAACTGACCAGTCGAAATCCTTAGTGCGGAAAATGTGACCTGTCAAGGTCAGCTCAACACCCGTGTTGCGAAGGTCACCCACATTGCTGTAGTAGCCACGAGTACCCTGTGACTCTGGCACACGCAGCCAGAAGAGCAAGTCGGTGGTCTTCTTGGTATAGAAGTCGAAGCTACCACTCAAGCGACCCTTGAAGAAACTGAACTCTGTACCAATGTTGAAGTTGGTGGTAGTTTCCCAAGTGATATTCTTGTTACCCAATTGTGCGAAAGATGCAGACATCGTATCTGAAACCTGAGACAAGGTATAGAGGTCGGTGTAAGCCCAGTTGCCGATGTTATCGTTACCCTGCTGACCGATAGAAGCCTTCAACTTCAACTCGTCTACCCAAGGAGCTTTAAACCAAGCCTCCTTGTTGATCAGCCAAGCAGCGCCTACTGACCAGAAGCTACCCCAACGGTTCTCCTTGGCAAAGCGTGAAGAAGCATCACGACGATAAGAGAAAGAGCCGAAGTACTTGTTGTCGTAGTTGTACTGCGCATTACCGAAGAAACCTTCTACGTTGTATCCTGTTTCATAACCGCTACTATCTTTCTTCTTAGCAAAAGCACTAATCTGCAAGATGTTTGGCGAGAAACCGCCCTCAGCCAATGCAGTAAGATAAGTGCTGTTAATCTTGTAGTATTCGTGACCAAGCATTACGGTAATACCATGCTTGCCAAAGTTGTCGAAATAGGTAAGAGTCTGTACGTGGTTCTGACGCCAGCTTTCTGTAGAAGACTTAGAAAGCGAACCGTTCACACCCGCCTTTGATCCGAAGAATGGATTGGCATAGCCTGTCGCATTGGTCTGTCCCCAGATAATGGTGCTGGTCAAGTTGGCCTTCAAGAAGTCTGTAATCTGGAAGTCTGCAGTAAATGTACCATTCAACTGATGACCCTTGCTCTCACTCTTGTCATAGTTGTTGGAAGCAATAGGGTTGTAGTTGTTGTTGAATGGACGGTTGATACCTAATGTAGAAGAGCCCAAGTCGTACAAAGGCAAGCCTCTCTCGTCGGTTGGGATATATACGTTGCCATTTTCGTCAATCTGACGGAGATACAATGGATAAATAGGAGCCATGCTGGATGTGAAGCTCAAGCTGGTACTTAAGTTGGCATCGGCTGCCTGTGTAGAGTTTACAAAGCCAATGTTGGCGCCCAACTTCAACCACTTCTTGATCTGATAGTCGGCCTTCAATCGAGCAGTGATACGCTCGAAACTTGAGTTCTTGATGATACCCTCATCATTCAAGTAACCTAAGCTGGCATAATAAGAAGAACGGTCAGAACCGCCACTTGCGTTTACGTTATATTCCTGACGCAAAGAGTTCTGGAACACAGCATCTGTCCAGTCGTCAGGTGTTACATAGTATGACTTACCGCCGGCACCTGTGATAGTGCGGCCTAAAGTTGCATTAGGATTCAACTTGCCGTCCAAACCAATGAGCTGCTCTGTGTCAGGATAACTGTACACATTGTATGCCAACTTGTTCAACATAGCGGAGTTTGCCTTTACATTGGCTGCACTGACATTCAAGCCATCACCATAGTAATATTTGTTGTAATATTCAGAGTACACAGCCTCGTAATACTGACCTGGGTCTGTGATAACATCATACTCAGGAACGGCACGAGAGTTGGAACCCCACTTCATGTCGACATTAATCTTTCCTTCAGAATTGTTGGCACCCTTCTTGGTTGTTACAATGATAACACCAGCAGCACCACGTGCACCATAAAGAGCAGCAGAGGCAGCATCCTTCAATACAGTAACCGACTCGATATCATCGGTAGGGATATTAGAAAGACTTGCAGAATAAGGAGCACCATCGACAATTACCAATGGGTCTGTAGCTGCATACATAGAAGCAATACCACGAATGTTGATACTACCCTGACCTGCACCAGGTTGACCAGAGCTACCGCGCATCTGCAAACCAGAGACAGACCCAACCAAAGCATCAGCTACGTTAGTAGTAACTTTCTTGGAAAGTTCTTCAGAACCGATAACTGCAGCCGAACCTGTAAAGGCGCTCTTCTTGGCAGTACCGTAAGCAACAACCATTACCTCGTCCAAAGAATGATTGTCTGCATCCAGAACAATCTTCATGTTCTTGCCAGCCTTTACTGACTTGCTCTGCATGCCAATATAAGTAATTTCCAGCTTGGCACCAGCTGGAGCGTTCAATGAAAAGTTACCATCAATATCGGTAACTGTACCAGTGTTTGTACCTGTCACCTTAATGGAAGCACCGATAACAGGGCTGCCATCCTCAGAAGAGGTAACCTTACCAGAGATTTGACTTTGCGCAAATGCCATGCTCGTACTAACGGCTATGGCTGCGGCTACTGTCATGAGTCTTTTTTCCATAAATCTCTCTCTCTTTTAAAAAATTAATATATAATGTTATTTCTTTCTCTACATATCACAAGGTACTCTTTATTGGGGAGATACCTAAGAATGCTTTCTCTACCTCTTGTCCCGAGGTGGAAGAGTTATACCTTATTATATATACGCCTGTCTCAAATCCCTTTTTCCAAGAGTTTAAAACTCTCCTTATGGTAAGAGAACTTAGCAAAATTTTAAAAATATTTTTAATCGGTTGCAAAAATACATAATATTTAGCTTTTCTCCAAATATTTTTTGTAAAAAGTTGCATTTTACTTGCATTTTGTTACAAAAAGACTATTTTTGTGTCTTATTTTCTTGCTTTTATAAGTAAAATATTACTTTTTAAAGGAAATTACTGTTTGTTCAACCAATCCCTTTATGAGATTCACATTTATCATTTTTGCCTTAGGATGCCGTTTTTATCTTAAAAGGGCAGTTTATTGCCTTTATTGACGCACTTCTTTCCATAATCCATTCTTTTTTTTCTTAAAAAGTAATAATCAGCGGATTACAAAAATAAAATCACATTTTCCTAAGGAGTTTCTCCCTTCTTGTAGCAGCTCCCCAAAGTGGAACACGAAAAATCCAGAGTATGGTGCACTTGGTGAAGGGAGAAATCGAGTATAGGCTCTGCTTTTTATATTCCTATATCTTGCATCAATGATTGGTTGGCAGAAGCCAGATTGGAATCAAAAAGACTTTTTATATAAACGAAGGTGGTGGAAGTCTTGGTATGTCCTAATGCCTTTCCGATTAATCCAATATCCATGTTATGCTGATAGGCGATACTCGCCCACGAGTGTCGAACCACATAAGAGGAAAGAGGGATAGATGAAGAAATCTTTTTGGAAAGAACATGCAACGAGTAGTTGTATTGGCGCAACCGACGAAGATATTCACGATGAAGCAAGTCAGGGGATTGAGTCGTTAACAATGGGAAAACATAGATGGAGTCAGAAGAACTATATCGTGAGATAATAGCTTGCATAGCTGGGACGAGGGCAATACTGATAGGCTGACCAGTCTTATGTCGAGCATATCGGATGACGTTATCTTTCATCTGGCTTTTCTTTAAGTAAGCAATATCAACAAAAGGCATCCCCATTGCATAAAAACTAAAAATAAAGATATCTCGAGACATCGCCAAGGTAGAACCCTCTTCCAAGTCCAAATCATGGAGTTTGCGGATTTCACTTTCGGTAATACTTCGTTTGGCAGTCTTCGTTCTTCCTGTGAAAGCTTTTGTAAAAGGACACACATCATCATTCGAAGAATATTCCTCTGCCCACCGATTGTACATTGCTCGTAAGGATCGAAGATAAGCTGAAATCGTATTGAGGCAAATACCCTTGTCACTTAGCCATCGCTGATAAAGCTCTACCTCTTGACTATCCATCTCAGAGAAAGTCCAGTCTTCACGTTGCAAGAACTTTGTCCAAGAGCGAGCCGCAGTCAAATAATTACTCGCAGTCTTGAACTTCTCCTCTTTCTTCAGCATTTCCACTTGGGAATGTACTATTTTCCATCCTAATACTTTTTTCTCCTTTTTCGTTGCAGCTTGTTTCTTGCCCTTACCAAGACTAAATTCAAATTTGAAATACATCATAATCTTTTATTTTTTATTATTAGACATACGGGGTTATACCCGATTAGTACATAAATACTATAAATATTTGGGACGTTATAGACGGAATCATCCAAAAACGCTCCAATTTCACCACCTCGGGACAAGAGGTAGAGAAAGCATTCTTAGGTATCTCCCCAGTAAAGAGTACCTTGTGATATGTAGAGAAAGAAATAACATTATATATTAATTTTTTAAGAGAGAGAGATTTATGGAAAAAAGACTCATGACAGTAGCCGCAGCCATAGCCGTTAGTACGAGCATGGCGTTTGCGCAAACTTCCATCTCGGGTACCGTTGTCTCAAACGATGATGAAGAACCAATTATCGGTGCTTCTATCCGAATTGATGGTACAAAGACTGGTACTGTTACCGACATTAACGGTAACTTCTCCTTGATTGTTCCTAACAAGAACAGCAGTTTGGTTATTAGCTATCTTGGTATGAAGACCGTTACTGTAAAGGCAGTAAATGGTATGAAAGTTGTTTTGCTTTCAGATTCAAAAAATCTTGATGATGTAGTTGTTACCGCACAGGGATTGAAGCGTCAGAAACGTTCTTTGGGTTACGCCACTCAGGAAATTAAATCTTCTGATTTAACTTCTGTTGGTCAGCAAGGACTCAACAACGCCTTGGCTGGTAAAGTTGCTGGTGCCCGTTTCGTTGGTGGCTCTGGTGCAAAATTCGATGAAGGAAAAATTGTGCTCCGTGGTACAACCTCTCTGTCATCAGACAATGGAACAGCTGCTGGAGCTGCAGCAGGTTCAAGTCCTATTTATGTAGTAGATGGCGTTATCACAGAGGCTGCCGCTGTCAACATGAATGATGTTGCCAGTGTCAATGTGCTGAAAGGTCCTGCTGCTACTGCGTTGTATGGTGTACGTGGTGGCAATGGTGCTGTTATCATTACAACCAATAACGCTAAGGAAGGTGAGGCTCATCAGCAAATTAATATCAGTAATACTCTGACTTGGACTACAGCTTACAGCCACGCAAAATTGCAGAAAGAATATGGTGGTGGTGCATATGGAGCTGATGGTGAATTGGATGTCTATCATTGGAAAGAAGGTGATCCGGAATCCTACAAACAACTTGATGGAAAGAAGTATTACGACTACGCAGATGACTGCTCTTGGGGACCTCGTTTTGATTCTAATATCAAGTATCTGCCTGCTATTGCATGGGATGAAACAAGTCCATATTTTGGTCAGGAAGATACTTGGACAAGTCTTCTTGATATGAATGATTTGTTCCAGACTGGTGTTGCAGACAACACCAATGTATCTTTTGAACGTTCTGGTAAAGACTTCTCTTCACGCATTTCGTTGTCTAACATGAACATAAATGGCGTAAATCCTAACAGTGGTGCTATTCGTAGATATGCCAATATCAAGACTGCTTTCACACCATTGAAGAACTTACGTGTTTCTTTCGATTATAAATATACTTATAAGAAGAATCATAATGCTGCAACTGAAGGTTATGGTACCGAAAGTAACAACCCATACTCAGACCTTCTTCAGTGGGGACAAACCAATGTAAACTTGAAGCAGTATAAGAATTATACTCGTCCAGACGGCTCTTTCCGTACTTGGAATATAAAAGATTATAATGATTTTACTCCAGCATTCCACGATAGTCCGTATGCAGTGTACAATGAAATAAACAACACGAACACAAGGGAATTCCATGTACTTGCTGGTGATATCGAGTATTCTTTGCCATACAACATCAAAGTAGGTTTCAAGACGACAGCCAACCTTTATAATTTCTATCAGCTCTATAATCGTGCTGGTTTGACAGGACAAACTGATATTCATAAGCAGTGGCAGCGCAAGTCATACGATGTTTATAATCAGGGGCGCATCACTTGGGATGACAAGTTTGTCAATGATCGTTTGTCTGCTCAGGCTGCCATCTTCATCGAAAACCGCAACTACCACTATGAGGGTATGGATGTATTCACTCGCGACGGCTTGTTGTTACCAGGTTTATTCCGTACAACTAATTCATATGGTCTGTCTGGTGGTGATGATGCTTCTACTGATGCAACAACCAATGAAGTTGGCGATTATGACAAGGCTTATACAAGACGAGAAAAGGCACAGAGCCTCTTCGGTACTGTAACTTTGGGTTGGGATGACACTTACTTTGTAGATGCATCTCTTCGTAACGATTGGAACTCAACACTTCCTACAGATAACAATAGCTATCTTTATGGTGGTCTTTCTGTTGCAGCTGTAGCCAGCAACTGGTTTAAGCAGGCAAAATGGCTTGACTACTGGAAACTTCGTGCATCATTTGCTCAAGTAGGTTCTGCTTTGACACCATATCGTTTGTCTACAGTTTACAACTTTGGATATCGTTATGGTTCTACAGCTTCTATGTATGGTAATCCACAGTTGATTGATAAAAATATCAAGCCAACCATCACAACATCTTATGAGATTGGTACGGAATTCAGCGTCTTGGGTAACCGCTTGTGGGGTGATATCAACTACTATAGCCGTGACACCAAAAACCAGATTATCAGTACTACAGTAGGTCCTGCTTCTGGTTATTCTTCTCGATTGATGAATGCAGGTTTGATTCGCAACCGTGGTTATGAAATATCTCTGGGTGGTAAGCCTATCAAGACTAAAAATTATGAATGGACTATCGAGGCCAACATTGCTCATAATGAGAACAAATTGGTAGAATTGGCTCCTGGTATGACAAGATACACTCTCGATGGTATGTCTTTCTACTCTTATCTGTATAGCTATGCAGAGGTTGGCAAACCAATGGGTGCCCTCTATGTAACACGTAGCTGGCAGACCAATGAGAATGGCGATATTATCTTGAAGAAGAATAAAGCAGGCAACTTGATGCCTCAGATAGATAAAACTACAGAGAAGTATATTGGCAATATGCAGCCTAAGCTTACTGGTGGTTTCTCTACTGCCGTACGTGTATATGACTTTACATTGCGTGCATCTTGCGATTTCCGTGTAGGTGGTAAGTTCGCTTCTGTCACCAACATGTGGTTGGAAGGTTCTGGTCTCGGTTCTACAACAGCTGGTACCAACGACCGTGGTGGTGAGATTCGTGGTGACATCTCTGAGAATGGTGGTGTAAGAGTGGATGGTGTTGTTGCCAATGAAGATGGTACATATAGCCCTGCAACCACATACGTAGAAGCCAACACTTACTTCCAGGGATTGAAGTCAACTCTTTGGGAGCCATACGTATATGATGGTAGTTATATTAAAATGCGTGAATTGTCTTTGACATATAATATGCCTAAGACTCTTTTGAACCAATTACATATCGGTTTGCAATCCGCAAGTATCGCATTTGTTGCTACAGATCCATTCTTGCTTTATAGCAAAGTGAAGAACGTAGATCCATCTGAAACAGATGGTACTTTGTTTGAACAAGGTCAGGCTGTTTCTACTCGTTCATGGGGCTTCACTGTAAACTTAACTTTCTAATCGTATAAAGGATAAATATATGAAATCAATTATATTAAAGACTGCTCTTGCTTTTGTTGCTGGAGCTTCATTAGTAAGTTGTGGCGACTTTGGGGATATCAATGATAATCCTAATAAGCCAACATCTGCATATACAAGTTATTTATTTTCTAATGTAACCCGTCATACTCCATATATTTGGAATGACGAGCGCTATTCTAGTAATAGAAGTGATACCTATTACAACCCAGTATATCTGATTTATCCACAATATATTGCAGAGCGTCAGAATGTTCAGTATGGTACAATGAACCTCTTTACAGGTAGTACAATTGACACGTACCGTTACGTACTGAAAAATTTAAAGAACATCATTGATATGAACACCAATGATGCCACAAAGAATGAAGTTTGCGTATCTTCTTTTGGTAGCAATGCCAATCAGATTGGAGTAGCTCGTACCTTGATGGGGTATTTCTATCTCCACATGACAGATATATTTGGTATGATTCCATATTCAGAGGCATTGCAAGGTGAGGCTAACTTGACACCTAAGTTGGATACACAAGAGGAAATCTACAAAGGCGTAATTGCAGATATGAAAGAAGCATACGACCAGATGGATGCCTCAAGTAATCTGAACGCTACATACGATAAGATTTATGGTGGAAATATTGCAAAGTGGAAGAAAATGAACGCTACAGTTCGTATGCTTGCAGCCATCAAGTTGTCGGATGTTGATCCTACAAATGGTAAGCAATGGTTTGTTGAGGCTTATAATGATGGTGCCATCGAAGATAACGCGGACAATTTTGTATATAAGTATTATGCCAATACCGACAATGAGAATCCATTATATACAAACATTGTCACAGGTGCTCGTAAAGACTTTGCTCCAAATAAGGCTTTTGTTGATTCTTTGAATGTTGTAAATGACCCACGTCGTGCGGTATATTTCACAAAAAATGCCAATGGTGAATACAAAGGAATTCCTTTAGGAATCAAACAGGCAGATGTCTCTAATTACAACAAGGACAATTCAGACTTTGCTCCTGCCATGCAGGCACAGGATGCGCCATTGACTATGTATTCTGCAGCGCGAGTTCTTTTAGTCGAGGCAGAAGCTGCAGTAAGAGGTTGGATTAGTGCTGATGCAAAGAATTTATATGAAAAGGCTGTTGCTGCTTCATTTACAGCCAAAGGTCTTACTTACACTGATGATGTTCTTCAGAACTACTTGGCACAAGATGGTGTTAAATTCCAGGGTACAGACGAAAACAAAATTATGCTGATTGCTAAACAGCGTTGGATCAACGGCTATTTCGAAGATGGTGTAGAGGCTTGGTCTGATTGGCGTCGTCTTGACTTCCCTGTTATTGTAACTGGTTCTTATTCCAAAGAACTTAACATCAATCATGTTCCTTATCGTATGCCTTACGGTTCTTCGGACCGTAGTGCAACTCCTGCACAGTACGAAGCTGCTGATAAGATTCAAGGTGCAGACAGCCCAGATACCAGAGTATGGTGGGATGTCAAAGACAATAGAGAAGAGTAATTTTATCCAGAGGAAAAGTTTTTAAATCACATATATTAATTAAGGTGTATCCTTCTTGCTCCTCATCGAGCATTCAGGATACACCTTTTTTCTTTTCTCCTTTCTTCATCATGACTTTTTTCTAGAAAAGTTACACTTTGTCCGACATTTTATTATAAATATACGGATTTTTATGCGTTTTTGCTTACGAAAAACAAAAGAAAGCGGCAGTTTTGTCAAAAACTGCCGCTTTCTCTGAAATACTAACTTTCTGTCTTTAATTCTTTGTCTAGAACAAAGAGCATATAGAGGGGGATGTTGATGGTTTTCGAACTGTTGTTTCTCTCGTATGGCAAGAGACTGGTGCGAACCGACCATTTGGGGGAATATTTTTCCCGATATAGTTTCAAACTTTTGGCATTCATGGTTACTCCTGCCTTTGCTTCTAGTGGATATACATCTAAACCATCAGAAATAAGGAAGTCGACCTCTGCAGTGGCTGAGGAAGACCAATAATAATTGGTTTCCAGAGTTTCTGCAAAGTTCTGAAGTTCCTGACAGACATACTGTTCTGTCAGCGCTCCCTTAAACTCTTCGAAGATTCTGCTTCCTTCTAATATTACTTTCGGCGAAATCTTGCTCATTGCCCTCAACAGACCTACATCCAGTAAGAATACCTTAAACGATTTGAGTTCTGCATAGGCTGAAATCGGGATGTCGGGCTTGCTGACATTGTTGGTTCTGATGATTTCACCTGCATCAGAGAGCCACATGATGGCATCCTCATATTCCCGTGCTCTGGCTCCCTCTCTCACCAGTCCATAGACAAACTTCTTGTTTTCCTTCGCCAGTTGCGAAGGGATGCTGTTCCATACATAACGGATTTTCTCGACCATATTCTTTGGCGCATGCTTGGAGAAGTCTTTCTGGTAGGCTGCTATCAGTTCCTGCTGGATGCGGTTCACCTTGTTGTAGTCTTTGCTGTCCAGCCACTCTGTAACAACAGCTGGCATACCTCCTATTATCATGTATTTTTTCAGATAATCTGTAAGGCGAGCCTCGAATGCCCCCAGGTTTCTGTTTCCTTTATCGATATAGTCTACCAGCATGTTCTCTTCGTTTGCTATCAGGAACTCTTTAAAGGACATGGGATATAGATGCAGGAAATCAGTCTTTCCTACAGGGAAGGATGTGCCTTCGTGCAGGGCTATGCCTAGCAATGAGCCTGCGCAGCAGATAGCATACCCTGGTGCTTCTTCGCAGAAATACTTCAAAGAGGTGAGTGCTCTTGGCATTTCCTGTACTTCATCGAAGATAATAAGCGTTTCCTCGGGTATTATCATCTTACCATTATAGATGGAGAGCTGTTCTATAATGCGTTGTGGCGATAAGTCGCCGGCAAATATCTCTTCGAGTACATCACTCTGTTCGAAGTTGATGTAACATACGTCTTTGAAGTACTTGCGCCCAAATTCTTTCAGTAGCCAAGTCTTGCCAACCTGTCTTGCACCTTCCAATATCAGTGGCTTCCTACCGTGACTGTTTTTCCATTTTAACAATTGGGATATAAGGAGTCTTTTCATACGTCTAAAATTAAGTTTTGGCAAAGATACTAATAAACAGTGAATTACGCAAGAAAAATCACATTTTCCTAAGGACTTTTAAGTATATCTATCACATTTTTCTAAGGACTTTTCTGTTAAATCATCACATTTTCCTAAGGACTCTTAGGGGCTTAAATCGAGAATTCTGTCGTAATCTCAGAAAAAAAGCAAGATTACGACAGATTTTCATGATTTTTCTCTTTAAAAGATTAATTATCTTGTTTCGTCTTTACTAATCTGTGGATGGATTAGAAATCAGAAACGCTTACGGCTGTGATAGGCACGATGCGGAAGTTGTCCAGTGCAGATTCCCTTTATACCTTATTATATATATATTTAGTATTCGTATAGCTTGATGTGGAGTATTTTATTGTCTCCACATGAGATGCGGGCATGGCGCCCCTGGTGGTCCTGATCACCATTATCACGACGGATAAACTGTAATTTGCCGTTTTTGTCTACTTCAACCTGGTCTACATATCCGATACCGATACGTTTACCTTTGAAAGTTGTGGCTTGTTTCTTTGTTTCGGTTCCACCGTTGTCTACAAATCCGTCCTCACCGAGTTTCTTTTCTTCAGCTTGCGCTTTTTCAGTCTTGCTTTGGAAGACTACGACGATTCCATTACCTGCTATGATGTATTCGTTCTTGGCTAGTTTCACAATCAAGCCACCGCCTTCAGGCCATTTACTTCCATCTGTAGCGCGAGGATCCCATGGTAGCGTGAAGAAATGACGGCAGGTCATGGTGATATCTCCATCTTCGATGATTCGCTCTTTATCTTTCTGATCGAAGAGTAATCCCCAGTTTTTTCCCTTTCCCTGATGCTGAAGCAGGATAGGAGAGAGTTGGTCGATAACCTTATATGAACGTCTGAGACTGTTCTTCACCTTGTTGTTAGCTTCATCGAGAGCAAACGGACTGAAACTGATGGCATCTGTTTCGCCGAAGGTATAATATGCCTTTACGCCGCTATTGATATCGCATTTCACTTCTGGAGTGAAGAAAGGATTGTCGGCACGCTTGTATTTCTCTACCCATCCCTTGTAACCGGTATCATAGATATCTGGTGCAAAGATGTCGATACTTGGTGCACCGCATTTCCAGATATCAATCAGATGGGCAAGTGGTCCGGCAGAAGGATATTCGCCTGGTTTTCTGCCACGGCTGTTCATTGCTGCATTTACATACATCGGAATATTGTAGATGGCTTTGCCTGCTGAGGCTAGCTGCTCTACATACTTGGCATAATAATATGCTTGGAATTTCTCGTCAGCATAACGGTCTGTTCCGAAAACTTCTGCCCATGTACCTTTCTTCTTGAGCTTGAGTGCCTTGAACAATGGGGCAGGAACTGCCTGTCTGTAAGCTTTTTCGGCAAGAGGAGAATGGTCGCGGGCTGATTCGAGCATGCCGATTTCGTTTTCTACCTGCATCATGATAACGGTATTCTCCTGACTGTCTACTGCTTTGATGTGCTTCATCAGTTCGCAGAATGCTCGCTTGTCTGCTTGAAGCAGGTTATCGCTGAAGGCTGTGCATATCTCTAATGGCTTGCTGTTCTCTGTGAGTGAACGAGGGAAACGCTTGGTGTTTTCCTTTACCCATAGTGGAGCATAGCAGCTCATGGAATTCTTCCAGGCACCAAACCATAGGAAGACAATCTTCAAGTCATGCTTACGGGCAGTTGTGATGACGCTGTCTACGAGTGCAAAATCATATTTGCCCTCATTAGGTTCTACAAATTCCCAATATGCAGGAACGAAGACAGAGTTGACTCCGCTATTCTTCATCTGTTTCAATGCTTTCCTGATGTCGGCAGGACTCGTTGCGGCAGAGTTGCTCAACTCACCAGCCAGGAGAAGCATCGGCTTGTCATTGACAACAAGCTGGGTTGCAGAGCCTTGCTTCTGCAGTTTCACTCCAGCTTGTATATTGATGCAGCATAATAATGCTAGAAAAGATAATACGATCTTATTCATAAATCTTCATTTTAGAAAAGGTTTGAAAATACTTGAGACAGGTATTGCGCCATTCCTTGGCGTTTTCCAACTGCACATTGAGCAATGAATCGGTATGCTGCCATTCCTGCTCATGACCTTTCATATACTGCTTGGCAGCAGTGTGCCAGTAATCACGGTAAACTTCTACCATTGCTACGCCCATGTTGTACTTCATGCAGAGTTCCTGCCAGAGTGTGCTGCCCGACTTCATCCTATAATTCCATGGCACATGATGGAACCAGAGGAGATATTCCTCAGGACAGGTTTGGATGTTGTCGTACTGGCTGCGATAAGGCTCCGGATACTGACCTACGGCATCAGTTCCGTCAGATGAACGGTTGAAACCGATTCCGTTGCTATCTGCCTGATGATAATATACTGGGCACCATTCCAGAGGATATTCGGCCTTGAAACCATCAGGTTCTGGTCCATAGTGATGGTCGAATTTGAATATGTGGTGCAAGCCGAGTGGCATCATGTAGTTGACACAGGCTTCTCGTGATGTAAGCATCATCATTTCTACTGGTTTTGTGAATCTTTCATCCTTACATTCGTAGGTCTGTATCAGCCATTCGTGGGCGATTTCTTCCGATGAAATCGATGGATTCCATGCCAAACGTCCAAAGGCATACCAGTTGGCTTGAGAGAAAGGATGACCGCACCAATTGGCATTGTCTCCTATATTAGAAACGCCTGCAATACCCTTTAACTTGTCTGGACTGACAAAGCGGAAGAACTCCTTCCACATAGGTGCCAGGTAAACAAGATGCTTGGACTGCCCGAGATATTCCTGGGTAATCTGCAACTCCGCAATCTGAGGAGTTTGGTGGATATTGTCGAAGATGGGTGCGTATGGTTCACGAGGTTGAAAGTCAAGCGGACCATTTTTTGATTGCAGGATGACGTTGTCGCGAAATTTTCCATCTTGATATTTAAATTCGCTTACAGCTTGTTTTACTCTGTCTTCTCCCTTGTGATTGGCGCCATATACAAAACTTCTCCACATCACGATGCCACCAAATGGTTTCAGTGCATCAGCAAGCATATTGGCGCCATCGGCATGGTTTCTGTGATAGTCGCCTGGCCCTGGTTGTCCCTCAGAATTGGCTTTAACGAGAAAACCACCGAAATCAGGAATAGATGCATAGATTTCCTTGGCTTTCTTTTTCCACCACAGTTGTACTTTCATATCTAATGGATCGGCTGTCTTCGTGTAACCAAGAGCCATCGGTGAGGCGAAGTTGATACTGAGATATACCCGAATGCCGTATGGACGGAAAATATCTGCGATAACTTTTACTTTATGAAGGTATTCCGAAGTCATCATTTGGGGCGAAGCATTCACATTGTTAAGTACTGCGCCATTGATGCCGATGGATGCATTGGAGCGGGCATAGGTGATGAGGCGGTTACGTAAGTCCTTACTGATATTCTTGAATTCACCGGCTTTATCTAATATGATTTCATCCCATTTCCAAATACTTTTTCCTGCATAGCCGCGCTCAATGCTGCCATCAAGATTATCCCAATGGTTGAGTATTCGCAAGTTTACGGCAGGTTTTTCTGTCTTGGAAAGATGAGAGAGATTACCAGTCTCTTGTAGGCGTAGTAAATCATAGGCACCATAGAGAATACCAATGGAACTGCTGGCTATGATACTGGAATCTGTCAGCATATAGCCTTCGCCAAGGTTGAGAAGTGGGTCAACTCTGATGCTTACTTCTTTGCCCTTGTAGTATTTGGTGAGTTCGTCTTTGGCAATGGAAAGGGTTGCATCCTTGTCAGTCATTCCTTTTACCAAACAGGTGTTGTAGCCTTGTTTGTTTAACCAAAGCATAGAGCCGTCGCTTGTTTTCTGGAAAAAATTCTGGGCATTTGTTGTTAGAGTAAACGCAAATGCAAGTGATAAAATAAGATATTTCTTCATATTTGCAACTACTTAATATTGTTGAAGTTTAATAAGTTTGCTGCAAAAATACGAAAAAATACCTTATCTGTTATGTGTAACCGCTTATTTTTCATTTCTTTTTGTTTCAGCATATTCAGATGGTGACATGCCGAAGTGTTTTTTGAAGATAGTCGAGAAGTGGTTTTGGTTGTTGAAACCTACAGAGTATGCCACTTGTGTGAAGTTGATCTTGTCTTCTTCAATAAGGCGGGCGGCTTGCTCCAATCTTAGATTTCTAATGAATTCACCGGTAGAAACACCCGCAATTTCTTTCATTTTCCGATGTAGTTGTGCACGACTGATACCAGCCTTTTCTGTTAATTTCTCGACATTGAAGTCTGGGTCCGTAAGATTTTCGTTGATGCACTTCATGATTCGTTCCATCAATGCATCGTTGTTTCCCTTAACCTCTATTTTTTTTATTTTCTCTTTTTGTCCCATGGCTCCTGTGTATTTACCTCGTAGTCTGCGGACATTATCCACAAGATTGTCTATGAGAATATGTAGTTCTTCCATGTTGAAAGGCTTGGAGAGAAAAGCATCTGCGCCTTTTTTCAAGCCTTCCAGTCTGAAATCTACTTCGCTTTTAGAAGTGAGTAGAATCACCGGAATGTCGTTTATATTCGAGTTTCCCTTGATGTTTTTGAGCATGGTGATACCATCCATTACAGGCATCATGACATCACTGATAACCAAATCATATTTCCCAGTGAAAAGAAGTTTCAGTCCTTCTTTTCCGTTTGGAGCATAGCCGAAATGATACCATTCGCTCAGTTCTGCTTGAACATATTGAGCAATTTCTTCGTCATCATCAACGATGAGTATGTTGAAATTCTTGCTGGCTTGTTTCTTCTTGCAGTTTTCTGTTGCATTTATTTTTTCTTCATCCATCTGTATTTCCTCTGGTTTCAAGTGCTCTTTTCCTAAAGGAATATTGATTTCAAGGCAAGCTCCCTTGGTTCCATCAGTACGGTTATATGCCCTGATTGTTCCTCCATGCATCTGAGTAATTGCTCGACTGAGGTTTAGACCGATACCTGTTCCTTCGATATGGAGTCCGCTGCTGTTGTTCCCCTGGTAGAAACGTTCGAAGAGCCGGTCGGTCTTCTCTTCTTTCAGTCCGATGCCTGTATCTTCTACCCTGATGATGGCATTCTTTTCGTCTTTACCTATGATAATGGTAATTTCGCCGCCATCAAAGGTATACTTCATGGCATTGGAGAGCAGGTTGGAGATAACCTTGTCGAAGTTGATGCGGTCTATCCAAACCTTCAGTTTGTCTTTGTCGCTGCTGAGGCTTTCGTCTTCTTTGAGCGAAAGGGTGATGTTGCGCTCCTGTGCATTGAAGCGGTAAAGCGATATGATGCCATGCAGGAAATCCTTGAGCGGAGTCTCCTGGCAATGGAGATGCATCTGGTTCTTGTCTATCTTTCGCTCATCAAGTATCTGGTTTACCAGAAGCAGGAGGCGCTGGGCATTGCGGTCGATGGTATCGATATCCTGTTTGCTTTCGGCATCTGTTAATCTTGTTTTCAGCTTGTTGAGCGGCCCCATGATCAATGTCAGCGGCGAGCGGATGTCGTGGGTGGCATTGATGAGGAACTGCATCTTGGTTTCTTCCAGGTCTGCCTTGCGGCGGCGCTCGTATGTATAGATAACATACAGGATGACGCTTGCTATGATCAGGATATAGAGGAGATATGCCTCGGGTGATGCATACCAAGGGTCGCATACCTTGATGTTGATGATGGTAGGATTCTTGGAATATCTGCCATTGCTGGTAGCTCTCACTTCCAGCGTATAGTCGCCCGGTTTCAACTTGTTGAATGCTACGGCATTGGCTCCTTCATTGGTGCTGTTCCATTTGCCGTCGTTGATGCGATATTGGAAACTGATATTATCGGTGTTCCTGTAGTTGAGCAGCGAGAACTCCAGAGTGAATGAATTCTGGGAGTAAGGAATGTTGAAGTCTTTGACCATACAGTTGATTGGCTTTCCGTCGATGATGAAGTTGGTGAGATGTACATCTCCCAATTCCATCTTCTTGGCCCTGACAACATCAGGATAGAAGGTTGTAATACCGTCACTGGTTCCGAAGGCGATAAGGTCGCTGGCGGTATGCATGGAAGAGCCCAGCACGTACTCACGGGTAGTAAGTCCGTTGCCGTTGATGTGCCCGATAAACTGTCTGTTCTTCTGTTCATACTGCCAGATGCCCATGGTTGTACTTACCCACAAGTCACCCTTTTGGTCTTTGATGATGCTGCAGACCTGCTTGCCTTTCAACGCTTCGGCATGAGGAAAGCCTGAAATCTTATTGCTCTTTCTGTCAAACAGATAGAGTCCTTCTTCCGTACCGATGATAATATCGCCGTTCTTTCCTTCGCAGATACCATTCGTCTGTCTGTCTTTCAGAATGTTGTGCCATCCGAAATCCTTGAAACTGAGCGTTTGGGTATTGAGACAGGAAACTCCATTAGAGGTTCCTATCCATAAATGGCCTGTATGGTCGAGCGCCATGCTTCGCACCCAGTCGTTGCAGAGAAATCCTTTATCGCCTCTTTGCTGCATATTCAGAACGGTAACCTTGCCGCTTTCCACATTATATATATATAGGCCTTTGCTGTATACAGAAATGTAAAGGTTGCCCTGTGCATCGTCGGTCATACTGTAGATGCCGGCGCTGGTAAAGGTGAGTTTCTGCTGGTATGTACCTGTATGAGGGTTGTAGCTGTAGAGTGCGCTACCATTGCTGATCCAGTAATCGCCACGTCGGTCTTTATAGATGATGCAAGTACCGGCAGGTGACTGGGGATGGGCGATAATCTTGCCTGAAGCATCAAAACAGAACACACCACTGTTCTGTACTGTACACCATGTTTCACCATTTTCGCCTTGTGCAATAGATGAAACGCTGCTGCCGATGATGTAGTTCTGTGCAGAGAAACTCCAGCTGTTGAAAGCCTGCTGGCGCTGGTTGATCAGGTACAGACCTTTCTTGTAACAGCCTATCCAGAGATTGTTGTCCTTATCTTCGATGATATCGTTGACGAAGGCGGTAGCCAGATTGAAACTGCTGTTGCTGTTCTCCAACTGTTCTACCCTGTTGCTTCCCTTTCTGATCATGAGAACACCATGTTCAGAGGTGCTGATATAGAGGTTGCCTTCGTGGTCGAAGGTAGCATTGTTGATGGTTACGTTATTCTGATAACCGCCAAAGTCGTAGCCGGCATCAGCGATGCGGCCTGTCCGGTAATCATAATAGACGATGCCATACATACAGACGATGAGCATGGTCTGCGGGCGATGCTGGATGAAAGCCACAGGTGCTCCGCATGGCGATTTGAAGTCTTTGCGCTGCACCTTGCCTTGTTTCTTGATGAAACGGGTGAAGATAGAAAAGTGGCTACTCTGCCAGAGATAATGATGCTTATCTTCGTAGATATGGGTAAAGAATACATCAGAATCGCGCTCAGCGTATTGCCTTTCCTGTCTGATAGTGAAAAGGTTGTCTGTTCCTTTCTGGGTATTTCTGTCTTTTACAGAATAGAGACCATATCCTGCTGTACCCAGCAGGATATCGCCATTGTGACTTTCTACCATAGAATAGATACGTGGCTTTCTGCCATCAGGAAACTGGAGACGGGCGAAATCGTTCGTCTCATAATTATAGCGCATCAGTCCCTTGGCACAACCTATCCACAGGTTACCTTTCTTATCTACCAGCAGGTCGGAGATAATGTTGTCGGTAATGGAGGTTGTGTCTTCTTCGTTGTGCAGATAGTTGGTAAAGCGGTAGCCGTCAAACTTGCTGAGTCCGTATTCGGTTCCCACCCAGATATATCCGTATTTATCCTGCACAATGCAGTTGATGAGCGAACTTGACAGTTTGCCCGATGTGAAAAGTTCACCACTGTCTGCCCATACCATGAGCGAGATGATGATAGCCATAAATGCCGTGAGGCAATGTTTCGTATATTTCATAAGTTTCTGTTTGTTGCTTGCTTTTTAGGTTGTTGATGTTGCAAAAGTAACAAAAAAGCATGAAAGCAACAAATAAAAACGAGATAAAATGTTTCGTTCACTTTTGTTTCTTTATCTTTTTCTTTGTTTTTCCGTACCATGAAACAAATAGAAATGATTAGGTACCATTAATTGTATGTAGTTTCAATAGTTTTTGCTATATTTGCAGCGTCAACAGCAAAATAGAACCAAAACATAGTAACAATGTAACAATGATAAAGCGGATAATAAAGTGTTTTTCTTTGGCATTCTTGCTCGCAGCACAGAATCAGATGACATTTGCACAGAATGTATGGAAAGGTTCTTGGGCAACAGCAGTAGAGTGGACGGGAAAGGGTGACATGCCTAAGGAGAGCTTGAGTAACCGCTCTTGCCGACAAGTAGTTCATGTATCTTTTGGCGGAGAGGAACTCAGAGTGAAGCTCAGCAATGAGCAGAGTAAGGAGCCGGTAGAAATCAAATCGGTGTATATTGCAGATACCGATAAGGACAGCAACTGGTTTGTGAATGGTAAGACCGTGAAGTATCTCAAGTTTAATGGCAAGAAGAATGTAACCATCGCTCCAGGCAAGGCTATCTTCTCTGATGATTTGAAGTATGCCTTGAAGAGTGGACAGCGCCTCACGATTACCATCGACTATGGCAAGCAGACTCCAGTGAATGCAACATCTCATCGTGGATCTCGCACTACATCTTATATAGTAAACGGTTTGCATCGTACTCCTAAACCGATGGATAAGAGTTTTGATGATGGCGAGGAGGTGGATCACTGGTACAATCTTTCTGCCATTGATGTGAAGACCGATAAGGCTACTCCTGTGGTGGCTATCCTCGGAAACTCTATTACCGATGGCCGTGGAAGTACTACCAACCATCAGAACCGTTGGACAGATTTCTTGTCGGATGCATTGAACAAAGAGAGACCATACGGAGTTTTGAATTTGGGAATCGGAGGCAACTGTGTGGTAGAAGGGGGACTGAGTGAACCTGCAATGAAGCGCTTCGACCGTGATATCCTGGGGCAGACAGGTGTGGATAAGCTCATCATCTTCGAAGGAACCAATGACATTGGTTGTAGTAGTAAAAATTACGAGCAAATTGCTGATACTTTGATTGCTTGTTATAAAGTATTAATAAATAAAGCAAAAGCAAGGGGTATCAAAGTGTATGGTGCAACTATAACTCCTACAAAGGGGAACTGTTGGTATTCTTTTTGGCATGAGGCGATACGACAAACTGTTAATGAGTGGATAAGAAAGGGTGGCTTCTTCGATGAAATCATTGATTTTGATGAGTTGACACGTGATCCGCAAGACCCACAACGCCTAAAACCCGATTATTCGGATGATTGGTTGCATCTTAATCCAAAAGGATATGAAGCAATGGGTAAGTTTGCTGCAGATAAATTGAAATAAAAAGAATAAAAATATGGAACAGACATCTAAGGAATCTCAGGGATTCTGTAAATTGAGCTGGTTACAGCGCATTGGATTTGGTTCTGGTGACTTGGCACAAAACCTCATCTTTCAGACAACATGTATGTACCTGTTGTTCTTCTATACCGACATCTATGGACTCGATGCAGTAGACGTTTCCGTGATGTTTACGGTAGGAAATGTTGCAAATGTGATTTGGGATCCTATTGTAGGAGCCCTTATCGACAAGCATAATCCTAAGTTGGGTAAGTATCGCTCTTATCTGGTATTCGTAGGAATCCCACTTTCGGGCTTTGCCATCCTCTGCTTCTGGAATGGCTTTGCGCCATCCCTGCTCTATGCCTATATCACATACATTGCCATGACATTGCTCTATACATTTATCAATGTACCTTATGGAGCATTGAACTCATCGCTGACACGTGATACCGATGAAATCACGGTGTTGACGTCAGTTCGTATGTTTATGGCAAACTGTGGCGGTTTGGCTGTAGGTTCAGGCCTTCCATTGCTCATTGCATACTTTACCGACCAGCAGTCGGATGGTTTGCCTAAGGATCCAGTGGCTTGGTTTACCACCATGACCATCTATGCCGTCATTGGTTTGTTGTTGCTTCTCTTCTGTTTCTCACAGTGTAAGGAGCGTGTGGTAATGAATGCCGAGGAGAGTGCCAAAGTGAAGATAAGCGACCTTTGGATGGAATTTTTCCACAACCGTCCTTTGCGTATCATTGCCTTCTTCTTCATCACCGCCTTCGCCATGATGTCTATCGGCAATGCGGCAGGAGCTTACTTCATGAACAGCAACCTTCATGGCACCTCCGAGCAGCTTTCCATCTTCATGGGCTTGGGTTCGGCACCATCGTTCATCTTCATGCCACTGGTGCCTATGATCAAGAAGGCAATCGGCAAAAAGAACATGTTCTATGTGTTCCTGGGCATCGCCATCGTGGGTATGGCATTCCTTTATCTGGTAGCAAAGATGGAACAGCCAAGTATGATGCTCGTCTATATTGCCCAGTTTGTTAAGTCAACGGGTGTTATTGTAGCTACGGGTTATATGTGGGCTCTTGTTCCTGAGGTTATCTCTTATGGAGAGTATAAGAGTGGCAAGCGTATAGCAGGTATCGTGAATGCCTTGACGGGCATCTTCTTCAAGGCGGGTATGACCTTGGGTAGTGTGGTGGCTCCAGCCATCCTTGCTTACGTGGCTTACAATCCGAAGACCGTGGAGCAGACTCCTGAGGCTCAGGAGGGTATTCTCTGGTTGGTATGTGTCATTCCAGCCGCCTTGTTGCTGCTCGCCATCTTCATCATCTCGAAGTATGAGTTGACAGATGCGGTTATCGATGATATCAACAAGAAGATTGAGGCTCGACACAAACAGGAAAAGTAACATTTAAATGAGAAAAATAAAAATTAGACATGAAGAAAATATCAACTTTTGCATTGGGCTTGATGCTTGCTTCTACAGCATTTGCCCAAAAGGCGAATAACGCTACCGAGATTCCTACATTCCAGGAAACCATGGGCAAATACTTCCTGGTTGGAGCTGCCGTGAATACTTTCCTGCCAGACGGACAGGATCCTGCTGCCGAAGAGGTGGTGAAGAAGCAATTCAACCAGGTGGTTGCCGAAAACTGCATGAAGGGTGAGAAGAATCATCCTGAGGTGAATCGCTTTGATTTTACCGATGGCGATAAGCTGGCTGACTGGGCAGAGAAGAACGGCAAGACCTTGATAGGTCATTGCCTGGTTTGGCATTCTCAGCCACCTAAGTGGATGTTTACCGATGATAAGGGTAATCTGGTAAGCCGTGAAGTGCTCATCGGCAGAATGTATAACCACATCATGAACGTGGTTACTCATTATAAAGGTAGAGTAAAGGGATGGGACGTAGTGAACGAGGCATTCGAGGATGATGGTTCTTACCGCAAGTCTTTATATTATAAGATTATCGGTCCGGAGTTCATCGAGTTGGCTTTCCGCTTTGCGCATGAGGCTGATCCAAACGTAGAACTTTACTATAATGATTATTCTACTTCGAAACCGGCTAAGCGAGAGGCTATCTGCAAACTGGTTCGCGATTTGAAGGCGAAGGGTCTCCGCATAGATGCTGTAGGTATGCAGAGCCACAATGGTTTTGATTATCCTGACTATGCTGAGTATGAGAAGAGCATCGAGGCTTTTGCTGGTGAAGGTGTCAAGGTGATGCTGACTGAGCTGGATATGAACATGCTTCCTAATCCGGAAGGATTCGGCGGTGCGGAAATCAGTCAGAAGTTTGAACTTCAGAAGAAGTACAATCCATACGTGAAGGGACTTGACAAGAAGGCGCAGAAGCTCTTCAACCAGCGTTATCTCGATCTCTTCAAGATTGTAGAGCGTCACAAGGATGTCATCAGCCGTGTAACCTTCTGGGGTGTCAACGATGGTCACTCTTGGTTGAATGGCTGGCCTATCCCTGGCAGAACCAACTATCCACTGCTCATCGACCGCAACAACGAGGTGAAGCCAGTGGTGAAGGAAATCTTCAATCTCTTTAAATAAGATCTCTTCAAATAGAATCTCTTAAGATAATATCATCAATCTCTTTAAATAAAAATAACAATGAAAGCAAGATATTTGTTCCCAAAGGATTATATGGCAGATCCATCTGCCAATGTGTTTAACGGTCGTCTGTATGTTTACCCATCCCATGACTGGGACAGCGGCGAAAGCTTCGACGATGATGGCGGTCACTTCCAGATGAAGGACTATCACGTTCTCTCTATGGACGACGTGATGGAAGGCGAGGTAACCGATCATGGCGTGATTCTCGATGTGAAGGATGTGCCATGGGCTGAGAAGCAGATGTGGGACAACGATGTAGTAGAGAAGGATGGCAAGTACTATCTCATCTTCTCTGCCAAGGATTATAATGGTGTGTTCCATCTCGGTGTGGCTGTGGCTGATAAGCCTGAAGGTCCTTTCGTTCCGAATGCCGACCCAATCCGCAAGTCATACAGCATCGACCCTTGCGTGTTCAAGGATGATGATGGCAAGATTTACTGCTATTTCGGTGGTATCTGGGGCGGTCAGCTTCAGTGGTATAAGGACAACAAGGCTCTGAAGAATGAGCATCTCCCTGAAGGTAAGGAGAATCCGTTGCCATCCCGTGTAGCCATGATGACTGATGATGTTCAGCAGTTTGCTGAGATGCCAAAGCCAGTTGTCATTGTTGACGAGGAGGGTAAGGTATTGCCAGCCGATGATCCGCATCGCTTCTTCGAGGCTAGCTGGATGCACAAGTATAAGGGCAAGTATTACTTCAGTTACTCTACGGGTGATACTCATTATCTCTGCTATGCAGTAGGTGATAATCCTTATGGTCCGTTCACTTACAAGGGCGTTATCCTGGAGCCTGTAGTAGGTTGGACAACCCATCATAGCATCTGTGAGTATAAGGGACAGTGGTATCTGTTCCATCACGACTGCGTGCCATCAAATGATACAACCTGGCTTCGCAGCGTAAAGGTGGCTCCTCTCTTCTATGATGAGGAGGGTAACATCTTGCTGGTAAAATAGAATTGATTTTTAGGTTTTAATAGTTTTGGAGAATAGTTGATACATGAGTTAGTTTTAGTTTAGAACCGAGCAGCATCTTCATCCCGAAGATGCTGCTTTTTGTTTTTTCTCTTATAACTTCTCTGTTCTTCTTGCAAATTGTTTCTTATCTCATGTTATTTTTAAGTTATTTCTTTCGTTTTGTTATAGAATTCTGAGTTTTTTGTTTACCTTTGTACCCATAAACCAATGAAATGAAAGAATTATGTTGAAATTACTGTTAAGGTTATGGTGGCTGCAACAGCGCCGTAACTTCCGCAAGAGAGACGCCTTCGTGGCTTGCTACATCATCTTCCTGTATGTGGTGGTGGGCTTCAGCTTCTTCCAGAGCTTCACCGAGAGTGGAGGAGAACTGAAGGGAGAAGATATGCCGGCATTATTGGGTGCAGGCATCGTAATCGGTATGCTGATTCCAGACATCATCATGAAGATGGTGATGAAGCGGGATATTACGGCAATGGATGATTACGTGAAGTCGCGCCCTGTGCCAGAGAAAATCTGGAACAAGTTCCTGCTCACTACCAATCTCGTGAGCTTCTGGAACTATGTGCTTCCGGTACTTACGCTTCCTGTGCTCATCTATCTCCTGCCGGCAAGTGAGGTTGTAGCCAGCTTCTTCCTGTTCCTGGAGTTCTCTTTCATCAACGGTATCTATATCACTTGTTACCGTAAGGCTACGGAGTGGATTCTGAAATGGCCCTTGATATTGGGATGGATGGGAATGTTTGCCGTGCTGATAGGATATATGTTTGTGGCTTCCTTCTTCCCGGTATATATGGGATGGATAGGTCTCTTCTTCCTTGCAGGAGCGGTATTTACCGGACTTACCGCCTATCTCTATCACGAAAAGATTTATAACGAGCAGAAACAGAAGGTTTCCAAGTTCCGTGGATTCAGACATATCAACCTCTTCAGTCTGCAATATATCGGTACGTTGAGAGCAAAGCGTGTCCGTACGATGGTGATTATGATTACCGCCATCTTCCTCTTCGATGCCTATCTCTTTGCCTTGCTTCCAGCAGAAGCGGGACAGGAAATAGGGGATAAGGTGGCTATGACTACCCTCTATGTGGCGGGTGCCATCCTGCTGCCATCGGTGGTGTTGTCGCAATGGACCTTTGGTATTGAGGCAAACTTCTTCCATGGTTTGATGACCAAGCCGGTAAAGGTGAAGCAGATGCTACAGAATTGCTTCTATTATTATATGGTAGTGAGTGCTGTCGCCTTGTTGCTCACCCTTCCATTCCTTTTCCTGCAGGCTGGAATCGGAATCCAGGTGCTCATCGGCGGTTTCTGTCTGGCGGTGTTCATCAATCTTTTCAATCTGCCTACAGCACTCTTCTCTTCCCGTCTGGAGATATTCCAGACTTCCATGTTCAGCATGCAGGGAGCGAATCTGAAGATCAATCTTTATGCCATCGCCTTCCTCTTCCCACTGGCTGGCGTCTGTGCTGTCTATCATTTCTTCGGTGAGACGGCATGGTTTATTACCTGCGTAGCGCTGGCAGTCTTCAGCATCGCCATCCACAAATTGTTCATCGCCAAGATTGCTGCCATCTTCGAGAAGAACAAGTATAAGCGCATGGAGAAGTTCATGGAAAGCTAAGTAAACATTAAATACTACACATTAAACATTAGAATAATGGATATCAAGATTCAGAATCTCAAGAAAATATATAATGGCAATACCGTACTCGATATTGATAATCTGAGTGTTGCAAAGGGCGAGCTGATAGGACTCGTAGGTAATAATGGTGCGGGCAAGACTACCTTGCTCCGTCTGATTCTCGACCTGATTCAGGCTGATGATGGTTTCGTGGAAAGCAATGGACAAAAGGTGAACGAGAGTGAAACCTGGAAGGAATATACCGGCAGTTACATCGACGGCAGATTCCTCATCGACTTCCTCACCCCTGAGGAATACTTCGATTTCATCGCTGATGTCTATAACATCGACGATAAAACCTTGCAGGAGCGATTGGCGCAGTTTGAGGGCTTTATGCACGATGAAATCATGGGAACCAAGAAGTATCTCCGTGATTTCTCTCAGGGCAACCGACAGAAGATTGGTATCATCGGAGCGATGATCATCAATCCGAAGGTTCTTCTCCTGGATGAGCCATTCAACTATCTTGACCCTTCTTCTCAGATGACTATCGCCCACATGATTCAGCGTATCTGCAAGGAGCAGGGCACCACGGTCATCATCTCCAGCCATAACCTCAACTTCGTTGCCGACATCTCCACCCGCATCCTCCTGCTGGAGAAAGGCAAGTTGGTGAAGGATCTTCCGAATGCTGATGGCGCTGCCATCGCCGAACTCAACGAGTACTTCGGTATTCAGGCGGAATAAGAACACGATATTACATAAATAAATCTCTCTCTCAGAATCGCCAGCGAAGCTACAGAATAGCTTCCTGGCGATTCTTTTTTTTAAAAAAACAGTTCTTTCTCTCTGTCTGTAAAGCATGGGGCATCAACGAATGAGCCCTATTTAAATGCGAAAGAAGGCTTATTCCACTTTTTGCCTGGTAATGGCACAAAGTTGCCCTTAACTGGGGCAATATTGTGCCATAGCCAGGCAAAAAATAATGCGTCGTGATATAAATTTCAAGAGGACTGTAATTACGATTCGGCAGATGCTTTCTGAGTTGTTTTTGCGTGAGAAAAAACCTACTCTCGATTTTACCCTTCACCCTTCACCTTTTCGCTTGAAACCCCGATAAACACTGGGGTTGCGAGATGTGAAGGGTTATCATAATCCTTCACCGCTGTAAACGCTTTATATATAGGGATTTACGTCGTAAAGGTGAAGGGTGAAGGGTGTTTTTGAGAGTAGCTTTCTATTGGGTGCTTGAAAGATTAAAATAAGGTTCATTTTACTTCTTTTCTTTGCTTTTTATCTCTATGTTTTCTACTTCGGAACTCATAGACTTAGGAGTCATAAAACTATGAGTTATATTTTTTTAACATAAAGCTCTAAAGCAGCCTAAGGAGAATAAGAGAGGTTGGAACGTAAACAGTTGGGAATGAGTAGATTTGCACAAAGTTGCCAAATCGGCATAAAGCAAGCGAGTGAGGAATATTGAAGTAGTTCAGTTACTAAATCGTGAGCCACAGTTACCTATGCAAAGCAGGTAACAATACGGAAAGGCAACTTTGTGCATCAACGGATTTTATTGCGCTGATTCTCAATATTTTGCGTATCAAGGAACGCTTACAAAATGATTATATTTGCACACTCTAAATGTAAGCGTTATGAAAATCGAAAAATTCAAGGTGTTGCTCTACCTAAAAAAGAGCGGAATGGACAAGAATGGAAAAGCTCCCATCATGGGACGCATCACAGTGAACAGGACTATGGCGCAGTTCTCCTGCAAGTTGTCTTGCACTCCATCGCTTTGGAATCCTCGTGCCAGCCGATTGGAGGGCAAGAGCAAGGAAGCCGTGGAAACCAACAAGGACATCGGGCAGTTGTTGCTTTCCATCCAAAAGGCTTTCGATGTGCTTGTGGAAAAGAGAACGGACTTCGAGGCTAAGGATGTCAAGGAGGCTTTGCAGGGCAGCGTCAAGACACAGACCACCCTTCTCTCCTTCGTGGACGAGCATATCAGTGAACTCAGCACCCATGAGGGCATTGATATGTCGAAGAGCAGTGTCTGGACTTACAGAAAGATTCGCAAGAATCTCGCTGAGTTCATCGGGGAGAAGTATAGGTTGACTGATTTGGCTTTCGGACAGCTGACCGAGCCTTTCATCAGTGACTTTCACCATTACTTGCTTGACGAGAAAGGCTTTTCATCAGGAACCATCACCATCTATGTGTCGCTCTTCAAGAAGATGTGCCGCATCGCCTTTGAGCGAGGCTTGTGCAAGAACCTGCTGTTCGCCCATTATCGGGTTGGCACTCCAAGGGTTACGACACCCAAGGCTCTCAGCATGTCTGATTTCATAAAAATCCGTGATGTGGAACTGCCCGAAGACAAGCCGAGACTATCTGTTAGCCGTGACCTGTTTCTTTTCGCCTGCTATGCAGGAACAGCCTTCATAGACACCGTTTCCATCACGAAAGCCAATGTCAAGGTGTTGGAGGATGGCGACAAATGGCTCATCTATAACCGCAAGAAGACCGGAACACTTGCCAGGGTGAAACTCCTGCCCGAGGCGTTGGAGCTGATGGCGAAATACGAGGACGGGGCAAGAGATACCCTTTTCCCATTGCTGAGCACGAATCGTGTTCGTATCGATCTCATCACCATCTGCAAGTTGGCGGAAACGAGCAAGACCTATTCCTACCATTCGGGACGACACTCGTTCGCCAGCCTCATTACGCTGGAGGCTGGTGTGCCGATGGAGACCATCTGCAAGATGCTCGGTCACAAGGATGTGAAGATGACGCAGCGGTATGCGAGAGTAACCCAAAAGAAGCTGTTTGAGGACATGGACAAGTTCATCGCTGCAACCGAGAAGGACTTTATTCTCGCATTATGAACAAGGCTTTCAACTTTTCTTTTTACAGTTTCAACTACATTATTATATTATAAGGACAACAACTATGAGCAGAAGTACATTTTCAATTTTGCCTTACATCAACAGACAGAAGGTGAAGGCAGACGGAACAGCCAACATACTTTGCCGCATCACCGTTGACGGCAAAAGTGCAGCCATTTCCACAGGCATATCCTGTACCCCACAGGAGTGGAATGCCAAGAAGGGAGAGGTACGGAACGCAAGGGACAACGGACGATTGGCAGGTTTCCTTGCTGAGGTCAAGGATAAATACAACTCACTTCTTTCCACCAACGGCATCATCACCGTGGAAATGCTGAAGGCAGTGTTGAAGGACAAGGACACGACAGGAAAGTTCTTGCTGAGCTTTGGTGATACCATCGTGGAATGGTATCGAACCGCAAAAGCCAGACAAACCTTTCTGCACAAGCGGACATGGCAGAAGAACCTGAGAGACTTTGTCCATTCGTTGGATAAGGACGACATCGCCTTTGGGGACATAGACGAGAATTTCGGGGAGGAATACAAACTATTCCTGAAGCGAGAACAGGGACGCACCGACAGCTACGTGAACCATTGCCTTCTCTGGCTGAACATGTTGATGTACAAGGCTGTGGACAGGAGTATTATCCGCTTCAATCCCATAGCCAAGATTGGGTATGAGAAGGAGGCAGCCCCGAAGATGACCCATATCAGCAAGGCAGACTTCATCAAGATGCTCTCTACCCCGATGGCTGACGAGCGAACGGAGCTTGCACGCAGATGTTTCATTTTTGCCTCGCTCACCTCCTTATCCTATATAGATGTAAAGAAACTGTATCCTCATCATGTCAGTGAGAACTCCGAGGGTAGGAAGTTCATCCGCAAGGAAAGAGAGAAGACAGGCGTGGAGTTCTTCGTGCCACTCCATCCGATAGCCGAGAAGATTCTTTCGCTCTACAATACCACGGACGACAGCAAGCCTGTTTTTCCACTGGGTGAGAAGAAAGACATCTATCTTGATGTGCATACCCTTGGAATGGTGCTTGGCATAAGTAATAAGTTGGGATTCCACGCCAGCCGCCATACATTCGGAGTCTTGATGCTCAACGAGGACATTCCCATCGGCAGCATAGCTAAGATGATGGGACACGCAGACATCACAAGCACGCAGGTCTATGCGCAGGTGACGGAGCAGAAGATTTCAAATGACATGGATAAGCTTATTGCCAAGCGAGAAAGGAACAGATTGTCGAACGAAAAAACTATTGGAAAATGAACAGAGGAGTTATAACTATCAGCGAGAGCGGAACGGTATCCATGCCGACCGATACTGTATGGATGACCATGCAGGAGATTGCCGACATGTATAATGTATTCGGCTGCTATGTGCGCAAGGCTGTCAAGGCTATATTCAAGGATGGCATTCTGAAAGAGCAGGGTGTACGCCGTCATGTCAGGAAGAACGACCGCATCAGCTATGATGTGTATAGCCTTGAACTCGTCATTGCGGTAGCCTTCCGTATTGACAGCATTGAGAGCAGAGCCTTTCGGGAGTTCATTATGCAGTCCTTCATCGGCAAGCAGACAAGCCGCACTAAACTGGTCTGTATCTTTACAGAGAACGCAATGGCATAGAACAGCCATATAAAGCAACGTTCCTTGGAGGCTTTGCGCCTCCAGCCACTTGGGCGAGCCACCGCAGTGTTTTAGCATGGTATTAGATTTTATACAGACCATACGGAGAACACCCGGCAAACACGACCAACTCGGTATAGCCAATAAAACGAGGCGACAACCTATAACAACCACGCTCGGTAAGTTATACGTTGTCGCCTTGTTCATTTCACCCCACTCATCAAGGACATGTATTTCTCCTACAAGCCCTTCATTCTGTACGCCTCACGATAGTTAGCCATCAGAATCTTCTGAATGTCGGACTCGCGGTAGAGTATCTTTCCGCCAAGCTGGATATACGGGATGACACCGTTGTTTCGGTAGTCCTGCAGGGTTCTTCGGCTCAGTTGCAGTCTGGCACAAAGCTCCTTGTCCGTCATGAAGCGCTCACCGCCAAGCATGGGGCGGTAGTTCATCACGGCACGTTCAAAATTGTCAACCATTCGGTTGAGGTGGTTCACGATGTGGTTCATCCACTCGCTGTTTCTTGTCATTACTTCATTGCTCATAGTTGTCTCGTTCTATTGTTGATACTTACGTTACTCGGTTTACTTGCTGCATTGGATTAAGTGGCTGTTGCATATTCACCGCCTAACCCGTGCGCTTGCGAAAGCGCATGTCCTTTTTCTTGTCCTCCACTACTGCTACGATAGCCATCACGTCCTCCGGCTTGTAGTAGGTCTTGTGGCTGATTTGCGTATAAGCCAAAGTTCCGTTGTCCCGAAGCGTCTGCACTGTCCGTGGGCAGATGTTGAGCGTCTGACACACGTCCTGCGTGTCGAGCCACTTGTTCATGGTCTTGTCCTCACTGCGCTCACGGATTCTGTCCATGCGCTTCACGAAGTTCTCCAACTGGGCATCAAGATAGTTGAATGCCTCTTCCTCAAATACGATGAATCCCATACTTTTCTTTTTTCTAAGTTAATACTATGTTATATGTCGCAAAGCTCCACGCATATGCTGTGCTCCACGTTTGTGAGTGCAAAGATAAGGCACGGCAATCTAAAAACAAGCGTTTTCAATTTCTGTGGCAGTATGTTGCCGGGGTTTGCCGACTTCAACGCCAAAAACAATAAGAAAAACTTGCACGACTGCAACGAATACATGAACAATGATGAGTTGAGAAATACGTTGAAGTTCTCACAACTATCTCAGTATGCAAATAAGCAAGCCACAACTAAATTGCCACGTTACACCCAATCAGTTGCATGGCTGCACTCAGTACACTTACTTTGCACCCGACAATCGGTCAATGGTGCAAACCGTGACCACTATACTAACAAATAAAACAGCATAAGCTATGGCAAGAACAAAAGAAACGAAAATGTTTCCTGAACAGCAGGAGAAAATGACACATGAGGTGATGGCTTCGCTTCAACCATCCACTTATGGTAAAGACTATGCCCAAAAACATAGCTCTTTCTTTGAAGAGGTGGAGAACTCCGATTTAGAAGTTGTGACAGAGAATGTGGCTGCAACAACCTCCAACATGGAGGACGAGCTGACGAACGAGGCTCAATCGCCACCGAATCCGCAGAAGCGCATCAGCGGCAAGCAGCGCAAGGCAACTTTGGAGGAGTATCAGCAGACCTTCCTCCAAGTTCCAAGGATTGACGACCGCAAGCCAGTCTTCGTCAGTTCCGATGTACGAGACCGTCTTGATCGTGTCGTCCGCATCCTCGGAGGGAGGCGCATGAGCGTGTCGGGCATCATCGAGAACATCGTGCGCCACCATCTAAGCCTCTATGATGATGACTTCGAGGCTTGGCGCAAATTGTGAGAATTAAGGTCTGCGACCTTGGGCATGGATAGATGAAAGGCTGTAGTTCCAACTAACGTGTTCTGAGAGGGAGCGAGGTTATGTTTTGGGAACCCCAAAACGCCTCGCTCCACCATGAGGGCGGAGAAATTTTGCTCCCGACGGTCGCAGAAAGTGAGTGTACCAACTGTAAACAGTATATCGAATGACAAGCATGCAGGAACAGAACAGGAGAAAGGGCGGAAGACCGCCCACAGGCAGGGTTCGCAAGCTGTCGAAGTCTGTCACGGTGAAGTTCTCGAAGCCAAGCTACGAGGCATTGAGGTTGAGGGCGAGAAAAGCCAACCGCAAGTTGGCGGAATACATCCGTGAGTCCGCCTTGAACGGTGAGGTGGTCAGCGGACACAACGCAGAGACGGTAGCCATCGCTAAGAACCTCATTGGCATGGCAAACAACCTCAACCAACTTACCAAGCTGTCGCATCAGAGAGGCTTCCACGAAACCCATGTATTTGTGGTGGACTTGTTGAGAAGATTGAAAGCAATCCTTGGCGAGTATCGCCAAGCAAGTTATAAACCGAAGCCAGGCAGTATGGGCAGAAAGGAGGATACCACATGATAGGCAAGCTAAAGAAGGGCAGCTCATTTGGTGGTTGCGTCCGCTACGTTACAGGCAAGGACGAGGCGAAAATCATCGCCTCGGATGGTGTGTTACTCGGCACGAATGCCGAGATAACGCAAAGTTTCGAGCTACAGAGGCAGCTAAATCCAAGGATTAAGAAGCCTGTGGGACACATTGCATTGAGCTTCAAACCCGAGGACAAGCCACGTTTGACGGATGAGTTCATGGCTAAGATAGCCCTTGAATACATGCAGATGATGGGGATAAAAGATACTCAATTCATCATCGTAAGGCATCACAACACCGACAATCCACATTGTCATATCGTGTATAACCGCATCAATAACGAGGGCAAGCTCATATCAGACAGGAATGATTACAGGCGTAATGAGCAGGTGACCAAGGCTCTAAAATCCAAGTATGGGTTGACCTACGGAACTGACAAGAGCAAGACTAGCACTCGCAAATTGCGCAATGCGGAGCGTGCAAAATACGAGATTCACAATGCTGTCAAAGATGCCTTAAAAGTTGCAGATAGCTGGCAGAAGTTCAAGAATGAACTTGCAAAGCGAGGTGTTCTCTTGGAGTTAGTCTATAAGGACAAGAAGAGAACCAAGGTACAAGGCATCCGTTTCAGCAAGGATGGATATAGCTTCAAAGGTACGCAGATTAGCCGAGGCTATAGCTTTGGCAAGCTGAATGCGAGATTTGAGGGAACGGAGAACCTTTTATCAGCAAGAGCCAGCTCTGCTAAGCAATATGAGCAGGGCTGTTGCAAGAATGAGCAGGAGCCATCCATATCGGAGAGCAGCCAGGACCCTTGGGACGGTATTTCTTCCATAGGACTTTTTGCTTCTGCCAATGCACAGACCTTTGAGCAATTCCCAGAGGATGAATCATCCAAGAAGAAAAAGAAGAAACGCAGAAGAGGCTTTAGCCTTTGATGCAAGTCATAAACTTAAAATTAGAATCGAACATGAAAGAAGAAATGTTAGAAGCCATCTACGGCACAGTTGAGAGAGTGGAGCAAAAAGTCGATGAACTTTCTGCCTCACCAAAGAATACAGAGGCGGAAAGCACTCCGGTCTCTGTAAGTGTTGATACAAGCAAACTTGAAAAAGCTATTCTTGCTATGGCTGTAAAAGAAGGGGAAGCTATTGACAAATTGGTAAGATTAAGAGAGGCTATCTGTATCTTTACCGACCTTACCAAGAAAGAAGCAAGCAAAGATGAACAGCGAAGCAAACTCTTGTTTGATACCATTAATCAGGTGAAACAAGAGCTGAATGCCACATCAAAAAATGTGCAGGACAAACTTCACTCAATGGATAACACACCTCTGAAGAAAGTAGTGACTCATCGCTTCGAGCCAACTTCAAAGTATGTTCTTCTTTTCATTGGAGGCTTGGCTCTATCTCTTGTCATCTCCATTTGGGGCAACCTAGCCCAATGGCGAGAGTATCAAGCTTGGGAGGTAGCAGACTTGAAATATCGGGCATTGAAGATGGTTCTTCCATCTGACGACCCAAATGTTCGATACATCGAAAAGCATTTTTCTGTTTGCCGAGATGAGAAAGTTATAGATGATGTAAGAAATTGTGTTGCTGCCTACGAGGATTCTATTCGCCATCATCATGAAATGGTTGAAATGGCTACTTATAAAGATAGTATAGCCAATAAGCTTTTGCAAGAATCAAATCGCATAAAACGTGCTATGAAAAGCTCAAAATAAAGTTTCTGGAAACTAACTAAACTAAATGAGAGGGAAATAAACTTAATACATTCCCCTCTCATTTATTTAGTGTAATTTTGGAATATAATCTTTATCCCTTTATAATAAGGACATTGGGAGGATTGTCCGATTTTGAGGTAACGAATTGCCAACCGTTCTTGTTGCTGCATTCTGCTTTGATATGCTTTCTTGGCATCTCGTCTATGCTACAAAACGTTCTGAAATTTGCTGTGCTTTCACTAACGAGTGCGATTGTAACTGAATCAATATAGCAGAAATACGGTCTATTCTATTCATTTTGCATCTTTAATTTGAATATTTGAATCTTCAATAATAACAGCTTGTTTATTACTTATAGGAATAAGCTGCAACTTCTCATTATATAGTTGAACTATCTTTTCACCTTTTTTCTTGAATGGAAAATTTCCATAATGGGGAATCGTATAAAAATCGACCAAATCTAAAGAAGTACAGTCTTTCAATTCAGGAGCCTTTTCTATTGGATCAAAATTCACACTTCTCATATATTCTGCATCGGGAGAGGCTATTATTGCTCCGGCAGATTCCCCAATATACAGTTTACCCAATTTCACTTGTTTAGATATAATTTTATCAACACCTTTTCTTTTTAACTCTTGCAAAAGGAAAAATGTATTTCCACCTGTTATGTAGATATAATCGCATTTATGTAATATAGAAGATATTTCCTCTTTGGACAGTTGGGTAATCTCGACTTCTTCAACAATCATTCCTGCTTCTTCTAAAGCCTTTTTCCCCTTTTTTACATAGAATCGTATTGGTTCTGTAAGGCTTGCAGTTGGTATAAAAGCTATAATTTTCCCTTGCAAATCTTCTTTGGCACAATCGACAAATAGATTAGCAACATCAGCAAATGATGAGCATAAAAATAATCTTTTCATATTTTATAATATTAAGTTGAATACTTTTTGATACAAAGATAGCGTCTTCTATGACAGCTCTATGTCAGTAAGTCTAAATATTGAAGAGTTTTTTCTTCGAAAGTACTTATTTTTTATAAGAAATTGAGAATGAGATAAGTTTTTATCTCATAAAAAGAAGAGGTTACGAATTAGAAATATACAGAATGTAGCATCTTGCTGTGATTTGCATAACCATTCAAAGAACTCTTTCGGTTGCAAAGATACGATATTTAATCGGGGATAAAGAATGTTTTAAGATGTTTTAAGTATTTGCGTCTTTTCGATGAGCCAAGGACAGCTCATGTTTCTTTCGAGGGCAACGACAATGCATCTTATAACTGCAACATCATAAGACATAATGCCAAACTCATACATAGGGAAGATGGCAACTATTTTATGGCTACAGCCACTGTGAGCACACAGGGACAAAATACCCCAATATTGCAACAGTACATGAAAGCCGATGTCAGAATCATCGTCAGCAATAAAACGTTATGGCAACAGGTATTCGGATAAACTATATCCGAATACCTGCTGTTTGTTTTTGGATGCATATTGTGTTGGTAAGCATCAGATTTTACGCAAAAGTTCTAATTTCCATAAAATTCCTCTTGTAAATCATTGGATATTTAGAAAAATATCGTATCTTTGTCCCCGAATTAAGGCGTTCTTTGCATATTGCAAAATACAGAAACGAGCAGAAGTCCGCTCGTTTCCATATTGTTACCTGTATAATATAGGCAAACGCCCAACTTCTTGATTTTCAATCAAAGTCCAATTTAGAGCGAGTTATTTTATTTGACATAAAGCTCTAACGCAGCCAAACGCAAGACTCTTTTACCTGATGCAGCCTACATCATTTTTACATAATAAATTGGGGATAAATATTATGTGAGAAATGATGTGAAAAGTTTGGCGGTTTGAGCAATTTTCGGTAATTTTGCACCGAGATCATTTTAATTAACTGAATCCACTTAAAACAGACCTTACTTTTTAAAGTGGGCTCAGTAAATGACAAAGGTGACTCTTTAAACTTAAAGGTTATATTAATATGGTTGTTAAGAGATTTATTATAAGTATATCGGTATTATTCTTTTATGCACTTTTGTTGCAAGCTAAGAATGAGGTTATAGATCATGGGCAATTTTTGTGCTCATATTATTATTGTTATTCGAAAGATACGATAAAGAATGATGAGAAAGGAGAGGATTTGCTCTTTCTTTCTATCGGAAAGAATGTTTCAAAATGCTATAGTTATTATACTTACCAGTCTGATTCCTTGCAATCTACAGAAGATGGCAAGGCAAAGTTTCGTGCATTGTTTAAAGAAGCGCTTAAGCGAGAAGGGTATATGACTAATTCTTTTCCACATCGCAGAATGACGGCGTGCGTCTATAAGAATTATCCGCAGAATATGATGACGGTAACGGACGATCTGATGTCTCAGTATTATGAATATAGTGATAGCTTGGGTGTACAGAATTGGGTTGTAGAAGGTGATAGCATTAAAAGCATATTAGGCTATAACTGCCAGAAGGCAACCTGCAGATTCCGTGGTCGCTCTTGGACGGCATGGTTTGCCTTGGATGTTCCTATGAGTGATGGCCCTTGGAAATTTTGTGGTCTTCCTGGTTTGATTATGGAAGTGTATGACAAGGGGAGACAGCAATATTTTTGCATCAAGGGATTGCAGAAGGATGCTGGCACGCCTATCGTTTATGATGTTTTCAATAGAAAACGGATAAAGATAGACCGGAAAACTTTTCTGAAGTCTGAATATAATTATTTTCATAATCAAAATAGCATAGACGAGGCTACGTCAGGTATATCCTTAGGTCTGTCAGACGAAAAACGTAACTATGACTTGATAGAAAGAGAATAGAATCAAAGAGTATCTTTATTTTAAACAAGGAAAAGTTATGGAGAAAATGAAAAGTTTGGTGGCATTAACAATCTTAGCCTATATGGGGATAGAATGTTGTTATGCCCAGAAAAAAATAGATGAGGCTTATCTGAAATGTCAATATGATTATACTTATGTAGTGGATACTTTGTCTGGAAAAACAGCCAAGGATTGGTTGGTGCTGCAGATAGGTAAAAATATGTCCAAATGCTATAGTTATTATAGTATGCAGGTAGATTCTATTTTTGCTTCTCCTGATAGAGATGTAATACTGCGCCAGCAGATAAATGCTGCGATAGGTAGTAAGACCGAGTGGCCTCATAAAAGGATGAAAGCCTATGTGTACAAAAACTATCCGCAAAGAAAGATGACTGTAACAGATGGCTTACTGATGCAAGATTATATTTATGAAGATACTTTATATGCTCAGAATTGGGTAATACAAGATTCTTCTAAATTAATCTTGGGACATGAGTGCCAAAAAGCAGTCTGTCAATATCGTGGTCATTGTTGGACTGCATGGTTTGCTATGGATATTCCAATAACTGACGGTCCTTGGAAATTATGTGGATTGCCGGGACTGATCATGGAGGCTACTACGGAAGATAATAGCCATGCCTTTAAACTTCTTGGCATGGAAAAGGTGTCAAAGGAGCCGATTGTCTTTAGCAAGACTTACGTTGGAAACAACAAATTTGAGAAGACTACATTTGAAAAATTCTTAAAGGAACAATATATATTTCTTTTTGGAGATTTCCAGTCACAAACGCAACTACAGGGCATTGATATTCCCCAGATAGAAAAAGTTGGGTCTAAAAAGTGGAAATATAAACCATTAGAATGTTTGTAAAATATAAATAGATATATAGTATTGAGAAATCATGAAGAGAAAGTGTTTCATATTTCTATTTTTAACTTTTTATCTTATTGGCTTTGCCCAAAATAAGAAGATAGATACGGCTAATATGCTGTGTAGCTATGTATATGAATATCTTACGGATACGCTGTCTGGAGAACAACAGCGCAAGGAAGATTTGCTCTATCTGCAAATCGGAGCAGAGTGTTCAAAATGCTATAGCTATTATACTTATCAGTGTGATTCTCTGATGGCTTCTCCTAATGGCGATAAACTATGGGATAGCTTCTTGACTGAAGCTGTTGGAAAAGGATTGAAAGGAAAGCAATTATACAATGCCATACCACATCGCAGAATGTCTGCAACCATCTACAAGAATTATCCGCAAGGAAAGATAACTGTTACCGACTTCTTGCTGGGACAATATTACCTTTATGAGGATGCTTTAAACTCACAGGAGTGGAATATGGAAAATGACAGCACGAAGATGGTGCTCGGTCATGAATGCCAAAAGGCTACCTGCTGCTTCCGGGGAAGACAATGGACTGCCTGGTTTGCTTTGGATGTTCCTGTAAGTGACGGTCCCTGGAAGTTCTGCGGACTCCCTGGCTTGATTATGGAAGTGTATGATAGGGGAAAGCAATACTATTTCTGTATCAATGGAATGCAGCAGGTTAGTGCAAAACCTATTACTTTTGGGGTACAGGACAAGGAATTCAAGCGCTTTCAGAAAACGACAAGAAAGGATTTCCTGCAATCAAAATATAAGTATCTGAAAAATTGGAACAGTATCAACGAGGCTTCAACGGGAATATCTCTGGGTGGTTCGGATGAGGCTCTGAAATATGATCTGATAGAAAAAGAATAAGTATCAACGTAAAGAGAGAACGGAATGGGTTCTCAAGAAGATAATTTATGAAGCAACTGTTTTTATATCTGTGGTTTATCTGTATGAGCACTTTGACCTATGCCCAGCAAGTCACCTTGTCGGGTAAGGTGGAAGATGCCTATACGGGCAACGGGTTGCAGGGAGTGATGGTTACCATCCGACCTGCTGCCGGCAATAGAATCCTGAAGTTTACCAAGACGCAGGCAGATGGAAGTTTCCTGCTGTCGCTCAATGCTATTCCGGATGGTCGTAACGTGCTGCATTTCTCAATGATGGGATATGCTACGAAAGTTATCCCCTTATCAAAGGATACTACCCAATATCATGTGCTCCTGACGGAGCAGGCTACAAAGCTGAAGGATGTTGTGGTGAAGGCTCCAAGCATCCGGCAGCGAGGCGATACCATCTCCTACAATGTGGCAAGCTTTGCCGATGCCAACGACAAGAGTCTGGCTGATGTCTTGAAGAAGATGCCGGGAATGGAGGTGTCGGATAAGGGAGAAATCAAATATAACGGCAAAGCAATCAATAAGTTTTATATCGAAGGACATGATATGCTCGGCGGCCGCTATTCCATCGCCACCAACAATATCCATCAGAAGGATGTCGGTTCGGTAGAGGTGATGACCAATCATCAACCTATCAAGGCTTTGGAAGATATGTCGTTTTCGCAAGACCCTGCCATCAACATCAAACTGAAGGAATCTGCCAAGAGTCGTCTGGTAGGAACGTTGAAGGCAGGTGGCGGTATGGAGCAGAAGAAAGGGGAGAAGTTTGGTAAGCTGAATGTCTGGGAAGGCGAGATGTCGTTGATGCGCTTTGCCAAGAAAGCCCAGTCGCTCAATACCTTCAAGAGTAATAATATAGGTACGGATGTAACCGGTGAAGGCAATCTCCTCTTTTCGGATGATGGCACTGGAGTGATGAGAAATTCTTATAATCTGAAAGATTATGTGAATGTTACGCCCGACCAGCTGGCGGATATTTCAGACAGCCGTGTGCGTAAGAACCAGACCCATGTTTTCACAACCAATAATCTCTGGGTGTTAGGCAAAAATACAGATTTGTCTTCTCAGATAGTCTATACCCACGACCGTCTTCTTTCTTCCTCATTCAGTAATACCCAGTATTTTCTGAATGATTCAACCATTTATGATGTAGAGGATGAACAGGCAAAGCAGAAGCAGAACAGATTGGTTGCCGACTTTACGCTGACTTCGAATGGCGAAAAGTCGTATGTTGCCAATCAGCTTTCCGCCGACCTGGCCTGGAATGATGTCATGATGGATATTGCCGGCTCTTATCCTAATCATCAGCAGGTCAAGATGCCGAAATATAAAGTATCAGACAAGCTGGAACTGTTGCATCGGAGTGGTAAGCGAACCTATACCTTTAACACGTATAATGCTTATATGGTGAATCCGCACTCTCTGTCTGTTGATAATTTGCAGCAAACGGCTTATCAAAGCGTTCGTTCGGCAGCATTCTTCAGTCATACCAATACTTCGCTCGGTTTTTTCCTCAAGCCTTTTACCGTAATGATGAAGGTAGGCTTGCAGGTATTGAGCAGAACGATGAAGAGTCATCTGGAGGGAGTGCCCGATTCTCTGGGAAATATGCGCAATCAGATAGGCATGACCTTCTTCCGTGCCTATGCATCGCCGGAGGCAGAGTATAACCAGGGTGGCTGGCATATCCGTTTCCAGATGCCTATCACCTTTACACCTTATTATTATAATGATAAGTTGATGGGAGCGAAAGAGAACGCCAGCAAGACACAGGTTGCTCCTCAACTCAGCGTGAGCTATTTCCTTACAGCCCGTTTGCAGGCTACGCTTTCCGGTGGAATCGCTCAGCGGGAAGTGGATGAACAGAATTTCTATCAGGGACTGCTGATGCGTGATTACCGTAATCTTTATACGGGTTTCGTGGATTATACCGCCGACAAGAGCAAGCATGTTTCCTTCAACATCAACTATAAGCGTCCTCTTGCTACCATCTTTGCCAATGCCTACATCCGCAAGAGCTGGTCCGACAGTCATCTTACGGTGGCTCGTGATTTTGTGGGTGATTATATCATCAACTCCTATTTCTCCAACAGCAGCAGTTCTGAAAACCTGATGGCTGGTGGAAAGGTGAGTAAGGGATTGGGATTCATGCATGGACTCGTTAGCGTAGGTTTTGATTATCTGAGGTTTGATGGCTTCCTGCGTCAGAACGATTCTCCTTCAGCCTATTCATCTGATAACTATATGTTGTCGGCAAAATGGAGTGGTCGTCCTGTGGATTGGTTCAATTTCACCTATGAGCTGAACTGGGATAAGGATAAGATGGTATTGAAAAATATGGGTTTCGATTCTTCCTCTACCAATCTTGCCCAGCATCTCACTTTCAACTTCCAGCCATTGAAGTCATGGTTCATCAAATTACATGGAGAGCATTATCGCAATCAGATAGCAGATCATCAGCACAAGAATCTTACTCTTGCCGATGCATCCACCAGTTATGGCTTTAGGAATGGTATGGAATTGAGTTTGACTGCGCTTAATCTTTTCAATCAGCGCACCTACGGTTATACTGTTTATTCTGGGTTGACCCGTACGAGCAAGGAGTATCAGTTGCGAGGTAGGACAATACTGATGTCGATATTCTTTCATTTTTGATGATGGAGGCAACAGTTCTGCCGTTTCTGAAAAGAATTTCCGGTAGATTTGGTTAAATATCAAAAATTATAAATGTAATTGTAATAAGAGTATTTGTAATTTTTGTACCTTTGTACCCAAACGAAGAAAAAAAGAATCAATGAGCAAAGGAAAATTAGCTAAGTTTGCGGATATGGAGCGTTTCGAGAACGTGTTCCAGTATCCATATAGTGTTGTAGATGACGTGCCTTTCGATATGAAGGGCAAGTGGCGTGAGATGTATTTCCACAATGACAATCCTATCGTGCTGGAGTTGGGATGCGGCAAGGGTGAATATACCGTGGAACTTGCCAAGCTCTATCCAGAGATGAACTTCATCGGTGTGGATATCAAGGGCGCAAGAATGTGGACCGGTGCCAAGAAGGCGATAGAGGAAGGACAGAAGAACGTGGCTTTCCTCCGTACCAACATCGAGATTATCGACCGCTTCTTTGCCGAGGATGAGGTGCAGGAAATCTGGCTCACCTTCTCTGACCCGCAGATGAAGAACCCTCGCAAGCGTCTTACATCTACATACTTCATGAACCGTTATCGTCACTTCCTCGTGGATGGCGGCATCATTCATTTGAAAACAGATTCCAACTTCCTCTTCACTTATACTACTTATATGGTGGATGGCAACCATCTGCCTGTGCTCTTCCGCACCGAGGATCTCTATCATCAGGAGGGTATCGATGAGGAAACCCGTAAGATTCTTTCCATCCAGACCTATTATGAGAGTATGTGGATAGAGCGTGGTTTGAATATCAAATATCAGAAGTTTGCCTTGCCACGTGAGGGTGAGCTGGTGGAACCTGATATTGAGATTCCGTTGGATGATTATCGCAGTTATCGCCGTGATAAGAGAAGCTCAAAGGATACAGCGAAGTAAGTTATCGCAATATATATTTATAAGCGTCTGCTCGATTACTTCCAGATTAAATATCAGGACTAGTCTATGTATAGTTTGTTATTCTCTTACTATATCTTTTGCTAAATCCGGGAATAATCTTGTTGAATTCAAGAAAAAAAGGTGGAAATGCTTGGTGTTTCCACCTTATTTTATTAAATTTGCAGCAAGTTTTTGAAGAAATGCAGTATTCTCAGGGAACTGCATGGAACTGACGAAACGACTAAAAGAACAGAAAAGTAATAACTAACTAAATAAACGACAAAATGATGAACTACAAGAAATTGGCTCTTACCGTTGCGGCAGGAGCAATGGCAACTACAATGATGGCGCAATCTGCACCAAAACTGAATGCCAACAACATCGACGAAGTAATCAAGGCGATGACCTTGGAAGAAAAAGCCCAGATGCTGGTAGGCGGTGGTAACGATGGATTCGTGGGCAGTGGCGCTATGCTCGGACATCAGAAGAAGTTCGTGCCGGGTGCTGCGGGTACTACTGTAGCCATCCCTCGTCTCGGCATTCCTACTACCGTACAGTGTGATGGTCCTGCCGGAGTTCATATCGATGCTCATCGCGAAGGTGACAGCCGTAGCTATTTTGCTACCGGTTTCCCTATCGGAACCTGTCTGGCTTCTACCTGGAACACCGACCTGGTGCGCAAGGTGGGTGAGGCAATCGGTAACGAAACCCTGGAGTATGGCTGTGATGTTGTGCTCGGACCGGGTATGAACCTGCATCGCAATCCGCTCTGTGGCCGTAACTTTGAGTATTATTCTGAAGACCCAATCGTAACAGGTCTTATCGGAACCGCCTTTGTACAGGGTGTGCAGAGTCAGGGCGTGGGTGTAAGTGCCAAGCACTTTGCCGTGAACTCTCAGGAAACTGACCGTACCAAGGTGGATGAGCGATTGAGTCAGCGTGCTCTCCGTGAGCTGTATCTGAAAGGTTTCGAGATGATGGTTCGCAAGAGCAATCCTTGGACTATCATGTCTGCCTATAATAAGATTAACGGTGTTTATGCCCAGGGCAACAAGGACCTCCTTACCGATATTCTCCGCAACGACTGGGGATATAAGGGAATCGTGGAGACTGACTGGATTGGTAAGCGTGCCGACCTTCCTCTGGAACAGGAAGTTGAGGCAGGCAACGACCTGATGATGCCGGGTTATCCAGCACAGGTGCAGGATATTGTTGATGCCGTAAAGAATGGCAAGCTGGATATCAAGGATGTGGACCGCAATGTTCGCCGTATGCTCGAATATATCGTGAAGACTCCTCGATTCAAGGGATATAAATATAGTGGTGAGCCAGACTTGAAGGCTCATGCAGCCATCACCCGTCAGAGTTCTACCGAGGGTATGGTGCTCCTGAAGAATGATGCCGCTCTTCCTATCCAGGGCTTGAAGACCGTGGCACTCTTCGGTGTCAACTCTTACGACTTCATGTCGGGTGGTCTTGGTAGTGGAGCCGTTAATGTAGGCTATTCTGTGGATATGGTTACCGGTTTGAAGAACATCGGTGTGGCAACTACTCCTCAGCTTACGGAAATCTATCAGAATTATGTGAAGTATGCCAAGGCTAAGTTGAAGGCAGACAAGAATCCGATGATGTGGTTCCTGGATCAGGGTCAGCCTAAGCTCGATGAAATCGAGATTACTGAGCGCTGTGTAGCTGGCGAGGAGCCAAAGGCAGACGCTGCCATCATCACCATCGGTCGTCAGGCAGGTGAGGGAATGGATCGCCAGATCAATGGTGAGTTCAACCTCAGTCAGATAGAGCAGGATATGATTTTCCGTGTATCTGATGCTTTTCATGCCAAGGGCAAGAAGGTGATTGTCATCATCAACTCTGGTTCTGTGATGGAGACAGCCAGCTGGAGAGACCGTGTGGATGCTATTCTTGTAGCTTGGCAGCCAGGTATCGAGGGTGGTAACTCTGTAGCTGATATTCTGACCGGTAAGGTGAATCCATCGGGTAAGTTGACCATGACCTGGCCTATCGCTGCTACCGATCATCCATCTACTGCCAACTTCGCCAAGGATTACGATATGTACACCTACAAGAATCTGCTGGATTGGAGCAAGGGTAACATCAAGGGTTACGATTATAGCAACCACGAGGAGGATATCTATGTAGGCTACCGCTACTTCGACACCTTCAAGAAGAATGTGGCTTATCCATTCGGTTATGGTTTGAGCTATACTACCTTCGAGTTTGGCAAGCCATCAGTCAAGGCTAAAGGCAACAATATCGAGGTTAGCGTAACTATCAAGAATACCGGTAAGGTTGCCGGCAAGGAAGTTGCTGAGGTTTATGTTACCGCTCCAAAGGGCGCTTACGAGAAGCCAGCCAAGGAGCTCAAGACCTTCGGCAAGACCAAGTTGCTGAATCCAGGTGAGAGCCAGACTTTGAAGATGACCCTCGAAAAGCGCGATCTTGCCAGCTTCGATGAGGCCAACAGCCAGTGGAAGGTAGATGCAGGTAACTATCTCTTCAAGGTAGGTAGTGATGTAGAGAACATCAAGGGTACTGCTACATTGAAGGTGGCAGAATATACCGAGAAGACAAGCAATGCCTGCGCTCCTAAGGTTCAGCTGAACTATCTGAAGCAAAAGTAGTCTATGTAAATAATATTCTAGAAAGAGATAATCTAGAAGAAACTCCCGGAAAATGGGGAAGAAGAGATTGAAAATTTTCCCTTAAGGATATTTTTCACCACATTTGGTCTGTAAAGTTATTTCTTTATAAATTTCGCGGCACCTATTTTCCTATCCTCAAAAGCAAAGAACTCCCGTCTCTTTTCTGAGATGGGAGTTCTTGTTTAGAAGGAATACTGGGCGGAAATCATCAGTTCGCGAGGGCGAAGATAATAGCTGTCGGTCAATGTACTGATGCCGCTATAGATGGTTTCCATATAGTTCTTCTTGTTGAAAAGGTTTCGAAGCTCTGCTGAAAGGCGGAGCTTTTTCATTCTCCAAACTGCTGAGGCATCGCCAAGGAGGGTGTTTAGGTGGTTGCCTTCTTGCAGCTCATTGTGATAATGTACGAGCGAGAAGGAGAGGTCCACATGGCTGATGGTAGCGGTGGCAGATACGCTTTGACGCCAATTAAATAACGATGACTTCGCCATTTTTTGACGTTTCGAGTTGTAAAAAGAGAATTCTCCCTCATAGCTAAAGGCACACCAGGACGGCGAGAAGTCGATACTAGGCTTCACAGTATAGTTGTCCGCGGTGTAGCTGATGGCTTTGCCGCTGCTGTATTGCTCACCCTTGCTGTAGTTGTAACTGCCCTCCAGGCGGGTTTTCAGATGCAGGTCGTAGAAGCCCTTCGATATGTAGAGTGATGCTCCTAGATTGTTGCTCTTGCTGTCCTGCTTATATAATGAGGTATAGTATTTGCCATCCTCGATGCGTAGGTCGGATGCCGTGTTCATCCAGTTTTTGCTGGCATTGACCGATGCGCTGAAGAAGATTTCCTTGATAGGGCGCTTGTAGTCGTAACTCAACTTGCCATAAAGAGAGCGAGTTATCGGAATGATGTCGCTCGAAGTGTACCAAGAGCGATAACTTTGACGATATTGCTTCATGGCGTAGTTGGTGGCATTGCCTGTTCCAGTACTGTATCCTGTGTAGATAGTCAACTCTCTACGGAAATCCAATTTCTTATATAAGTAAAGGTAGGGTGATATGGTAAGTAGAGTTTTCTGTGGATAGGTGAAGCGTTCCCAGATGAAATCGGGAGAGAACGACATACGGAACGTCTCGGTCTTGTATTGCCAGTAAGGGGTGAACTTCCCTGTGATGTTAAGACTGTTTTGGCCGATTTCATCGTGACTGTTTTCGGTGAATCCGTTGTTTTTTCCGATTTCATCGCTTCTTTTCTGATATTTCGCATAGATGTTGTTGAGGTCGATACTCATTCTATATTCCTGTGTCCAGTGGAAGCGATTCCTCATCCACTGTAAGGCGTGGGCTGTATGCCAAAGGTTGGTGCGGATGCGATTGCGTTCGTCGTTAACGTAGAGGTCCGCCACACCATGGTGATAGTCGGCAGTGCTACGCCAAGAGAGTTGACTTTTCTTGAAGACGAAGAGGCGGTAGATACTTGCCGAGAGGTCGATCTTTGGGATGCGGACACGTTGGGTAAGCGTGTCGTTGATGTTTGACAAACCATCGTTTTGTGCTGCGCTGAGGCTGATGCTCTCATTGCCATAATGCTCAGCCTTGTTTACCTTGTTCTCCCATTGCAGATTGAAGGCATCGCTGATCATCGTCTTGTGGTTGTGCTCCGTGGTAACTGTGGGAGCTTCGCCGCCGAGGTCGTAGATACTCATGTTCTCTCGCTCTTGTCTGGTTACCGTACGAAGATAGTTGGCTTCTATGCGAGTCTCTGCATCGTCCTTATTCTTCTTGATATGGTTGATGGAGTATTTTTGCGAGGTGTTGAAGCGCAGGCGTTCTTCGTCGATAGGAGCGTCAAGCGATGGTACTGATATCCATGATGGAAGGGAGGCTGGAGCCAGACGATTGCTGTAAGATGCGAGTTGGTTAAGTGCATAGCCGAGATTTTTGCCTGTTCTGTCGTATTCTGCATCATACATCATCTGTTTCTTCTTGCCAATTTGCATGATGTTGATGCTTCCGCCTACGTGGGATGGATGCCCTGCGAGCATGTAAGGCTTGAGGGTGGGCATCAGTTTGTCGCGGGCACTATCTTTCAGGGCGATGTTCATCGCTACATTATCCGTAAAGGTCTTGTTCTGGAGCGCCTTGATAGGCTGGTCATGCTCGATGACTTCGGCCTTTTTCACATCTTTTGCCTTGATGTTTTCTTCCAGCTGGTTATATTTGCCACCGGTCAGGTCGAGACCTTCCACGGTGAATCTGTTGATGGGTTTGCCATTGTAGTTGATACGACCATTCTTTTCTATATCTACGCCTGGCAGCTTTTTTAATACATCCTTCAGACTGTTGTCTCGCTCATTGGCAAAACGGGTGAGATCGAAAGAAATAGTATCCCGCCCTGTGATACGGGACCCTTTTACTTGTACTTCCTTCAAGACAAAAGCTGTTGAAGCCATACTGATAATGGTTTCTTTTCCCGATGAAATCGATGTTTTTGTCTTTTTATACCCCATAAACGTGGCCTGCAGTTTGTCGTTGGCTTGCTTTTCGGTGATAGGGAGCACGAAGGTTCCGTCCTCCTTTGTTCTTGTAAACTTCAAGGGCTTTCCATTGCGGAGCAGCGTGATGGAGACGTTGGCTAGACGGTTATGGGTCAATGAATCTTCTACATAACCATGAATCCCTGTAGCAGTGTTGTCGTCATCGAGTAAGATAGGAGTGTTTCTCTTGCTCTGCATCGCCATTGGGATGCAGAACAAGAGAAAGAAAGCGATAAAACTGATAATTATTTTCTTCATTTATTATTGAAGTTCAATCGGATTGAAGACATTCTTCTTATTCATGAATTTCTTCATGTCAATAGGGTTGCCCTTTTCGTCCTGTATTTTTATGTTCTTGATGTTTAATGTTTCCAACACCATTCCAGGCGTAAACTTCTCTTTGAATTCTCTGAGGTCTTTTTGGCTAATCTCTTCTCTCTTAGCCTTGGGGAACGTGATAGGTGTTGGTGCTGTCAACGTACTCATGCCGATGGCTGTGAATGAATATTCTTTGTTTTCATCGTATGCTTTCAGTGTCAAGCCCGGCAGTCCAATCAGCTTCCAAGGACCTTCTGGCATAGGAATGTCTTCGGCGTACCATGCATACCAAGTTCTTCCCTTGAAGTTGGTCTTGGCTAGTTGGCAATGATAACCGATGATGGTTGTTGCGCTGTCGGGGATGAGTTGCCAGTCGGGTGTCTCCACGTTCTCTGTGCATTTGTAATCTGTAGTGCCGACAGATTCCAATTGGATGGATTTGCCAGTAGACGGATAGTTCTTGTAGTAGGAGAACGGGAATCTTCCACCTTTAGGTAAATCGGAGAAGTCGAAATTGCCAGTTTTGGCTTTTTCGTTCATGAGTGAATCCTTTACCTGTTTCGTTCTGTCATAGAAGCTGGTCGCCTTTTCACCAATGTCGAGGCGCATCTCGCTATCCGTGTAGATGAAGGGTTTGATGGAAGGATTGTTCACCCATTTCCCCTCATAGGTAATGCGATACTTGGCGTTGTCGATGTTCTCGACTTCCTCCTTACTGTTTCCCGAGATAGAGCGCACAGTGACTTTTGTGACTTGTGCTTTTGTTGCAGCACTTCCCATAAAGAGCAAGGTTGCTAAAGCTAAGATGATTTTCTTCATAATTCTGCCTTTATCTGTTAATCTGCTTGCAAAGTTACACCTTTTGTGACACTCTGCAAAAAAAATGCAGCTATTTATAGCTTTTTAATAGACGCTAAAACTGGCGAAGAGTAAACTAAAAAGTTATTTGTTTTATTTTACATTCCTTTTAGTTGCTCCTTTACTTTCGCTGTAAGTTTAGCTTTTTCCTTTTCATCCTTCAACTTATCAGCTTTTGCCAAGAACATCTGGAGATAGAGTTTGGCCTGTGGCTTCATCTTGGCTCCGATATACATTTGCGCAGCATTGTAATAGTTGTGAGGATCGTCCTCGTCATCATATTCGATGCACTGGGCGAAGGCATGACCTGCATTCTCGTATTCCAATTTATAGTAATAAAGCTCAGCAAGTTGCTGGTTTACATATAGTCCACGACTGCGAGGGTAAGCCACGGTTATAGACCGTTCCAGGTTGATGATGGCGTGTCTTACCAGGGTTTCCTTTTCCACGATGTTCTTAGTCTGTTCGGAAATCTTCTTGCAAGTCATGCCCAAGTAGAAGAGACTGTTCATATTTGGGTTGTCTTTCTTCATCTCTGCCGCCTTGTTCAGATAGGTATAGGCTTCTCGGTACTTTTCCAAGTTATAATAGCACAATCCTATGACGAGGTTAGACTCAAAATTGTCGAATCCATCGGCTATAAGCTTCTTGTATCTAGGGATGGCTTGCTCGTATCTAAGTTGTAAATAGAGCGAATAGGCAAGCTCCTTGTTGATGAGAATATTCGTGGAGTCACGTTTTTCTACATACGACAAGGCGAAAGCTGAAACCATTTCTGGCTCCCCATGGTTGTTCCATTGCTGAAGTAGGGTGGCAAATACCTCCCCGTCGTATGGGTATTTGCGATAGATAGTCATGCCATATGATTCTACCTTTTTTTTATCGCCAAGATTAAGATAGGAATAGAACATCATGCGCAAGTCTTCATGGTTGAGACTGTCGTTAGGAATGCTATCCATGCAGGCGATGCACTTCTTGTTGTCGCCACGAAGACGATAGCAAGAAGCGAGCTTTCTGAGAACATTCAAATCGTGTGGATGCTCATTGATATATTGCTGGTAATAGGGGATGGCATGGAACGAGTCATGCTCGTTCATGCAACTGTCGCCCTGCAGTATCAAGCGATGGATGGGAGTTTGTTCTTTCTTGGCTGATATTCCAATGATTCCAAGGAATACCAAACAGATGATGAATATAAATCTTTTCATTCTTATGTTGTTCGTTTGTTGTTATGATGTAGAATACGATCAGTTAATCGAGCTGGAGTTACTCCAGTTCGATAGGGTTGCCCTTGTTGCTTCGGTTTAGAGCCTTGATGGCACCTTCGGGTAATTTCTTAAACGTAAATCCAGTTTTTCTCGCTGTTGCTTTGAGAGCTTCTGCGCCATCAAATTTATGCTTAGCCTCTCTTAACTCTTTCTGTGTTACTTTCTCTCTTGCCTTTTCCGTGAAAGTTATGCTTTCGGTCCCATTCAATGTGCTCATACCGATAGCATTGAATATGTATTGTTTGTTTTGGTCGTAGGCAAGTAGAACAAGACCAGGTAGTCCGGAAATTTTCCAAGGTCCTTCGCTTATAGGTATGTCTTCTGAGTACCAGGCATACCAGGTTCTGCCTTTGAAGAGTGCTTTTGCCAACAGGCATTTATAGCCAATGATGGTAGTCGTGCTATCTGGGATAAGCTGCCAGTTTGGTACCTCTAATTGTTCTGTACATTGGTAATAGTTACCAAGGACTTTATCCAGTAAAGTAGTTTGCCCCTTTGATGGATAGTTCTTGTAGAATTCCCAATGGATTCTGCCACCTCTAGGAATTTTACTCATGTCATATTGCCCCGTCTTAGCTTGTTCATCCATGATAGAATCGGATATTTGCTTGGTTCTATCATAGAAATGAGTTGTCTTGCTACCGATGTCAAGTCGCATTTCGCTCTCCCAATAGTTGTAGGGAACTGTTGTGGTATCTGGTACCATTTTCCCATTGTAGGTGATGCGATAGTTTACCTTGTCAATATTGACCACTTTCTCATTTTTGTTGCCTTTCTGAGCATTCAAGCTGCATACTGTGAGTATGGCTGCTAATAATAATGTTATTCTTCTCATAGTCGTTTGATGTTTTGAATTTCGGATGCAAAGGTAATACAAATGATAGAGATAGCCAAATCGGAATTACATACCAGTGAGTGTAGATGTATTGATAACGAGAGAGTTACGATTAGAAAAAACTTAAAATACAAGCTTTTTGTAATGCTTCGATAAGTTAATGGAGTATAGCGAAAAACTTATGGGAGTGCTTATCTGATGATGTCATCGAACGACTCTGCTCCAGTGTCACTCTTGATTCTCGACTTTCTTACCCTGATATTCGAGAGAGAGTATTGCAGGATTTGCATCACTTCCTCATCGCTCTTGCCGATATGGTAGAGGATGCAGAAGAGGCTTTGTGATGGATTTAAATCGTAGTTCTCCAATCGTTCGCTATACTTCTCGTCTATCACCTTGAAGCTGGCGAGAAGTTGTCGGATGCCTTGCTTACCTATCTGGCTGATGTTTTGATTTTGTATCGTCATCGAATAATACACCAAGCCTTGGCTGATGTCTGTGAGCTCGGTAATTTGAGCCTTGTATTCCTCGATGTCCTTGTCACGGCGTTTCAGTTTGCGAAGCTGGGTGGTGATTTCGTGGTTTAATCGTTCGCATTGCTCCGATAACGAAGAGTTCTCCACATCTTTTAACTGGTGCAGTGACTCATGCAAGTTTTTTATAGTTTGGTGAGCCTTTCGGATTCTGGAAATGGAGAGGTAAGTCATCGTCAGGAGAATGATGAGCACGATGATGATTCCTACAAATATATAGGTCTTAACCTTTTCATAGCGATAACGGGTGTTACCACCCTCGTACATCAGTTTTACTTGATTTTCCTTTTCTGAGTTTTCGTCTTTGACAAGCAAAGGAGCTTCTTGTCGTAATTCGTGGGCAACACGGTTTGCCATGAGCGTATCTCCTTTTTGTAGGGAGAGGAAATATAAGGGGAGATAATACTTATATCCTAAAGCAAAGGAATAGGATCCCCATGTATTTAGGCGTTCTTGATCTATGCTATAGTTTTCTTTGATATGCTGCGTGGCGAAGGCATGGGTTTCCTCGCTGTTTCTTGTGAGCAAGCGATAGAAATCGATGTTGTTATCATATTTTACCCCGTGATTGTCTTGCGCTTTCTTTGCATAGCTTATCAAGATGGAATCAGGCACATTGCCCCTGTCCATCAAGGCTTGGAAGTAATGATAGTACATGGGTCCCAAGGTACTGTCCTTGTTCTCTTTGATTTGATTGGCTACTTCGAAAGCTTGGTTGGCAAGTTCCTGATCTTGGTTGTTGATGCCACGATAGAGTAGTGCCCAGGCACGGTAGCGGATATTGTTGGTTTGGCGAGCCTCGTCTTCTAACTGTACGGTGTAAATGTTTTGGTGGGTAATGCGACACAATATGTCGTACATATCCAGCTTCTCCTTTTCTCTCATGTTGCTATCGTAGGCGATGGCCTGTGAGAACCATTTGATGGCTTTTGCGGTATCTCGATAGTTGTTGAGTATCGAGGCTCCCTTATAATATAAGGAACGTGCAAGAAGGGGTTCATCCTTTTCGTTCACGAAGATGTTGATGGCATCGTCTATGTCGTTTTCTTTATAGATGTAACCATTGAGCTGATACTCTATCTTGGCTGTTAAGAGCTTATAGTAGCCTTTGTTGTCGTTGCTGTCAGCACGAGAGAGGAATACCTTAGCTTGTGCTGGGTATTCGTCGGCAAGGTCGTCTATCTCAGGGAAGGATAGGCGATATCCTGAGTCCATGCAACTGGCGAGAATGGCTAGCTGCATGATAGTGAACAGAAATATGATGATTTTCTTGCTTGTATAAATCATATTGTTATCGTCAAATTATCAACTTTACATTTGTTGTTTCAGAAATCTTTTTGCAAAAGTACAATAAATTGTCGATAAGAACAAGAAAAAAGCTTTCCATTTCAGATTTTTGTAGAAACTCGCAAAAATCTGAAATGGAAAGCTTTTAAGATGTCTCTATCGCTCGATTGGATTGAATACACGTTTCCTTGCTTTTGGTTTGATAGGTTTTCCATTCTCATCTGTCCATTTTTCATCTCTTAGCATCTCGCTTCCATCGTCTCTCAGCTTGATTTTGGTGAGGTCAGACTGGGAAACTTTCTCTGCCTCTTCTGGCTTGGCGTATTTGAGAGTCTCCTTGCCTTTCAGGTCTTCCAGTCCGATGGCGTTGAGATAGAATTGTTGCTGTGCATCGTAGGCACGGAGTATGAGACCAGGCAGACCGCAGAGCTTCCAAGGACCTTCTGACACAGGGATATCCTCAGCATACCAAGCTAACCAAGTTCTTCCCTTGAAGTTGGTCTTGGCGAGTTGGCAATGATAGCCGATGATGGTTGTGGTGCTGTCTGGGATGAGTTGCCAATCAGGAGTTTCGGCCTTTTCGATGCAGTGATAGGTTCTCAAAGCCCACGAATCTTGAAATAGGGTCTGACCGTTCTTTGGGTAGTTCTTGAGGAATTCAAAGTCCATGCATTTTACCGGCTCGGCTTTTCTTAGGTCAATGACACCGCCTGAAAACATCATTTGTAAGACTTGCTGTTCCCATTGCTCCTCGGACTGGTTATAGAAGTGAGTGATGTTGCTACCGATGTCGAGTCGCATCTGTGCCTTGCGATAGATATACGGTATTTCTGTGGTGTCGTTCACCTGTTTTGCATCGTAGGTGATGCGATACTTCACTTGGTCGAGGGTGAGCGTGTCCACGCCCGATCTCATCTGTGCTTTTGCGGTCAGGCTGCCTAAGGCGAGGATGGCTGCAAGAATCATTAGAATCTTTTTCATGTTCTCTATTTATTTTGTTGATGTTTATTTACGAGTAAGACGCAGAGATAGGAAAACGGTAAACAGAATAATGACGGTCAGTTGGATTATCTGAAGCAGAAGTAGTCTATGTAAATAATACTCTAGAACGAGGCAATCTAGAAGAAACACCCGTAAAATGGGGAAAGAAGAGATTGAAAATCTTCCCTTAAGAGATATTCTCACCAGACTTAACCTGTAAAGATATCTCTTCGTAGATTTCGCGGCATTTCTTTTCCTTCATTTTATTCTTTACGCCAACGGCAATCATATCCTCTACGGTCGGATGCCCAGTCCCATTTACAGATGTTGCGTGTTCACCATTATATCCCTCGGTGCAATGGGTGAGGTCGTAGGCTGGGGCTAAATGCCAATGCCATTTGCCATCGCTCTCTTTCTGAACCAAGAAAGAGAAGTTCTTGCAGTGGTCGTCCTTGTTGTCCATTATGTAATTAAAAACCATGCGGCGGAACATCTCTTCCACATCCTCTTGGCTCTGAGTAAGATAACCTGTAAGCGCCAAAAGGTTGAGATAATCGAGAATGGGGTTGGAAAGGGGAACGTTGAGCAAGGCTCCAGCTGTGGCTACGTGAATGCGTTCGCCTGTTTGAGAAATGTCGAAGCGACGGCAGGCAAAATACTTGTTGTTTACCAGTTTGAAGTCGGGTACTTGGATACCACATTGCTTGGCTATCTTGTTATAATGATACTCTTGCTTTCCCATATCTTGTGGGTCATAGGTATGGCGAAACTTGACCAACCAATGACCATCCCCATTTGTAAAAATGGCTTTCGGGCGACAACCGCCACTATTACCACTATTATATAATAATAATCCTGCGTCATTATCCTGTTGCTCCTTTAATACTTCCAAGGCTTTGGCTTGTAAAAGGTCAAAGTCCTCAATCTCGTGTCCTGTCTGGATAGAAGTTATAGGTTCGTAGGTCAATGCGCCCATACCTCCATTGCCCACGATGCTCAGTCGGTCGATAGCAGATAGCTCAAAGTCGTTGATACCCTCTTTTAGCAAGGCTTTATGCAATAGGTATCTACCATATCCATCGGGAAGGCTGTCTTCGAAGATGCCAAAGTTCCCGTTGAAAGGGGTGGCTTTGGCAATGAAAAGACCAGGCTTCAGTGGCAATTCCAACGGAGATATACTAAAGCCAGATGCCAACCACTGATTGTCATACTCGAATGTGCATACCTTTCCATCGGCACTCAATGACAGTGTGCCGACTTTCTCCTGGTGATATTTCACGGCTAAAGATTCTATATGTTTCATTGTCTGTAAGCCTTTTTCTTGTTAGCGTTTCTTTTTATCTGTTGCAACTCCTCCATGGTGGAGTACTTGGGTTGCGAGAAGACGTTCTTGATTTCTGAGGTGTAGTCCAAAGCTATGGCGATACCTATCAGATTTTTGAGGGAGATGAGGCCCTTTTGCTCGAATCTGGTGATGTTGCTGACGGCAACACCTGACTTGTCTGCCACTTGCTCACGTGTCAGATTCTTCTCTATTCTTCGTCTTCTGAAGTCGTTTGCCATCTCCTTTGCAATCTCATCAGGATTGTCGTGGAGGTAGTTATCTAATATTGCTAATATATTATTCGTTTCTTGCATAATCGTTTGGATAATAATAAGATATTATCAGTTGCAAAGATACAAAAAATATTATTATGTTCCAAATAAAAATCAACTAAAAAGTCAAAATCCCCTATAACCTTGTCTTTTGTCCTCAAAAACAAGGAACTCCCGTCTCTTTTCTGAGATGGGAGTTCTTGTTTAGAAGGAATACTGGGCGGAAATCATCAGTTCGCGAGGGCGAAGATAATAGCTGTCGGTCAATGTACTGATGCCGCTATAGATGGTTTCCATATAGTTCTTCTTGTTGAAAAGGTTTCGAAGCTCTGCTGAAAGGCGGAGCTTTTTCATTCTCCAAACTGCTGAGGCATCGCCAAGGAGGGTGTTTAGGTGGTTGCCTTCTTGCAGCTCATTGTGATAATGTACGAGCGAGAAGGAGAGGTCCACATGGCTGATGGTAGCGGTGGCAGATACGCTTTGACGCCAATTAAATAACGATGACTTCGCCATTTTTTGACGTTTCGAGTTGTAAAAAGAGAATTCTCCCTCATAGCTAAAGGCACACCAGGACGGCGAGAAGTCGATACTAGGCTTCACAGTATAGTTGTCCGCGGTGTAGCTGATGGCTTTGCCGCTGCTGTATTGCTCACCCTTGCTGTAGTTGTAACTGCCCTCCAGGCGGGTTTTCAGATGCAGGTCGTAGAAGCCCTTCGATATGTAGAGTGATGCTCCTAGATTGTTGCTCTTGCTGTCCTGCTTATATAATGAGGTATAGTATTTGCCATCCTCGATGCGTAGGTCGGATGCCGTGTTCATCCAGTTTTTGCTGGCATTGACCGATGCGCTGAAGAAGATTTCCTTGATAGGGCGCTTGTAGTCGTAACTCAACTTGCCATAAAGAGAGCGAGTTATCGGAATGATGTCGCTCGAAGTGTACCAAGAGCGATAACTTTGACGATATTGCTTCATGGCGTAGTTGGTGGCATTGCCTGTTCCAGTACTGTATCCTGTGTAGATAGTCAACTCTCTACGGAAATCCAATTTCTTATATAAGTAAAGGTAGGGTGATATGGTAAGTAGAGTTTTCTGTGGATAGGTGAAGCGTTCCCAGATGAAATCGGGAGAGAACGACATACGGAACGTCTCGGTCTTGTATTGCCAGTAAGGGGTGAACTTCCCTGTGATGTTAAGACTGTTTTGGCCGATTTCATCGTGACTGTTTTCGGTGAATCCGTTGTTTTTTCCGATTTCATCGCTTCTTTTCTGATATTTCGCATAGATGTTGTTGAGGTCGATACTCATTCTATATTCCTGTGTCCAGTGGAAGCGATTCCTCATCCACTGTAAGGCGTGGGCTGTATGCCAAAGGTTGGTGCGGATGCGATTGCGTTCGTCGTTAACGTAGAGGTCCGCCACACCATGGTGATAGTCGGCAGTGCTACGCCAAGAGAGTTGACTTTTCTTGAAGACGAAGAGGCGGTAGATACTTGCCGAGAGGTCGATCTTTGGGATGCGGACACGTTGGGTAAGCGTGTCGTTGATGTTTGACAAACCATCGTTTTGTGCTGCGCTGAGGCTGATGCTCTCATTGCCATAATGCTCAGCCTTGTTTACCTTGTTCTCCCATTGCAGATTGAAGGCATCGCTGATCATCGTCTTGTGGTTGTGCTCCGTGGTAACTGTGGGAGCTTCGCCGCCGAGGTCGTAGATACTCATGTTCTCTCGCTCTTGTCGGATTACCGTACGAAGATAGTTGGCTTCTATGCGAGTCTCTGCATCGTCCTTGTTCTTCTTGATATGGTTGATGGAGTATTTTTGCGAGGTGTTGAAGCGCAGGCGTTCTTCGTCGATAGGAGCGTCAAGCGATGGTACTGATATCCATGATGGAAGGGAGGCTGGAGCCAGACGATTGCTGTAAGATGCGAGTTGGTTAAGTGCATAGCCGAGATTTTTACCTGTTCTGTCGTATTCTGCATCATACATCATCTGTTTCTTCTTGCCAATTTGCATGATATTGATGCTTCCGCCTACGTGGGATGGATGCCCTACGAGTAAGTAGGGCTTGAGAGTAGGCATCAGTTTGTCGCGGGCACTATCTTTCAGGGCGATGTTCATCGCTACATTATCCGTAAAGGTCTTGTCCTGGAGCGCCTTGATAGGCTGGTCATGCTCGATGACTTCGGCCTTTTTCACATCTTTCGCCTTGATGTTTTCTTCCAGCTGGTTATATTTGCCACCGGTCAGGTCTAGACCTTCCACGGTGAATCGGTTGATGGGCTTACCATTGTAGTTGATACGGCCATTCTTCTCTATATCCACGCCTGGCAGCTTTTTCAGTACATCTTTCAGTGAGTTATCTCGTTCGTTGGCAAAGCGGGTGAGGTCGAAAGATATGGTGTCTCGACCCGTGATGCGAGAGCCTTTTACTTGTACTTCCTTCAAGACAAAAGCTGTTGAAGCTATACTGATGATGGTTTCTTTTCCCGATGAAACCGCCGTTTTTTGCTTTTTATAGCCCATATAGGAAGCTTGCAGCATATCGCCAGTTTGCTTTTGTGCTATGGGAATCAGGAAAGTTCCGTCTTCCTTGCTGCGTGTAAACTTCAAGGGCTTTCCATTGCGCAGCAGCGTAACCGATACGTTGGTCAGACGGTTGTGTGTAAGTGAATCTTCAACATAACCGCTAATCTTCTCTTGGGCAAACGCATGGCACGCCACGAACAGAATAGTGAAAAGAACTATTGTTTTCTTCATCTTTTTTCTATTTTACATTAGACACTTATCTTGTTAATGTCTTTAAGACGCTTGTCTGGCAAAAAAGTAAACTGCTAATTATCTTTCAATCGGATTGTATGGCTCAGCACGCTTGGAATGCTTCAGGATATTTCCTTTTTCATCCTTGATCTTTACAATTGCAGCATACTTGGCATCTTGAAGCAGATAACCGATTGGATCGGCATAGTATTTTTTGTAAATGGAGGTCAATGATTTGCGGTCGATAGGCTCGAAAGTCTTACCTTTATAATAGATAGGTATGGAGCCTTTGCCTGTTGTGAGTCCTACAGCTGTAAATCCATAATCGTTCTCGGAGTCGTGAGCCTTGAGAATCAATCCCGGCAGTCCGCTCAACTTCCAGGGACCATTGTCAATAGGGATGTCTTCCGTGTACCATGCAATCCATGTTCTACCCTTAAACTTGGCAATAGCCTGGTGGCACTCGTAACCGCAGATGGAATCGATACTGTCTGTGAGTTGCCAGTCTATCGGTTCCATCGGTTCAATGCACAAATATCTGTCAGCAGCAAAGAAATCGAGATAGGCAGTCTTGCCCTGTTCTGGATAGTTCTTATATACTTTCCAATTAATCTGTCCGCCATTACCGGAGAAATTGACAGGTATTCCTTTTGCCATATTTGCGGAGATGGTAGAGTCTCTTTGGAATATCGGATAACTGTAGAATGCGGAATACTTGTTGCCAATCTGCAAGAGCATTTTCTCTTCGATGCGGCCAATGAGGGTGTCGGTCTTGGTATATTTCTTTTCGTAAATATACTCGGCATCATATACTACCTGATACTTTACCTGATCAATGGAATCTCCCATGCCAATGCTTGATTCATCGAACAGGTTTACTGTTTGAGCTTGGAGCATGCAAGCATATAATGCAAGCCATGCTATTAATAATACCTTTTTCATAATCTTCGTCAATTATTCATTATTTTATCTGTTTCTTTCGTTTTTGTGATGCAAAGGTACTGAGATCATCCGATGAAATCGATGATTTCTGTTACTGAGTTATTACTTTTGCATCTTTTCGTCTATTATTATTTTATTACTCTTGCCTTTGTTTACGGATTTTTCAGTAACTTTGCCGTCAAAATTCAAAAGATCAGGAAAGTATGAACAGTAACAGTAAGCTGAAAATAGTATGGATGGTATGTGGAGTAGCAATCGTATTGTTGTTCTGCACGCAGGCTTATTGGCTTCATCTTCAATGTCAATATAGCTTAGACCAGCAGGTAGAGCAATTCAAGAAGGATTGTGATGAAGTGTTAGCACAAGATTTGAAGAATAGAAAAAAGTTGCAGGAAAATTCATCTACGAAAGGTAGAAGAGATACGGTTATGCTCAAGGTAGAATCTGAATATGATATGAAGAAGGGATGTAGCCGTACAACGCTTTCTTTTTGGAACAATCATCGCTTTCTTGTCCGTTTGAATGATCCTGATCTTACGGGTGATGATGCTTATCTCATCATTAGCAGATATCTGGCTTATATAGGTAAGCATCCCTCGTTGGCTTCTTATCAAAGATTACTGTATGATAAGGGATATGGGAAGATATCCTCTTTTCGACATCTGGATTACAAGACCGTCTTCCTGAATGCAAAATATGATGTCGAAGGTAGATGGTCACGTGTGGTGATGGTGAAGTATCAGACGAACCCAATGTTTCGCCAAGGTATTTCTTTTCAGGTGCCTATTCCTATTACTCGAACGCTCAAAGCCATGATGTGGCAATTGATAGGAAGCGTCTTTCTCTTTTTCATCTTGATAGGATGTCTGTATTATCTGGTTAAGACCATAGTCTTCCAGAAACGCATTGATGGCATTCGCCATGAGTTCCTGAAGAATATGATTTATGAGTTGAAGCAACCGAAAGAAGGCGGCAAAGGTGAAGAATCTGCTGTTTTTATCGGTTCCATTGCTTTCTACTATGCGCAGAATGAACTGCAATGTGGTAATTCCAGAGTAGTCATCACATCTCGTCAAGCTGAAATTCTGAAGCTTCTTGCCGAGAACCAGAACCAGCTTGTAGAGCGGGATTTCATACTGAATGAAGTATGGGGTGATGATTCATACTCCAATTCCCTTGCCCTGAACGTGCAGATTACCTATCTTCGCCGGGCATTGAACCTGGATGGAAAGGTAAGTATCGAAGCTGTCATCAAGAAGGGATATATCCTGCGAACCTGTTGATCTTGTTATCAACTCTCATCTTTTTAGAAAGGTGGGAGTTTTTTTTATCTTAATTTATTTTGTCCTTCACCTATTTTGTTGTAACTTTGCAGGCAGAAATTCGAATTTAAATTATTTTATGTAATTATGGCAAAAAAAGCTCTTTTAATGATTCTCGACGGATGGGGAATCGGTAAGCATGATAAGGGTGATGTTATCTTCAAGACTCCAACTCCTTATCTCGATTATTTGACAGCAGTTTCAGCACATTCTACTCTCCAGACTTGTGGCGAGGACGTAGGTCTTCCTAAAGGTCAGATGGGTAACTCAGAGGTAGGTCACCTCAACATCGGTGCAGGTCGTGTGGTATATCAGGACCTCGTTAAGATTAACAAGGCTTGCGAGAGCGGTGACATCTTGAAGAATCAGGAGATCATCAACGCTTACAGCTATGCTCAGAAGACAGGTAAGAAGCTCCACTTGATGGGTTTGACTTCTACCGGTGGTGTTCACTCTTCTTTGGATCACCTCTTCAAGTTGATTGAGATCGGTAAGGAATATGGTTTGAAGGAGACATACGTTCACTGCTTCATGGATGGTCGTGATACAGACCCTAAGAGTGGTAAGGGCTTCATCGAGGAGGTTCAGGCTTGCTGCGACAAGAACGGTGCACACATCGCAAGCATCGTAGGTCGTTTCTATGCTATGGACCGTGACAAGCGCTGGAACCGTGTAAAGGAAGCATACGACTTGCTCGTTGAGGGTAAGGGTAAGCAGGCTGACGATATGGTGAAGGCAATGCAGGAGAGCTACGATGAGGACGTAACAGACGAGTTCATCAAGCCAATCAATAACTCTAAGGTTGACGGTACTATCCAGGAGGGTGATGTTGTTATCTTCATCAACTACCGTAACGACCGTGCCAAGGAGTTGACACAGGTATTGACTCAGCAGGATATGCCAGAGGAAGGCATGCACACCATCAAGGACTTGCAGTACTACTGCATGACTCCATACGATGCAAGCTTCCAGGGTGTTCACATCCTCTTCCCTAAGGAGAACGTAATGAACACTCTCGGTGAGTACTTGAGCGCACAGGGCAAGAAGCAGCTCCATACTGCAGAGACAGAGAAGTATGCGCACGTAACATTCTTCTTCAATGGTGGTCGTGAGACTCCATACGAGGGCGAGGACCGTATCCTGGTTCCTTCTCCAAAGGTGGCTACATACGACCTGAAGCCAGAGATGAGCGCTTACGAGGTAAAGGATAAGTTGGTTGGTGCTATCAACACACAGGAGTACGACTTCATCGTTGTTAACTTCGCTAATGGTGATATGGTAGGACACACTGGTATCTACAACGCTATCGCTAAGGCTGTTCACGCTGTTGACAACTGCGTAAAGGACGTTATCGAGGCTGCCAAGGCTAACGATTATGAGGCTATCATCATCGCTGACCACGGTAATGCAGACCACGCTATCAACGAGGACGGTACACCAAACACCGCTCACTCTTTGAACCCAGTTCCATTCATCTACGTAACTGACAACAACTCAGCTACCGTAAAGGATGGCCGTTTGGCAGACGTTGCTCCTTCTATCCTCCACATCATGGGCTTGGAGCAGCCAGCTGATATGACTGGTGAGAACTTGATTATTGATTAATAATAATTTCGGAAGTCAAGGCTTTTTGGAGCCTTGACTTCTTTAACTTAAATCATTATGGACGTAAAGATAGAAGAAAGTTGGAGACAGCATATAGGAGAAGAATTCGACAAGCAGTATTTTGTTGACCTCACAAACTTCGTAAAAGAGGAATACCTTCGTACACCCTGTTATCCTCCTGGTCGCTTGATTTTCAATGCCTTCAATCTTTGTCCTTTCGATGATGTGAAGGTGGTGATTATCGGGCAGGACCCTTACCATGAGCCGGGACAGGCGATGGGATTGAGTTTCTCTGTGCCTACGGGTATTGCTTTCCCTCCATCACTCATCAACATTTTCAAGGAAATCCAGATGGATCTCGGCACTCCTATGCCTCAGTCGGGCGACTTGACTCGATGGGCTAAACAGGGAGTACTGCTTCTCAATGCCACGTTGACCGTTCGTGCCCATCAAGCGGCAAGTCATCAGCGCAAAGGCTGGGAGGAGTTTACCGATGCTGCCATCAAGGCGCTCAGCAAGGATAAGGAGCACTTGGTGTTTATCCTTTGGGGTGGTTATGCCCGTAGCAAGGCTAACCTCATCGATATGAGCAAGCACCTGATATTGGAAAGTGTGCATCCTTCGCCATTATCTGCCAACAGAGGCGGATGGTTTGGCAATCATCATTTCTCCCGCTGCAATGCGTATCTGCAGCAGAACGGGATTGCGCCTATCCAATGGTAGGCACACCTTTTAATATAATAGCTATCCACTTTTATATATAGCTATCCATCGTGGGTAGCTATCATTATTTAATATTCATCTCAAAAAACATTATGAAGAAAGACGAACTGCGTATTCTGCAGGTGGGCAACGTATTGGTTTCACCTGATATCATCACCGAAAAATTCTGTTGCGATCTTGATGCCTGTAAGGGCGAGTGCTGCATCGAAGGCGATGCGGGAGCTCCTGTTACCTTGGATGAAATCATGGAAATAGAGAATGCGTTGGATGTCGTTTGGGATGATTTATCGGCTTCAGCACAGGCTGTTATTGACAAGCAGGGTGTTGCATATACAGATATCGAAGGTGATTTGGTAACAAGTATTGTAAATGGCAAGGATTGCGTGTTTACTTGCTACCAAGACCTTCAGGATATGAATGATGGTCATACGATACCTAATTGCTGTCTCTGTGCTTTGGAACGTGCGTATCGTGAAGGAAAATCTCATTTTATGAAACCTATCTCATGTGCACTTTATCCCATCCGTGTCAAGCATTTTGGTAATGAAGTGTATGGCATTAACTATAACAAATGGCGTATCTGTAAGGCTGCCATTAAAAAAGGTCAGGAATTAAATCTTCCCGTATACAAGTTTTTGGAAGGACCTTTAGTACAGCGTTTTGGTCAGCCTTGGTACGATGAATTATGCGATGTTGCTTCTCTGGTTCAAGATTTAGATATTGCAACAGACTAATGCCGATATGTTTTTTTACCAATTCAGATAAAGTACACTGATTCTTATAGTGGACTAATTCTGCAATCTTTTTTATTGGCATTTGTTTTTTGTCCGTATATTCTGCTATGAGACAAACATACGTTACAAGACGCTTTTGTATATATTCTCTAGGGCTTTGCTCGATGGTACTTCGAACAATCTTTTCTAATTTGCCTGATGAAATATTCAGGAGTTTGTAATATTCAGAAATATTCCTTTGAGTAAGAATGTTCTTCTCAATAGAATCGATGAATTGTTCAAATAATTGCAGGTCTTTTGTTGGTTCATCGTGCTTGTCAAAGGAATTTGCTTGTGACAATGATAGCTCAAAGATAACATGGACAAGTTCAATAATCATTTGATATCTGTCTTGTTTCTTGTCCATGAATGTCTTTATTTGTGTCAGTAAACTGTTTATACTATTTATGTCGCATGTATCAATTTTTACTTTATCTATGATTGTTAATTCGTTTGTTAAAGTAGAAATATTTGTGAAATTATTTGCAAGCAGGTTAATGTTAGAAGTTTTTATAAGTAAAGCCTTTCCTTTAAAAGTAGAAGATATAACTCTGAAGTTATCTACGTATTGCCCACTCGCAAAATAGAGGATACTGTTTTTCTCTGCAATAACAGTATGCCCATTTATATCATAACGTAGAGTACCCTCCAAACATAAAATAAGAGTGATGCATTTCACTTCCGTTTTCTCTGATGGCAGGTCTTCTACGTCAATATCTTCAATATAGCAAATTTCGTCATTTAAAAATTTGCATTCAGACTTGATTTCTTTTGCTTGTGCAATAGAAATCTCTTTTTTTGTATTTAAATTTGTCATGGTTTTAGAATTATATTTTTTTGTGTGTTAGAATATTCTTTATTCATTTTCTAATCCCTCTATGTTAACAATTTGAGATTCTTTGAAATACTGAGAATTACTATAGATTTTAATAATTCTTTGGCTTTTATTAGTGAATCTTCGGAAAGCTTGTTCATCTAATTCGCCATTGCAAGTATATATGAATCCATCCATGTTAATAGTCTCTTTTCTTTTAGCTTCTCTTAATGTTATTCTTGGCGTTCCCTTGAACGCCTTGCCAAAGTCGTAATAAATACTCTTTTGGTCACGATAAACATCTATTGGACTCATAATATGTCGAATAGTACAAAGTCCACGCTCAAAAGGATTGTTAATCAACCTGTAGTCCCTTGATTGGTTGTAGGCTCCTAATGGATTTAACCATTTGGATCTATCGAAATCCGGAGACTTCCACTGGTTGTCATAACTGCATGCGTCAAATGCTTCTATTTCTTTTTTGATATAGCATCCTTTTAGTATACAACATTTCCAGTCTCCATTTGCTTTGTGGTAGAAATATTTACCCTTAGCATCATATCCATAATATTCCATAGAAAGCTGTTTGGATGGCTCTCTGCCACTTTCTGGAGCGTACCATACAGCAATCGTATTCTTATGCGGTTGCAGAAACCTTGTTATATCATATGTATATATGAAAACCGTTGCAGAGTCAGGATTACAGAAATAGGCTTTTGGACTAATATTTCTTTCGTTGACAAATACCTTTATTCTACCACAACTTGCAAAAGTAATGCTTCCCTGTTTGGGTTTCCCTTGTGAAGGAAAAACGTGGCAGAAAAGAACTTCTGATGAGTCGTTGGATATAGGGTAGGAAATCCAATGAGTACTAAATTCGTGTGCGCTCGAATTTAGTACCCAAAGCATTGCTAATATAAAAGTTTCGATTCTTTTCATCTGAGAACTTTTTTTGTTCCTCTTTTAAGTGTTATTTTTTTAGATTTCCCGTTGTAGTTTACGGTTAATCTTCCATCCGCATGGCTAATAATCTCTGCCTTTGAAACCTTCTTGTCTTTCCAATAGAGGTTGAGGGTGTAGTTTCCTCTGGCTTTGATTCCCTGGATATTTCCCTGCTTCCATGAGTCTGGGAGTGCAGGAAGCAAGTCCATGTTTTCTCCATCACACTGCATAAGCATCTCACAGATGCCAGCTGTTCCACCGAAATTACCATCTATCTGGAATGGCGGATGCGCATCAAACAGGTTAGGATAGGTTCCACCTGAATGGTGTTTCCGGTCTTTGTATTTCTCTGGACTCACATATGTAAGCAATTTGCGCAGTATTTGATAAGCTTTGTCCTGACGATGTAGGCGTGCCCATAGATTGATGCGCCATCCTGTGCTCCATCCTGTAGATTTATCGCCCTTTATTTCTAAAGTCTTTGTTGCTGCTTGCGCCAAATCTGGCGTTTGCGCTAACGAGATTTGATGGAAAGGATATAGACCCAATAAGTGTGATTGGTGTCTGTGATGCCAGTCCTGATCGTCCCAGTCGTGATACCATTCCATGAGATTACCTCTTTTTCCTATATGATAAGGGCGTAAGCGCTCTAATGAACTTTGCAGGCGTACTTGGTAATTTTTGTCTATTCCAAGTGCTTGGGCACCTTTAATCGTATTTTTGAATAGTTCCCTGATAATCGCCAAGTCTGCTGTGCCGCCATATAGTGAACTTCCTCGATATCCTTTATCGGTGATGTAGTCAGCTTCTGGAGATGTACATGGTGCAGTTATCAGTTGTGCAGGATTATGAGGATCTTCTATGAGCCATTCAAGCATGAAATCACAAGCCCCTTTCATGAGAGGATAGGCTGTATCTCTTAAGTAATTAATATCTCTTGTATAGTCATAATGATCCCATAGTGTCTGTACAAGCCAGGCACCTCCCATAGCCCAATTACTCCATTGAGGGCTTTCGTTACCGGTTCCTACAGGATTTGACATAGCCCATGCATCAGTATTATGTCCTGCACACCAACCTTTGTTTATGCCATAAAAATGTTGGGCATTATGGCGACCTGTTACAGCCATACCTTTTACAAGTCCATCAACAGGCATTACCAGTTCTGGAAGATTGGTTGATTCTGCCGGCCAATAATTTTCTTCCAGATTGATATTAATGGTGTAATTTCCTCTCCAAGGTGACTTGAGTGCAGGAGCCCAAAGCCCCTGAAGATTGGCTGGTACACCATTTGTTCGTGAACTGCTGATAAGCAAGTATCTGCCATATTGGAAATAGAGCATTTCCAGATAAGGATTATGCTTCTTTTCGTCGCTATACGATAGCAATTGTTTATCTGTTGGATTCTGGACATCATATTTTGCATCAGATAAGTTGAATTTTACCCTGCCAAAGAGTTTTTGGTAGTCTGATAAATGTCTTTGTCGTAATTCTTTGTATGTAAAATTTGTCAGATGCCAGATATCGTCAGTGACATTTTCTAAATAGGGTGCTCCTTCTTTGACAGGATGTTTGTCAAAACCATTATAACTGGTCTCATTGACCAGATAGATAATAGCTTCAGTTACTCCTGTAAGGTGTAGGGTAGAGTCACTGGCATTAATGCTTCCATCTGTGTTTTTGACTTGCAGTATGGAGCAATAGTGTATGCTGTTTTCTTCATCACCCAGAACATGGCCCGACATAGTGAGTTGTTTTTGGGATGCTTTCACTTGATGAGGAATTAGCGACGTGAGAGAAATGTCGCTATTGATGGTTCCTTTTTTAGAGGCACTCAGTCTTATGGCAATCATTTTGTCCGGATGAGAGGCGAAGTATTCCTTTTTGAAGGTAACTTCATTACGCACAAAACTGATGGATACCAGGCTGCTATCTAAGCTTAATTGGCGATGATAGTTGCTGATTTCCCCTTGATTAAAGTCCTTTATCTGAATCAGACCTAAAGGCTGGTAAAATTCCGAGTTGTGTCCTTGTACGAAATGTTGCAAGGAATCGGCTGTCTTATAATCTTCCTTAAACAGAGCTTCCCGTATTTTGGGTATCCATTTATATGCATCACCTCCTTCTTGCGGATTAACAGGTTGACCTGTCCACAAGGTGATGTCATTTAGGTAAATAGAATCATTATCTGCTCCACCATAAACTAATGCTCCCAACTTACCATTGCCGATAGGTAGTGATTCCTCAAAGGCATGTGCCTCTTGGTTGTACCATAAGGTAAGTGGAACTTGCGTTGTAGTTGCCTTTTTATGTGCATTTGCAGTTAAACTTATAGCACATAGAGTAAGGCTAAAAAAGAATTCTTTAGTCATTATATTTCTGGTAAATAAGGTACTATTACTGAATATAAATGCAAGGCAGGCTTGTTTAATGAGCCTGCCTTGTATTTATTATGCGTCAATATTAGCGTAGGTTGCATTTTGTTCAATGAATTCTCGGCGAGGCTCAACATCATCACCCATCAACATAGAGAAAATTTCATCTGCTTGTGCAGCATTCTCTATTGTAACCTGTTTGAGTAATCGTGTAGATGGATCCATAGTAGTTTCCCACAATTGTTCTGGATTCATCTCACCCAAACCTTTGTATCGTTGTGTGTGAATGTTTTTATCCTCTTGTCCCTCTCCGTATTTATCAATGAAAGCCTGGCGCTGCTGCTCGGTATAGCAGTATTCGCTGACTTTATTCTTGAATGAGCATTTGTAGAGAGGTGGAGTTGCAATATAGAGATGTCCTTCCTCGATAACCTTAGGCATAAAGCGGTAGAAGAGAGTCATGATAAGTGTGTCGATGTGAGAACCATCGACATCGGCATCGGTCATGATGATAATCTTGTCATATCTCAACTTTTCTGTATTAGCCTCTTTGCTATCTTCACCATCTACTCCAAAGCGTACGCCGATACTCTGGATGATATTCATAACGGACTCAGCCTCAAAGACTTTGTGCCATTGTACTTTTTCTACATTCAGAATTTTACCGCGCAAAGGAAGGATTGCTTGATGGAATCTGTCGCGACCTTGTTTTGCGGAACCGCCAGCAGAGTCACCCTCGACAAGGAAAATCTCGCATTCCTTAGGATCCTTGATAGAGCAGTCTGCAAGTTTTCCTGGGAGACCGCCACCAGTCATGAAGTTCTTTCGCTGTACGCTTTCACGAGCTTTGCGGGCTGCGATACGTGCTGTCGCTGCCAGAACTACTTTTTCGCAAATACGCTTAGCTTCATCTGGGTGTTCTTCCAGATAATCTGCCAAAGCTTCATTGACAGCCTGCTGAACGGCACCCTGTACTTCGCTGTTTCCTAATTTGGTCTTAGTCTGGCCTTCAAACTGTGGTTCTGCAACCTTGATAGAGATGACTGCAGTAAGGCCTTCGCGGAAATCTTCAGGAGCAATCTCTACCTTTGCCTTTTCTATCTGCTTGGAGATTGATGGGTCTGCTTCTGCGTAAGCTTTGAGCGTACGGGTTAAAGCCATGCGGAAACCAGTAAGGTGAGTACCACCCTCTATCGTGTTGATATTATTTACGTAGGAGTGAATATTCTCTGTATAGTCTGTATTATACATGATGGCAATCTCTATAGGAATGCCTTGTTTCTCTGTCTTGAGATAGATGACATCATCAAACAGGTGAGTGCGATGGCGGTCAACGTATCTTACAAACTCTTTCAGACCATCTTTTGCATGGAAAACCTCTTGTTTGGTTTTTCCTTCTTCGTCTGGACGGAGATCTGTAAGGGTAATCTTTATACCAGCATTGAGAAATGCCAACTCGCGCATACGGCTTGCGATAATATCCCATTTATAAATGGTGTGGGTGAAAATAGTTGGGTCTGGCCAGAATTGCTGGCGTGTACCTCGCTTTTCAGTCTCACCAATAACCTTGACAGGGTAGAGAGGCTTACCTTTTTCGTATTCTTGCTGATATATTTTACCTTCACGGAATACCTGAGATTTCATGTGTGAAGAGAGTGCGTTTACACAACTTACACCTACACCATGCAAACCACCAGATACCTTGTAGGAACCTTTGTCAAATTTACCACCTGCGTGAAGTACTGTCATAACGACTTCGAGTGCGGATTTGTGAAGCTTTTCATGCATATCAACAGGGATACCACGACCATTGTCTTCTACGGTGATAGAATTGTCTTCATTGATTGTAACTTCAATGTCTGTACAATATCCAGCCATGGCTTCATCAATGGAGTTGTCAACGGTCTCGTTGACCAAATGGTGGAGACCCTTTTCTGAGATGTCACCAATGTACATCGCAGGACGCTTACGAACAGCTTCCAAGCCTTCGAGGACTTGAATGTTGCTCGCTGAATAATTATTTGCGTTGTTTGTATTTTCTGCCATTTCTTTGCTTAGTATTATTATCGTGCAAAGATACGGAAAAAACATGAGAATATGCAATTTTTGTTGCTAAAAAACTGCAAAAAATAGTGAAATGCTTAGTTTCGATATAAAATAAATAAGGTTGCAATTCGAAAGAATTGCAACCTTATATATCTTTTTAGCTTTTAACGTTGTATTAGCCCAACTTAGCAATGTGCTGAGCCAAACCTGACTTCAAATTTGCAGCCTTGTTGCTATGGATAACGTTAATCTTAGCCAATTTGTCTAAAAGCTTCTGAACTGTAGGATAGAGCTTTACAGCCTCTTCCTTATCAGTCATGTTGCGCAACTTGCGTACAGCGTTACGCATTGTCTTTGCATAGTACTTATTGTGCAAAGACTTCTTTTTGTCCTGACGGATTCTCTTGATTGATGATTTATGATTTGCCATCTTAATATTTTATTTTTTTATTTTCTTATGTAGTCCCTAGCAGAGTCGAACTGCTCTTTAGAGAATGAAAATCTCTCGTCCTAACCGATAGACGAAGGGACCATTTGTTGTTTTGCGGGTGCAAAGTTACTACATTTATTTTAATCATGCAAATTTTTTCGGGAAAATTTTCTCTAAATGCGTGTTTTTTTGTAATTTTGCCCTCAAAATCATCTAAAAACGTTCGTATGATGGAAAAAACAAGAGCAATTGTCCTACATTCTATTAAATATGGAGAGTCGCAATTTATTGTGGATTTTCTGACGGAATCCAGAGGAAGAGTGTCCTTTTTGGTGAAAATTCCAAAATCTTCAAAGAGTAATTCCAAGAGACAATATTTCCAGCCATTGACTTTGGTAACTTTAGAATTTGATTACCGGGTTAGCCAGAATTTGCAGCGTATTAAAAATATAGGTATTCTTTATCCTTATGAGGATATTCCTTTTTCTCCTATTAAAATATCTGTTTCTCTGTTTTTGGCAGAGTTCCTGCTGTATGCTACCAAATTTGAGCAGAAGAATCTTCCTTTATTTTATTTTGTTTTTGATAGTTTGGTTTGGTTTGATGGTGCTCATGAAGGAATTGCTAATTTTCATTTGCTGTTTTTAATGAGATTAAGTTTTTATATGGGAATTGGACCCAATTTGAGTGAAGGGTTGGAACAATCTAAGTATTTTGATTTGGATGAGGGGAAGTTTGTACCTTTCGTCCCTGCTCATTCTCATTATTTATCAGAAAGTGATTCTTTTCATCTTTTGCAAATGTTCCGATTAGACTATAAAACAATGCACCTCTACAAGATGTCCCGCCAGGAGCGGAATCATTCTGTAGAGGTGATGATAGAATATTATCGTCTTCATATTCCCGGATTTCCCGAATTGAAGTCTTTGTCAGTACTTCAGGAATTGTTCTGCTGAATCCTTTGTGAGGATTTCACTTATGCAAAACTGATGACTCCCTGGACAGGCTCGTTTCCATCTGCATTTCTGTTTTCATCATCTTCGATTTTTCCTGAAGCGATGTTTCGGATTTCCTCAAGAGTCTGTCTTGTACGTTTATATGTCGGTGTGTTTTCTACTTGTAGAATCACATCCTCATTGTCCAGATCTTCTGGCTTGAACAGGAAGATATGTGGGTGACGTTTGTACTGAGTCGTTGTACCGTCACTTCCATAATATCTTTTTCTTCTTTCCTCGTTCTCTGCTCTTTTTTCTTCTTGTTCTGCAAGGCGTCGGGATTCTTCTTCTGTATGTTTCTTGAGATGGCGGTTCATACCTTCTACATCTTCCAATCCGAAACCTGTAGCCAAGACGGTTACTTTGACCCTGCTTCCTAATTCAGGGTCAATGGCAAGTCCCCATTTCAATTCAAAGTCATCACCAAATTTTTCCATGAAGTCGTTTACGTCATTCATTTCGTCCATGGTAAGACCTGGATTGTCTTTCTTTTCACTTGCAAAGGCAATGCTAAGAAGGATCTTTTTAGAATTGAAAACATCATTGTCATTGAGCAGAGGTGAGTTCAATGCATCATCTATCGCTTTCTTGACGCGTCCTTCACCTTCACCATAGCCAGTACTCATGATGGCAACGCCTCCGTCTTTGAGGACGGTTTTGACATCATTGAAGTCAAGGTTGATGAGGCCGTGTACAGTAATGATTTCTGCGATACTCTTGGCAGCTACACTTAGTGTGTCATCTGCCTTGCCGAATGCATCCAAAACCGCCAGATCAGGATAAATCTGACGAAGTCTTTCGTTGTTGATAACCAACAATGCATCTACATGTTTAGACATTTCTTCAACACCATCGAGTGCTTGGTCGATTTTTCGCGGACCTTCAAATTTGAAAGGGATGGTTACGATGCCGACTGTCAATATGCCCAGTTCTTTGCTGACGCGTGCAATGACAGGAGCAGCTCCAGTACCTGTTCCTCCGCCCATACCTGCAGTAATGAAAGCCATCTTGGTACCATCATTAAGCATATGTTTGATGTCTTCCAATGTTTCTTCGGCAGCTTGTTTTGCCTTCTCTGGTTTGTTGCCGGCTCCAAGTCCTTCTTTTCCTAATTGGAGATGGACAGGTACAGGAGAATCATTAAGTGCCTGATTGTCGGTATTACAAAGTACAAAACTTACATCGTGAATGCCTTCCCGGTACATGTGGTTGACTGCATTGCCGCCGCCACCACCTACACCGATCACTTTGATGATGCTATTTTCCTTTTCCGGTTCACCGAAATCAAGGATATGTGGTTTGCTATCTTGCATAATCTTTATATTCTTTAGAGTTTATCCTAATTATAGTCCATTCTTAGAGCGTTTACTCTACTATTCGAACATTTTTATTCTTCTTCAGAAATCGTATCCAGGAAGAAATCCTTGAGTTTTCTGAATCCTTTATGGAGGAAACTGTTTTCTTTGCGCTTTTTCTCTTCGCGCTCTTTCTCTTCCTCTTCTGCGATTTTAGCCAGTCTTTCTTCTTCTTCTTTCTTCTTTCTCAACTCTTCTTCACGTTTTTGAGCAGGAGTAGGTACAACTCCTGTTCCTGCAGTTTCATTAGGGTTGCGAGAAGCTTTTGGCGTACTGTCTGCGGCAAGAGGTCGTTCCATGTTATTGGTGAACAAATCGTTGCTGATTTCATCCCCACTGCAGTTCATGTCACCCTTGGCAAGAAGTCCCAGAATGGTATTCATGGTACCATCGTGGTTATTGATCTTTGCATCTTTCGCTTTTACGGTTTGGGTAACAAACTTAGCGAATCTGATTTTAGGAGTATTGGTATGGTTTCTGAATACCTTCTCTATTTCAGGCATATTGCTTCCGCCACCCGTAATAATAATACCTCCCAAGAGTTTGTCAGCAAATTCTATAGGGACTTGATACCAGGCATTTTCAACTATTTCCTCTACTCTGGCTTCAACAATCTCTATAAACTTTTTGCTCTCTACAACTCTGTCCTTGTCGATGGAATAGTTGAGAGTTGGATCGATATTCTTGATGTCTGTATATGCCTTAGCATATTTCAGTTTCATATTCTCAGCCTCTTGCTCTTCTATCTGAAGACAAGTCAAATCCTTGGTAATATTATTGCCTCCAAGTGGAATGACTGACAGATGGCGAAGAATATTTTTATAATATACAGATACCGTCGTCGTGTCAGCACCTAAATCTATCAATGCGCAGCCTGCTCTTTTCTCAGAGTCAGTCAATACGCTGTCTGCCATGGCGAGAGGTGCCAAGTACATTTCAGCTATAGGAATGTTAGCTTTTTCAAAACAAGCGTAAATGTTGTTGTAGAAATTCTTTTTCCACAAGATATTGAGGAAAATACCTTCCAGATGATTGCATTGTATGCCGACAGGGTCTATCTGATATTGGTTATCTATCTTATATTCCTGTGTTGCAGCATCCAATATCTCCTGATCAGGATATGTCATGTTGCGGTTGATATCCATCAGCTCATTAATCATTTCCTGAGTAATGATGGATGTGGTAGGTAAATCTTTTACAATAATGTTCTTGACGCTCTTGATAGATCTTCCTCCTACGCCGACATAGACCTGAGAAATGTCTTGCTTGAGAATTGTTTTCAATTTATTTATGATGTTAGTCAAGCTCTGGCAAGTCTTGTCTATGTTATAGATGACACCTTTTCTGATGCAAGAAGACGAGTCTTCCTCCACGAGTGCTAGTACAGTGATGCTGCCATCTAAATTCTTCTGGCCTGCTATACCCGTCATCTTGGATGACCCTAGCTCTATTGCTACTATAAATTCCTTTGGCATAGTCTTTATATATTATCTGATTCTTTTTATTTTTATTAGCTATTTATACTAGCTGTTGCTATTATGCTTTTTGCAAATAATCTGGTTGTCAAATTCCAGATTGATATATGAGTATTTGTTCCAACCAGCTTTGGATAGTCCATATTTGTAGAAATTTTCCAAGCGTGACATCTTTCGGTTTACGAAGTCTTGAATGTCTTTCTCCCGTTTTTCCACAGCGTTTGCTTCTGGAAGATTGCCCAGATAGACGACATGGTTTCCTACTCGAGGAACAAGTTCTATTCCTTTATCTTGTAGAACGTTAATTTGTTCTATTTGATTTCTCCACAGCTCGTTAGTCATCAAAGCCTTGCTTAATAACGAGACGTATTTTTGAGCATACCATTTATTGATGTAGCCCGTGGCGATAATCATATCGCTGGTGTATTTGGTGTTGGGCATAATCTGATAATGGTCATCTACATAATAGTCTTCATTATTGATGCTCTTGATTCTTACGATCGGCATGCGTTGAGTGAGGTTGATATCAACGAGACCGTCTTGAGTCTTGTAGCATTCGGCAGATTTGACGAAAGGACTTTGCATCAGAGTCTCCTCTATATGGCGAGTACTAATCTTGTTCAAAGGTTTCTCTAAAGGATAGATCTTTTTTGCTTTCAGTCTCTTTTTTATTTCTTTTGCATCAAGAAAGCCATTGGTCATCTCATCTTGTATGTTGATGTTTACCTTGGTGCATATTAAGTTTGATTCATCAGGCTTGTTCAGCTTGGTGAATGCAAACACCAGATATATACCTATGGCGAAATCCAGTGTGATGATAATCGTTTTCTTCCAGTTGATGCGCATTATTTCTGCTTAAGAATTTCTGTCATTTGCGGAACGTAGTTGTCCAAGTCGCCAGCTCCCAATACGATAAGAACATCGAAATCTCTACTTCTTACAAGATCCAGTACATCTTCTTTGTGTATCATGCTCTTTTCTACTCCTGGCTTGAGATTGTCGTAGATGAGCTTTGAGGTCACTCCTGGTATCGGAGCCTCTCTTGCTGGATAGATGTCACACAGGATTACTTCATCAAGCATGCTCAGGCTTTCTGCAAAATCCTTGTAGAAATCTCGTGTTCTGGTATAAAGATGAGGCTGGAAGATTGCAGTAATCTTTCGTGTCTTATACAACTCTCTGATGCTCTTTACACTCTGGTAGATTTCTTTTGGATGATGGGCATAGTCTGATAGGAATACGTGCTTGGCATCTTTGATTTTGAAATCAAAGCGTCTTTCTACACCTTCGTATGTCTTCATTCCTTGTCTGAGTTCTTCTGCCTTGCAACCATTCAATTGTGCCATTGCCATTGCGGCAATACCATTTTCGATGTTGATTGGCACAGGCTGACCGAGTTCTACGTTCTCTACATTTTCGATAGGAGAGATGAAGTCAAATGTGATTTCGCCATTCTCTATCTTGATGTTTTCTGCGTGGAAATCTCCTTCATGAAGACTGTACTCGTAGATTCTAACTCCATCCTGTACGTTCTGTTTCATTTCCAGATCTTTATGGATGATGAGTGCACCTCCCGGTTGGATAAGTTCTGTATAATGGCGGAAACTTTCCAGATATGCTTCTTTTGTTCCATAGATGTCCAGATGGTCTGGGTCTGTTGCTGTAATTACGCTCATCCAAGGACGCAACCAATGGAAGCTGCGATCGAATTCATCAGCTTCTATGACTACATAGTCGCTCTTGTCGGAAAGTATGTAGTTGGTGCCGTAATTTTTAGAAATACCGCCCAAGAAAGCGTTACAGTCTATATGACTCTGATGCATGATGTGGGCGCACATGGTTGATGTAGAGGTCTTGCCATGAGTTCCTGCTACGCACAACCCCTTATGGGTGCGAGTCAAAGTGCCCAATACCTGTGCACGTTTTTCGATGGTAAATCCATTCTCATGGAAATACACAAGTTCCTTGTGCTCTGCTGGGATGGCTGGAGTAAAGATGACCAATGTTGTTTTTGGATCCTTGCAAGCCTCTGGTATCAGGTCTGTGTTCTCCTCATAATGGATGAGCATGCCTTCTTTTTCCAAATCATGAGTAAGGTGAGAAGGGGTTTTGTCGTAACCAGCAACAACCAACTTCTTGTTGAGGAAATATCTTGCGATAGCGCTCATGCCTATACCGCCAGCTCCTACGAAATATACTGCTTTAATATCTTTCAGTTCCATTACTTTCTTGCTAATTTTACAACTTCGTCGGCAATGACGTCGGCAGAGTTCTTTAAACCTAATTTTTTAATATTCTCACTAAGTGAGTTTAATTTTTGAATATCTGTGACCGTATTGATCGCCTTGTCGATAAGTATGCCAGGTGCTTCACAGTCTTTTACATAGATGGCTGCATCTTTATTTACCAGTGCCATGGCATTCTTCGTTTGGTGATCTTCTGCTACATTAGGACTTGGAACCAGAATGACAGGTTTTCCTATAAGACAGAATTCGCTGATACTGCTGGCACCAGCTCTACTGATAACTAAGTCAGCAGCTTTGTATGCCGCTCCCATGTCGCTGATAAAATCCATGATTTTGAGATTTGGCAATTCCTTGCCTTTCATCTGTTCAGCGATGGATGCCTTGTAATACTTACCTGTTTGCCAGATAAACTGGATATCACTTTTGGCAATTTTATCCAAGTTTTGCAATACGCTTTCATTGATGGTTCTTGCTCCGAGACTACCACCTACCAGAAGAATGGTTTTCTTTTCAGGTGCAAGTCCGAATTGTTTTCTTGCTTCTTCCACTGTAACAGTAGTCTCCAATACGTTTTGGCGTACAGGGTTTCCTGTCATGATGATCTTGTCAGCAGGGAAGAAACGTTCCATTCCTTCGTATGCCACACAAATTCTGTCAGCTTTCTTTGCGAGTAACTTGTTGGTTACTCCTGCATATGAATTCTGTTCCTGAATTAAACAAGGAATACCCTTGCTTGCACATACGTTAAGAGTAGGACCGCTGGCATAACCACCAACACCGACTGCAGCCATTGGCTTGAAGTCGTTGATGATTTTCTTTGCCATTCTTTGGCTTTTCCATATTTTGAAGAGCACGGCAATATTCTTGAACAGATGCTTACGATCAAAGCCGCAGATAGGTAATCCCTTAATCTCATATCCGGCAGCAGGAACACGTTGCATTTCCATTCTGCCTAATGCTCCAACAAATAAAATCTTTGCTTCAGGGTATTTGGCCTTGATGGCATTGGCGATGGATACAGCTGGGAAAATATGTCCTCCAGTTCCACCTCCACTTATTATAATTCTCAGTTCATTATTCATAATTTTCTAATTTATTACGCAAAGATAAATAAAAAAATCAACAATTCTACATTTTTCACTATTTTTTATAGTGTTTTTTTATGCAGTAGCCAATTTTGATGTATTTGCTTCTGTATTGCACTCGTCTTTTTTCTTGGCACTTCTACTGATACTCAATATGATTCCAACATATAGACAGTTGATGACGGTGGAAGTTCCACCTCTACTGATGAGTGGAAGCGGCTGACCGGTAACTGGTGCTAAACCTACTGCTACGAGCATATTGAACAATGCCTGAGTGACGAGCAGTATGGCAAGTCCCATGGCGAGAAATGCAGGAAAGTTGTTCTCACATCTGTTGGCTATACTTCCTACTCTATATAATAATATAATGTATAGGAAGACCACAAATACGGCTCCGGTTATTCCCATCTCTTCTATGATGATGGCGTAGATGAAGTCGGAGAAGGCTTGTGACAGGAAGTCTCGCTCAACCGAGTTGCCTGGTCCTTTGCCCACGATGTTGGATGAGGCTATGGCTATGTTTGCATGAGCAACCTGTGCGTCTTTATCCAAGTCAACATCTTCTGGAGCAACATCTTTGTGGTCCAGGAATTTGTCTATTCGTGACTTCCACGTATCTGCTCTATGGAATAGCTTTTCGATGGAGCCAGGTTCTTTTTCCTCTTTCTTGATATTCTCTGTAAGCGTATTGTCACCTGTTGACTGATTCTTGTCTTTTCCTACAAGCATCACCGTTGCAATTACTATCGCTCCAGATGCTATGGCTAATCCCAATAGTTTTCCGAGTTGTGCCTTAGGAATTCTTCCAATGATCATCATGAAAAAGATGGTGAGACATAGCAGCATGGCTGTGGATAAGTTCTCAAGACCAATCAGCAGGATGAAAATGGATGATGCAACGATAATATACTTGAGCGCACGCTTATCGGCGCCATTCTCTGTCTGCATGGCACTGAGAATCTGGGCCACGGCCAGAATAACTGCTCCCTTAGCGAATTCGGAAGGCTGGAATTGGAAACCAATAAAATTTACCCACCTTGATGCACCATTGGTAGCCTGACCGGCTATCAATACCCAAATCAGCATGATTAAAGAAATGGCAAGCATGAATGGAGTGGCAATCTTGAAGTACTTGCATTTTACTTTGAGCATGCAAATCATGGTGAAGATTCCAAAGATGATGAATCCTATATGTCGGATGACAGGCTTCATGTAATTGCCGCTTTTGTATGTTAGCGAACTTGAGGCAGAATATACCTCAATAATGCTAATCATGCAAAGGAAGAAAAACACCATCCATATTACCTTGTCTCCTTTAAATATGTTGCCTATTTTCTTGTTCATTTGATTATTTCCTATCTTTATTATAATCTGACTAAAGTCTTGAATTGCTCGCCTCGATCTTCCATGTTCTTGAACAGATCAAAACTTGCACAACAAGGACTCAGTAAAACGGTATTGCCTGGCTTAGCAAGTTCTTTGCAGGCAGCTACACAGTCCTTCATGCTATGGGTGTCACGTACAGGAATACCCAGCTCGTCAAAATTATCGTGTAACTTCTGGTTGTCTGCTCCGAGATATACGATGCCGGCACACTTCTGCTTTACCAGGTCTTTTATTTGATTGTAATCGTTACCTTTGTCCTTACCTCCAATGATAAGAATAGTAGGAGTTGTCATACTTTCAAGTGCATACCAGCATGCATCCACGTTTGTCGCCTTGGAATCGTTGACATAATATACACCATCAAACTTTCCTACTTTTTCCAGACGATGCTCCACGCCAGGGAAGTCGCTTAATCCCTTATGGAGGATTTCTTTGCTGATGCCTACAATGTTGCAAGCCAGACCTGCAGCCAGACTGTTGTAGATGTTGTGCTTTCCGCTGAGGCTCATGTCTGCCTGTGGCATTTCAAATGCCTGTGGAAAATCGAGTATGTACTTGCCATTCTCTATGTAGCCAACAGTTCCTTCTTCTTTGTTCTCTGCAAATGCACAAAGATGTGACTTGAGGTTGTATTTCTCTAATTCTTTTTTCACGATAGGATCGTCGTTCCAGTAGATGAAACTATCTTCCTCAGTCTGATTCTGTGTGATGCGCATCTTGGCATCAGTATAGTTCTGCATGCAGAAATCGTAGCGGTCCAGGTGGTCTGGAGTAATGTTCAGCAAGATAGCCACGTTAGCTCTGAACTGATACATATTGTCTAATTGGAAACTGCTCAGCTCAATGACATAGTATTGATGAGGAGTTTCTGCAACCTGTAATGCAAGACTTTTGCCGATATTGCCAGCTAAACCTACGTCATAGCCAGCCGATTTGATGATATGATATATCAGAGAAGTAGTTGTGGTCTTACCGTTACTACCTGTGATGCAGATCATCTTAGCATCTGTATATCTGCCAGCAAATTCGATTTCACTGATGATAGGTGTGCCTTTAGCTATCAACTTCTGAATCATAGGTGCTTCCTTAGGAATACCAGGACTCTTGATAACTTCATCGGCATCCAGAATTTTCTCTTCAGTATGATGACCTTCTTCCCATTCGATATTGTGGTCATCCATCAGTTTCTTATAGTTGTCTTTGATTTTTGACATATCAGAGACGAAAACCTCGAAACCTTCCTTCTTTGCCAGCACGGCTGCACCTGCACCGCTTTCGCCGGCTCCTAAAATTACAATTTTTTTCATATTGTTATTTTATATGTCTGACAATTACAGCCAGTTTATCTAATCTTCAGAGTTATGATGGTCAATGCGGCCAGAATAATGGTAACAATCCAGAAGCGGATCGTAATCTTAGACTCATGGAATGCACCCTTAGGCTTCTTGAGAAGATACTTGCATTCTGGGTCCAGTTGGCTTTCCTGTGTACGGAAGTTGTCGTGTATAGGAGTGCGCTTGAAGATGCGTTGTTTTACTCCTTTTCGTTTTCCGAGCTTGTAGTAATATACCTGAACGATAACGCTCAGACTTTCTACAAAGAAGATACCGCAGAGGATAGGTAACATCAATTCCTTGTGGATGATGATGGCACCTACAGCGATAATTCCACCGATGGTCAGCGAACCGGTATCGCCCATGAATACTTGAGCAGGGTAGGCGTTGTACCATAGGAAACCGATGAGCGCTCCAATGAATGCGCAGAAGAAAACTACCAGTTCCTCTGAACCCGGAATATACATGATGTTGAGGTAGGCGGCAAATTGGATATGTGACGAAACGTATGCCAAAATGCCTAATGCCACACCTATAATTGCTGAATTTCCTGCGCACATACCATCCATACCGTCATTGAGGTTGGCGCCATTTGAAACGGCTGTAACCACGAAAATAGTCATGATGACGAACAGTATCCAACCGGCAGCAGTCTTGTATTTACCACAGAAACTTGTGATGTTGGAATAGTCCAGGTTGTGCCCCTTGATGAAAGGAATGGTAGTCTTCAGAGATTTTGTAGCTTCCGTACGATGCTTGACTACGGTTTCCTGTCCCTGACGCTCAATGGCTAAGTTTTCGTTCATCTTCACATCAGGAGAAGCCCATAGCACAAGTCCAACGATAAGTCCAATACCTACCTGACCTACGATTTTATATCTTCCTTTTAATCCTTCCTTGTCTTTCTTGAAAATCTTGATGAAATCATCCATTCCACCAAGGAATCCCAACCAGACGGTGGTAATAATCATCAGGATGAGATAGATGTTGCGCAGACGGCCCAACAGAATCACAGGAATCAGAATGGCCATGATGATGATGACACCTCCCATGGAAGGAACACCGATTTTCTTGACTCCGAATGGGTCTATGCTCGCATCACGCTGTGTTTCTGTGATTTGCTTACTCTTGAGGAACTTGATGAACTTTTCGCCAAACCAGGCAGAGATGATTAATGATACAATCAGAGCCAGCAGAGCGCGGAATGAAATGTATCCCCACATGCGAGAGCCTGAGATACCCCATTGCTCCAGAAATCTAAAGAGATAGTATAACATTTTCTTATTTTTCTTTTAAAGTTTCTTCTTTTCTATTTGATTCCTCAGATTATTTTTGGCTAATTCCAAATATATCACGTATTACTTCCTTATCATCGAAATGATGCTTTACGCCCTTAATTTCCTGATAATCTTCGTGACCCTTTCCTGCAACGAGGATTACATCGCCCTTCTTGGCCATCATGCAAGCTGTACGAATCGCTTCCTTGCGATCTACAATGCTAATGACTTTCTTCATCTGTTGCGCATTCAGACCTGCAAGCATATCGTTGATGATGTCCTGTGGTTCCTCGAAACGTGGATTGTCACTGGTGATGATCACTTTGTCGCTCTGCTTTACTGCCTCCTGTGCCATGAGAGGACGCTTACCCTTGTCTCGGTTACCGCCAGCTCCGCATACGGTGATGACTTCACCTCCCTTGCCGTCCAGTACCTCGTGGATGGCATTGAGAACATTCTCCAATGCGTCTGGAGTATGTGCATAGTCAACGATTGCGGTATAGCCTTCTGGTGATTGGATAGGTTCCAAACGACCGTTGACACTATGCAAAGTGCTCATTACTACGAGTATATCTTCTGGCTGTTTTCCCAGCATAATGGCTGCGCCATATACGGCAAGCAGGTTGCTTACGTTGAATTTGCCAATAAACTGCACCCCAACTTCTCTGCCATCTACCTCAAGATACATACCTCCGAAATGGCATTCCAAAATTCTTGCCTTGAAGTCTGCCATGCTTCTGGTAGAGTAGGTCTTGATAGCTGCCTTGCAGTTCTGTACCATAATCATGCCGTTCTTGTCGTCAGCATTCGTAATGGCGAAAGCTGTCTTTGGAAGACCGTCGAAGAATGCTTTCTTGGCATTGCGGTAGTTCTCGAAAGTCTTGTGATAGTCGAGATGGTCACGGGTCAGGTTGGTAAAGATACCGCCTGCGAAATTCAAACCGCCGATACGCTTTTGTGCAATAGCATGAGAAGAACATTCCATGAATGCATATTCGCATCCTGCCTCTACCATTTTCCCAAGAAGTTCATTCAGTTCTATCGGGTCAGGTGTGGTGTGGTCTGCTGGTATTGCCTCGTCCTCAATATAGTTGCATACTGTAGAAAGAAGACCGCATTTATGGCCGAACTTTCTGAACATATTATATAATAAGGTGGCGATGGTAGTCTTTCCATTTGTACCGGTGACACCTACAAGTTTCAATTTTCGGGATGGGTCGCCATAGAAGATGGTAGCAGCTTTTCCGACAGCATCCTCTGTAGAAGCTACTTGAATATAGGTAACCCCTTCAACAGGTTCCTGAGGTAAATCTTCACACAATATGGATTTCGCCCCAAGCTCAATGGCCTTTGGGATAAATTTGTGTCCATCTACTTGTGTTCCTTTCATTGCAACAAAGAGATGACCATCCTTAATCTTTCGAGAGTCGATGTTCACTCCTGTGACTTCGATTTCTGCATCTCCGATTATTTGGATCGGTTTGATGTTTTTGAGCAATTCTTGTAACTTCATATATCGTTTCTTTTTTATATGTTACTATTATATATATTAAATAGGTATATCATATACCTTATTATATTGACTTTATCGTTTTGCTGCAAAATGTAGCAGTAAGATGTAATCTGTGCTCATCACTCAAGCGTGATGACACAGAAGGCACCTTGCTTAACCGGTTTGCCCGCCATGAGGGATTGTTTGGTAACTTTTCCTCTTCCGTACAATCTGGTTTTTATGCCTCTGCTTTCCATCATGAATACTGCATCTCGGGCTCCCATACCGATGATGTCTGGTACCGTTCCCTTACCGTATTGCTTTTGCTTTTCAAGTTTTACATAACGGTTGCCAACTTTTTCGGCTTTTCCCCAAATTGGATTTCCTGTCAGGTAACTTCCGCTCCAGTTGGTATTGGTCTTTATACCGAGATGGGTCAGGACGTAGTCGGCAGCCAGTATGTTTCCGTTCTTAACATCTGGTATGATGACTGATGTAGAGTCTTGTGCATCTTTTACATCCAGTTTCAGACTTTGAGCCATGATACCTTCTGAGATTTCATGGAAGACCTTACCACTCATTCCGCCACCTGATGCAGGAAGTCCTGATTTCTGTATGCAGACGATGCAACTGTAGCGTGGGTTGTCTGCAGGGAAATAACCGGCAAAACTCAGGAGGTAGTTGACGCCACCTGATTTATAACCGCCAGCACCTTTAGACATTTGGGCAGTTCCGGTCTTTCCTGCAACGAGGAAGTTAGGTGAACCTGCTTTCTTTCCCAATCCGATACTGACCACCTGCTCAAGGATGGTCTGTATCTTCTTGATGCTTTGCTCCTTGGCTATACGCTCATGGAGTACTTCCGGTGGGAATTCCATGATTGTTTCTCCATCCTTGACAACCTTCGTTACAAAACGGGGTCTCATCATCTTGCCGTTGTTGGCGATTGCGTTGTAGAACGTGAGCGTAGAGATAGGCGGAACTTGCGTCTCGTAGCCGATACTCATCCATGGCAATGCCGTCTTGCTCCAGTTGTCGTACTGTCCATGACTGTTTTTGTGAGGCATTCGGATTCTTGCCGGTGTTGCACCTACAAGTGGAATTTTTAAATCATCCGCCAGACCTATACGATGTATGCCTTTTACAAACTTTTCAGGGTTGTTGCGATAATGATCATCGATGATTCTGCTCACGCCGATGTTTGAACTGTACCATAATGTCTGGGCAAAAGTAAGTCTTCCATATCCTCCCTTTCGCCAGTTATGGTCTTTCATGTCTCGTCCGTACATCGGCCATACACCTCCGCCGGTCTCTACAGAGTAAGTTGTGTCAACCACACCGTCGTCGAGAGCCACCAGTAACGAGGCGGTCTTGAATACCGAACCCGGTTCCAGCAAGTCGCTGACAGCATGGTTGTGGATTTCGCGGTATTCGCCATCAAAGCATTTTTCCATATTTACAATGGCTTTGATGTCGCCAGTCTTCACATCCATCACGATGGCTACGCCTACGTTTCCGTTGATTTCCTTCAACTCGTTAATGACCGAACGTTCTGCAAGGTCTTGCATGCCGACATCAATTGTGGTTACGATATCTGCACCATCAATAGGTGGAGTATCGGTAATGTCAAGGAACTTGTTGCGAACTTTTCTTCTGTGTACAATACCATTGGTACCGCGAAGAATGGAGTCGTACGACAATTCCAGTCCGAATCTCGCCGTATCTTTAGCGCCGAACATTGCACCGATAGTTCTGCCAGCCAGCGAACCGTACGAACGTTTACGGGCATTGTATTCCTCCCAATGGAATCCACTCTTGTTGGTTCCAAGTCTGAAGAGAGGCAAATCTTTCACTTCCGTGAAGGTATTGTAGTTGATACGCTCGTTGTAGATCACCCAATGTCTCTTCTTCTTGGCTTTTCCTTCTTCCAGGTGAGCCTTAAACTCTGCAGCACTCTTGTCTGGGAATATTTTATGAAGTCCATCGCAGATAGAATCTTCCTTGACGTTCCATAAGGAATCTCCTTTTGCCTCGCTGAGAGCAACAAAGTCCATGAATACCTTGAACTCAGGCAAGGAACTGGCAAGGAGTTGTCCTGTACAGCTCAGGATATTTCCTCGGTTAGGCTTAACGGTCACCGAGTCTTTCTTTTGTCTGCTGGCTACCTTCATCCAGTAGTCGCGCTTAGCAGTCATGATATATAGTGACTTGCCGACTACTAATACGGCAAAGAAAATCAGGCCAAATGAAATGGCACGATATCTGGGCATCACTTTTTTTGCATCAAACTTGCTCATTGTTCGGGTACATTTATTATATATGGAGGTTGTGTGGCAATGTGTAGAACGCTGTCTTTATTGTTTTTGAGCATTTCTAATACGTTGCTTTCACGACTCTTCTCTGTTATCTGGCTACTGCTGGAAAGTGCTTGGTATTTAGCATCCTGCAGTTCTTTTTGCAATTGGTCTATTTCTATCAAGTCTTTTTGAATACTATATCTGTTGGATATGTAAATGATGACGAAAAAAACGACCAGGATGACCAACCATATCTGCCGGCGTATGATGCGTGCAGTCAGGATGTCACCACCAAGGATTTTGCGTAGCGAGAAATTGGAAGATAGGGGAGCTTCACCCTCTATCGCCTGTTCTGCGATAACTTGTTTCAGTTCAAGTTTATCGTTGTTTTCCCTCGGCTCGCCTTTAGTCTTGTCTTCCTTCAGTTCCTGCTTGGACTTATCTTCTTCGACCTCCAGTTTGGACTTGTCTTCTTTATTATCTTCCATCATTTCTTTTCTGCGATTCTAAGTTTGGCACTTCTGCTTCTAGGGTTTCTTTCCTGCTCTTCAGCGTTAGGGACGATTACCTTATTGTTGATAAGTTTAAACGGAGTTTCTATTCTGCCGAAGAAGTCTTGCGTGATTTTTCCCTCAGAATTGCCTGATTTCATGACGTTCTTGACGATTCTGTCTTCCAGAGAGTGGTAAGTGATGACGGAAAGTCTTCCACCAGGTTTCAATATTTCTGTGGCAGACTTCAGCATTTCCTTGAGTGCATCCATTTCGTGGTTTACTTCGATGCGGAGCGCCTGGAAGAGTTTTGCCATATCTTTCTTCTCCCGTTCTCTCTTGAAAAGAGGCTCTACTGCCTTGATGAAATCGGTAGTAGTCTCTATTCTTTTTTCTGTTCTGGCTTTGACGAGAGCAGAGGCAATACGTCGGGAATTCTTTAGTTCTCCATAGAGATAGAAAATGTCTGCCAGCTTGCTTTCTTCATAGTCATTCACAATGTCTGCAGCAGTTTTTCCAGCTCTCTTGTTCATTCTCATGTCGAGAGGGGAATCATATCTGAAAGAAAAGCCGCGTGTCTCGTCATCAAAATGATGACTGGAAACACCCAGGTCTGCGAGCAGACCATCGATTCCGTCCACACCATAGTATCTCATCCAGTTTTTCAAATATCTGAAGTTGGAACATACAAAGGTAAAGTCTTTATTGGCCACAACGTTTCTTTCAGCATCGGCATCTTGGTCGAAACTGTAGAGATGGCCGTTGCCGTTGATTCTGGCAAGGATTTCCTTAGAGTGTCCACCACCTCCAAAGGTAACATCCACGTAGATGCCACCTGGTTGTATATTTAGGCCATCTATACTCTCGTTGAGAAGTACCGGCACATGATATGTTTCTGCTGTCTTTACCATCTCTCTTGTAGCTTAATCTTCGTTATTAAATGACATTACTTCCTGTAATGCCTTACTGAACTCTTCCTGTTCCATGAAGGTTTCTCCTTCTTCCTCGTTTTTCCAGATTTCTATGGTATCTCCCATGCCGACGAAGCGGATGCTCTGTTCTATGTCAGCCTGTTTGAGCAGTCTCTTCGGAATCAAAAAACGTCCGTTGCCATCGAGCGTCAGCAAGATGGCGTCTGCTATGAAGGTTCTGTATATCTGCTGTTCCTTGGCATTCCATCGGTTGAGTTTCTTTCTCAACTGGTCCAGTAGTTCATTCCATACGGATTCTGGATAAACGACCAGGCAGGGCTGAAAGACGTCTTTTCTGAGGACAAGGTTTTCCTCGCCAGAAACTTGAAGAATCTTGCGGAAAGAAGCTGGCAGAAAGGCACGTCCCTTCGCGTCAGTTTTAGCCTCTATGTTGCCTAAAAAACGCATACGTACATCTTATATAAAAGAATTCGGGTTCAAAGGTACACATTTTTCCCCATATTCCCCCACTTTTCCCCACAATTTTTTAAAAACTTAATAAAAAAGTTGATTGTGTCGGGAAACGAGCTTGTTTCGTAAGCGTACTTTGATGCGGGGAAAAACGTATTAAAGTGGGCAAAAATAAAGAGAAAACTGCCTTTTTCCAACTAAATTTATGTGTTTTTTGATTTTTTTTCGCAAAAATGGCACGTATTTAAAAAAGTTGAGTTATTTTTGCAGCTAGTTTAGCTGAATAATGAAATGAGTGAAGCAATAGAAAAGACAATCGACATAGATAGGATACTGAAAGGCAAGATGGGTGCAAAGGCTAAATTTGTGCCTGGATTTGTCGTGTCTTGGCTCAAGAAACTCGTTCACGAAGACGAGGTTAATAAGTTCTTATGGGAAAGTCGCCATCTGTCGGGTACGGAGTGGCTGACTGAGTGTGTGAAATATCTGAAGATGGATATCGAAATTGTAGGAGCTGAAAACTTGCCTGACAAGAATGATGGCAAGCTCTATACTTTTGTTTCTAATCACCCTTTGGGTGGACAGGATGGAGTGGCTTTGGGTTCCATCATCGGACAGCATTATGATGGTAATTTCCGTTATCTGGTGAATGATCTCCTGCTCAATCTTCCTGGTTTGAAACCTGTGAGCATCGGTATCAATAAAACCGGACGTAACAGTCGTGACTTCCCTCGTATGGTAGAGGCTGGTTTCCAGAGCAAAAATCACATGTTGATGTTCCCTGCAGGACTTAATAGTCGCAAGCGTGATGATGGTACGATTCATGACATCCCTTGGAAAAAGACTTTCATTTCTAAGAGTGTTGAATATCAGAGAGATGTCGTGCCGATTCATTTCGGCGGTCAGAACTCAGAACGTTTCTATCGTATTGCCAGATTTAGTGACAAGCATCTGCCGTTCAATCTCGCCATGATGTTTCTGGTAGATGAGATGTACAAGAATGTGGGCAAGCATTTCAGAATAGCAATAGGAAAGCCGATTCCGTGGCAAACTTTTGATAAAAGTAAAACGGCTACAGAGTGGGCGCAGTATGTAGAAGATAAAGTTTACGAATTATAGGATTTCTATAAAAAGAAAATGGAAGAAGAGATTATACAACCAATAGACAAAGCCTTGCTGAAGAGTGAGTTAACTCCCGACAAGCAACTTCGTATGACTAATAAAAGTCATAACGAAATCTATATTGTAACGGCTAATGATTCTCCTAATGTACTGAAGGAAATCGGCCGCTTGCGTGAGATTGCTTTCCGTACCGCTGGTGGTGGTTCTGGAAAGTCGATGGACTTGGATGAGTTTGATTTCGGAGAGAATTGCTATAAGCAACTCATTGTCTGGAATCCTGAGGCTGATGAAATTATCGGTGGTTATCGCTATTTGTTGGGAAAGGACTGGAAATTAGATGAGAACGGACAGCCTATATTGGCAACAAGTCACATGTTCCACTTTTCTGAAAAATTTTTAAAGGAATATATGCCTTATACGGTAGAGTTGGGGCGCTCGTTCGTTTCTCTTGAATATCAGAATGTTCGCAAGAATTCGAAAAGTATCTTCGCTTTAGATAATCTATGGGATGGTTTGGGAGCCTTGACGGTTCTTTATCCTGAACTCAAGTATTTCTTTGGCAAGATGACGATGTATCCTTCCTACATCCGTCGAGGTCGCGACATGATTCTCTACTTCCTCAAGAAGCATTTTGATGATAAGGAAAACCTGGTTATTCCGATGAAACCTCTTCGACTGGAAACTCCAGAGTCTGAGTTGGCTGCTATCTTTACTGAGTCTGATTTCAAGGCAGACTATCGTATTTTGAATAGCGAGGTGCGTAAACTTGGTTTCAACATTCCTCCGTTGGTTAATGCCTACATGAATTTGAGTCCTACGATGAAGCTCTTCGGCACAGCCATCAACTATGGTTTTGGTGATGTGGAGGAGACCGGCATCTTGATTGCCGTTGATGAAATATTGGAAGAAAAGCGTGTGCGCCACATCAATACGTTTATCCAAGAACATCCTGAAGCTCTTAAGATTACGAGTGGAGCTAACAATGTTATTTATAAAGAAAAAGACAATTAACCATAATATTTTGTGCTCCCATTTCCTCTCTTGAATAGGTGAGGAAGTGGGAGCGTTTTTTTGTTCTTATGTAATATGAAAAGTGTTATGTTTAGTGTTGAAATTAATCAAATAAATATTATGTGTACAATAAAGTTAATAAGGAATGCACTATTTCCTATTTTCATGTCTTTAATTCTTTGCTCTTGTTTCTTTGACTCAAAGCCAGCAGGCTATTGTGTTAAAAATTGCACTAAAGATACATTGTTAATCGATTTGACAGAGTCCGATACATTGAGCAACGATATGTATTGGAATCTCCATTGTAGAGATACGATAGACTTAATTTCTATGGATACAACTTCCGTGAATGTCCATGGAAAGAAAAATGTAATCTTTAATTATTATTGTGTAGCACCAGGTACAAAGTCTAGAGGTTTCTGGCCAATGAATAGTGATACGTTTTATATATATACTATCAAATGGAGTATTGTAAGAACTTATACGCTAGAGAATATCCGAAAGAAAAAGCTCTATGATAGAAGGTGTGTAACGAAAAAGGATTTTAAAAAACGTTTGTTTGAGTATAGATGACGTGAAAGTATCATCGTAGAATGACAATCGCAAGAGATAAAGATGGTAAGTTTGATACGAATATAAAATATTGAAGCTTATGAAATGTAGAGATCGTATTTTAGAAAAGGTGTTGAATGATGATGTTGCTAAAGTGGTAATGATGTTTGTAGGCTTGTGGCTGTTGGGAACACTTATGTCTCATGCTCAAACCTCATTGTCGAGTAAGCAAGATATTGGCAAACGCCATGAACTATACTTTGGTGTGGGCTTGTTGAATTTGTATGTGATAGATAAACATGACAAACTGACAAAGCCTATTCCATATAGTGGTGGTGACTCGGAATGTTTTGCAATTCCAGTTCATATAGGAATAGATTATAAGTATCGCCTTTCAAAGAAAGTGTCGGTTGGTGCTTCTGTTGGTTTTACTACTAGTGAATGGTGTAATTATGTTGATGATACGGTAGAACCGTCAGAACCTCGTGGAAATTCGGATTTGTCTTGCATGTATGCACTTCCAGCTATTACCTATACTTGGTTTACATCGGGCTACGGCATCTTTCGCGCTTATTCGGGTGCAGGCTTAGGATTGGCTTTGCTGAAAGAGAAAGTTACTGTGCCTGGCTTTGAGTGTAATCGAACCAAAGCCGATTTGGGATATAATGTGACTTTAGTTGGTATGTCATTAGGTGGAGAAAGTTTTAGGTATTTCTGCGAGTGGAATGCTGGGTGCAAGAGTATGCTCACTGCTGGTTTATTGGTAAGATTCTGAAAAATATAAATCTCGTAAATATGAAGAAGTTAATGTTATTTTTGTTGCTGTTGTTCTCAATAAATGTTACAGCGCAAAACGTAGTGGATTCGGTCTCTGTGGCAGAGACTAATGACGGCAAGCAACTTTGGGGCAAAACCTTGGAGTTGAACAAAAATATTCAGTCTGTGGCAACTTACGACAGTCTTGTCATGGTACTTGCATGTGATACTACCAAGAAAGGTAAGCCGACAACTTCTGGTTGCTTGTATGCTTTGAATGCAAAGGATTTAGGCATTCTTTGGGAGAAAACATTGGATTTGTCGTTGTGTACAGTACACTCTATAACAAAGCAAGGTGTTCTGTTATCTACTACCTTGAAAAGCAATGGCAAGTCTTTGCTAACGTTGTCTGATAGCAAAACTGGTAAATCTTTGTGGACTCAATATCTATACCCTGTCTATATCAATGATAGCTTGGATATAGTTGTAGGATTGGATAAAATAGGTTCTAGCAATACCTATGCCTATCGTTTGCATGATGGTAAACTGTTATGGAATGCTGATATTCCTATGACGAGAAATATTGGTTGGGAAAGAGCTGTCATGGTGGACTCTACTCATCTGGTAGTTGTCGGGGATGATATCAACGAGATAGACATAACAACAGGCAAAATGTGGAAGGTCAAGGCTAAAACAGGTATAAAGGACACAAAGGGAATGGCGTTGCTGGCTTTGACAAATATTGTCTCTGTTGCATCAGCTGTTGGTTTTAGTTCTCCTATTGTGACGTTTTATTATAATCTCAATCCATATACTATTACTGGATTGACTTCAAATATCCTTCAAAAAGACGCTTGCATCTATGTGAGCGACCGTAACTATTTGTATTGCTTGGGTACTGATAGCTTGCAAGTCAAGTGGAAGTATAACTTCGAGGACAAGGAATCCTCTACGTCAGAGCTGATGATGCGAGATGGGAAAGTGTTCATGCTAAATTACGGATATGGGGATAGTATGATGCGTGGACGTATTAAATGTGGCAAGCCTTTCTTGGCTGTTTTTGATGCTTTGACAGGTAAACTGGAGAAATTTTTGCCTTTATATGACAAAAAGCATGTCATGAACGACGGTTTCCTATCGGATAATGGCGTATTTTTGGCTGGCTCGGAAAAGACGGTATATTGTTCTTTCCAAGATTCGACCATCAATGTCAAGGATTGGGATAAAAAACAATTTGGCTCGTTGTTCTTGATTCCGAATCATGACCTATATGCTTTCCATGGTATGGCTCCAAAACTTACTTTGGTTAAAGCAGGTGCTAGCACTTGCCCGATGCTGACAGATAAAAATAAACTTTGTGTCTTGGATGAACACATGAATATACTTGACAAGTATGAGCTTGGTGAGACTTTTGCTGTTCGTTTTAAAATTGATGATGCCATTTGTCTGCAAAACAATGCAGACAAGTCCAATTATTGGTTGATTTATCCTGACGGAACGGCTCTAGCTAAGTTCAAATGGCAACCAAGTATAGTGAAATCTGCAGGGAATAATAATATCATTGTCGTTTATAAGCATAAAATTTCAACTTTTAAGCTGTAAATAACTAAAGTTTCCCACCCCTACAAAATAGGGCTTTTGCAGATACAATAAGGATAATATTATAAAGTGGATTAGGGAAGGATGGGCTAAGGAAATAATATAGATTTTTTATCATGCAAATAGAAGTAATGAAAAAAGTTTTAGTGTTAATAGGTTTCAACTTATTGTGTTCTTGTAGTGCTTGTGTTATGGATAGGCGTAGTTTCTTTCAAATTAAAAATTGTACCAATGATACATTGATGATAGATTTCTCTGGGGTAGATACATTGAGAGACTGGAAATATTGGAATGAGCAATTGCAGAGCATTGAATTACCTATTGATGCAAAGGCTAAAATGGAGTTTTATAAGGCGACAATTGGTTCAATTGCCTTGCCTGATTCTTGTGTGATTGCGGATCCGGATATGTTTTGCCTTTATGATACTTGTTACATCTATGTAATCAAGTTGCAGGTTGCTAAGTCTTATCCGATGCAGAAAATTCGTGCAGAGAAACGTTATGACAAAAGGACTGTGACAAAAAGTGATTTTTGTGATCGCGTATTTGATTTTAGATAGCATCTCTGAAAGATAGAAATCTGGGCTTCGGGTTTACGGGTGGTGTTTGACTTGTGCACCCTTGTGCTTTTCGGGGGCACAATTGTGCTCTTACCCGAGCACAAAGGTGCCTTTACCTTGGCGCAATAGTGCCCTTCCAAAGGCGCTTTTGACCTACTTAGCGAACAGCGCTTTGCCTACTTAGCGAACAAGAATATCTGCTGGGTATTCTGTTCTCTTGCTTCCTTATTATAGAAAATGTTTGTAGCGGTATTTATTTGAAAATAGATGTGGTGAATTTTAGAAAAATCTTTATAGCGTAGAAAATTTCAAATCGGAATGCGATTTTACCCTTCACCCTTCATCTTTTCTCCTAAAATGCCGATAAACACAGGAGGTTTGAGGGTGAAGGGTAAAAACGCACCCTTCATCACCCTTCATCGCTCTTCATCTTTTTTGTCGTTTTTTGCCCTTTATTAGCTACAATTGCCTGGGTATTTGTTTGACTCGAAATTTTGCTGGTTGTGAAAAATATAGACATTAAATTTCAAAGTTCGATGAGTAAAATGCATCATGGACCAATGACCCTTCCTCTCTCTTAATCTTAATAGATGATCACCTTTAGCCTTAATAGACGACTAACCTTAGTCTTAAGATGAAGGGTGGTGAAGGGTGATTTTAAGTTATTTTCCTTGTAACCGCTTGGATGTCAAGCGTTTATGATATATTGGTGAAGGGTGAAGGGCTTTTCTCGTTTCGCTCTTCAAATTTTCGATTACCTTCCGGATTACACAATCGGCAAACTGATGCCATTGATTTTCTGATAGATGTCTAATGCGTAGATATCTGTCATGCCGCTGATGTAATCTATCACGGCCATGATGCGCTCTTCCAAATCGGGATTGTTGATGTCGTATTGGCTGCTTACACGGCGGATGAGTTGCTGGGAATAGAAACGGGTCGGGTTGATGGCGGCATCAATAAACACCTCCATCAGCGTAGCCATAATTTTATAACCAGACAGTTCTATGTCAAGTACTGGTTTGCTGTGGTAAATCTTGGCAAAGGAAATCTTTTCGCATTGCTTGTAGGCATTACGTTGTTGCTCTGCAATATGGTCGATGAGGCTCCCCTGGAAAGTGCCGGCAAGTATTTCGTCCTCATGCTCGATGAAAGTCTTGACGCATTCGTTCTCCAGTCTGCCGATAACGCTGGCTCGCATATAAACCACCTTTTCGTTTTCATCGGTTACCCCTTCGTCGATTATGCGCTGTTGTATCCTGCGCTGGGTGTCCTCATCAAAGAAAGCTAAAAGCAACTCTTCTGTTTCCTTGAATGATAGAATTTTCAACTTGTGGGAATCCTCAATATCCATGATTTCGTAGCAGATGTCGTCTGCAGCCTCTACCATATATACTAAGGGATGACGGGCATACTTGAGTGGCTCACCTGGTTGAGAGAAGCAGGTAATGCCCAATTCTTCCGCAATTCGCTGATACGATTCCGTTTCGGAAGTGAAAAAACCGAACTTACCGTGACTTCCAGCCAGACTGCTGGCAAATGGATATTTCACGATGGAAGCAAGCATGGAATAGGTCATCACAAAACCGCCCTGACGTCTTCCCTTAAAACAATGAGTAAGGATGCGGAAGGCGTTGGCATTTCCCTCAAAATGGGTGATGTCGTCCCAAAACTTCTTGCTAACCTTGTCTTTAACTGCAAGTCCTGCTCCTTCAGTAAAAAAGGTCTGGATGGCTTTCTCGCCTGAATGGCCGAATGGAGGATTGCCTAAGTCGTGGGCAAGACAGGCAGCACTCACGATGGTGCCGATTTCTTCGAAAAGAGTGTCTTTTAATTCAGGACGTTTCTCTATGATGCGGCGGGAAATATCGTTGCCAAGCGACATTCCGACACTCGCCACTTCCAGACTATGGGTGAGGCGGTTATGCACGAAGATGCTACCTGGCAGAGGGAATACCTGGGTCTTGTTTTGCAAGCGACGGAAAGCTGAGGAGAAAATAAGGCGATCGTAATCGCGCTTGAATTCAGAGCGATCGTCATGGCGCTCGGCATGCTTATGCTCTTGTCCGAAACGCTTGTTTGATATGAGTTTTTTCCATTCCATGACGCAAAAATACACCTTTATTTGCATAATGCAAAATAAAAAGCACTTATTTTTGTTTAAAATCTTGCATTTTTCTTTCAAAAATTCCTTATTGTGCTCAAAAAGCAGTATTTTTGCACAATCTATGCTGTGCTTTACTTTAAAAAGCCAAGCAACTTGAAATATTTAAAAGTGTAATTATGATTAAAATCCAGATTATCAACAAGGGGCGCCAGCCTCTGCCAACATACGCCACACCTCAGAGTGCGGGCATGGATTTGCGTGCTAACATTGACGAGCCTATCGTACTCCATCCCATGGAGAGAAGACTTGTGCCTACAGGACTTTATATGGCTTTGCCTGCAGGATTGGAGGCGCAGATTCGCCCTCGCAGCGGTCTTGCTCTGAAGCATGGCATTACCGTGCTCAATACTCCTGGAACAATCGATGCTGACTATCGTGGTGAAATCATGGTATTGCTCATCAATTTCTCTCAGGAAGATTTCGTTATAAATGAGGGTGAGCGTATTGCACAAATGGTTATTGCCAAGCACGAACAAGGGGAATTCGTTGAGGTGGAAAGTCTTGATGAAACTGAACGTGGCGAAGGCGGATATGGACATACTGGAGTCAAATAAGAATAAAGGTATTCTGGTGTTAAATCAATATTTTTTAAGAGGAAACGATTAACGTGAAGATTAGTGCTAAATATATAGCTTTGGGAATGGTGGCTCTGTTGCTCGGAACTGCCACTTTGCCATCTTTGGCGCGTAAGAAAAAGCAAGTTAAAGCTGATGCTGTTGAACAGGATACAATTCCTGCAAATGATAAGAAACGCTTTGATTACTTCTTCCTGGAGGCCATCCGCCAACAAGGTGCAGGCAACTATAGTGCTGCCTTCGACTTGTTGGAGCATGCCCGTGCCATCAATCCCCATGCGGCTGAGGTGTATTATTTCCAGTCGGTGTATTACTCACAAATGAAAAAGGATTCCATCGCTTTAGCCTGTCTGGAAAAGGCTGTTAGTCTTAATCCTGAAAACCAGACCTATCCGGAGCGACTGGCGCAGTACTATATTGGCAATCAACAGTATGATAAAGCGATAGATTCGTATGAACTGATTTATGCGCATAATCATGATAATACGGATGCTTTGCGCATTCTTCTCCAGCTTTATCAGCAGAAAAATGATTTCTCGAAAATGCTTTCTACGATTGCCCGATTAGAAAAGGAAGAGGGCGAGAGTGAGCAGTTTACCCTGTCTAAAATGCGTGTCTATGAAATGATGGGGGATAGCAAAGCTGCTTATCGGGAATTGGAAAGCCTTTCTGATAAGCACCCTCTTGATATGGTCTATAAGACGATGTTGGGTAACTGGCTGATGCAGCACGACAGACAAAAGGAAGCATATAAGCTCTTTACGGATGTTCTCAAGGAGGAACCTGACAATGCCTATGCGGAGTCTTCGCTATATGATTATTACAATGCTACTGGTCAGAAAGAACAGGCACGACAGATGCTGGACCGTATCTTGCTGGGAAAAAATACGGAATTGGAAACAAAAATCGTGATGATTCGTTCTTTTATTCAGGAGAATGAACGTAATGGCGGTGATTCGACTGAGGTATTGAATCTCTTCACGAAGATACTCAATGTGCCTAAACCTTCTGGTGAATTGGCAGAACTGAGAGCTGCTTATATGGACTTGAAGAAGATGCCGCAGGATTCTGTAGATGCTGCTTTCCAGAAAGTTCTGACGATTGCTCCCGATAATGCGAGTGCCCGTTTGCAACTGGTACAAAGTCTATGGGACCAAAAGAAATATGATGAGGTTATTGACATGACCAACCAGGCTCAGGCATACAATCCTGATGAGATGGTATTCTATTATTTTGGAGGAATGGCGCATTATATGAAAGGGGATGATGATGCTACTCTCGTGACTTTCCGAAAGGGATTGGCACAGATAAATGAAAAGAGTTCACCTGCCTTGGTATCTGACCTGTATATGATTATGGGAGATATCTTGAACAAGAAAGGTTTGGAAGATGAGTCGTTTGCTGCCTATGATTCCTGTTTGCAATGGAAGGATGATAATGTGGCTGCGCTCAATAACTATGCTTATTATATCAGCTTGAAGGGAAAAGAGTTGCACAAGGCGGAGCAGATGAGTTTTAAGACCATCAAGGCGGAACCGAAAAATGGTACTTATCTGGATACCTATGCCTGGATTCTCTTCATGGAAGAGCGTTATCATGAGGCAAAAATCTATATCGACCAGGCTATTGCCAATCTGGATTCGACTCAGAACAACAATACCGTCATCGAGCATGCTGGGGATATTTATGCTATGAATGGACTAACAGAAGAAGCTCTGAAGTTTTGGAAACAGTCGTATGATGCTGGCAATAAATCGGAAGGTATCATGACGAAAATTAAGAATAAAAGATACATCACGGAGGAAGAAATCAAGAGAATGACAGGTGGTTCGGCTGTAACTCCTGATCGCAAATCTCAAAGTCGAAGTGGTGCGAAAAAGAATAATAAATTGAGAAATGGAAAGAAAAAATAAAAACTTCGTCAAAGTGATAGCTCTTTGTCTGCCGCTTTTACTGGGTGCATGTGGTACCAAGAAGGTTGTAGAAGGGAATGGTTCGACTTCTACTTCCCAGTCCCAGAATGCAAATTCCAGTCGCGGGCACCAGAGTGAAGCGTTAAAGAAATTGACCTTCGTGCAGAAAGTTTCTGACAACCAGGTCTATTCTAAGAATATTGTTGGCAATATGTCGTTCAGTCTTCAGATGGGCAGCAAGGACATTTCTGTGCCTGGTGCTCTTCGTATGAGAAAGGACCAGGTGATTCGTATCCAACTTTTTATTCCTATTTTAGGTACAGAGGTTGGCAGACTGGAATTCACTCCAGACTATGTGCTGATTATCGACCGTTTGCACAAGGAATATATCAAGGCAGATTACAATCAGGTGGATTTCCTGAAGAAACAGGGAGTTAATTTCTATTCCTTGCAAGCCTTGTTCTGGAATCAACTCTTGTTGCCTGGTAACCAGAGAGTTTCTGAATCAGACTTGAAGAAATTTGATGCCGACTTGGATGCTGCCGGCGATGTGGTGCCAGTTACTTTCAAACAGGGGAACATGACCTACGCCTGGGGTGCTGACCGTAATACAGGTCGTATCTTACAGTCTGATGTGAAGTATAAGACAGCCAACAGCAATTCGGTGCTTCATATAGACTATAGCAATTTTAAGAATGTAGGAGTAAAACAATTCCCAGCCTCTCTGAAACTGAAGTTTATGACCGATTTGGCGAAATCTGACAAAGAAATGCAGATTTCCATTGATATGAATGCGGTAAAGACAGATAGTAATTGGGAGGCAGAGACTAAGGTGTCAGATAAATATAAAAAGGTATCTCCTGAGGATGTCCTCAGTAAAATCATGAATATGTAATGAGACGTATATTATTATTCATATTAGCACTTTCTTTTACGCTTTCTCCTTTTGCGCAACATAAAACTACGAGGAAGAAAGCGACCGTAACTGCTCACAAGAAGGTAGTTCGTAAAACTCCTCAAAAGAAAGTTGTAAGAAGAAAGCCGGTTGCCAGGAAAACAACTCATGCTACCCCTTCTCAAGCAGAGAGAAAGGCTGCTACCTATAGCAATGCTTCTATCAGAGGATTGCAGGGTCAGCGTGCCAATATCCAAAAGAAAATCAGGGAGCAGGAACAGGCTCTTCGTAGGAATAAGGAGGATGTGAAGAAACGCTTGCAAGACCTGATGGCTATCAATGGTGAGATAGATCAGCGACAGAAGAATATTGAAGGTATCCAGAAGGATATTCAGCATATTGAGGGCAATATCGGTATTTTGAATGCTCAGCTCAAGACCTTGGAACAGCAGTTGCAGGACCGTAAAAACAAGTATATCCGCTCGATGAGATATATGAGCCGTCATCATTCGGTACAGGAGAAGCTGATGTTTATTTTTAGTGCCAAGAGTTTGTCACAGATGTATCGCCGCCTGTCTTTCATCCGTCAATATTCTGCTTTCCAAAAAGCTCAGGGTGAAGCTGTTAAGGCGAAACAAAACCAGGTGAATGACAAGCACAGACAACTGCAGACGGTCAAGGGTCATAAGAATAATCTGTTGTATAAAGGAAAACAGGAGAAGACTGTACTGGAAGGAAAACAGCAGGAACAGAAAGTGGTAGTTCAGGGACTTCAAAAGCAACAGAAGACTATTCAGGCTGTTATTGCAGACCAGCGCCAGAAGGATGCTGCCATCAATGCTCAGATTGATCGATTGATAGCACAGGAAGTTGCAAAAGCCCGTGCCCGTGCTGCAGCTGAGGCTAAACGCAAGGCTGCTGCAGCTGCTGCAGCCAAAAAGCGAGCTGCAGAATTGGCTCGTAAGAAAGCTGCTGCAGAAGCAGCTGCTCGTGAAAATGCCCGACGAATTGCTGAGGCAAAAGCGCGCGAAGCTGCTGCTGAGGCTGCAAGACGTAAGGCTGCTGAAGAAGCAAGATTGGCACAGGAGGCTGCAAAGAAAGCTCAAGAGGAAGCTGCCCGACAAGCTGAGGCTAAAGCAAAGGCGAAGGCTCAGGCTGCTGCTCGTGCTGCTGCAGAAGCTGCTGCCAGAGCTGCTGCAGAACAGGCTGCCAAACAAGCTGCTGCAGAACAGGCTGCCCGTGAGGCTGAGGCTAATCGTAAGGCTGCCGAGTTGAAGGCTAAAGCTGATGCTGAGCGCAGTAAGAAGGAAATTGCTGAGGCTAAACAGGATGCGCAGGAAGCGGCTACCCTGAGTACGGTTGACCGTATGTTGAGTGGTGGTTTCGAGTCTAATCGTGGTCGCTTGCCGATGCCGATTAGCGGCAGTTATCGCATTGTGAGTCATTTCGGACAATATAATGTAGAAGGCTTAAAGGGCGTCACACTGGATAATAAGGGTATCAATATCTTAGGTAAACCTGGTTGTGTGGCTCGTAGCATTTATGATGGTGAGGTTAGTGCTGTCTTCGGATATGGAGGAATGTGGAATGTCCTTGTTCGTCATGGTGCTTATATCTCTGTCTATTGTAATTTGAAATCTGTCAGCGTTCATAAGGGACAGCGAGTTTCCACTCGTCAAGCTTTAGGTGCTGTAGGATCTGATCATATTCTTCAATTCCAGTTGCGTAAGGAAACGGCAAAACTGAATCCTGAAGCTTGGCTTGGAAGATAGAAAAATAGGGTGGCGGCTAACGAATTGCATAATTTGTTGGCCGCCATCTTTTTGTTGTTATATATAAGGATTTTTTGTAAGAAACACTTTCTTGAAAACCTGTTCAAAAGTTCAGATATTTGTGCAAACGTTTGCTCACGAAAAACTTGGGAATTTCTTAATATCTTGCTAATACTTAAGGAATTTATGGATATTTTTGCAATCGGAATAGATTAGTAACTAAATATCTTTAAACTTAATTATGCAAAAGAATTACTTATTATTTAACTTACTTGTCTTGCTTTTTGGCATGACGTTTAATGGCTTAGTTGTTCAGCCTTCTTCGGCTGCAGCCGTATATGTATGGAATAACAAGGTTAGTCCTGTAATTAAGTATGCTGGTGCATGGAATGATGCTATCAATAAAAAGTTGCCTCTTGTAGGTAAGAGTGTTTCTGGAAAGAATGTCTTCAAGTGGACTTATGATGGCACCGAGACAACTGCTCCTGCTCAACTCATTTTCTTGGATGGTAATGGAAATAAGTTAACTGCTGACGTGGAGTTTGTCAACCACGGCTACTATGTTGACGGAACATACAGCAATACTGTGACCAAGGTACATGAAGATGAGATCGTTGATCCAGAGTATGTTTACTTCGATAACGCTTCCAGCTGGGAGAATGTTTATTGCTATTTCTATAATGGTAAAACATCTTCTTCTGTATGGCCAGGTGTAAAGATGACTTACGATGCTTCTGCTTCTCATAATGGTAAGACAGGATGGTATAAGGCAACGATTCCTACAGCATACCTCAATGCTAAGTTCTTTATCAACGATGGTACTCCTGGTACAGCTATCAATGGCGCAAATGCTTCTGCTGAAAAGGTAGTGAAGTAATTCTGCAGGTAAACATATAATATAGATGAATCGAGCAGAGCTCTTAGATGGCAGCGCCATCTAAGAGCTCTTTGTATTTGGCAATAGCATCAGCTATTTCGCTTATTCTGATAAACTCATCTGCGGAATGGGAGCGGGAAGACTCTCCTGGTCCCAACTTGAAGGAAGGAAATGGCATCAGAGCCTGGTCGCTAAGGGTAGGACTACCGAAAGGCTTCATTCCCATGGCTACACATTTCTTAATAAGAGGATGCTCAGGATCAATACGGGATGATTTCAAACGGAAACTGTGAGCCTTTACTTCACTCTTCAAGTGCTGGCAGATAAAATGATAGACCTCCTCATTGTCATAAAATTCATTGGTGCGGATATCTACCAGCATCGTACACTTGTCTGGAATCACATTGTGCTGAGTACCAGCATTCACTACCGTTAATGTCATTTTGGTAGGACCTAAGAACTCGCTTACTTTCTCAAACTTGTAATCACGAATCCAGCGCATATCATCCAGTGCCTCATAGATAGCGTTTACTCCTTCGTTACGGGCAGCATGGCCGCTCTTTCCATGAGCGATGACATCTAAGACCATTAACCCCTTTTCTGCTACAGCTGGATTCATGCCAGTTGGCTCACCAACGATGGCGAGGTCTATCTTAGGCAATAGCGGTAGAGCACGGCTGATACCATCTTTGCCCGATACTTCCTCTTCAGCAGAAGCCAGATAAATAAGGTTATAGCTCTGTGGCTTCTCTGTAAGCATTCTGAATATCTGTAGTAGTGAGCATAGTCCGCCTCCGCAGTCGTTGCTGCCCAAACCATAAAGAAGGTCGCCTTCTATGGTAGGAGCATAGGGGTGGCGCTGCCATGAGTCTACAGGTTTTACCGTGTCAATATGTGCATTGAGCAGCAAAGTAGGTTTGCTTTCATCAAAGTGCGGGTCAATCACCCAAATATTGTTGGCTTCCCTCTGAGGTTCAAAACCATAACTGCGGATCGTCTGTTCCATGATATCTGCAGCATCCTTTTCATTACGGCTTACAGATGGGGTGGCGATGAGCTTCTTCAGCAGCTCAACGGCATCATTGGTGAATTGTTCTTGTGTCATCATAATCTCCCTCGTTTTTGAATTCTGTGGCAAAGTTACGAAAAAAAGAGCAGACAAAATGGAAAAAATGCCATTTTTATTTTGTTTTGTCCTCTATTTGCCGTATCTTTGCACCCATATAAATAACAAAAGCTTATGCAAATCAATAGTCATCTTTCAGTACTGATTCACGACTTGGCTAAAAAGTACGGTGATAAACCAGCGCTTACTTTTAAGAAGTTTGGCGGTGAACAATGGCAAACTGTTTCGTGGAATCAGTTCTCTCTGAGAGTGAAACAAGTTAGCAATGCATTGCTCAACCTGAACTTGAAGCCTCAGGACAAGATTGCCGTGTTCTCACAGAACTGTGTACATTATCTATATACTGATTTTGGAGCATACGGAGTGAGAGTTTGTGCTATTCCTTTTTACGCTACGAGTAGTGAGCAACAAATTCAATATATGGTCAACGATGCCCAAGTGCGTATCCTCTTCGTAGGTGAACAGGAACAGTATGACAAGGCCCATCGTGTTTTTGCGCTTTGTCCATCTTTGGAGCGCATCGTTATCTTTGATTCCAGTGTACGTATCAGTACTCATGATCCCGCAGCTTTATATTTCAAGGATTTCATCAAGTTGGGTGAGAATCTTCCTCGCCAGACAGAAGTGGAGGAACTTTATAAGCAGGCCAATATGGATGATTTGGCTGATATCCTCTATACCAGTGGTACTACTGGTGATAGCAAGGGAGTGATGCTTACATACGGACAGTATCATGCTGCTATTAAGGCGAATGATGAGTGTGTCCCTGTTACAGACAAGGATCGTGTCATCGACTTTCTGCCTTTCACACATATCTTTGAACGTGCATGGTCTTACCTCTGCTTGAGTGAAGGTGCACGACTTTTTATCAACACTTACCCTCATGAGATACAGGAAAGCATGCGAGAGGTTCATCCTACTTGTATGTGTAGTGTGCCTCGATTCTGGGAGAAAGTGTATATTGCTGTGAAGGCTAAGATGGATGAGGCTCCTTCGTTCAAAAAGAAACTGTTTAATCACGCTTTGGCTGTTGGCCGCAAGCGTAATGTGGAATATCTTGCCAATGGTAAGCGTCCTCCTTTGACGCTTGAACTTGAATATAAGGTAGTCAATAAGACTGTCTTGAGCATGGTGCGCAAGCAGTTGGGCTTGGAGAATCCTAATATTTTCCCTACTGCTGGTGCTTACGTGAGTCCTGAAGTTGAGGAATTCATCCTTTCTGTTGGTATCGGAATGGTGGTAGGTTATGGCTTGACCGAAAGTCTTGCTACGGTTTCCTGTGTTCATCTGGATAAGAAATTCACCATTGGTTCCGTAGGTCGTCCTATCTCTAATATTCAGATTAAGATAGGTGAAGACAATGAGGTCTTGTTGAAAGGTCCTACTATTACCAAGGGCTACTACCATCGTGATACGACAAATGCAAATGCGTTTGACGAGGAGGGTTTCTTCCATACAGGTGATGCCGGCTATATGAAGGACGGAGAGTTGTACCTGACTGAACGAATCAAGGATCTCTTTAAGACTTCGAACGGTAAGTATATTGCTCCTCAACAGGTAGAATCTCTGCTCTTGGTGGATAAATTCATCGATCAGGTAGCCGTGATTGCAGACCAGCGTAAGTTCGTTTCAGCCTTGGTTGTGCCGGAGTTCCGATTGGTAGAAGACTGGGCTCGTGAACATCATATTCCTTTCTCTGGAAGAGAAGAACTTTGTGCCAACGAGAAGGTACAGAAGATGCTGATGGAGCGTGTCAAGATTCTTCAGCAGCATTTGGCTTATTATGAGCAGATCAAACGTATTACGCTCTTGCCTCACCATTTCTCTATGGAAGCAGGAGAGTTGACCAATACGCTGAAGATTCGCCGACCAGTTATCAATAAAAACTATAAGGCAGAGATAGACAAGATGTATGAAGAGTAACTTCATGGTGAAGTATCGGAAAAAGAAACAGGAAGTTATTTAAAGGATAAGGTAATAAAAATGATAACAGCTGACCAGTTGAAAGATGTGATGGATCGTGCTGACGCTCTCCATCGTTATCTGAATATAGACCAGAAAAAAGTAGAATTTGAGGAGGAACAGCTCCGCACTCAGGCTCCTGACTTTTGGGAAGATCCTAAGTATGCTCAGGAGCAGATGAAGAAAGTAAAAGGCATCCAGAAATGGCTGGATGGCTATAAGCAAGTACGTCTCTATGCTGACGAACTGCAACTTGCTTTCGACTTCTATAAAGATGAGATGGTGACCGAGGAGGAAGTGGATACTGACTATGATAAGGCTATCAAGGCGATAGAAGATTTGGAATTGAAGAATATGCTTCGCCAGAAGGAGGACCCTATGGACTGTGTACTCAAGATCAATTCTGGTGCCGGTGGTACGGAGAGTCAGGATTGGGCTTCGATGTTGATGCGTATGTATATGCGCTGGGCTGAGGCTCATGGATATAAGGTGACCATTACCGACATGCAGGAAGGTGATGAGGCTGGTATCAAGAGCGTCACCATGACGATTGAAGGTGGCGAGTTTGCATACGGATACTTGAAGAGTGAGAATGGTGTGCACCGTCTGGTGCGTGTATCTCCTTTCAATGCTCAGGGTAAGCGTATGACCAGTTTCGCCAGTGTCTTCGTTACTCCGCTGGTTGATGATACCATCGAAGTGTATGTAGATCCAGCCAAGTTGTCTTGGGATACATTCCGTTCCAGTGGAGCGGGTGGTCAGAATGTCAACAAGGTAGAGTCTGGTGTCCGATTGAGATATTGGTACACGGATCCTGATACGGGTGAGGAAGAGGAAATCCTTATCGAAAATACTGAGACGCGTGACCAGCCGAAGAACCGTGCCAAGGCATTGTTGCTTTTGAAGAGTCAACTCTACGACCGTGCCATGAAGAAACGTCTCGAAGCTAAGGCTAAGATAGAGGCTGGTAAGAAAAAGATCGAGTGGGGAAGTCAGATTCGAAGCTATGTCTTCGATGACCGTCGTGTGAAAGACCATCGTACCAATTATCAGACATCGGATGTTGATGGCGTAATGGATGGTAAGATAGACGGATTTATCAAGGCATACCTGATGGAATTCCCTTCCGAGAATGAAGAATAGTAATAATAACCTAATATTAAAAGACTATGAGTAGTAATAAAGACTTAAGAAGAGCAAAGCATGCTGCTTATGAGAAGAAGCAGGCTGCGAAAGGTGAGAAAGTCATCAAGTGGATATTTGGCGTGTTGATAGCTTTGGCTATTATCTTCGCTATTTATGCATCTTCTTTCGCATAATTTATGAACCGGAAATGGGAAGTTATTTTTATCTGTGATTTCCTGTTTCTAATATGGAAACTATGAGTGGATTAGAAATTGAAAGAAAATTCCTCGTAAAGAAGGGCGACGCATATAAAAGCGCCGCCTTTTCTAATAGCCATATTCAGCAGGGCTATATTCCTGCTGATGGAGCTACCGTGAGGGTACGTACGCGTGATGACAAGGCTTATCTTACGATCAAAGGTAAGTCTGTAAATGGAGGAATGACGCGTTATGAGTTTGAAAAGGAAATCACCATGGATGAGGCTCAACATCTCTTGAAACTTTGTAAGGGTGGTGTCATCGATAAGCGTCGCTATCTGGTGAAGAGTGGTAAGCATACCTTTGAAGTGGATGAGTTCTATGGTGATAACGAAGGTCTTGTCATGGCTGAGGTGGAACTTAGTGATGAAAAAGAAGCCTACGAGAAACCGGATTTCATCGGAATGGAGGTGACTGGTGATAAGCGCTTCTATAATTCACATTTATTGAATTTCCCTTTTGTGGTTTGGCGCAATACTCTACCAGAAGAATATCGTTAAGGGGTACGGTTTCTGTCGCTTTTTCGGAACAAAAGTGATAAAAAAGTATCTGAAAAGGCATAAAATTGCAAAAAGTGAACTAATTTGAGATATTTACTTTCGATTTATACGTTTAAATGCGAATTATTTTATAATTTTGCACTCGTATAAAGAGAAAGTATTTCAAATGACAGAAAATAGTAGAGGAAGTTTTGGTAGCAAGATTGGTTTGATACTTGCTACGGCTGGTGGTGCTGTTGGACTTGGTAATGTATGGCGTTTCCCTTACATGGCTGGGCAGGAAGGTGGTGCCGCCTTTATTTTGGTATATATTGGTTGTGTACTCCTGTTGGGTATTCCTTGTATGATATCCGAATTTATCATCGGTCGTCATGGAGCATCCAATACGGCTCGTGCTTATACCAAAGTGGCCAATGGTAATTCATGGAAATGGATCGGATATCTGGAGGTGCTTACTGGATTTCTGATCACGGGTTATTATGCAGTTGTATCAGGTTGGTGCTTGCAGTATGTTTATGCCAGCGTCATGGGAGAATTGCATGGTGATCCTGCTTTTGTGGCTAATTACTTCAAGGATTTCTCTTCAGATCCAATCCGACCTGTCATGTGGACGGTGGTAATTTTCCTGATTTGTCATTTCGTGATTATTCATGGAGTGAGAGGCGGTATAGAAAAAGCATCTAAGATTATGATGCCTATCCTGTTTATCCTTTTGCTGATTATCGTGGCTGCTGCTTGTCTCCTGCCAGATGCAGGGAAAGGTGTTGAGTTCCTTTTGAAACCGGACTTCGGTAAGGTTGACAGGGGCGTTTTCTTAGGTGCTTTAGGACAGTCTTTCTATTCCTTAAGTATAGGTATGGGCTGTATCTGTACATACGCATCCTATTTTAGCAGACAAACCAATCTCTTCAAATCGGCATTGCAGATCTCGCTCATCGATTTTCTGGTCGCGATTCTTGCCGGTCTGATGATTTTCCCTGCAGCGTTCTCGGTAGGTGTATCTCCAGATAGTGGTCCTTCTTTGATTTTCATCACTTTGCCGAATGTATTCAATGAGGCTTTTGCTTCTATTCCTGTTTTGGGATGGATTGTTTCCTTGTTGTTCTATATACTTTTGTCATTGGCTGCACTTACTTCGCTGATGTCATTGCATGAGGTGAATACTTCTTTCTTCTATGAAGAACTGAAGATAGACCGCAAGAAAGGAGCAGTTATCGTTACGGTTTCCTGTGCAATTATCGGTGCTTTCTGTTCGCTCTCTTTGGGTGCTACAGATTCATTGACCTTCTTGGGTAAAACCTTGTTTGATTGGTTTGACTTTGTTACAGGACAGATCTTCTTGCCTATAGCCGGTTTCCTTACCTGCTTGTTCATCGGATGGCATGTACCGAAGAAGTTAGTGAAGGATGAGTTTACCAATTGGGGAACCTTAAAGGGAAATCTTTTTGGTATTTATCTGTTTTTGGTGCGGTTCGTTTGTCCTATTCTGATTCTCTTGGTGTTCCTGAATCAATTGGGAATCTTGGACGGAATCTTGTAATTAATAACCCATGAGTACTTTACCATGATGAATATGGAGTACTTATTAGAATTCTTTCGAAATGGAAAATAGAGGTAGTTTTGGCTCCAAGCTGGGAGTCATTCTGGCTACTGCTGGTTCTGCAGTAGGTTTGGGAAATGTCTGGCGTTTTCCCTATATGACTGGACAGAATGGAGGTGCTGCTTTCATTCTTATTTACTTGGTATGTATCTTCATGCTGGGTATTCCTGGTATGGTAGGTGAATTTATTATCGGACGTCATTCTGCTGCTAATGCAGCGCGTTCTTATCATAATCTTTCAAATGGAAAACCTTGGGGAATCTTAGGTGTCATGGGAGTTGTTACGTCCATGATTATTCTGGGCTTCTATGCGGTAGTGGCAGGATGGTGCATGCAGTATCTTTATGCTTCGTTGTTGGGAGGTATTCATGGAGATGTCAGTTATGTAAAGCAATATTTCGTAGAATTCTCTTCTGATCCCATCAAACCGACTTTCTGGACGATTGCTTTTATCTTGATTACCCATTGTGTGGTTGTCAAGGGTGTGCGTAATGGTATAGAGAAAGCTTCCAAAATATTGATGCCAATGCTTTTTGTCTTACTGATTGTATTGGTCATCTCGTCTTGTTCTCTGCCTGGTGCATTCAAGGGTATAGAGTTTCTGTTGAAGCCTGATTTTTCAAAAGTGGATGAGAACGTGATGCTGGAGGCTTTGGGACAGGCTTTCTTCTCCTTGAGCCTCGGTACCGCTTGTCTTTGTACCTATGCTTCTTATTTTAGCAGACAAACCAATCTCTTGAAATCTGCCACTCAGATAGCATTGATAGATACGATTATTGCCATCATGGCGGGATTGATGATTTTCCCAGCAGCATTCTCTGTAGGTGTTAATCCGGATAGTGGTCCTTCACTCATTTTTATCACTTTGCCTAATGTTTTCCAACAGGCATTTGGTTCTATGCCTGTTGTGGGGTATATTATTTCTGTACTGTTTTACGCATTGTTGGTGTTGGCAGCATTGACTTCCACTATTTCTATGCACGAAATCGGTACTGCCATGTTTTATGAGGAATTGAAAGTAACTCGCAAGAAGGGTGCCTGGGTAGAGACTATAACCTGTTGTATTATTGGTATCTTCTGTTCTTTATCTTGTGGAGCCATGCCAGAACTGAGTCTCTTTCATTTGAACTTTCTTGATTTCTGCGACCATCTTACTTCTCAGTTGTTTATGCCGCTGGGTTCCTTTGCAACCTGTATTTTCTTAGGTTGGTATGTGCCGAAAAAAGTGGTCAGAGATGAGTTTACGAATTGGGGAACTTTGAAAGGTTCTCTTTTCGGTGTTTATCTCTTTATGGTGCGTATCGTTTGTCCATTATGTATATTAACTATATTCCTGCATCAGTTAGGAGTGTTTTGATTTGAAATCCAAGAGGGTGTGTCATTGACTGATGACACACCCTTTTTTAGAATATGATATAGGGCTTAAGTCTCTCTATTTCTGCTGATGGAAAGTTCTTGAGGAGTTTTAGTTCCTCCAGACTTTTGAAAGGACCTCTTAACCGTCGATAGTCGCAAATTTCTTTCGCTTGGTAGAAGTTGAGGTAGGGGTGACGTCGAAGTTGATTGAGTGAGAGAGAATTGATATTCAACTTTCTCACTTCTCCAGGAGTAATTTTGATGAAAGACAGAGCTTCTTCTGGCAGTCCATCTATTTCCTTCAGCTGGTTAATGGATGCAAAGCCTCCTAATTGTTCTCTGTATCTTGTGATGCTTTTAGCATAATAACTGCCAATGCCTGGAATCTTCATCAGTTCTGTTGTGTCGGCAGAGTTGACGATGACGTGTTGCCCCGGTCTCAGTTTTTGTGGATAACTGTAGATGTTGTTTCCATTAGCATTTGTAGAATTAGCGCCATTGTTTGCTTGTGAATACGTACTTGTGTTTGCACCATTCCCATACTGGGTTTCCCGGTAGTTTCTTTTGGGGGCTCTGCTGTTGCCATAGTAGTCGGATGCAGGCCGGTAATCTTCACCTATTATAATATAAGGTGCCAGTACTTCGTATTGTTTCTTGGTAAGTCCGTACAGACGGGCAAAATCAGTTTTTTCTCTGAAGATGCCGCCTTTAGCACGAAACCTATAGATACTTCGTACTTGCCATGATTGTAAACCGAGTTTGAGAAGCTGGGTGCTGTCGGCAGTATTAGGGTCGAAAGGAAACAACTCGTGAATTGTTCCCTCTACCTTATAATATAAAGGATGCTTTTCGCTAATGTTTTTATCTGCAGTTGATGATTCTTGGTGATTATCGCCAGTCATGCTTTTGGGGTTATTATCTGCAGAATAGTCGTTTTCCAAACTTGATTCTTTCGTATTGACTTTTCCCACAATGATAATGAGAGTAAGACAAATGATGATGATACCGAGCAGAACCAGAATGGCTTGTCGGTCGTTACGCTGTAGATAAAAGAAATCTTTTAGTTTAAGCATATCGTTTTCGCATTTAAAGTTAAAATATGATCTAATGAAGAGTTTACGGGAAGTAAACTCTTAGTTTGGTCGGGATTACTGGACTCGAACCAGCGACCTCATCGTCCCGAACGACGTGCGCTACCAACTGCGCTAAATCCCGCTTTTATTGCTTGCAAAAGTACATAAAATCTGATATATTTCAAAATAAAAAGGCAAATTTTAAACTTTTTTGAAAGAAAAGTGCGGAAAAATTTGGTGGAATCAAATAAAAGTACTACCTTTGCACCCGCAAATGAGAATTCTTGTTTGTTCATATTAGTTGGTGCCATAGCTCAGTTGGTAGAGCAAAGGACTGAAAATCCTTGTGTCCCCGGTTCGATTCCTGGTGGTACCACTTCTTATTAGAAGCCGAATCTTCGTAACAAGATTCGGCTTTTTTAATTTCCCTAATGTTTTATATATTTCGTTTTAATGGCATATTGACACTTATGAAAACGTTTGCGTGTAAAAAGTGAAACGAAAACGTTTGCTGTATCAGAATTTTGGCTACCTTTGCAGCGTAAAAGTAAATCATAAAAACCAAAATAATATATATCTACTAAACATTTTAGTTTAAAATGAAAAAAACTTATTTACTGCTTTTAGCGGGTATGTTTGCTTCCGTTGTTTTTGCGAACAACAAGCAGACCGTTAAAATTGATGGTAATGTCTCAGACAAAACCGTCACCGAGATTACCTTCGATGGTGATAACGTAACGCTCAATTATGCGGACAATTCTTCTGAAACGAAGGATATGTCGCTTGTGTCTCTTTCTTTTTCTTATGATTCTACTACAGGAATCAACAAGATAGAAGAGGTTAAGAAGTCATTGCAGGGTAAGGTTTTTAACCTAAATGGTCAACTCGTAGGTAATTCTCTTGAGGGATTGTCTAAGGGTATCTACATCGTGAATGGTAAGAAAGTAATTATCAAGTAAAAAAGGAGGAACGTAAAATGAAGAAAATGGTATTTACTTTGGCACTCCTCTTGATGAGCTTGAGTGCAGCCATGGCACAGACATGGACATTTGGTGCAATGAGCGAGGCTGATAAGGCTTTATGTGCAGCTGATGCCAATTGGGTATTGGGAACTGATCGCTACTGCTATACCTTAGTTTTGGAGAATGAAGCTCTTGTTGCAAATAACTCAGAATTGGCTTATACTAAGGGCTTGAAGTTTACTGCTGGTGCTCCTGCTGATAAATCCGAAGGAAAAGCAAAAGTCCGCTTGAATTATGGCTCTTCTCGCTTGGAATTGAATGGAAATGGTGTTTCTTTGATTATTCCAAGTCTGAAGGCTGGTCAGAAAGTAACAGTTAGCTGCAAGACTGGTAGTACTTCTACTGCTCGTTGTTTAGATGCTGCTAACTTGACTTCGGTTTCTGGTTCTTTTGGTACTCCTACAAAAGATCAGGTTACCAACGTTGGAACTGTAACTGCTGATGGTGATGTCGTGTTGAAAACCAATGGTGGTGGTATGAACATTTATAGCATCAAGGTTGAGACTGTAGGTGGCGGATCTACCGTTACTCCTGGTTCTACCGACAAAATTACCAATGCCGTTGCTCGTAACAGCAAGGTCAATCAGATGTATGTTACCACCAATGCTGGTGATGTGAAGTATTATAATACTGCCGACTTGACAAGTGTTAAGTTCGAAGGTGACAAGACTATTATTACTCCTAAGTCTGGTGCAGAGAATGATGAGTATGATGCTTCTGTTCAAGCCATCAGTTTTGCTAAGAAGGCCGATCAGGGCGAAAGTGGTGATGTTGAAAATCCTGCAGGTGTGATTCAGATTACTGAGGCAAAGGGCTGGCAGGAGTCTGCCTACTTGAAGTGGGCTCCATTCGAGGGCGCTTCTTCTTATAATGTATATGTAGATGACAAGAAGATTGATGCTCAGTTGATTCGTCAGTATGCTTCTTACTATCGTGCTGATGTTCTCGGTTTGAAGGCTGGTACTTATTCTGTAAAGGTTGTTCCTGTCAATGCTGAAGGTACAGAGATTACTGGTGCCAATACAGCTTCTAACTTGGTAGTAAAGAGCTACAATCGTGAGGGCTTTGCTCATTTCAAGTATGATGGTGTAGGTGCTTATAATAATGATGGTACTTTGAAGGCTGGTGCTAAGGTCCTGTATATTACAGCCAAGACGGCCAAGACTGTTTCTACAACAGTTGATACAGGCAAGCCAGAGACGATTACGGGTCTTCAGTCTATTATTGATGCTTATCAAAAGGGTGAGGATACAACTCCTATCGTCTTCCGAATCATCGGTAAGGTAAGCCTTTCTGACTTGGACAGAATTTCAAGTTCTGCAGAAGGTTTGCAGATTAAAGGTAAGGGTGCTCACTCTGAAATGAACATGACTTTCGAAGGAGTCGGTGATGATGCTACTGTATATGGATTTGGTTTCTTGCTTCGTAATACCAAGAGTGTAGAGTTCCGTAACTTTGCTATCATGCGTTGCCTGGATGATGCTATGTCTCTTGATACTGATAACTCTCATGTATGGATTCACAACATGGATCTCTTCTATGGCAAGAAGGGTGGCGCTGCTGACCAGGCCAAGGGTGATGGTACTGTAGATATCAAGGGTGACTCCCAGTATATAACTGTAGCATACAACCGCTTCTGGGATAATGGTAAGGCTTCTATGTGTGGTATGACGAGTGAAAGTGGCCCTAACTATATCACTTATCACCACAACTGGTTCGACCATTCAGACTCTCGTATGGCTCGTATTCGTACTATGAGTGTTCACATGTACAACAACTACTATCAGCACAATGATGTTTATGGTATTGGTGCAACCAGTGGTTCAAGTGTATTCATGGAGTCTAATTACTTTGATGCAGTTAAGCGTCCTATCATGAGCTCTTTGCAGGGTACTGATGCTATGGGTGATGGTACTTTCTCTGGTGAGAAAGGTGGCTTGATTAAGGCATACGGCAATGTATTTGCCAACAAACCTGATAACTTCAGCTATATCACATACGCAAACAATAATACAAGTTTTGATGCTTACGAGGTTTCTGCCCCAAGTGAGCAGGTTCCTTCAAGCGTAAAGACTTTGGTAGGTGGTACTTCTTACAACAACTTCGATACCAACTCAAGCCTCATGTATGCATACGCTGCAGATAAGGCAGAAGATGTTCCTGCTATTGTAGAAGGATTCTATGGTGCAGGTCGTTTGAATCATGGCGATATTGATTTCGTTATTCCTGATGAAACAGTCGTAACAAATGGTCACCAGCAGCCATGGCCTGCTTTGGCAAGCATTCTTGATGCTTATACTTCTGGTGTTGTTAAGGTGTTCGGTGAGAGCAATGCTTCTGGCGAAGGTGGTTCTACTGAAGGTGGTAGCACTGGTGGCTCTACTGGTGGTTCAGAAGGTGGCAGCACAGTAACTCCTATTGAGGGTACTGTAACATGCAGCTTTACTGTGAACGGAAAAGAGGCTGTTCCTTCTAATAGTGCATTTGTTTTGACAGGTGAAGCTAAGAATGTTAAAAAGGAAGAAACAGTTATTGAAGGTACAACTTATACAGCAAGTCTTAAGATGGAAAGTAAAACAGAAGTTTCTTTCACCACATCTCAGAAGATGACTCTGTATGTATATTATGGTCTTTCTGGTGCAAACACTAATGTAAAGGTAGATGGCGTAAAGCAGACAGGAGCTCCTACAACAGTTGTGCTTGAGGCTGGTGCTCATAAGATTACAAAGGGTGATACAACTACAATCGCTCTCATCAAACTTGTACCTGTAACAGAATAATAAACACATGTTTTCCCCAATGAGGGAAAAATATATGAAATGAAATCAACTAAGGGCTGTCTTTTCTTGATGAGGACAGCCCTTTTTTCTCAAAACAACAAACAAAACTAAACTTTGCAATGAAACATATAAACCCTATTCTTTCAGTACCATTCAAGGTAACTTGCCGTAAAACCATCTTGGCTGCTGCTTTATTTTGTGGCTTCTCAATGATGGCAAATGCACAGATTCAGGATGGTCGTGACTTCTCAATGGATGGCTTTGCTGCCTACGAAGGTGTGGCAGGCTCTAATTGGTATCGTGCAGGTGGTACTACTGGTGGCGCTGGTGGCAAGGTGGTGAAGGCTGACAACTTCTCTCAACTGCAGGCCTATCTCCAGGCAACTGACCCATATATTCTCTCGTATAGAATATTATGATTTGGCTGGTTCCCGTCTTTCTGCACCTCAGAAGGGAATCAATATTGTAAAGAAGATCAACTTTGATGGTGTTGCAAGCGTAAAGAAAGTTATTTTCTAACGAAAAAGTTGTTTCTACTAAGTGATTTTTTTCATAGCGATATGAATAGAAACGGATAAAAGTTTCTTGCCAGATTAACTACAAAACGGACAAAAGCTCGATAAATACAGGCTTTTGTCCGTTTTTTATTTATCTTTGTCTGATATCTGTCTTGTTGTTTTTGCTCTATTTGGTACTTTTGCAGTCGAAACAATTTTAATAAATCAACAAACCTAAAAGAGTAAACTAACAATGAATGTAATCTTGAGTAAATCTAAGAGAAGTATTCTTCTCGTAGCATTGTTCCTCATGGGATGTTTGCAGCTTTTGGCTCAATCACGCATGATTCAAGGTGAGGTGACAGATGCTCAAAATGGTGAACCACTCATCGGTGCTACGGTGATGGTGGAAGGTGAGAAAAGCGGTACGGTTACTGATTTTGATGGTAACTTTAAACTGCAAGTGACTTCTTCTGCAAAGAAAGTCAAAATCTCTTATATTGGATATATCGATAAGGTAGTTGAGATATCCGATCGAATGAAAGTGAAACTTGAATCCGATAGTCAGATTCTCACGGATGTAGTTGTCATCGGTTATGGTACAGCTCGTAAGAGTGACCTGACGGGTTCTGTAGCAACAGTAAGCTCCAAAGACTTCAATAAAGGATTAGTATCATCACCAGAACAGTTGATTAATGGTAAGGTTTCTGGTGTGCAAATCATGTCGAACAGCGGTTCGGCTTCTGCTGGTAGTACCATTCGTGTACGTGGAGGTGCTTCGCTCAATGCAAGTAATGACCCTCTTATCGTACTCGATGGTGTACCATTGGAACAAGGTGGCATTTCTGGTAATTCCAGCAACTTCCTCAGCATGATCAACCCAGCTGATATTGAGAGCATGACCGTGTTGAAAGATGCTTCTTCCCGCTTCTCAAAGAATACCCGTTGGGGTACCTTCCCATCTGTAGCTTTGGGATGGACCTTGACAGAGGAGCCTTGGTTGAAGGACAACAAGGAAGGAGATGATAGCAATCGCCAAGGTTGGGACATCTGGTTTAATGATGATGCTAAAAGCATGGAATCAGCAACGATTACGGTTGATCTCAACACGATGACATGGAAATATGAATAACATATCAATTTTTTTATTATCTTTGCAAAAAAAATGAAGAATATATTTGGAAAAGCCATGTTGCTGGCTACAGCGCTCTTGTTCTCTATCACAGGAACAAGTTGCAGCAGCGACGATTCTCCAGTTCCTGAAAAGGAGAAAACATACGATATGAGCGGTTTCGCTAAGGGAGCCGATGTCAGTTGGCTCACAGAAATGGAGCAGGACGGTGTGAAATTCTATAATCAGAATGGCAAGGCAGAGGAATGCATGTGGCTTCTTCGCGACCTTGGTACAAATGCAATCCGCCTTCGCGTGTGGGTAAATCCGGAAGGTGGTTGGTGCGGTAAGGATGATGTCATCGCCAAGGCAAGTCGTGCACAGGCGCTCGGCTATCGCTTGATGATTGATTTCCATTATTCTGATACTTGGGCAGATCCGGGAAACCAGAAAGTACCTGCTGCTTGGCAGGGTTATACTTTCGAGCAGATGAAACAGGCGGTAGCTAATCATACCAAGGATGTATTATCTGCCTTGAAAGAGAGAGGTGTCACCAACGTAGAATGGGTACAGGTGGGTAATGAAACCCGTGATGGAATGCTCTTCAGCAGCGATGAGGCTGTAACTGGTAAAGCGTCAAAGAATGCTGCCAACTTTGCTGCTTATGTCAATGCTGGCTATGATGCCGTGAAGGAAGTTTATCCACAGGCTAAAGTCATTGTGCACGTGGATGAGGGTAATAATCTCGGCCGTTATACCTGGCTCTTTGGCGAATTGAAGAAGAAGGGTGGAAAATGGGATGTCATCGGTATGTCACTTTATCCAGAAGATAACAATTGGCAGGAATTAACCACCAGTTGCCTGAATAATATCAAGACTTTATCAGAGATGTACAATTGCAATGTCATTGTTTCAGAGATAGGTATGTGGTGGGGTTCTGATCAGGCTGCGCCAATGATGGAGAAGATGGTGGATGGCTGCAAGGCTATTCCTACCTGCGAAGGTATCTTCTATTGGGAACCTGAGGTTTACAACAACTGGAAGCCTGCCAACTATAGTACTTTGGGTTGGGTTGCTTATACCAAGGGAGCTTTTGATAACTCCGGTAAACCAACTGCTGTATTCGATGCATATAAATAAGAATATTAAATAAAAGATATGATCAAGAAAAGCATTACTTTTATGTCTCTCGCCCTGGCGTTCTCTACCATGTGCCAGGCGCAGAGCAGAAAGGTTATCAATTTACCATCGTGGGATTTCTCCCGCGATGGCAAAGTGTGGTCTCAGGTAGCCGTGCCTCACGATTGGGCTATCTCGGGTCCTTTCGATAAGAAATGGGACCTGCAGATGGTGGCTATTGAGCAGAATGGTGAGAAAGAGAAGTCTGAGAAGTCAGGCCGCTCGGGTGCGCTGCCTTGGATAGGTGAGGGGATGTATAAGATGAACTGGACGGCTCCAAAGGGTTACAAGCGTGCCGTCTTGGTTTTCGATGGTGCCATGAGCCAGCCTGTAGTTACAGTAAATGGAAAGGAAGCTGGCAAGTGGGCATATGGTTACAATGCTTTCCGTATCGACATTACTCCTTTTATCCAGTTTGGCAAGAATAATCTGATAGAGGTACATCTTAATAATGTAGAGGAGAGTAGCCGATGGTATCCGGGTGGCGGTCTTTATCGTCCGGTATCTGTTGAACTGTATGGCAATGAAAACTTCTCTACCTGGGATACTTTCGTGCGTACTTTGAAAGCCAACAGGCAGGAAGCTGAAGTAGAGATAAATGCTCTTTTGGAAGGAAAGATAGGTAAGTCTGGCAAGACAGTCATCGCCTTGCTTGATGAGAAAGGTACTAAGGTAGCTGAGCAAACCATCCAGGGTGCTACTCCAGAAATCAAGACTACCTTGAAGCTGGCAAGTCCTCAGCTTTGGTCTCCGGAATCTCCTTATCTCTATCAGGTGAAGTTAACCCGATATGAAGGAAAGAAGGTGGCTGATATCCAGACCTTGAAGACCGGTATCCGTACCATCTCGGTATCCAAGAATAATGGTTTCCAGCTCAATGGCATTACCCGCAAGATCAAGGGTGTCTGCCTGCACCACGACCTCGGTCCTTTGGGTGCTGCAGAGAATAAAGCTGCGCTTATCCGCCAGATCAAAACGATGAAGGCGATGGGTTGCGATGCCATTCGTACTGCTCATAATATGCCTTCTACCATGCAGATGGAAATCTGCGACTCCCTCGGTATGATGGTGATGGCAGAGAGCTTCGATATGTGGATTTATCCTAAATGTAAGAATGGTTATGCCAAGTTCTTCAAGGAATGGAGCGATAAGGACATCACCAACTTGGTGAAGCATCATCGTAATCATCCAAGCATCATCATGTGGAGCATCGGCAACGAGATTCCTGAGCAGTGGAGCAAGGAGGGTATGGAGATAGCCAAGCATCTGCAGAACCTCTGCCATCAGTATGACCCTTCTCGTCCTGTTACTCAGGGAATGGATAAGGCTGAGGCTGCCCTGAAATCTGGCTTTGCTCAGGTGATGGATGTTCCCGGTTTCAACTATCGCGTACATAAATATTATAAGAATATAGGGCAGTTGCCTCAGGGATTCCTCTTGGGCTCCGAGACGGCATCTACAGTCAGCTCTCGTGGTGTGTATAAGTTCCCGGTAGAGGTGCGTGCTTGCAATAACAACCCATATCCAGATGGTCAGTGCTCCAGCTATGATACAGAATATTGTTCTTGGAGTAATCTTCCAGATGATGATTGGAAGATGCAGGATGATTACAGTTGGGTGATTGGAGAGTTTGTGTGGACGGGTTACGACTATCTGGGCGAGCCTACTCCTTACGATACCTACTGGCCAAGCCGCAGCAGCTACTTTGGCATCTGCGACCTCGCTGGCCTTCCAAAGGATAGATATTACATGTATCGTTCCCGCTGGAATGAAACTCAGCATACCACCCATCTTCTTCCTCATTGGAATTGGACAGGTCGTGAGGGACAGGTAACTCCGGTTTATTGCTATACAGATGGTGTGGAAGGTGAACTTTTCGTGAATGGCAAGAGTCAGGGTAGGGTTCGCAAGGATAAGTCAAGTCGTTTGGACCGCTATCGCCTCCGTTGGAACAACGTGAAGTACGAACCTGGTGAGATTCGCGTGGTTACCTACAATCAGTATGGCGACAAGGTAGGCGAGGACGTGAAGCGTACAGCCGGTGAACCTACCCAAATGAAGTTCAGTGTAGAAACTCCTGATCATGAGCCTATCGCTTGTATGGTAGAGGGCTGTACAGATGAGCACAATGTGCTTCTGAATGCTGATGGCAATGACCTCGCCTTTGTCACCGTGAGTCTCTTGGATAAGGATGGCAACGAATGTCCGCTTGCCGATGATGAACTGACTTTCGAGGTAACTGGTGCTGGAATCTTTAAGGCAGCATGTAATGGCGATGCTACTTCGCTTGAGCCTTTTACACAGCCACAAATGAAACTTTTCAGTGGTAAACTGGTAGTTGTTGTACAAAGTAAAAAACAGGTGGGTGATATCACGCTCAAGGTGAAAGATACCCAGAGAAATATAGAAAAGACGATGGTCTTGAAGTGTATTTAATTCTTTTTATGCCAATATGTTTGCAAGTATGCTTAATAATGTGTATTTTTGCACTTATGAAGTTGACTCTTAAGCATATTGGCATGTTTTTTATCATGCTTTTTTTGAGTTGTGCTCTTAATGCGCAACGTTTTGTTAATGTGGCTCTGGATGGGGCACAGACGGTTTGTTCTATCCAGCAAGACAGTCAGGGCATGATGTGGCTTGGTACAGAGAATGGACTTTACTGCTATGATGGTTATCATAGTTATAAGCAATATACAGAGCATACTTTTTCTAATACCCGCGTTTATGCAATGGCTGTAGATAGAGAGCAGTTATTTCTCGCTACAGACAAGGGTATGATGTGCTTCAATCTGCAATCTAATTCTTATGTACAGCCGTCTGCTGATGCAACAAAGGATAATGGAAGAAAAAGCACTTTGGAACAGAGAGCGATCCTCCTGAAATACAGACAGATAGTTTTTGGCAGCGAAGTATATGCTTTGCTGGATACACCTAAGGGATTGCTCGTGGGAACTCTATCGGGTTTGTATTCAGTAAAAAAGCAGGCTTTAAACGGAAAGAATTCTTGGGCGAAATTGAACAAGCAACGTATCCTGCTTCCCGACAGTCAGCAACCTCTTGTCAATGCCTTGGCTTACGATGCCAAGCGCCGTTGCTACTGGATAGGTACAGAAGGTGCCCTGTATTGTGCAGACTTACAACTGAAGAATTTTACCAGGATTTCTCAGTTGAATGGTAATTCCGTCAAGTGTTTGGCAGAAGAATCCAATGGCAATCTGTATATTGGAACAGATAATGGACTCTATCGCCTGTCTTTGGACAATTCCATTCTGCATTTCGAGCACGACTCCCGTGATGCTTCTTCCATTCCTAATAATATCGTCTGGTCTTGTTTTGTGGATAAGTGGCAGAATGTGTGGATAGGAACGGATAATGGTCTATCCCGTCTTTCCACGCATACTTATTTCCAATATACCTCGCTTGATAAGATCACTCTTTCGGGGGAAGGTAACTGTCTGCATGAAATTTGTCAGACCAGAGATGGAGAATGGTGGTTGGGAGGAACCAATGGCTTGATTCGTTTTGGAATGAATGCCAGTCAAAATGCATCGGATGGCAATGTTGCCTGGTATAAGCAGAACAGTTCGTCTTATCCCCTGAGTCATAATCGTGTTCGTAAAATCTATGAAGATCGCAAGGGGGACGTATGGGTATGTACGGATCATGGAGTCAACTACTACAATCGCCAAACCAAACAGATGCATAACTTTATCATCTGCGACAAGACTGGCAAATATTCTACAGCCTGGGCATACGATGTGCTGGAAGATAAGCAGGGCAGAATGTGGATGGCTTCCTATATGGGAGGCATCTTTGTCATCAGCAAGCAGAGACTTCTGTCTTTGATGACCCATTCTTCAGGTTCTACTACCATCGTGGCTGATTATCATTTCTCCGACCAAGGTAAGAATGCACTTTCAGGTTTGCATGTAGGACAGATGGTGATAGATGCACAAGGTATGGTTTGGGCTTCCAGTTTCAGTAGCTTGGACCGTATCAATCCGCAAACTATGAAGGTGGTTCCTGTTGAGCACAAGGATGATATCAACTATTTGATGGCTGATTCTAAAGGAAATGTCTGGGCAGGTGGAAACACAGAGGTAAAATGCTTTGTGATAAATCCTTCTGCCAACCACTCGCAGCTGGAGACGAAGACATGGAAGATAGGCGGAAAAGTGATTACTATGTGTGATGTGGATGGCAAGACCTGGGTGGTGAGCGGTAAGGAATGTTGTGTCATCGATTTGGGTGGCAAGAGTTCCCGTTTCAAGATTCCTTCTTCTATTGCTCCTTTAGCCATTTTCTATTCTAAGGCTCAGCACATGGTAATGATGGGTGGCAACGATGGCTATATCTGTCTGCGTGCCGATATGCCGATGGAGAAAGGGTTGCAGACCAAACTGATGTTGGCAGGTATTGTGGTCAATGGAAATCAATGGCAAGATGCAGCTCCTCGCAATATGAAGGAGTTGGAACTTGCAAGTGATGAGAATAGCTTTACCCTTCAGCTGACAGATCTTCCGTTCTCCGACCATCCTTCTGCTGTCTATGCTTATCGGTTGGAAGGTAGTGATCACGACTGGCATTATCTGAATAAGAAAAGGTTGGATATCAGCTATAATGGTTTGCCATATGGTAATTATCATCTGAAGGTGCATGTCGTGGATGGTGAGGGTAATATAGGAGCCGAAGTGTATTCTCTTGATATTACGATATTGCCACCATGGTATCTTTCCATTTGGGCAAAGTTAGTTTATCTTTTGTTGGCTATTGTATTGGCTTGGGGAATCATGAAGTTCTATCTGGTGCGTGAGCGCCTGACGGAGGAGCGCAGGCAGAAGGCTGAAATCCTGGAGCAGGTAGAGGCACGTATCAGTTTCTTCAATCGTCTGTCAGAGGATTTGAAGACCGCTGTGACTCATCGCTCATTTGATGAAATTCTGGAACTAACCAACCGTTATTTAGGTGTGAAGATAGAGAAAAAGGAGGCAGAAGAACCTGCTTTAAATGCTGCAGACCAACGGCTTCTGAAGGAGATTACCGAGACGATAGAGACCCACATGATAGACTCAGACTTCAATGTGACCACCTTGCAGGAGATATTAGGTATTGGAGGCAAGCAGCTGTACCGTAAGTTGAAGGCGATGACAGGAAAAACTCCTGTAGAGTATATCCGTGAACTCCGAATGAACAAGGCAGCCGTGATGTTGAAAGAAGGTAAGTTCAGCGTTTCTGAAGTGATGTACACGGTGGGCTTCTCCAACAACAGTTATTTCTCTAAGTGCTTCTCCAAGGCTTTTGGTATGACGCCGACGGAGTATATGAAGAGTTAAGTGAAGAATTAAGTGAAGAGTGAAGAACGAAGAGTGAAGAATTCAATAGTAATTAGGGTATGAAGACGATACAACCGATATTGACCATTACGGGTTCTGACAGTACGGGTGGTTCTGGTGTGCAGGCGGATATCAAGACGATATTCGAATTGGGAGGTTATGCCGTATCGGCGATAACCAGCATCACCGTGCAGAATACCCTGGGTATCCAGGAGTTCTTCGATATTCCTGCCGAGATTGTTTCGGGGCAGATAGAGGCTATCATGAACGATATGCAGCCCGATATAGTGAAGATAGGTATGATACGCAGGGTGGAGACGCTGAATGTGGTCATCGATGCCCTGACCCGGTATCGTCCTGCTCATATCATCTATGCTCCAGCAATCTGGTCTAGTCAGGGCGATGCGCTGATGACGGAGGATGTGGTGAGCCAGATCAAGTACCGTCTGCTGCCGCTCTGTTCGGTAGTCGTGGCGAGAAAGAAGGAGAGTGACATCATTCTTCAGAACTCCCGACTCCTGGAGCTTGCCGAGAAGCAGGGGCTCCGGATCTATCGCCTCGACAATGCCAATTCGCATGGTCTCATCAACCGTTTCTCTTCTGCCCTTGCCATCTATCTGAACCAGGGCAAGAAGATGGAAGAGGCGTTGGCGATGGCGCAGGATTTTATCAATATAGAACTGGCTAGGGAGAGCAATCTGCAGGGCAGGAGTTCTGAGCTTTACAACCAGTTTATCTCGCAGGTGAATAACTTCTGCCGCACCTATAGCGATGTGCATTTCTATGCCGACCAGCTGAATGTGAGTGGCCGTTATCTGGCGCAGGTTACCCGCCGTATCTCTGGCAAGACGCCGAAGGCAATCATCGATGAATACATCGTGAAGGAGATAGAGCGCGAGCTTTCTACCACCACGCATACGGTGCAGGAGATAGCCAACGCTTTCGGCTTCTCATCCCAGGCTCATCTCACCAAGTTCTTCAAGAAGATGAGAGGGGTAACGCCTTCTGCTTTCAGGCAACCAAAGCCTGTTAATTAAAATGAGTCTAGCCAAAAGAAATAATGAAATCCAGCCAACTGAGGAAATATCGAAAAAAGTAGTATGGTAGACCTCCCGAAAATTTTCTCCCGACGCATCACTTTGTGCCCGGAAATGGCAAAAAGTTGCCCCAGTAGAGGGCAATATTGTGCCATAGTTAGGCAATAAATGGAATGAGTCATTATTTTTTCTATTTTATAGTGCAGATAGTCTTTGTATTGCAGGGAAATGTTATATCCTTGCAACAATGTGATGACTATGATTGCCAAAATCGTTATACTATAATACCTTTTCATACCTATGCGTTTTGTTGTCTGATACTATAAACTGCAAAAGTACTAATTTATTTTTAAACTCACGCACTTTTCTACATCATTTTTACATAATAATCTAGGGGCAAATATTATGTAAAAATGATGTAAAAGGTTTGGCGGTTTGAGCAATTTGCCGTAATTTTGCACCGAGATAATTTTAATTAATATAAAGAGAAAATAGTATGAAAGAATTGTTGTTGTTGACTTTGTTGGCATCTTCGGCTACAGTTTCTGCTCAAGAGGTAGATTCTGTGAAAACTCAGCATATCAAAGAGGTGGTGGTCACTGCTAAGAATCACGTTGCAATCAAAGATGGTGTTTCATACACTCCAACTCCTGAAGAACGCAAGTCTTCATCTAATTATTCTGCATTGCTGGCTCGTATGATGGTGGCAGGATTGCATGTAGATGAATTTACAAATAAAGTTGAGACAAATTGGGGCAAGGAAGTTCATTTCTTTATCAATGGTTTTGAGGCTAGCGATTGGGAGGTGAAAACTCTTCGACCAAAAGAGGTGGCCCGTGTGGAATTCTTACAATCACCATCTGAGGCAAAATATAAAAACTATCAGGCTGTAGTCAACTTTGTATTGCGTGAATACAAATATGGAGGTTATGTAATGGCCGAGACTAACCAAAGCTTTGGTAACTATGATAGTGGTGATTATGATGTCGCAGGAAAGCTGAAGAAGGGACATATGACTTATCAGGCAATTGTGGAAGCATATTATAAAAATGCTCATGAAATAAGAGGTAACAGGAATATCACTTATACTTATAATGATGCTTCTACGCTTAACAAAAAGGTTGACTATGAGCAAGTTGAAAAGCAGCGAATTTATTCTACAGGTATCAGCGCCAGATATGATTCCAATAATCTGATTTGGTTGGTTCAAGCTGGTGTGAGATATAACAAAACTCCTGATATTTATACCCGACAGAACATTAGATACAATGAGTCTGAAGAGACTTCTTCTGTTTCTGATGCTACCTCTCAATCTCTTACGCCCTATGTGAGCTCACAATTCTATCTGGAGGGACTGCCTCATCGTGCTTATGTATATGGTGGACTTTCTTTCTCCTATAACCACAACAAGGGTAGCGAGGATTATCAATTAATGGAATCGGAAGGTCAAAGCATCATCAATGGAACAAGGGAAAATGCTTATTTGCCAAGCTTATGGCTAGGTTATGGATTGCCTGTTTATAAACAAAATTATTTGGTGTTTACTGCTCAACTCAACTCTGAGATTTATCGCACGAACTATTATGGAACCGCCGATACTTATCAGAAATTAGTGAACTCTTACTATTCCTTTGACTTAAATTATAATCATAAGTTCTCTAAAAAGTGGAGTGGCAGTTTGAAAATGTCCATACCTGTACAGAGTTATAAGGTTCAAGATGAACCAACGATGACAAAGGCTTATATTAATGGAGGCATGACGCTTAGTGGACGGTTTAACGAGAAGCATTCCGTTTATGTACAGGCTAACATCACTCAAAGTTCTATTAATCCTACTTACTACAATACAGTGGTGCGCCAGGACGATGAGGTGACAGGCAGCAAGGGTAATGCTGATTTGAAAACTGTACGCCAGGCCTATGCCCTTTTGTCATATACATGGATGCCTTCTAATTTGTTCTCTCTTAATTCATCCTTTAGTTGGGATAATATCATCAATGATATTGTACCTTATTGGCATGAAATAAATGGACTGATGGTAAAGGAGATGATTAATAGTGGCTCGTTCAATCCAATATATATCAATGTGACTCCATCTTTGAACCTTGCACATGGTAAGATTCGTTTGAGTTCTAAAGTTTCGTATGTGCATGAATGGCATTCCGGTCTGTTTCATATAAACAACGGTTATTGGGGACTATATCCTACCTTGTATTGCAGACTAGGAAAATTCTGGACTGTAAATCTCAATTACGCTTATAGTTCTGGAGAAGGATATATGCGTGGAAGTTCCAACCTTACTCGCTTCTCAGATAATTTGAAGTTAGGATTACAATATACCAAGGGAAATTTATTTGTTAAATTACAGGTTAATTCCCTCATACTTAAAAATGGTAATACGAAGAGTTGGCTTATCTCTGATTATATTGATAGTTATTCTTATCAAAGCCGTCCATGGGATAGACGCTATGTGTCATTATCTGCAAGTTATACTTTAGATTATGGCAAGAAGATTAATCATGGGAGCAATTTGAAATTTAACGGAACGACAAAAACGTCAGTATTGTAATTGTTTATGCGTAATATTAAGGTTGTTCACCAACATTTGCAAGCATGCAATGCGGTATCACCTGCTTGCAGATGATATGTAGATATTTCGACAGGGAATACTCTTTGGACTCTCTGTTGAAGATTTGTTTTGCAACAACGGAAGGTGTCTCCATGTTGGGCATCAATGAGGCTGCAAGAATATTGGGATTTCACTGGATAAGCACTCGCTCTAATTGATATCCAATCAAAGTCCAATTTGGAGCGAGTTTGTTTTGTTAACACATAAATAAATCTCTCTTGCAAAATCGCCAATGAAGCTGTAGAAAGACTTCGTTGGCGATTTCTCAATATATAATCTTACTCAATCATATTCTTGAGTATCCATTTCCTGAAGAATGGGTCTTCTATTTCATATCTGTCACTTCGGATGATGTAGCCTTTCTTGCTTAAACGCAATAGGGCACTGGTCATCGTGCTGGTAGGTTGGTTCCTGTCTTGTGCAGGATTGTTGCCCTCGCAGATACTGACCATTACATACTTGTCTGTCTTATTGAAATTCAACCATAAACGTTCGTAGTCTAAATCATGAGTTGTTATGATGTCTTCTATGGCGAGTTGGAGTACATCCTCGTTTTTGCCAGCTTCCAGGTTGTTCCAAACTGCGAATGAAAGCTGTTGCGTGTAGTATGGATGGCAACTTGTAAAGGCCAGTATCTCGTCTGCAATTTGAGTAGGCTGCTCTGATACATCTTTCAATCTGTCTGCAATATATGATTTGAAATCTTCGTATGGAATCTTGTTGAGTCTCATCAGCATTCCAAAATGATAGAACGGAGACTTCACACGTTCAAAGATATCTGTCATCATCGATTCCTGGCTGCCCAGAAAGATGTAATTGATGTCTGTCTGTTCCTGCATGATGGAACGGAGCTGCTTATCCATGTTTTTATCGATTTCCAGGATGCTTTGAAACTCGTCAAAGACAACAATCAGTTTGTTTTGAGGTGTAGAAACCTTCTGAATTGTATTTAAAACATCTTCTATTGCAGTTGTTCCATTATCGGTTGATGGTTGGAATGAAACCGATAGCTCGTCTGTCATCGGGTTCATGTTGATAGAAGGAATGATGCGGAAGTTACGAAGATAGTGCTTCATCTTTTCCAGTTTGAATTGATTGAGCAGTTCCTTCAGAAGCTTTGCCGCAAAATCTTCTTTGCTGAGCACGGCTTGCATATTGAGCCATAGGTATGGTCGTTGGGTTTGGACAACAGCCTTTTTTACGAGACTTGATTTACCAAAACGTCGTGGTGACATAAGAACAAGGTGGTTCTCGCTCTTGAGAAACTGTACGATGTAGTCCAGTTCTTTCACTCTGTCTGTAAAGTATGGAGCATCAACTAATGAGCCAAATTTAAACGGATTTTCCATAATCGAAATTTTTCGTAACGAAATTTTTCGCAAAGATACGAAAAAATAAAGATGCTTAGAAGATAAACTCCTTTAAATTATTATTGTTTAACATCTTTCGGCTTGAGTGTAGCAAACTCGGTATTGCCCAGTGTCTTCTCGCTGCAGCCACGGAAGCTGAGCACATGAGTCTCTGTATCTACGGTGTAGGCACCTATGTTTATCATACGAGAATTGCTGAAGTCTTTGCGCTTGGCATAGCGGTTTACCCATCCCAGAAACTCACGGCTGTCGAAAGGCTTCTTATATAATAATTTAGGGGGCAAATATTATGTGAGAAATGATGTAAAAAGTTTGGTGGTTTGAGCAATTTGCCGTAATTTTGCACCGAGATCATTTTAATTTACTGAGCCTACTTTCAACAAGCCTTACTTTTTTAAGTGGACTCAGTAAATGACAAAGGTGATTCTTTAAACTTAAAGGTTATATTAATATGGTTGTTAAGAGATTTTTTATAAGTATATCCATGTTGTTCTTGGGGGCGCTTCTGTTGCAAGCTAAGAACAATGTGATAGACAGTGGGCAATATTTTAGACCTGTTCCTGCAAACATTGCTATCCTTGATTCTGATAGTAGCGTTGTTGCCAAAAACATGACTGGTATCTCGGATTCTACAGCAATCTCTCTATCTGATATAGAGGTGATAGGGCATCGCAAAAACATAAAGTTGTCTGGTCATAATTTACTCGTAGACGTAGAGCATGATTCTATTCTTAACCATCAGAATGATATATATGAACTGATTGGTAAGGTTCCTGGTGTCTTACATTTAGGGAATTCGTTCAATGTGTTGGGTAAGGGAGCACCGGTCTATTATTTAAACGGGCGTAAGGTGAGAGATCAAAGTCTTATCGATAACTTACCAGTTGATCAAATCAAATCTTTAAAAATCGTTGCCATGCCAGGGGCGGATTATGACACGTCGGGTTCACCTGTGATTGATATAAAAACTAAGATTTTAGGAGATGGTGTGGCATTTAATGTCATCGGAAATGTCACTCAGGCAAAGCATTTGGCTCATAAAACAGGTTTCTCTTCAACATACAATTCAGGAAAAATAGATTTGTATGGTAAGTATTACTATAGGAGAAATAATGCTTCCGAAAGTTCTGATTATAATAAACAGGTATTGGCTGATACCATTTGGAATAAAATGCAACATATTGAAAGCTTAACGCATTCTGGTAGTCATACTTATTCTGCTGGTATGACTTATCATCTGTCTGATAAATCAGAACTAGGGATGCTTTATAGTGGAATGTACACGGATGGAAAGGTTGAGACTCGGGATACATTTAGTGTAGTGCCAAATGCAGGACCTGCATATTATCTCTTTGATAAGAATAAATCCAAAAACAACCTCCTTACGCATCATGTCAATATGTATTATGATGCAAGTTTGAATCATGCCTGGCACGTGAGTGTAGTGATGGATTATATTTCTAAAGCATCGAACACTAATTCTGCTTTAAAGGAAAATCATATAGGTACGAGCTCTGAGGTTTCATATATGGGACATTCTAAATGGAATGTCCTGGCTTCTAATTTCCATGCTACCCATGATTTTGGAAAATGGGGCACTATGGGTATGGGATATGATTTCAGCTATAGTGAGGGAATAGACAAGATAGATTATGAACGGTTGAAGTTCGATGGTCGTTTTGAGAATAAGGAAGTTAAAAATGCAGTATTTATCAACTACGAATTACCCTTGGGGGACTTTTCTTTGAGTACAGGAATACGTTATCAGAATCTATATTCTCGTCGGAAGAATGAAAAGGCGTCTGTGATAGAGTCGCATAGTGATAATACATTCTTGCCGTCAGTAACCCTGGGTTATAGTCATGGATTGTTGGTGCAGAATCTTAGCTATTCGATAGGAACAGAGCGGGCTAATTATGCAGATATGAATGATAATGTGACGTATGTGAACCGTTATGAGCAATCTAAGGGTAATAGCCAGTTGAAGACAGCCATCACTCATAGCTTGTCTTATCTGTTGATGTATAAGTCTTTGTTTCTTACATTAAATTATGATTATGTTTATCGTCCATTATTGCCGGTGATTTATTCTTTGGAAGGTAATTCGGCAGTAACGGTTTCGTCACAAGATAATTTGTCGCATCGTCAAGCATTGTCGGCGATGTTGAATTGGCGTAAGACCTATAAATGCTATACTGCGTCGTTGACGGGATTCTTTCAGAAGTCAATAATGCATTATCCGGGTATTGATGGAACAACATTTCATGATGGACATCCGTCGACAATTCTTAATTTTGATAATGATTTCCGGCTTCCTAAGCATTTCCTGCTCTCTCTGTCTTGGCAACAAGTTTGGGGTGGATACATGGAGTCGATAAATGTAAAATCATCTTCTTCTGTCAATTTGAGTATCAAAAAATCTTTCTTGAACGATAGATTGCGGTTATCATTAGATGGGTATGATATTTTTAATGGAGATAGAAATCGTGCTTGTAGGCAGATTTATAATGTTAAATCTAGTTTTAATACAAAGTATGAAACTCGAAAAGTAGGATTGACGTTAACATATCGTTTCCATAAGATAAAAGAAAGAGAGGATCAAACATCAGCAGAGGTAGAAATGAAGAGACTTGGTATTCCGGAAGAATAGACTTTTCTTTGCTGTTTTCTAATAAAACTAAGAGGGAAACTAAAATGCGTTTGATATGGAATAAAAAGAATCAGATAATATAGAGTTGAAACTTCTTGATATCCAATCCAAGTCCAATTTGGAGCGAGTTTGTTTTGTTAACACATAGATAAACCTCTCTTGCAAAATCGCCAGTGAAGCTGTAGAAAGACTTCGCTGGCGATTTCTCAATATATAATCTTACTCAATCATATTCTTGAGTATCCATTTCCTGAAGAATGGGTCTTCTATTTCATATCTGTCACTTCGGATGATGTAGCCTTTCTTGCTTAAACGCAATAAGGTACTGGTCATCGTGCTGGTAGGTTGGTTCCTGTCTTGTGTAGGATTGTTGCCTTCGCAGATACTGACCATTACATACTTGTCTGTCTAAAACATCTTCTATTGCAGTTGTTCCATTGTCGGTTGATGGTTGGAATGAAACCGATACCTTGTCTGTCATCGGGCTTGTATATTGAGCCATAGGTATGGTCGCTGGGTTTGAGTAACAGCCTTTTTTACGAGACTTGATTTGCCAAAACGTTGTGGTGACATAAGAACAAGGTGGTTCTCGCTTTTGAGAAACTGTACGATGTTGTCCACTTCTTTCACTCTGTCTGTAAAGTATGGGGTATCAACCAATGAGAACAAAGCGGATTTTCCATAATCGATTTTTTTCGTAACGAAACTTTTCGCAAAGATACGAAAAAATAAAGATGCTCAGATGATAAAACCCTTAAATTATTATTGTTTAATAGTTTTCGGATAGAAGGTCAAGGTTTTACCTATTATATAAGTTTTAAAGGAAAGCTTCCTTGTAGATTGCTCTTTGCCGCTCAATCTGTGTAGAGCTTTGCATATTTCGGAATATGGCTTATACTTTTGCGAATCATCCTTTATACAAAATGACTCAATGTTTGCAGAATTTGGAACATTTTTCTGCTGTTTCATCGAAAAGTGTTTCCTTTGTAGCCGTAATTAAGAAAATGAATAAAATTATGGCAGAAAATAGACAAGAATTGAACCGCAACTTGGCTCAGATGCTCAAGGGTGGTGTGATCATGGACGTGACAACTCCAGAACAGGCAAGAATCGCAGAGGCTGCAGGTGCATGCGCAGTAATGGCTTTGGAACGTATTCCAGCTGATATCCGTGCAGCAGGTGGTGTTTCTCGTATGAGCGATCCTAAGATGATCAAGGGTATTCAGGAGGCTGTTTCTATCCCTGTAATGGCTAAGTGCCGCATCGGTCACTTCGCTGAGGCTCAGATTCTTCAGGCTATCGAAATCGACTATATCGACGAGAGCGAGGTGCTCTCTCCAGCAGATAATGTTTATCATATTGACAAGACTCAGTTTGATGTACCATTCGTTTGTGGTGCCAAGAACCTGGGTGAGGCACTCCGTCGTATCGCTGAAGGTGCTACTATGATTCGTACCAAGGGTGAGCCAGGAACTGGTGATGTGGTTCAGGCTGTTACCCACATGCGTATGATGCAGAGCGAAATCCGCCGTTTGGTTTCTATGAGCGAGGATGAACTCTACGAGGCTGCCAAGCAATTGCAGGCTCCTTACGACCTGGTGAAGTATGTTCACGAGAATGGTAAGTTGCCAGTAGTTAACTTTGCAGCAGGTGGTGTGGCTACTCCTGCCGATGCTGCCCTGATGATGCAGCTCGGTGCTGAGGGTGTATTCGTAGGCTCTGGTATCTTCAAGAGCGGTAACCCTGCTAAGCGTGCTCAGGCTATCGTGAAGGCAGTTACCAACTATAACGACCCTAAGATGTTGGCTGAGTTGAGTGAGGATCTCGGTGAGGCGATGGTTGGTATCAACGAGCAGGAGATTGCGCTCCTCATGGCTGAAAGAGGTAAGTAATAGATGATGATGTTTTAATTGGAAGGCCCCTCCTGCAAAGAAGGGGCTTTTGTATTAGGAAAAATATGAGAATAGCAGTATTAGCTTTACAAGGTGCTTTTGCTGAGCATAGACAGAAGTTGGCTCAGTTGGGTGTGGATAGTTTTGAGGTGCGCCAGTTGAAGGATTGGGAGCAGCCTAAGGATGGCTTGATTATTCCTGGTGGCGAGAGTACTACCCAGGCAAAACTCTTGAATGAACTCGGATTGATGGAACCTGTGAAGGAGGCCATTGCAGCAGGCTTGCCTGTTTATGGTACTTGTGCTGGTTTGATTCTTCTTGCCAAGAAGATAGAGGGTGAGCCAAGTCATCGCATTGCTTCCATGGATATCACGGCTTTGAGAAATGCCTATGGTCGCCAGTTGGGCAGTTTCTACATTGAGGCTCCGATGAAGGGCATTGAGGGCAATATTCCTATGACTTTCATCCGTGCTCCATATATTAAAGAGGTGTGGGGTGATGCCGAGGTTCTTGCCGAGGTAGATGGCAAGATTGTAGCTGCCCGTCAGGGTAACCAGCTGGTTACCGCCTTCCATCCGGAATTGAACGACAGTTTAGAGATACATAAGTATTTTCTGGGGATGTGCAAGAAGTAGGCTTCATCCTAAGATGAAACTTATTCCTTTAGCCGATGAAACAGGCTTCATGGGCACATGAAGCTATATTGCAAAGTATCTTAGGATACATTGCCTGGTATGTTAAGATACATAGGCAGTATCCTAAGATACTTTTTTGAATGCCCGATACTTTTTTCCGATAAATGTTTGCCGTTTACAAATATTCATCGTATCTTTGCATTATGAATTCTTCGTTACGTAAAATTAATAATGACGTAAATGCTTATGGTACAGTTAAATCCGTTTATTATTGAAGGCGATCTTTCGCCGGAATACTTTTGCGATTGATGGAATTCTTGCCCAGCATCGCTTTGCCTATCAAGCGTTGATATACCAGTTGACAGCCAAGCAGAAGCAGGTGCTTACGGCTATCGCTTTGGAAGGAAAACCCTCTTCTCTGATGTCACAAGGGTTTTTGCAGAAGTATCATCTTGGGGCAAGCACCGTACAAGGAGCTGTCAAGACCTTACTGGACAGAGATTTTATCACGCAAGATGATGGGGTATTTCAGTTATGCGACAAGTTTTTGGAGCTGAGTTTAAGGGGATAAAAAAGGAAGCAAATGTATGAATTTTAACGATGCGTTTTATAGAGGTCTAACGATGCGCTTTATTAGGTGTTAATGATGCGCTTTATTAGGTGCTAATGATGCGCATCGTTAAGGTGCAATGATGCGCATCGTTAAGTTAGGTCGATTTTTAACAAGTTATATTCTTGAAAATCAGGTAATTTGAAGAATAAAACGGAAACTTACATCCGTATGGATGTTTGAGAAAAAATAGACAAAGGCGGTGCTCCGAGTGAAATCGGAACACCGCCTTTATTCTTGGGGCTTACCCCACTTTCATTTTTCCCTGCCCAAGGAAAAAAAATCTCCTTGCCCACGTAGAAATTATGCTTTGGGCAGAAAATAATTTTTGGGGGCGTATTCTAAATCCTTATAATAATTCTGGAAGCTGAAATAACTTGACACTATTGCTTCCCTTGATGAGAATGTAATGGTCGTGAGGCTGTGCTTCCTTGATGGCAGCCTTTACCTCTTCTACATCATGGAACTTGCGGTAACTGCAAGGGATATCCTTGAACTCATCGCCTACCAGCCAGACATTCTCCAAGCCGGCAGCCTGCAGTTGGTCAACTACCTTCTGATGTTCCTCGTGACTTACTTCTCCAAGCTCGCCCATCTGACCTAAGATAGCCATCTTCTGGGGTACATCCATCACGCGGAAATTCTCGATGGCGGCTGCCATGCTCGATGGGTTGGCATTGTAGGCATCTACCACCAGCTTGTTGTGTGCCGTCTCTTCCAACTGTGAACGGTTGTTGCTTGGAATGTAATTCTCCAAAGCGTGGTCTATCTGCTGAGGCTTCACATCGAAATGAAGACCGATGGTGATGGCGGCAAGCATGTTGTCGATATTGTAAGAGCCGATGAGATGAGTCTGAACCTCATGCCAGTCGCAACTCTCGGTGCGCCAGCGGAACTTCAGGAAAGGAGCGCAGGAGATAACCTCTCCCCAAACATCACAGTTCTCATCTTTGCCGTAGGTGATGAGGCGGTTGATATTACGCTGGTCTGCCATCTGCATCAGATGCTCGTTGTCGGCATTGATGAATACCAAAGCATCGTTGGCTGCAAGGAAATCGTAAAGTTCGCCCTTGGTCTTCTTTACTCCCTCAAAACTGCCGAAACCTTGCAGGTGGGCACGCCCCACATTGGTAATCATGCCGCAGGTAGGTTCCACGTAATCCACGAGTTTCTGGATGTCGCCAGGATGGGAGGCACCCATTTCTACAACTGCAATCTCATTTTCTGGAGTGAGGCGGAAGAGCGTCTTAGGAACACCGACATCATTATTGAAATTGCCCTGTGTAAACATCACGTTGTATTTCTCATCGAGCACGGCAGAAACCAATTCCTTGGTTGTGGTCTTGCCGTTGGTGCCGGTGATACCTATAACAGGAATGTCGAAGTGGCGACGATGTTCACGGGCGAGTTCCTTGAAGGTGGTGAGGCAATCTTCTACGAGGATATAGCGCTCATCGCCCTCCTTGGCATACTCCTTTTCATCAATAATCACATAGGCACAGCCTTTCTCCAAAGCCATGTCGGCAAACTTGTTGCCATCAAACGATGCGCCCTTCAAAGCCAGGAAGATGCTGCCCTCTGGACAGTCGCGGCTATCGGTGGTAATCACCGGGTGCGCTTGGTAAATCTGATAGAGTTCTGAAATTTCCATAGTCTATAACTATTGTTTTGAGTGCAAAAGTACTTTAAATCGTGGAAATATCAAACAATTTTCTTAAAAAAAGCGAGTTATCTCGAATATTCTTTCTATTTTTGCAAGAAAATAGTTGATAAATGGAATATACAATCAATATAAAGGGACGATTGATGAATCTGAATACTCCTCAGGTGATGGGTATTCTAAATGTAACACCCGACAGTTTTTACTCTGGTAGTAGAAAACAGACTGAGGAGGAAATTGCCAACAGAGCCAACCAAATTATTGCTGAAGGTGGAAGCATCATCGATATCGGGGCTTTCTCTACCCGTCCGGGTGCTGATGAAGTTTCGGAAGAGGAGGAGGGAAGACGACTGAAGTTCGCTCTCGACATCGTTCGCAGGGAGCAACCGGATGCTGCCGTCTCCGTAGATACTTATCGCCCAACCTTGGCACGCAAGTGTATAGAAGAGTGGGGGGCTGATATCATTAATGATGTATCGGAAGGTGGTATCACGGGCATTGTCAATGTTCCACTTGAGCAGCGTCATGAGGAATATCCGGAGATGTTCCAGTTGGTTGGTGAACTGAAGGTACCTTATATATTAATGTCTGTGCAGCCTACACTTGCCGGAATGATGAAGGGCTTTGCCAAGGAAGTGCAGCAATTGCGTGATCTTGGTGCCAAGGATATCATTCTGGATCCGGGGTTCTGTTTCGGCAAGAATCTCATTCAGAATTATCAGATATACAATGAGATGGAAAAGCTGAATGTGCTGGAACTTCCTGTGCTTGTGGGTATCTCCCGTAAGAGCATGATCTATAAGCTGTTGGGTGGTGATGCTACCACTTCTCTCAATGGCACTTCGGTGCTTGATACCATTGCTCTGATGAAGGGTGCCAAGATACTGCGTGTCCATGATGTGAAGGAGGCTGTCGAGGCTGTAAGGATTGTAGATGCCATGATGGATAAAGATTAAGTTGAAATGATAGAATTCGGTATAAAAGATGCTTTAGACATCCTGCTGGTAGCTTCACTGCTATTCTATGTCTATCGCTTGATGAAGGAGTCCCGCTCCCTCAACATATTTGTGGGCATCATGCTCTTTGTGCTTATCTGGCTTTTTGTGAGTCAGGTGTTGGAAATGCGTCTCCTGGGTTCGATCTTGGATAAGTTGGTGAGCGTGGGAGTCATTGCGCTGATTGTTATCTTCCAGGAAGATATCCGCCGTTTCCTTTATGAGATAGGTTCGCAGAAGGGGATGAGGCGATTGGTGCGCTTCTTCCATTCCAACAAGGATAGTCAGCGGGAGGCGGATAAGGAAACCATCATGCCTATCGTGATGGCCTGTATGAGCATGGCAAAGAAATATGTGGGCGCCCTGATCGTTATCGAGCGGGGAGTTCCGCTGAAGGATATCATGGATACGGGAGAGGAGATAGATGCTAAGATTAACCAGCGGTTGATAGAGAACATCTTCTTCAAAAACTCGCCTTTGCATGATGGCGCGATGGTGGTAAGCAACAAGCGAATCATGTCGGCTGGTTGTATTCTCCCTGTGAGTCATAATCTGGATATTCCTAAAGAATTAGGTCTCCGTCACCGTGCAGCCTTGGGTATTTCGCAGAGTAGTGATGCCATTGCCGTCATCGTATCGGAAGAGACGGGAAGAATTAGTGTGGCTATCAAGGGTGAGTTTAAACTGAGACTTTCTGCAGAGGAGTTGGAGAGTATATTGACGCAGGAAATTATTTAAGTGAAGAACGAAGAGTGAAGAGTGAAGAATTCATATGCCTTCACTCTTGAATTCTTCACTCTTCACTCTTCGTTCTTCACTTTTCTTGCTCCGTAAACCTTTACAAATAGTAATATCTCTGATTTTAGCTTTTTTTACACAATAATATTTAGCTTATATCAAACTTTTTATGTACTTTTGCAAAGTCGATGTGGCAAACAAACGGGTTTATGCCTGAATGTGATGCCTCATCTAGGACAAATCTACTTAGCAAATAACAAAAATTAAATAAATAAAAAAATAAAATGGATTTATTACAGCAAATTGTAGCTCGCGCTAAAGCTGATAAGCAGCGCATCGTGCTCCCTGAAGCAGAAGAGGAGCGTACATTGAAAGCAGCCGATAAAGTTTTGGCTGATGGTCTCGCAGACATCATCCTCATCGGTAACCCTGCCAATATTAAGAATCTCGCAGCACAGTGGGGTCTTAACAACATCGACAAGGCTACTATCGTTGATCCACAAAACAACCCTAAGACTGAGGAATATGCTGAGAAGCTCGCTGAACTTCGTAAGAAGAAGGGCATGACAGTAGAGCTGGCTCGTGAACTTGTAACTAAGAACAACCTCTACCTCGGTTGTATGATTATCAAGACTGAGGGTGCTGATGGTCAGATCTCAGGTGCATTGAGCACAACTGGTGATACGCTCCGTCCAGCTCTTCAGATTATCAAGTGTACTCCAGGTATCACTTGCGTAAGTGGTGCTATGTTGCTCATCTCTGATCAAAAGCAGTATGGTCAGGATGGCGTAGTGGTAATGGGTGACGTTGCTGTAACTCCAAACCCTACAGCAGACCAGCTTGCTCAGATTGCCTATACTACAGCTCATACAGCTCAGTCAGTAGCAGGTATTAAGGATCCTCAGATTGCTATGTTGAGCTTCTCTACAAAGGGTAGTGCTAAGGATGCTATCAACAAGGAGACTGGTAAGAGCGTATATATCATCGACAAGGTGACAGACGCAGTAGCAATCGCTAAGGAGAAGTTCCCAGAGCTTCATCTTGATGGTGAGCTTCAGGCCGATGCAGCTCTTGTTCCTGAGGTAGCTGCCAAGAAGGCTCCAGGTTCTGATGTAGCTGGTAAGGCTAATGTATTGGTAGTTCCTAACCTTGAGGTGGGTAACATCGGTTACAAGCTCGTTCAGCGTTTGGGTGGTGCCATCGCTATCGGCCCTATCCTTCAGGGTATCGCTCGTCCTGTAAACGACCTCTCTCGTGGTTGCTCTGTAGATGATATCTACTACATGGTAGCTATCACCGCTTGCCAGGCACAGGATGCTAAGAAGGCGTAAACTAACTTTATTCAATCAATAACATTACAAAATTAACATTATGAAAGTATTGGTTCTGAACTGTGGTAGTTCATCTATCAAGTACAAGTTATATAATATGGACGATGAGTCTGTATTGGCACAGGGTGGTGTAGAGCGTATCGGTCTTGATAACGCATTCATCAAGGTGAAATTGCCTAATGGTGAGAAGAAGCAGATTATGCACGATATGCCTGACCACAAGGAAGGTGTGAACTTCGTGTTCAAGTGCTTGCTCGACCCAGAAATCGGCGCTATCAAGGACTTGAAGGAAATCGACGCTGTAGGACACCGTGTCGTACAGGGTGGTGATAAGTTCAAGGAGAGCGTTATTGTTGATCAGAGCGTTGAGGATGGTATCGAGGAACTTTGCGACCTTGCTCCAGTTCACAACGCTGGCCACCTGAAGGGTATCCGTGCCGTTGACTCTTTGATGCCAGGCACTCCTCAGGTTTGTGTATTCGACAACGCATTCCACAGCACAATGCCAGACTACGCTTACCTCTATGCAATTCCTTATGAGTTGTATGAGAAGTATCATGTACGCCGTTATGGTTTCCACGGAACATCTCACCGCTATGTTTCTAAGCGTGTTTGTGAGATTCTCGGTCTCGACCAGAACAACTCTAAGATCATCACTTGCCACATCGGTAACGGTGGCTCTGTAGCTGCTGTATTGAATGGTAAGGTATTGGATACTTCAATGGGCTTGACTCCATTGGCTGGTTTGATGATGGGTTCACGTTGTGGTGACATCGATGCTTCTGCTGTTACTTATCTGATGGAGAAGTTGAACATGAAGCCACAGGAGATGGCTGACTTCCTGAACAAAAAGAGTGGTGTGCTCGGTATTACAGGTATTTCTTCTGATATGCGCGACATCGAGAACGCTGCCAACGAGGGTAACGAGAAGGCTCAGCTGGCTCTCCGCATGTACGAGTATCGCATCAAGAAGTATATCGGTGCTTACACAGCAGCTATGGGTGGCGTTGACGCTATCGTATTTACAGCTGGTGTTGGTGAGAACCAGACCGACCTTCGCGAGGAAGCTTGCAAGAACCTGGAGTATCTTGGCATCAAGATCAATAAGGAGGTTAACGACAAGGTTCGTGGTGAGGAAGCTATCATCTCTACTGACGACAGTAAGGTGAAGGTAGTTGTAGTTCCTACAGACGAGGAAATCGTTATTGCTCGCGATACTATGGATTTGGTTGCTAATAAGTAATCATCCTATATATAATAAGGTGAAGCTTTTCTGCAACGATAGAAATGCTTCACCTTAATTCTTTTACTATAACACTTAGGCTTTGTCTTTGTGAAACAAGCCATACTCATCAGCTATATTATTACTAGGTATTAATCTCAATGATAAAAAGATGAAAACAAAGATTGTAACTTTCGGAGAAATTTTGCTTAGAATTTCTAAGCCTGGTTATCAACGTTTATTCCAGGGCCGTCGCATGGAAGGCAATTATGGAGGCAGTGAGGCGAATGTCGCTATCTCTCTGGCTTATTTGGGAAACAACGTAGAATATGTCACCCGTGTGCCTTATGGTGAAATGGGAGAAGCTGCGCTGATGCATCTCCGAGAGTATGGTCTGAATGTTTCGCATGTGGTACGTGGCGGAGAACGTCTGGGTACTTATTATTTTGAGGAAGCCGTGGCGATGCGTAATTCCCGCGTGATTTATGACCGCAAGAATTCTTCTTTTTATTCATTGAAAAGGAATATGGTGAAATGGGATAAGGTCTTGGCTGATGCGGCTGTATTCCATTGCTCAGGTATTACTTGTGCCATCAGCCGTGATGCGATGGAATCTACCATGGATGCCATCAAATTGGCGGTATCGGATGGCTTGACCATTGTCTGCGATATCAACTACCGTAAGAATCTTTGGGGATACGGATTGGAACCTCATGATGTGCTCTTCCAGATGATGCAATACAGCGATATTATCTTTGGCGACCAAAATGAGTGGGAGGTTGCCAGCGGTGTACCTCATATTCCTTTTGAGGCTCTGGATGAAAACTATGAGATAGATAAGGAGGCTTATCTGGAGTATTTCCGCAAGATGCACAAACTCTTCCCTAAGTGTAAGAAAATGGTGATGGCAGTACGCAATCAGATTGCCAGCAGTCATCATACCCTGAGTGGTTTGCTTTACGATTCTCAGGAAGACAAACTCTATTCTACCAGAATCTACGATATTCAGCCTATCATTGACCCGATGGGTGTAGGAGATGCTTTTGTGGCTGCCTATATACATGCTCATCAGAAATGGGGCGATGAAAATCAATATTGTCTGGACTTCTCCTTGTCGGCAAGTGCCATCAAGAATACCATTCCAGGTGACCAGAATCTGGTGTCGGAAGAGGAGATTATCCATAATATGACTTCTTCAGGAGGAAGAATACAGCGATAACAATAAAGGGCAGCTTCATTGGCTGCCCTTTATTGTTATGGTTGGCTTTCGCCTTCCACGTATTCTTCCATAAACATGTGTTCTCCATCGAATACGGCATAAGTAAACTGCCAGATCCAATCTCCTAAAATCATCATGCGGGTTTTCTTGCTGAGCATGAGATCCAGTTCGATGTGGCGATGGCCAAACATGAAGTAGTCGATGTTCTTGTGCCCTTGCATATACTGTTTGGCAAAACGGACGAGGAATTCCTTCTTTTCGCCCATGTATGGTTCTTCTTTTCCATCAGTCCGTTTAAGTCTGCTATGCTTTGCCCAGTTCAGTCCCAATGCCATTCCCCATCGTGGATGGATGGCATTCAGCAGGCGTTGGCAGGTAGGGTTGTGGAACATGGATTTCAATAATTTGAACTTCTTGTCCGGATCTCCAAGTCCGTCACCATGAGCCAGGAAAAATACCTTGTCGTAAATTTCTACGGTCTGAGGTTTGTAATGCACGATGACCCCACATTCCTGCTCCAGATAGCCGTATGTCCAGAGGTCATGATTGCCCGTGAAGAAATGTACTTCCACTCCCATATCGGTCAACTCAGAGAGTTTTCCCAAAAAGCGGGTGTACCCTTTGGGTACCACATATTTGTATTCGTTCCAGAAGTCAAACATATCGCCTAAAAGATATATGGCAGAGGCTTTTGTCTTGATGCTGTCCAGAAAGCGTACCAGACGGCGTTCCTGCATGCGGGCATGCGGTATGGCTAACGAACCCAGATGTGCATCTGAAAGGAAATATACATTTTTCATAAGCGAAACTTTTTAAGTGAAGGTGAAGAATGAAGAGTGAAGAATTCAACGGCTTTGTCTTTATTCGAAGCCAAGTTCTACGCGAGCTTCCTCGCTCATCATACTCTGATCCCAGGCAGGTTCAAAAACAAGGTTGACGTTTGTTGAATTGACACCATCTACGCTGTCCACCTTGGTGCGCACATCTTCCAGAATGAAGTCGGCAGCAGGGCATGATGGGGCAGTAAATGTCATGTCAATATCTACATTGCCATCGTCTTTGACATCTATCTTGTAGATCATTCCCAATTCCCAGATATTCACAGGAATCTCAGGGTCGTAAACGGTTTTGAGTACATCTACGATTTTCTCTTCTATTTTTGTCTTTTCTTCTTGTGTCATAAATTCTTTATTCTTTTTGTGAAGGGGCACACGAAATGCTACCTGTATGATTATTGCTTATATTTTGCAAAGGTAGCATAAAATACAGAGAAAACAAAATAAAAGGTGATTTATTTTCGCTCTTTGAGCTGATATTTGCTTGAGAAATGCTGATATTTACAGTTTCCCTTTGTCATGATAAGAGTAGAAGGCTCCATCCGTGATGATGACATGGTCCATGAAGAAAATGCGCATGATCTGACAGGCCTTGTTGATCTGGTTGGTCAGCAGATCATCGTTTTTGCTTGGAATAGGATTGTTGCTGGGATGGTTATGGCAGATAGCCAAGATGGTGGCATTGTTGAGGAACACTTCTTTCATGATGAGGCGGACATCTATGGCTGTTTCTGTGATACCGCCATGAGAGATGCGTTCAGCCTTAATGAGTTTGAAGTTCTGGTTCATCAGGAGAATCCAACCTTCTTCCACATCGAGATCTTGCATGCGGGGGAGCATGTAGTTGTAAATAGCCAATGATGAGCCTAAGTCGGGACGTACTCCAATTTTGTCAAGAGCACGGCGCTTGCCAAGTTCGCAAGCTGCTTGTAAAGTGATGGCTTTGGCAGGTCCCATACCTTTGTATTGCTGTAGTTCCTGTAGGGTCATCTTGCCGAGTGTATTGAGGTTGTTGTCGCAATTGTTGAGAATACGTTTCATCAGTTCTACAGCACTTTCGTCTCTGGAACCAGAACCGATAAGGATGGCGCACAGTTCTGCATTTGACAATGCACTGGGACCTAAACTTTCGAGCTTTTCGCGAGGCTGGTCTTCTGAAGCCCACTTCGCTATGGATAGTTTTTCGCTCATATTTGTTAATTTTGAAAAGTTTTCGCAGGAATTCTTTATTTGTAGAAGGTCTTGTTGTAAGCGCTGAATTCGCTCTTGCCCAAGATGCATCTCTTCCACCATGCAGACAGGAATCCGCAACCATAGCCCATCAGTTGGGTAAACGCTGCTCGGATACTCAGTATGCCAATCTTCAAACTCTGATTCTGTTTGGTACTGTCGATAACTAACGCTACGATATAGAGTAGGATCAAGAATAAGCCGATGCAACCCAATGCTGCCATGGCATTGCCAAGTACTGGGAAAATGTGCTCTGTGCCCAATAGGTATGGTAAGAAACCAAAGAACAGGAGTAACAGCGTGCCTATGATGCCAACGGTAAAGACCATTGGAAGTAAATGCACGAGCTTGAGGCTCTCTGGATATTTCTTGTAGAGGTTGATGCGGGCAATACCGCTATTATAGACCTGACGCCAGAATTTACGGAAATCGGTGCGGCGCTTGTGCCATACCCATGCTTCAGGGAAGAGGCGGCAACGGCAGCCTGCTTTGAATATACGGATAGAAAAATCTATATCCTCTCCGAAACGCATGGCAGAAAAACCATTCAATCTGAGATAAACATCCTTGCGGATACCCATATTGAATGAACGGGGATAGAATTTATCCATCTTCTTTTTGCCGCCACGGATACCACCGGTGGTGAAAAAAGATGTCATGGAGTAAGATATAGCCTTTTGGGTATCTGTAAATGATGAATGCGCCTTGTCAGGACCGCCGAATGCATCAGCAGGCTCACGGCTCAATTCATCATTTACTGCTTTGAGATAATTTTCAGGGAGGACTACGTCGCTGTCAAGTATCAACAGATACTCGCCTGATGCTCTCTCGGCACCATAGTTGCGACTTTGTCCTGGACCAGAGTTCTCCTTGAAGAAATACTGAATATCCATCTTGTCTTTGTACGCATCACAAACCTCCTTGCAAGGAATCTTAGAGCCGTCTTCAACGATGATGACCTCGAAGTCCTTGACGGTCTGGTGTGTCAAACTCTCAAGTAGTTCACTCACCTCATCAGGGCGATTGAATACAGGGACAATGATGGAATATTTCATATATGATTCAAGTTTAGTTGATTAGAACTCTGATAGGAACAGGCGAGGAATTACTCGCTTACACGACCGAGGTAGCTACCGTCACGAGTATCGATCTGGATAGTCTCACCTTCGTTTACGAACAAAGGAACGCGAACCTCAGCACCAGTCTCCAAAGTAGCAGGCTTAGTAGCGTTGGTAGCAGTGTTACCCTTAACACCTGGCTCAGAGTGAGTAATCTTCAAAGTAGTCTTAACAGGCATTTCTGCCAAGAGGATAGTACCATCAGTTGTATCAGTTACAACCTCTACAACATCACCTTCCTTCATGTACTGACCACCAGTAACGTTCTCCTTAGCGATAGGCACCTGCTCGAAAGTCTCCTGATTCATAAAGATGCAACCAGTAGCATCCTCGTAGAGATACTGATAAGGGCGGCGCTCAACGCGAACATCCTCCAACTTGAAACCTACCTGGAAAGTACGCTCCAAAACACGGCCGTCAGCCACGTTCTTCAACTTGGTGTTCATGACAGTATTACCCTTACCTGGCTTTCTGTGCTGAAAGTCAATACAAACCCAAACTTTGCCATCCATGCGGATGCAAGTACCAATCTTAATTTCCTGTGAATTAATCATTTTGTTTATTTTGAATTATATTATATTTCTGTAAAACGGTGCAAAGTTACGGTAAAATCACGAAAAACCCAAGCAATTATCGAAAAAAACATAAATATTTAAGCTAATTTTTGCAGTTTTCTTGGTTATTTCAGAAATAATGCGTAATTTTGCAGCCCGAAAGGTGTGTTATGCCCTCTTTTTTGGAATATTAATTAAAAAAATAATAAAGAAAAATGAAAAGAACATTTCAGCCTCACAATCGTCGTCGCGTGAACAAGCATGGTTTCCGTGAGCGTATGGCAACAAAGAATGGTCGTCGTGTATTGGCTTCTCGCCGTGCTCATGGCCGTAAGAAGTTAACTGTGTCTGACGAGCACCACGGAAAATAATATTCGTTGGGCTTCAGAATTAACGATGACATTGAAAGCAGCAGGGATAACTCCTATGCTGCTTTTTGTGTTTATAGACCTTTAGGTGTTTTACCTCTTTTTGTTTTAGGTCTCTTTTGTATTTATAGCCTTCTTCTCAACAATAAATTGAAAAAATCATTTTTTTATTTTGTATTGTCTTCGATTTATACTATCTTTGCAGACAAAAATGAAATAGAATGACTTCATCTGAATTTTTTAATAAGTTTAAGAGCAAGTATCTCTGGGGCAATCTCTTCGCTATGGGAGTGGTTGTCGCACTGCTTTGTGTGGGCGTTAAGTTCGGTATTGAACTCTATACTCATCATGGTGAGGCTATTCTGATTCCGGATATTCGATATAAGAGTTTCGCTGACGCTGAGCGTATCCTTGATGATGCCGGACTTCAGATTGAAGTGACGGATACGGGATATGTACGCAATCTTCCTCCTGACTGTATCTTGGAACAATCTCCTGTTTCTGGAGAAAGGGTAAAGGCTGGACGAGTGATTTATGTGACTATCAACTCTGATCACACACCTACCTTGACCATCCCTGATGTGATTGACAACAGTTCTCTGCGAGAGGCTATGGCTAAGTTGACTGCCATGGGCTTCAAGTTGGGTGCTCCTCAGTATATACCTGGTGAGGAAGACTGGGTTTATGGTATCCTGGTCAAGGGAAAGCATGTGGTTGCTGGTGATAAGGTGTCCATTGATGCGATTCTTACGGTACAGGTGGGAAATGGTCAGCGTGATGCTGCTGATTCCGTCAACTATGTTGATCCTAAGTATGAACAGGAAGAGCTTGAGAAGGAGGTTCAAGAGTCGGGAGATGCTGACAATTTTGAGGTCGTTCCTGGCACGGAGACCACTGAGCCTTTGACTCCTTCGCATTCACATAAAGAAGTGGTAGAATAGGTAAGTGATGAATGAAGAAAGATATGTGAAGAATTCAATTGTACGAACGAATGAGATTTTTAGATTATATATATAATAAGGTATATGCTCCAGTGGAGAATGATTTCGGTTTTGATGATGCTGGAGATGTTGATGGGCTTGATGAAGAGTTGGATGATGAATTTCAGCCTATCGGCGAGTCGTCCTCGTCGGATGGTGAACTCTATGAGCACTGGAAGGTGCAGGTGGATGCTAATCAGGATCCGGTGAGAATTGATAAATACCTGGCTGATAAAATGGCATACCAGAGCCGTAATCGTATTCAGCAGGCTGCTGATGCCGGTTTTATCCATGTCAACGGGAAACCTGTAAAGAGTAATTATAAGGTTCGCCCGAATGATATGATCACGTTGATGATGGACCGTCCAAGACATGAGACCAGCATCAAACCAGAGGAGATTGACATCAATGTGGTTTATGAAGATGACCAGTTGATGGTCGTAAATAAAGAGGCTGGTATGGTAGTGCATCCTGGCGCTGGTAATTTCCATGGTACGCTGATTCAGGCTGTAGCCTGGCATCTGAGAGATATGCCGGAATTTGATGCCAACGATCCGGAAGTGGGCCTGGTGCATCGTATTGATAAGGATACGTCTGGTTTGCTTGTTGTGGCAAAGACTCCTGGTGCCAAGACCTCTTTGGGAAAGCAGTTTTTCAATAAGACCACCCATCGCAGATACAATGCTTTGGTATGGGGAAATATCGTTGAGGACGAAGGTCGTATCGAGGGGAACATCGGAAGAGATCCCAAGAATCGTCTTCGTATGAAGGTGTTCGACCCGGATAGTGGTATCGGTAAAAGTGCGGTAACGCATTATCGGGTATTGGAGCGCTTTGGATATACCACGCTTGTGGAGTGTGTGCTGGAGACAGGTAGAACCCATCAGATTCGTGCTCACATGAAGCATATCGGTCATCCGCTCTTTATGGACGAGACGTATGGTGGTGCAGAAATATTGAGAGGACAGAGAAGTAGCAGTTACAAGGCTTTTATACAAAATTGTTTCAAACTCTGCCCAAGACAGGCACTCCATGCCAAGACACTTGGTTTTGTGCATCCTACTACCCAACAGCAGATGGACTTCGATAGCGAGTGGCCTGATGACTTCCGCAAACTCATAGAGAAGTGGAGAGGATTCATCGCAGGAACCACACAAGATACGTTCCAGACTAAGTGATGATTCTATAGGTCAAAAGTGACAGATAAAAACAGATTCTAATTCATTAAATATAAATAAGAGATGGAAAATAACAAAAGAACGATAGCCATCGTCTGCGGTGGTGATTCTTCTGAGCACGACGTATCATTGCGCTCAGGTCAGGGTTTGTACTCTTTCTTTGATAAAGAGCGCTATAACATATATATAGTCGATGTCAAGGGCACCGACTGGCATGTAGCCTTTGATAATGGTGATACTGCCGAAATTGACAAGAATGATTTCTCTTTTGTCAAGGATGGACAGCGCAAGTATTTTGATTATGCGTATATTACGATTCATGGTCAGCCTGGTGAGAATGGTGTAATGCAGGGCTATTTCGACCTGATTCATTTGCCTTATTCTACAAGTGGTGTTCTTGTAGAGGCTATGACTTTTGATAAGTATGTACTCAACAATTATCTTCGTGGATTTGGTATCAATGTAGCTGATAGCATCTTGCTCCGCCGTGGTGAGGAATATGATGATGAGGCTATAGCCAAGCGCATCGGTATGCCTTGCTTTGTAAAGCCTGCTGCTGATGGTAGCAGTTTTGGTGTTTCCAAGGTTAAGGAGGCAGACCAGTTGGCTCCTGCTCTTCGTCTGGCTTTTATGGAGGCTGAGGAAGCTATGATTGAGGGATTCATGGATGGTGTTGAAATTTCTCAGGGTATATACAAGACTGCCGACAAGTGTGTGGTTTTGCCTGCTACTGAGGTGGTGACCAGCAATGAATTCTTCGATTATGATGCCAAGTACAATGGACAGGTACAGGAAATTACTCCTGCTCGTCTTTCTCCTGAAACTGCAGCAGAAGTGGCTAAGACTACTTCCCGCATCTATGATATCCTTCATGCTAATGGTATTATCCGTATTGATTATATCATCACCAAGGATGAGAACGGTAAGGATAAGGTGAACATGCTGGAAATCAATACGACACCGGGTATGACCGTTACAAGTTTCATTCCGCAGCAGGTTCGTGCCGCAGGACTTGATATCAAGGATGTGCTCAGTGACATTGTAGAGAATCAATTTTAAAAGCTTTACATCATGAAAATCCCTCAAGAATTTGATACCATTAGACCTTGGGAGCCGGAAGACCTCCCAGAGGTATTTGATCGTTTGCTGGCAAACGACCAGTTCAAGCAAGTGTTGGCATACCTGTATCCACAGGTACCATTGGAAATGATTGCCCAAAAGTTGAAGGCTTGTAAGACAAATCTTGATTTCCAGCTGGCTTTCGCTTATGACTTCGTTCTTGGCATATTGAAGAAGGCGGCTACGGGCTGCGAGATGGACTGTTCGTCACTCGACAATACCCGCAACTATACCTTCATCAGTAATCATCGTGATATTGTGCTCGATTCTGCTATCCTCGATGTCATGCTGATAGAGAACAAGTTCAAAACGACTTGCGAGATAGCCATCGGCGATAATCTCCTGTCTCTTCCATGGGTCAAGGATCTGGTACGTGTCAACAAGGCATTCATCGTAGAGCGTGCCTTGAGTATGCGTCAGATGTTGATGTCCAGTAAGCGTCTTTCCGACTATATGCACTTTGCTATCAAGGAGAAAAATGAGAATATCTGGATTGCCCAGCGTGAAGGTCGTGCCAAGGATAGCAATGACCGTACCCAGAAATCAATTCTCCAGATGATGTCTATGGGTGGTGAGGGAAGTATTATAGAACGATTGAAGCAGTTGCATCTGGTTCCTCTGTCTATCAGTTATGAGTATGACCCATGCGATTTCCTGAAGGCAAAGGAATTCCAGCAGAAGCGTGATCATGCGGAGTGGAAAAAGGGACCTACTGATGATCTGGTAAGTATGCAGACAGGTATCTTCGGTTATAAGGGACACGTACATTATCATGCAGCCCCATGTCTTGATGAGTATCTTGATTCTCTGGATCCGGATATGCCAAAGCAGGATATATATAATAAGGTAGCCGCCTACATGGATGAGCAGATATTCAAGAACTACCGCCTCTATCCGGGCAACTATGTGGCTCTTGATTTGCTTGAAAACTCAACTGCTCATCAGGCAGAATATACTGCCGAAGATAAGGCAAAATTTGAAAAATATATGGCTGGTCAGCTTGCGAAAATTGACCTTCCAAATAAGGATGAAGCTTACTTGAGAGAGAGAATTCTCGAGATGTATGCCAATCCTGTACGTAATTACCTTGCTGCTCAATAGCGGCAAGGTAATACTTTTTTGCTCAGAGTTAACGAAACATACATATATAATAAGTGTAAGAAAAACACAGAATGTTAATAAATCTTTAGTGTTTATCGGGATTTATTAAAAAAAATAACTAAAATCAAAATAATACTTCAAATTAGCAAAATAGTATCAGCTTTTTTCGTAAAAGAAATGTAACTTTGCAACCGAAAATCTGTTTGTCACTTATAGTTCCATTAAAAATGACTTCAGATTGATGATGAAATGAAACAATAATAAACAATATAAACAATAACCATTATGAAACCGAATTCAACTTAACCTGTTTGTTTCCTTCGTATCTGATAGATATGTCGGGAACTAAAAGAATGACTATTTTTGATAGTCAGAGTCAACAAACGTTTAATTCTATTCAACCTAGAAAGTACTAAAGTATGAATTTGAACTTAAAAAAATCAATGCTGCTTGTGGGAGCGTTAGCATCGTTAGGCTTGAGTTATACAACTGAAGCATGGGCGGCATCTCCTAGTCAGAGCGTAAATGCTGTACAGCAGGCAAAGAAAGTAACCGGTAATGTGAGCGATGCAGAAGGTCCTATTATTGGTGCAAGTGTAGTAGAAAAGGGCAACCCTGGTAATGGTACCGTTTCAGATCTTGATGGTAACTTTACCTTGAACGTAAAGCCTGGTTCTACTATTGTAATTACCTATATCGGTTACCAGAAACAGGAAATTGCTGTAGGTAACCAGTCTAGTCTTAAAATTACAATGAAGACAGACGACAAGACTCTCGATGAAGTTGTTGTCGTAGGTTATGGTGTTCAGAAGAAGAAGCTCGTTACCGGTGCTACCATCGAGGTAAAGGGTGATGATATTCAGAAGATGAATACCACACAGGTGCTCGGCGCTTTGCAGAGCCAGACTCCTGGTGTTAACATTCAGGCGGCTTCCGGTCAGCCAGGTGATGGATTTAAAATTTCTATCCGTGGTGCCGGTACCAACAGCTCTACCGCTCCTCTTTATGTAATTGATGGAGTTTCTGGTGGTGACATCAATGCTTTGAATCCTGCCGACATCGAGCGTATCGACGTATTGAAGGATGCCGCATCTTGTGCCATCTACGGTTCTGCCGCAGCCAATGGTGTAATCCTTGTAACTACCAAACAAGGTAAGATGGGCAAGGTTCAGGTTACTTATGATGCTAACGTGGGTTGGCAGAATATGTATAAGAAGCCTCAGTTGTTGACAGCAAAGCAGTATATGGCTGTTCAAGACCAGGTATCTTACAATAATGGAGGCTCTGCTTATGATTGGTCTAAGTATATTGATGCAGATTTGTTGAATGCATACCAGGATGGTTCTAATGCAGGTACAGATTGGATTGATGCAATTCGCAATAAGAATGCCATCGTAACCAACCATTCTTTGAATGTGACAGGTGGTAACGACTTGTCTAAATTCTCTATGGGTGTAGGTTATCAGTATCAGGATGGTGTTCTCGGCAATGTCGTTAAGTCTGATTTCCGCCGTTTCACTTTCCGCTTGAACTCTGAGCATGTTGTTTACCGTGTAGGTAAGCGTGATGTAATTAAGATCGGTGAGAATGTTTACTATCAGCACAAGCAGAATCAGGGTGTTCAGATTGGTAACCAATATTCAAATGTTCTTTCTGACATGCTTCGCGCTAATCCTTGTGTACCTATTTATAACAAGGATGGTAATTATTTTATGTATGACGATTTGAAGAACTCTGGTTCTGCCGGTTGGTTTGCTTTCAATTCATATACAAGCAACCCTATTGCTTCAATGGTTAATAACCAGTCTGGTGCAAATAAGGGCAAGTCTTTTAACTTGAATGCTGTAGGTTATACAGAGATTTCACCTATTGAAGGTCTGACCTATCGTGGCCAGATTGCTTATAAGCAGTGGTCTAATTCATGGAGATGCTATTTGGCTGAATATCGTTTGAATGACCAGGGCGCTAGCCGTGATAAGGATCAGTTGTCTGACAATGTTGGCTTGGGATGGAATTGGACGTTGACTAACACATTGAATTATAAGTTCAATATAGCCAAGTTACACCACTTCGATACTTTGGTAGGTATGGAGTATTACAAGTCTAGACCAGACTATGGAGAGACTGTTAATGCGACTGTTAATGGTTCTATCTTTAAGGATTTTGCACATGCTTATCCTAGCTTGGCTGATGGCAATGCTGTGGCATCTGTCGTTACAGGTGAACCTGCTGGTTATGAGAGCAAGTTGTCTTACTTTGCTCGTGTCAACTACGACTTTGATGAGAAATATATGTTGACTGCAATTATCCGTGCTGATGGTTCTTCTAACTTCTCTCCAGATAAGCGTTGGGGCTACTTCCCTTCTGTATCTGCTGGTTGGGTAATCTCTAATGAAAAGTTTATGGAAAGTACTGCCTCTTGGTTGGACTTCTTGAAACTTCGTGCAGGTTGGGGACAGAATGGTAACTGTAATTTGCCAAGTAGCCAGTGGCGTGCTGGTTTTGAGTTTGGTGAGTATGGTGTTTATCCTTTCAACGACAAGACTAGCAATACTACAGGTGCTTATCCAAACCGCCTTTCAAACCCAGATTTGTCTTGGGAGACTTCTGAGCAGTTGAACATTGGTATCGATACCCGTTTCTTGCATGGTCGCTTGGGCTTTACTGCAGACTGGTATAGTAAGAAGACCAAAGACCTCTTGATTAATGTCCAGGCTAATGCTGTTTCTGGTTTCAGTACTCAGTGGGTAAACGGAGGTACTGTAGAGAACAAGGGTGTGGAGCTTGCACTTAATTGGAATGATAAAGTGGGTAAGGACTTCACTTATGGCTTGAACTGGAATATGGCTATCAATAAGAATGAGGTGACAGAGATTAAGGGTGATGCCGACTTCATTGAGGGTGGTAAGGATCTCTTGGCTCAGAATACTGGTAATATGGCTCGTATGTGGAAGGGACATGCTATTGGATGTTTCTATGGTTACAAGACAGAAGGTGTTATGCAGAATGAGGCAGACGTTCAGGCTTACCTTGACAAGAACTGCAAGGGCAATGCCGCTAACTCTCTTCAGGGTACAGGTATCAAGCCTGGTGACTTGAAGTTTGTTGATGTCAATGGTGATGGTGTTGTCAATGCAGATGATAAGACCGATATTGGCGATCCTCATCCTGATGTCACAATGGGCTTCTCTTTCAATATCGGCTATAAGGGCTTCGACTTGAGCGCTACTACTTATGGCGCTTTTGGGCAGCAGGTAGCTCGTTCTTGGCGTAAGTTTACCGATGGTCAGTACGAAAACTATACCACAGAGGTTTATGACTACTGGCATGGTGAAGGTACATCTAACAAGTATCCTCTCCTCGCTCCAGGTAATACGGGTGTAAACTGGCAGCAGATTTCTGATATTTATGTTGAGAATGCAAGTTACTTCCGTTTGCAGAACCTGACAGTCGGTTATGACTTCAAGAATATCTGGAAGAATTGTCCATTCCAGCAGCTTCGTCTCTACTTCACTGCTCAGAACCTCTTTACAATAACAGGTTATAAGGGTATGGATCCAGAAAATGGTATGTCCCTTAATGGTAATGAGGCATGGGTTACTGGTGTAGATGTAGGTAACTATCCACAGCCACGTACTTATATGGTGGGTGTTAATGTTAAATTCTAAAAGCGAAATTGCAATGAAAAAAATATCATTATATATAAGTGCGGCGATTGTTGCCTTGAGCATGTCGTCTTGCGACTTAGACTCTTTAAGCATGAAGGAAGCTGATACAACCAACTTCCCTAAGACTACTGAGCAGATTAACCAGACTTTGGCTGGTGTATATCAGAATTTGAATGAGATATCCAAGAATCCACAAGAATCATACTTGTATTGGTCTCTTCTTGCCAGTGATGATATGCTGGGTGGTGGTGGTTTCAATGATAAGTTGATGCAGGCTTGTGACTTGCTTTGCAACTATGGTACCAATATGACCGAGAACTTCTGGAAGGCTAGATATCAGGGTATCAACCGTGCCAATACTTTGATTGAGGCTTTGGAAAATGTGGAGATGGAGGCTACGGCTAAAGCTCAGGCTTTGGGTGAGGCTAAGTTCTTGCGCGCCTTCTATTATTATGAGTTGGCATCTATGTATGGTCGTGTTCCATTGAACCTTACATCTACGGCTCCAGACAATACAACTCCTCCATCTGCAGCCGAGATTTGGGGTCAGATTCTTCAGGATCTTTATGAAGCATCAACAACAATGCCTGCTCAGCGTTTGACCAATGGTCATGTTGACAAGTATGCTGCAGAGGCTATGTTGGGTCGTGCTTGGTTGTTCTATACAGGTTTCTATTGCAATGGTGAAGAAATCAAGGATTTGACCAGTACAAATTATTCTCCAAAGACAGAGGTCGCTTTACCTAATGGTACCACTCTGACAAAGAAGATGGTTAGCGATTTGATTGATGACTGTGTCAATAATGGCAAGTCTGCTGGTTATGCTTTGGTTCCAGACTACCGTGAGTTATGGGCTTATACCAATAAATATACAGTTGAGGACTTCCCTTATACAAAGGGACAGAACTTAAAGTGGGCAGAGGATGATAATCAGGCTAATCCAGAGTCTATGTTTGCTATTAAGTTCAACAAGACTGCCAGCTGGAATAAAGGTTGGGGTATTGGAACTTGTAATGGTTATGCTCTTCACTTCGGTGTTCGTGGTGGCCAGCCTTATGCTGATACATTCCCATTCGGTCAGGGTTGGGGTGCAGGTCCTGTAGCTCCTAATCTTGTTAATGACTGGAAGGTGGCTAACCCTAAGAATACGGATGTTCGAGAGGACGCATCTGTAAAAAATGTCAACGATATGCCTGCTTATAGGCATGGTGGTGCAAGTTGGGCTGATTTTATCCAGGAAACTGATTACTATCAGATGAAGATAGGACCAGTCTCTTGTAAGACACCTGTGGGCTCTGCCTATAAAAAAGATTATATGGAGGTCTTTGAGTTGGCTATGTATGGATTGGATGGTTGGCAGAATAATGACTATATGCAGACTGGTAACATCCATGACCTGGTATTGATTCGTTATGCCGATGTACTTTTGATGCAGTCGGAGCTGGAAGAAAATGTGGCTGGTATGAATGAAGTTCATAAGCGTGCAACAGGAGTAGCAAACTATTATACTTCTTATTCTTTGGCAGATCTTCAGAAAGAACGTCGTTGGGAGTTGGCTTTCGAGGGTACCCGTTGGAATGATATCCGTCGTTGGCACATCGCAGCTGCAGCTCTTGAGAAGCAGACGAATCAGCCAATTTATACTGCAGGTGCAGAATCGAAGAATGTAGCTCAGAATGGTGGCTATACTACTCGTTATAATGCAACTGCCGGCTTTGCTAAGATTCCAGAGAACCAAATCACTTTGAATCATGGTATGCTTCAGCAGAATGCTGGTTATACTGATGCATCTGGTGAGTATAATGGTTGGAAGGAGTAATATTTGTTCGTTTAATGTTTTAAAGACAATGGAATTATGAAAAAGATATTGTTTATGATACCATTATTGGCTTTATTGTTCACTGCATGTGACCCAATAAGCGAAGATAATGGACCTGGTTCTAATATTAGTTCCGAGGAATTGACAAATGGTTTTACCATTACTCAGGAGAGTGAAGGCAATAATAACCTTACATTCACTGTATCTCCTTCTTGTTATGTTAAGATCTATAACGCAGATAATGACGGTCTTGTAACACAAGGAACTGGAGTTTTGAAAACTCAGGTAGTGCCTCCTGTGACCCAGGCTAATTACTATATTGAGACTATCAATCCTGATGGCTCTGTAGTAAAGTCTTCTAAGAAAGGTGTTGCAGTGACAAACTACACAAAGTTACCTGCTATCTTTGACCAAGTATTTGGAAAGGATGCCAATGGTAATTATCTTACCTCTACATGGACTTGGGATGATTCATCCGATAAGTGCTGGGGCAATGGTGGCTGGGGAAGCGACCAGGGGCCTTCTTGGTGGGGCTTCAATGCTGGAGCCGACTTGGAAGGTCAGGCTAGTGGTAAGGGCTTAGCAGGTGATGGCTTACCTGATGCCTGGTTCTCTCTTAGCTTGAGCGAAGGTGTCAAGACTAGTCGTGGTGAAACTGGTACTGTAGCCGTTAACGATAAACCTTCTCAGCAAGGTTGGGATATTGGCACTATGACATTCTCTGGTACTGTTCCTTTGCTGGGTGTACTTCCAAACGATGGTAATGCACGTTGTTACAAGTATCAGATTATCAAGGCAACGGGAGATAAACTTATCCTCGCAGCCCAGTCATCATCTGGTACCGAAGGTTGGTTCTTGTCATTCAAGAAGATTCCTAATAAGTAATTATATGGGTGTTGGAATTGTTTTTCAAATCCAACACCTTATAAAATATGATGTTTTATGAAAAAGATATTTTTATTTCTATTCTTGTTATGCAATTTACTTTCCGTTAATGCTGGTGAATTACAGAGAATATTAGCCTCTGACACCTCTACTCCAACTCCTGATGGATGCACTAAGGTTGTATTTGTAAAGGGTACGACGTGTTCAGCAATTCCTTCTATGATAATAAAGAATGCATCAGGTGAAACTTTTGAACTTGTAGCCAAGGATTCAAATGGAGCTCCTTATATGTATTTTATTCCGAATGGAAAGTATACTGTGGTATCAATGAGTAATGTTAAGCGTTGTAATACTGCAAAAGGAGAATTGAAAAATGGAGATTCTTTCGATGTTCCTTCCGTTGGATATTTTACCTTGGAGTCTAAGTTTGAAACTCCTGTTGTTGAGTATGCAAAATCTTATGGACCATATTCGATGCATTATGAACAGGCAATACCTCCTGGTTATTCAAAGATTATAGTAGACTCTAGTAAAGATTATATAAATGGTGTCGTTTCTTTGAAGCGCCTTTCTGATGGTAATTTGTATAGGATTTTAGGTAGTGCCACTTATTATCAGCAATGGTATTATTTTATACCAAAAGGTGATTACCAAGTTGTGAGTGTAGGCTCCGACTATAAGACTAAGATTAATGGATTCACTGCTTATCAAGGTTTTAAGGTTACTTTTTTAGATAGTGGTTCTGTTGCCTTTAGTAAATAGAAATGCAAAAAATGATAATCGTTGTGATTATAATATAAATAAGGTTAGGCCTCGGCTGTAGTGATTACAGTCGGGGCTTTTCTTTTTGCCCTATGCTGAAATATTATCCGAAATGTTTGGTATATTCAATTATTTGTCGTACATTTGCGGAATGGTTTAAATGTTGGCTGCTATGGCAAAAGATTCTATTATTTATAATCATGATGGGATGGAACTTCCTGTTGATGATTGGAAGCATGGAGAACACTCTTTCGTGGAGTTGACGCATGTGATTCAAAGTACTCATGATGCAGCACAAACTTGTGCCGTCAAAGCTATCAATCGTATGCAAACGATGCGCAATTGGCTCATTGGCTATTATATCGTGGAGTTTGAACAGCATGGTAAAGACCGTGCTGAGTATGGTTCGCGTCTTCTTAAGAAGTTGGAGGAAAAGGTGGAACGTAAAGGTCTAAATGTGACTTTGTTCCAATGGGCACGAAAGTTTTATAATCTTTATCCTCAGATGGCAGATAATCTAGCTCCTATGAATATTATTAAGGATAAAGGAATTTGTGCGACAGCGTCGCATAAATCTGAGGGAATCAAGTTTATAGCTAGAAAAAGTGCGACAGCGTCTCATAATTTTATGACCCCGGGAGCTATTTTGATTTCAAGGCTATCCTATAGTCATATACGTGAGATTATGGCGATAGACGATCCCCTTGCTCGTTACTTCTACGAACAGGAGTGCATCAAGTGTACTTGGTCTGTTCGTGAGTTGCGTCGACAGATAAGTACCAATCTCTATGTTCGAGCTGGTATTAGTACTAATCCCGAAAAGATGTTGTCTCTCCCAAGTATGAAAGGGCATGATTCTAATGAACTGCAGATTCGAGAGCCTTTTACGTTTGAATTCTTGGGATTGAGGGCTCAAGAGGTCGTTACAGAACAGGATATAGAGGATGCTTTGATTACTCATTTGCAAGAATTTATCTTGGAGCTAGGTAAAGGCTTCTGTTTTGAGTCTCGTCAAAAACGTATAGTGATAGATGACGAGTATTATTATCCAGACTTGGTGTTTTATAATCGGTATCTTCACTGTAGCGTCATTCTGGAATTGAAAGATTCGGAGTTCTCGCATGAGAACCTCGGGCAGCTGAATGCTTATGTTTCTTATTATCGAGAAAATGAGATGCAGCCTGGGGACAATCCTCCAATTGGTATTTTGCTCTGTACGAGAAAGGGTAAGAAAATGGTGGAGTATGCCTTGGCTGGTATGGATAACCAATTGTTTGTTTCCACTTATATGCTTCAGTTGCCCGACAAGAAAACATTGGAGGATTTCTTGTTGAAGCAGTTAGATAAAAACAAGTAAGTATAACGATTAGGTTAGGCTTCGGCTGTAGTGATTACAGTCGGGGCTTTTCTGTTTGCCTTATGCTGAAATTTTATCCGAAATGTTTGGCGGTTACGATAAATAATCGTACCTTTGCTGCGGTTAATGATTTAAGTATAATTGTATGGATAAAGAAAAATATATCAACCAGTTGTCACCTGTATTGTTTTGGGATGTAGATAGATCCCAACTTGATATGGATACATATCCTTCATTCTTTGTACAAAGAGTCTTGGAGTATGGTCAATGGAGTGATTGGAACATTATCTTAAAATATTATGGATTAGAAAAAATAGCGGACGTATGCAAGAATATACGTACGTTAGATCCTGTATGTTTATCATACATTTGCGCAATTACTAATACAAAAAAGGAGGATTACAGATGTTATCATACGACACAATTGAATTCCACACTTTGGAACAGAAGATAATAGCAGAAGTCAAAAGAATAAAATAATAAAGGAGGTAGGGTATATGACAGAATTAAGAGATAAATCCGTACTTCATGAAGCCCAGACTCACTTAGAAGCATATAAGCGAGGTGAAGAATGGGCAAAGAAAGACGTATTTGATAACGTGGATGATTTAATGGCTGATTTAATGAAGGATTGAAACAGATTCTTTATCCAAGTAAGTCTAAGAAAGAAGTTCAAAATATACTTATATGGCAACAGCAATAAAAGCAATTCCAACCTTGTTTGGTGAAGAGACTGTGAATTTCAAAAAACGTGCAGATGAGGTAGAACGTAAGTTCAAGGCTCAGCCTGCAATAGATTGGAATAAGAATCCAGGTGTATTAGCTGCACGTAAAATGTGGGCAGAAATGATAAAGTAATTATGGGATTCTTAGAAGATAATTGTAAACTTAGTGTTCTTACAGAAAAGATACATTCAAATGATAATTATTCTTAATTATTAATGCTTTATTAGTTGATTTTCAGCAGTATTTCTTACCTTTGTTCCGAAAATCTGTGCAACTGCACAAAAAATCGGAATACAATGATTATAACTCGGCAAAAATATTTGGAAATGTTGGTAGCTGGTCAAGGTAATGGACTAGTAAAAATAGTAACTGGTGGAAGAAGATGTGGAAAGTCCTTTTTGCTGTTCCAAATCTTTCATCAGTATCTTTTGCAGCATGGGGTAGATGAAGGGCATCTGATAGAAGTGTCTCTTGATGATAGACGTAATCGCAAACTTTGTGATCCTGATGCTTTGCTTGATTATCTTGATTCTCGTATAAAAAGTGATGGCAAAACAAATTTTATTTTTCTTGATGAAATTCAACTTGTTGATGATTTTATAGGAGTATTGCTTAGCCTAATGCATACTCCTAATACTGAAGTTTATGTATCAGGTTCAAACTCGAAGTTCCTGTCCAAAGATGTTGTTACCGAATTCCGTGGAAGAGGACAGGAAATAAGAATTTGGCCGTTGTCGTTTTCTGAATATTATGGTGCTGTGGGGGGAGAACGCTCGCAAGCATGGAAAGACTACTATACTTTTGGAGGACTTCCCCAGATTTTGTCTTTAGGTACAGAAAGAGCCAAACGTAGCTATCTTAGGGATATTTATGAAGTGACATATATTAAGGATATTGTAGAGCGTAATAAAATTAAAGTGCCAGAGGGGTTACGTGAACTTGTGCGTATTTTAGCATCAGGAATAGGCTCTTCTACTAATCCGACCAGGATATGTAATACCTTTCAATCTGTAAGTCAATTACAAATAACTGATAAGACAATAAATGAATACATCTCAGACATACAGGATGCTTTTCTTATAGAAGAGGCTCTCAGGTATGATGTTAAAGGTAGAAAGTATATTGGTACAGAGACTAAGTATTATTTTTGTGATTTGGGATTGAGAAATATAGTATTGAATCTCAGACAACAAGAAGAAACACATATTATGGAAAATGTCATTTATAATGAACTAAGAATGCGAGGTTACTTGGTTGATGTCGGTTTAGTTGAATGTTGGACAACGGACGAGAATGGAAAAAGGAAACGTAGTAAACTAGAAGTTGATTTTGTAGTAAATAATGGTCCCGAACGTGTGTATATTCAGTCGGCTTTTAATATGCCAACTAAGGATAAAGAGAAACAGGAGCGTCGTTCTCTTATAAATATCGCTGACAATTTTAGAAAAGTAATTGTTGTGAAAGATGATATTAAGAGAAAGATTGATGATGATGGTGTCGTCACGATTGGACTCTTCGACTTTTTGTTAGATGAGCAGAGTATAGAGAGATAACTAGTTTTGGTAACGAAATTCTTAAAGTAAAACTTAAATAATAGAGATATGGAAATGTTAACTATTATATTTGCCCTGGCTAGCGCTATTGGTGCAGGGCTAGTTGTTTGGTCTAAGACGAAAGCTGGTCAAAAGTGGCTTGAAAGTCTTTAGAAAATGAGTAAGTTTGATAATCGTCATGATTATCATATCAATGAGGCTAAACCCCGGCTGCCGTTCTGTAGTCGGGGCTTTTCTTTTTTTTGATATACTGAATGCTGTTCTTATTTGTCTGTTTTAACCTGCAGTGAATTGGTAAAAAGAAGGCTGTTTAATACAGACAGTTAACTGGCAAACCACAGACAGCCTACTGGCGCTTTAGCTGCTAGTGGGCTGTTTGCCTAGAACAGCCATCCCAAATGGCTTTGTTTCGTTTTAATGCAAGGCTTATGTAGAAATACTCTTCACTCTTCACCTTTCGCCTGGAATCCCCTGTGTTTATCGGTATTCCGAGGGGTGAAGAGTGTTTGGGCACTCTTCACCTACTCTTCACCACTCTTCACCTTTCTGTTTGGCGGATTTGAGTTTCTTCTTATGCCTCGAAGCCTCGAAACCTCGTGCCTAGGTGAAGAGTGGTGAAGAGTGGGTAAAGAGTCGCTGATAACTCTTCACCCCTTGAAACGCCCTGTTTATGGGCGTTTCAGGGCATAAGGTGAAGAGTGAAGAGTTTTTGGTTCTTCACCCCCAAGTTGGGGGCGAAATAGAGAATGGGGTTTTTTCGTTTCATTACGTTAGCAGGATTTGACTTTTATTGCTTTTCTTCTGTACTATCTTGTATAAATGCAGAAAAAATTTGGTGTTTACGAGTTTTTATTGTACTTTTGTATGTGAATAGAGAAACTTCTGATACAAGTCCATAAACCAATATGGAACTGTAAGTAAACAACGATGATAAATATTAAACCTAAGAGTATAATGAAGAAATTGATTTTATTGATGGTTATCGCTCTGATGACCGTTACGAGTATGGTAGTAATGGCAGGTTGTAAGTCTGCCGAAAAGGGAAATTGCCGTATCCATGGTACGATGGAATCGAACCGATGGGATGGCAAGAAGATTTTCCTTGTGCCTATGTTCGGACTGCAGGATGCTGCCCATGTAGACTCTGTTGTCATCAAGGACGGCAAATTTGAATTTGTTGCCGATACTACAGAGATGAAGGTGATTCGCGTAGATTATCACTATCGTGATGGGGTTCAGGACTTGCTGGTTGTTTCCGAACCGGGCGACATCAAGGTTACTGTTGGTACCAACAGTATTTCCGGGGGAACTCCTCAGAACGATTCTCTCCAGGTATGGAAAGATCAGATCATGAAGTTTAACAGCGCCTACAACCAGCTTCGTATGCAAGCCCGTCAGGAAGGCACTGACCAGTTGCTGATGACCAAGGGTAAGGAGATGCAGAACCAGTTGAAAGAATATAACATCGCCTTCCTCAAGCGTCAGCCTGCTGGAGTGTTTAAGGATTTTCTTCAGAACATGTAACCTTCTGCCAAGTAGGTTGTCTGCTGTAGAAGATGTTGATAAAAATGGGTATCCGGACTAATCTATTGAGTACATGAAAAAGTTCATTTCTAGATATGGGAAAATGACTCTGGTCGCATTGTTCGGCTTATGCATCTTCCTTTTTTGGTATTGTGGTTATCCACAAGCCTTATGTTACCAAGAGCAGAACCAACTCTTTCTCTGGTCTGCCGACTACTTTTGGCATGACCTGAGTGTGGCAGGTGGTTTGGCTGATTATATCAGTGAGTTCCTGGTACAGTTCTATTATGTTCCAGTTTTGGGTGCTGCCATTCTGGCTTTTCTCTTCGTGGCTTTCCTGTCGCTTACCTATCAGGTAATCAGGAGTTATACAGCCAAACCATTGAAGTGGTATGGAATGCTCATAGCTCTTCTTCCTTCTATCCTGTTGCTGGAAGTGATGGGAGATATCGAAGTGCTCCTGTCTTTTCCGGTAGCTCTGACCTTAGCCCTGCTGTCAACATGGTTGATGAATCTTGCTACCAGAAGATGGGGAGCAAAGATAGCGTGGGCAGATGTACTTCTGATACCCGTCATATTCTGGCTGATTGGAGGCGGGGCAACCTGGCTTTATGTCTTCCTCCGTGTGGCTTCTTTCCTGATACAAGTAAAGAAAGGCAAACTCCCTTCCGTTTCAATTACCTATCTTTTGTCTATTCTCTATCTCCTGGCTATCCAGCTGATTTGCTATAGTACCCTTCTGGTTCAATATCCATTGATGTCTGTGATGACAGGTATCAACTATTATCGCGTGCCTATGCGGTATCCGGGGCAGAAATGGGGATATGACAAGGACCTCTATGCTTTGCTCAAGCAGAACGAACAGGTGCGTAACGGGAAGTGGGAAGATATCATCCATGATGCGCAGGAGAATCAGGTACAGGTGTTCTATACCAGCAACTGCGTAAATCTTGCTCTTGCTCAGACCCGTCAGCTTGCCGACCGCATGTTTTCTTTCTATCAGAGTGGGGAAGATGCCTTGCTGGCTCCCCGTACCCGCGATAACATGTCGATGTATCCTACGATGGAAGCCTTTTGGCGTCTGGGGCTCGTGAATTCTTCTCTTCGCTATGCCAGCGATTTGCAAGCTTCCATCCTGAATGGAAAGATGAGTGGCAGATTGATGAAGCGCATTACCGAATGTCAGATTGTGAATGGCAAGTATGCCGTTGCACGTAAGAATATCGATCTCTTGAAACAGTCGCTCTTCTATCATGACTGGGCTGTGAAGATGGAAGCGATGCTGGGCAATGATACGGCTATCAGTCATGATCCTGATTTGGGAAGGGCTAGAAGAATGCGCTTCAAGACGGAGATGATTTATAGTTATAATGAGATTGACAAGATGATGGGATTGCTCTTCATCAACAATCCGGAAAACAAAATGGCGCTCGACTATTTCATGGGGCAGATGCTCTTGAAGGGAGATATCCAGGGATTCATGCGTTATGGCAGTTGGGTACAGCAATATGGTGGCTATATGCAGATGCCTGTGGGTTATCAGGATGCTGTGAAGTGCATACAGAATCAAGGTAATGTGCCGGGTTCGCCATACGCAGAATACGTAAAACGAATGATGAGTAAACAGAAAGGAGGCGAAGAATGAAAAAGATAATTTATGCTTTCATCGCCGTATGGATGGGGATAACCGCATGTACTCCATCGGTTGAGAATCCTACCATGGTGAATCGTAAGCCTAGTATCTATCCAGACTATATTGGGGTGACCATTCCTGCTGATATTGCTCCGATGAACTTCAATATCAAAGGTGATACCGTAGATGTGGTGGATGTCGTGGCAAAAGGAAGCAAGGGCGGGGAACTGCACGTCAGTGGTGAATGGGCAGACTTTGATGTGGAAGACTGGCATCAGCTTACTGAGCAGAACATCGGTGGCAGCATCTCTTTTACCGTCTGTACCCGTAAGGATGGCAAGTGGAAGCAATATCAGGATTTCCAGATGATGGTGAGTCCTTATCGGTTGGATGATTACGGTTTGACCTATCGCCGTATCGCTCCCGGCTACGAAGTGGGTGGCAACATCGGCATCTATCAGCGCGATATCCATACCTTTGATGAAACGGCTATCATGACAGAAACCGCCTTGCCGGGCAGATGTTTCAATTGCCATACAGCCAATCGTACTGATGCCCGACAACTGACCTGCCAGATACGTGGTGAGGGTGGAGGTACCCTGATCATGAAGAATGGCAAGCAGCAATGGATAGATACCAAGACCGATTCTACCAAGGCTGCCGGAAGCTATGCCTACTGGCATCCGGAAGGCAATTATGTGGCTTATGCTGCCAATGCCGTTCACCAGTGTTTCTTCGTGGGAACTTACAAGCCGATAGAAGTTTATCACGACTTCAGTAATATCGTGATACTGGATACGCGTAACAATCAGCTGGTAACAGACCAGAAACTGATGACTCCCGATTGGCTGGAGATATTCCCTGCTTTCAGTGCAGATGGCAATACCTTATATTATAGTACTTCGAAAGCTTGCCGTGTACCGGCTGAGTATCTGAAAGTGAAGTGCTCGCTGGTAAGTATTCCTTTCGATGCCAGAACGGGGAAGTTTGGAGAAAAAGTGGATACGCTGCTGAATGGTCCGAAGACGAATATGAGTTACGTCTTGGCTCGTCCGTCGTATGATGGAAAATGGCTGATGTATACACGATGCAGCAGAAGCAATTTCCCTATCGTGCAACCAGATGCTGATCTGTGGATGATGAACCTGAAGACCCGGCAGACTTATCCGCTGACAGCGGTGAACAGTAAGATGAGCGAAAGCTATCATAACTGGAGCAGCAACTCGCATTGGTTTGTCTTCGTCAGCAAGCGTGGTAACGGAAACTATACCCGTCTCTACATCTCGAGTATTGATGATAAGGGTAAGGCAACCAAACCTTTCCTTCTTCCGCAGCGCAATCCGTGGAAATATTATCATGGGCTGTTTGATGCCTATAATGTACCGGATTTCACAAAGACTAAGGTGGAACTGGATATAAAGGAAACCCGCAATCAGATCTTTTCGGATGATCGTCCGAAAGTGACTGTGAGAGAATAAACGAATAAAAATTTAGATTGGAGAATCATGAAGAATTTGATGATAAAAACTTGGAAACCGCTGCTGTCGCTGCTCTTCGGTGTGGCGGTCGTGATATTTTGGGCAGTGCCATTCGTAGGCGGACTCTGCTTTCAGGAACAGTATCAGATGTTTCTCTTTGATACCGGCTATTTCCTGGAGCGCATTGTACTGCCGGGAGGATTGGCTGACTATATCAGTGAGTTTCTGGTACAGTTCTATTATATGCCTGTATTGGGCGGTGCCATCATCGCTTTGCTGCTGATGGGCATTCAGGCTGCCGTATGGGGATTGATGAAACAATATGGAGCAAGGCATGATTTCCCGGGTTATCTCCTGAGTTTCCTTCCAAGTATCGCCTTATGGTGTGCCATGGGCGACCAGAATGTGCTGCTCTCTTTTGTGGTTGCACTTTTCGGAGCCTTGGTGATGGGATGGATACATAACCGATTCCATAACCGGTTGGTGAAGGTGGTGTTCGAACTGGTTAGCACGGCATTGGTTTATTGGTTCCTGGGTCCGGTGGTATTCCTTTATGCCGCCCTGATGATAGGTGATACGCTGAAGAATGCCAAGCAGAAGGGAAATGTTTCTTCCGGAATAGGCTATTCTGCCGTCATTCTTATTCTTACTATCGCCTGGATATTATTGACCACGCAGACTTTGCAATATCCTTTGTATCGCATCTTTGCCGGACTTAATTATTATCGCTATCCGGGTGCTGTATCTCCGTTGCCTTTTGTTGTGATGGTATGGGCTGTTGTGATTCCTTTCCTGGGGATGATTCCATGCCACCGGAAATCCTTGCAGAAGTTGCAGCAATCCAAAGTGGTCATAGTGTTGAGCTATGTATTGGTGATTGTGGCTTCATGGTTTGGTATCAAGGCATCTTTTGATGAGATGACCTACGACCTGATAGATTATGATTTCCTGGTTCGCACCGAACAGTGGGATAAGATTATAGAGAAGGCAGAGAAGAAGTCGGCAACCACACCGCTCAGTGTTTCTTGTGTGAATCTTGCCTTGAGTCAGAAGGGTATGCTTGCCGACCGCCTTTTCGAGTTCTATCAGAATGGAGGCGAGGGCTTGTTCCCTACCTTTACCCGCGATATGATTTCGCCGGTATCTACTGCAGAAATCTTCTTCCGTCTGGGAATGGTGAATGATGCCGAAAGATATATGTTCGAAGCGCAGGAGGCGATACCGAATTATCGCAAGAGTGCCCGCTTGACCCGCAGGATTATAGAGTGCGAAATCATCAACGGTAATTACAAGGTAGCAGCCAAGCTGCTCCGCCGACTGCAGAAGACGCTCTTCTATAGCAACTGGGCGAACCAGACCATGGCGCTGCTGGGTAATGAGAAGGCTATCAACCGGCATCCCGTTTATGGAAAGTTGAGAAAGTATCGTGAGAAAAAGCAGGACTTCCTCTTCAGTGACCGGGAGATGGACCAGATGTTGGGCTTGCTCTTCCTGAATGATAACCATAACAAGATGGCATACGAATATTTGATGTGCTACGAACTCCTGCAGCGCGATATGGAGAAGTTCATGCAGTATTATCCGCTGGGCAGATTCGTGGGTTACGACCATATTCCACGTACCTTCCAGGAGATTCTCATCGGTAACTGGATGAAGACACATAGCGATCCACGTACCATCCCGTATAGTGTGGATGCGCAGAATGTGAACAATACGCTCAACTTCATCCAGCTCTATATGCAGAATCCGCAGGATCCTCAACTCAGTCAGCAGCCGTATGTATCCAATGCCTGGTACTATGTGATGGTGCAGGGGGCTGATGAGGCTGCCAGAAAGAAGGAGGAGAAGAAAACTATATATTAATGTTGAATGTTAAGTGTTAAATGTTAAGTTGGCAATCTTGCTGATAATTAGTGCATAATACACGTTGATAATATTTGGTTAGAAAATGAAAACGATAAAATCTTTATTGTGCTCTCTGTTGGTTGGAGTGGTGATGGCTTCGCTTAGTGCATGTTGTTACCCTCCGGCGTGGAAAGATGCTAAGGAAATCAATCAATTCCCTAAGATATTCCCCGATTATGTTGGGGTTACAGTTCCTGCCAATATCGCACCGCTCGATTTTAACATGGCGGACGAGGATATTGAGGATATGTATGTATGTGTGCATGGTCCGAAAACCATAGAGGGGCTATATTCTTACGACAAGAAGTATGCGGAGTTTGAGGTAGATGAATGGCATGATTACTTGAAAAAGAACAAGGGTGAAAAACTCACCGTCTCAGTGTATGTATTGAAAAATGGTGAAAGGTTCAAGTATCAGGACTTCAATATCTATGTCAGCCTATACGAGCTGAACGACTGGGGCTTGACTTATCGTCGCATCGCTCCTGGTTATGAGGTGTATGGCAAGTTGGGCATTTATCAGCGCAACTTGAGTAACTTTGAGGAAACGGCAATCCTTGAGAATACGGCAGCACCGGGTGCCTGTCTCAACTGTCATACGGCAAACAGAACCAATCCCGATCAGTTTACCTTCCATGTGCGTGGTGACCATGGTGCTACCTTGGTTTCGCAGAACGGCAAGCGGGAGTGGCTGAAGGCTAAGAATGATTCCCTGAAGGGTTCGATGGTTTATCCTTATTGGCATCCATCGGGCAAGTATTGCGCCTACAGCACCAATACCACCCATCAGAGTTTCCATGCCGTGAAGGATGAGCGAATTGAAGTCTTCGACCAGGCATCGGATGTCTTCGTTTATCAGCCATCAACCCATGAGTTGATATTGGATTCTCTCCTGATGACGAAAGACCATTACGAGACTTATCCGGTATTCTCGCCTGATGGTAAGACGCTCTACTTCTGCTCTTCTACCGCAGAGCCTATCCCAAGCGGTTACAAGGATATCAAGTATAATATCTGCAAGATTGGTTTCGATGCGGCTACGGGTAAGTTTGGCAACAAGGTGGATACCATCTTCAATGCACGTGAACTGGGCAAGAGTGCTACCCATCCTCGTCCTTCGTATGATGGTAGGTACATCATGTTTACGATGAGCGATTATGGCTGTTTCCCTATCTGGCATAAGGAAGCGGATAACTGGTTGCTGGATTTGAAGACAGGTCAGGCTAAGCCTCTGGCTGCAGCCAATAGTAAGAATACGGACAGTTGGCACAACTGGAGCAAGGATTCACATTGGTTTGTCTTTACATCCCGCCGTGGCGACGGACTCTATACCCGTCTTTACCTTGCCTGCATTGATGATAAGGGCAATGTTAGCAAGCCATTCCTGCTGCCACAGCGCAATCCGAAGAAGTACTACGATGAATTGCTGGATTCTTATAATACCCCTGATTTCACTTCGAAGCCAGTAGAGCTGGATGCCCGTGCGGCAGGAAATGAAATTATGAGTGATAAGAGGATTCCGACGAAGGTTAAGTAAGTGAAGAGTGAAGAACGAAGAGTGAAGAATTCAAATGTATGTTTATAAAAAACGCTCCTGTTGCAATATGGTAACAGGAGCGTTTTTGTTTTTTATTTGAACTTTTCTGCATCTTGCTTCATTACATTCTCTATATCGATGGCATCGAATGGAACGGGGCCGCGGCTCAGCTCCGGTATGTTGAAACTCTTCAGGCAATCATCGTAGAAGGTTGGTTCCCTCTGTGGAAGAACAAAAGGCTTGTGAGCCTTGCCCTGGCGGTCTACGTAGCAGAAGTAAGGCTTGCCGTAAAGACCATCATCGCGCTTGCTGGCAAAGACAAACCATCTGCCGGTATGCGACCAACTGTGATAGGTATCGCTCTTCTCGCTGTTCACGATGCTGAGGCTGTCTATCTTACCCGTCTGTAGGTCTAACATGCAGAGATCTGCTTCTGGATGCCAGATAGGGAAGGTGCCGTAATCGGCAACGGTGAAGAGGCAGTATCTGCCGTCAGGACTTATCTTAGGATGGCAGACTGAACGCTCTTTGTAAAGAGTATCTACCTCGGTTCCGAAACTCCCTGTCTTTTCATCGAACGGGATGCGGACCAGCGAATATTTCAATCCCTTCAGGTTCGTACTTTCAAGTCCCTTTCTGTTAGCTACGCAGTAATAAACGTATTTCCCGTCCGGTGAGAAAGTAGGAAATGTCTCAAGATGTGTACTGTCGGAGGTAAGTGGCGAGGAGATGATGCGGTTGTTGTCTAGGTCGGCAACATATACATCGCTCTTCGAATCATATACTTCCAGTCGCTTGTCGGCATTGGCATGGAAGGCTGGAATGATGATATTGGTAGAGAACGTTACGTATTTGCCCGATGGACTGAAACCGTAATATACACTTGAAGAAATCATGTTGGCATTCTTCAGGTTCAGCTTGCGCAGCTTGCCATTGCGGTTAAGAATGGCTCCTCCGCCTTCACCTCTTATATATACCATACTGAGGTTGGGATCCTGGTTGCCAAAAGCATGACAGTTCATACAGCGGTTTTCCTGCAGATTGTGGTCGGCGAGAATCTTCTCCTGCCAATTCTCTATGCAGCGCTGCTTAATCTGTATCTTGTTCCATACTTCGTAATCGGGTTCTATCAGTCGGTAGGTGAGATAAGCATCCAGACTGTCGCCTACTACCTGCCAGGTGAAGGGCCTGAACGCCGTCCATTCTCCCTCATTGCTCTTTGAATATATCTGAACTTTGATGTTCTTGCCCACAGCCTTTTGCAGGAAAGCCTTCCAGTCGTCCATATCAAATTTCAGATTCTGGCTGTTGCTGGTGGCAGTAAGAGTGTTGGCTGCATCGTTGGCATCTGCTCCCTCAATCGTGAGTGTGGTTTCGATGTTGGTAAGGTTCTTGTCGCGTATCTCGAAGTTGAGAGGAGCGATATTGACCGGAATCGTTACATCGGCATAGTCGGGATACATGTTGGGCAGGTGGTCTACCTGCTCAGCATTCTCATGAGTCTGGGCACATGAGGCGAGCAACAGTATGCCCGCCATGGCACTGTATAGGATATTCTTGTATTTCATTTTTCTTCTTAAATAAACAGTTAGCGTCAATTATTTCCTCAGTTGATGTTCAACTTAGGCACCTCTGCCTTGTCGAAGTAATACCAGTAGGTATCGCAGAAAGCCTGGTTGCCCCGTTCTTCATTATACTGATGGAAACGCTGCAGAACATCTTGACGCTTGATATACTTTGCCCATTCTTCCGGCTTAGCCTTGGTTCCTGCCAGATAAATCATGAGAGCCTCCTGATACAGGCGTTCGTAGGAAACGTTTTTCTGTTTGAGATAATAAGTATCATAATCCCGCTTGAAGGTTTCCATGTCTTTCAGGAGGAGATCGCTGCAGAGCATGTAGTCGATGGCAATTTTGTTGTTCGGATTACTTTCTGCCAGTTCACACATGATGGTGTGGCAATTCTCGTTCAGTCGTAGCGTATCCTTCCGGTTGATGAACGGGCGCTTTTCTATGTATTGTTGCAAGAGGGCTTTTTCATCAGTTGTTGCTTTTCTGCCAAGTGATGAGAAAGCACGGTTTGCCCATCTGCTCCATACGAAGGTTTTTTGCAGGATACGGAGATATTTGCGGGTTGCAGCGTAGTCGCCCTTCACCAGATTGATTTCGGCAAGTCGCTTTACCATTCTGATATTCCGGTTATTCGGAGAGCAGACATTGGCAAGCATTGTGGCACGTTCGCAGAAAGTCATGTCGCCCAGAACCCAATACAGTTCGTTCAGGGTCTTGATGGTGAGGGTTGGGGTGTCTGGTCCCAGTTTCTCGAATGTACCCAGGTTGTTATTCTGGAATCCCAGCAGGTTGTCTGGAAGATATCCGTTTTGCGCCATCACGAGGTTATAGTAGAACTTCATGTATTGGTCCGGATTTTCCGTCTTTTCTACGATGTTGATAACCTTATTATAATTACCGAAGTAATATTCACAGTCTACTGCGAATGTTTTCTCCAAATCCATTTGCGGTTTTACCAGTTTTCCGATACCCGGATAGGTATAAAGGGTCTGGAAGTCACAGAAGTAGAGTCGCTTGGACAGCATCAGCAGGAAGAAAGGAATCACGAGGGCAGCCAGGCGATAGTAGGTTCCCACTTTCTTGATGTGGGAAAGACAGCCTGTAAATACCAGCGCTCCGTAGATCCATACTCCATTTCCAAAGAACCAGTGGCATACGAATACGGAAACAATGATACTGAAGGCGGTAATCCAATGCGCTGCTCCCAAACCTGCTGCGGCAGAAGGATTGTCGTCCATCTTCTCTATCTTCTTGAGAAACATTCGGGTGGAAGTGAGCAGCTTGGTGCTGACACGGAACACACTGGCACCACCTGCTATTGCCAGAATGCTGCAAAGCCGGTAGTCGTAGTGAAAACTGAAACATACCAATAGGATCATCATGATGAAGGCTACGATATGTGCCGTCTTTTTCCATTGGATGTCTGCATCTCTTACTGCGCATTTTACATTATATCCCGTAATAAGAATACAGAGGGTAAGGATGATAGGACCGGCATAGCGGAAATAATAAAACTGGGTTAGAAAATCGCCTGCCAGACAGGCCAGCCATCCCGGTTTGTCCAGATAAGTAGTCAGATAATCCCATGATGACAGAAACAGTTGGTTCTGCTCCTGATAAAACAGATGGTAGGGATAGAAGAATTGGAAGAACACAAAGCATGCGATGGCTCCCAATACATATAACGAATATATGCCAAAACTAGATTGGCTTGTTTGCTGTTCACTCATTTTTGTCGGTTTATAAGTTTTTATATCTGTGTATCTTGTTTCGTATAAGTAGTGAAGTTTTAGCATTTACTCTTTGCCAAGGTGCAACTTATTAGGGGCAAAGGTAATAAAAATATATTAGAATGAATCATAAAAAATGCAGAAACTTACTCTTTGAAAGTAAATTTCTGCATTTATCAGCATTTATTTCTGTTCTTGTTTTTCTGCAATACATTCCATCTCGATCAGCCAGCCCGGTCTGCATACTCTTGCCTCTACTATGATATGTGGTATCTGAGGGTAAAACTGATTCATCAGTTGCTCTATGGTATGGTAATCAGAGATGTCGCGCAGGTAGATGATAAAGTATTGGATATCGTTCATCATCGCATCGCCATCCTTCAATAAAGCACCGATGTTCTCGAGCAATCTGCCGGTTTGTCTTATAATATCACCTTCGTATACAACTGCTCCATCTTTATCTATGCTGGCTGTTCCTGATATGAAATATTGTTTCTTCTGGGGCAGAGAAAGGCTGGTTCCCCGTTCAAAGGCTACTCCGTATTCGTGAGTAGGATTCAGATGGTTGAGTGCCTGGAGATATTGCTTGTCTTCTTCCCTGATACCGGGAACGGTCAGAAAGTCGATAGCTACAGATGCATGACGTACGGATGTTGCTCCGCCGATGCCCGTACTGGCTATATAATGGGTTTCTGCCGTCAGACCTTGCTGGTCGAAAACATCATTGCGCGCTTCTACTACTTCCTGATAGTTTACATCGATATGAGTTACGTATATCCATGTTCTTACCAGGTTGCGCTCCATCGTCATATCTGTACCGGCGATAAGTTGCAGGTATTTGTCGAATAGCATTCGGGTCTGTTCGTATGAATCCTTTCCCTTCGCTTCTTCCTCAGTCAGTCGGAGACTGTGGAACAGGATAGGGGTCTTATCGTCTGTGGTCTTGATAAGAAGTGAAATCTTGTTCCCGTTGAGCGGAGGTTGCTCCACAACCGTAAGATGGGTATCCTTAAGATACTCCTGATAAAGGAGTGACTCTTCTAAATCCTGAGTCTGGTTCTGGGCGTCGCTGAGGAATACTTTACAATATTGCAAAGTACGATTTCCCGGTTTCTCGGTGTCGAGATAGTTACCTAGTTTCAGATACAGAAAATTGAGACGGTCATTGAACGTTCCCTTGGCTTTTGGTGATAATATTATGTATTTATCCATCTTGTTCTTTTCTTTTTTCGGTAGCAAAGGTACGGATAATATCTGAGATAAAAGAATATAAATCGGATGAAAAGATTAAAATACCGAGAAATGAGGATAGGATTATGTTGAGTAGAGTGAAAAAGAGGGTGTGTCATGAACTTATGACACACCCCCAATCTCTTTCTTATTTCCTGCTTTAGAGTGATTCGAGCATACGCTTGATGACAACCTCGGCTGAAATCTCACGGTTGGCTGCCTCTGGAATGACCAGACTGTTCTGGCTTTCGATGACATCATCTGTAACAATCAAACCACGGCGAACAGGCAAGCAATGCATGAAGCAACCGTCATTGGTCCAGCTCATGTGCTCCTCGTCGATGGTCCAGCTCATGTCCTTGCTCAGAATCTCACCATACTGTGCTGGGTCTTTTACGCCCGGACAGCTCCAGTTCTTGGCATAAACGAAGTCTGCACCTTCCAGCGCCTTCTTCTGGTCGTACTCCACTTTGGCATTGCCTACGAACTTAGGGTCGAGTTCATAGCCCTCAGGATGAGTAACCACGAAATCAACATCGGCTGCGTTCATCCACTGGGCGAATGAGTTAGGTACAGCCTGAGGCAGGGCACGACAATGAGGAGCCCAGGTCAGAACCACCTTAGGACGAGCCACCTTCTTATGTTCCTCGATGGTGATGAGGTCGGCGAATGCCTGGAGTGGGTGAACGGTAGCAGTCTCCATGGCAAAAACTGGGCGGCCGCTGTACTTCACGAACTGGTTGACGATGGTCTCGGCATAATCGTAGTCACGGTCTTTCAAACCGGCAAAGCTGCGCACACCGATGAGGTCGCAGAAACTTCCCATCACAGGTATGGCCTCCAGCAGGTGCTCACTCTTGTCACCATCCATGATAACGCCACGTTCTGTCTCCAACTTCCATGCACCAGCATTTACGTCGAGCACGATTACATTCATGCCCAGGTTCATAGCTGCCTTCTGTGTACTCAAACGGGTACGGAGGCTGTTATTGAAGAATATCATCAGCAAGGTTTTGTTCTTGCCCAACTCCTGATAACCGAAACGGTTTGCTTTTACTTCCTGTGCCTCAGCGAGCGCTGCTTTCAAGTCGCCAAGGTCTTCAACATTAAAGAATGTCTTCATTGTTATTTTGTTTTTATTTGTTATTTCTAATATAAAGCTATTGAATTCTTCACTCTTCGTTCTTCACTCTTCACTTCCTCGTCTGTCCATTTCCTGTAATCAACCACTTGTAGGTGGTAATCTCTTCGAGAGCCATTGGTCCGCGGGCTCCTAACTTCTGAGTACTGATACCAATTTCAGCTCCCAGTCCAAATTGTGCGCCATCGGTGAAGCTGGTTGGAGCGTTCACATAGACGCAAGCAGCATCTACCATCATCTGGAATTTCTTTTGAGCTGCTTCGTCATTAGAAACGATACTTTCGCTGTGTCCGCTTCCGTAAGTAGCGATATGGTCGAGTGCTTCGTCTTCAGAAGCTACAGTCTTGATACCCATCTGCATACTGAGCCATTCGGTGTTCCAGATGCTCTTCACGTTGGCATCGGCTTCCTTCATCTTCGCCTCACTTTCCTCTGCCTTATATAATAAGGTATCAGGATAGTGTCCCTTTAATGCCTCGTAAGCTTGGGTATCAGCATGAATCTTGGTTTGTTTCTCGGCAAGACCTTCACAGAGGGCAGGGAGGTCGCTCAATCTGTTTTCGTGAATCAACAGACAGTCGAGTGCATTGCATACGCTTACTCTTCGGCACTTGGCATTGGTGATGATGCGCTTGCCCATCTCCAAGTCACCATCCTTGTCAAAGTAGCAGTGTACCACGCCTGCTCCTGTCTCAATGACCGGTACTTTGGCAGTATCACGAACGAAGTTGATGAGTTTCTTTCCGCCACGAGGAATGCAGAGGTCGATATAGCCAACGGCATTCAGCATTTCTCCCGTAGCTTCATGGGTAGCAGGTAGGAGCGTACATATGTCAGGATTCACTCCATACTTTATCAACACCCTGTGGATAAGTTCGACACCCGCTGAGTTAGAGGCGTTTGCATCCTTACCACCTTTCAGTACGCAAGCATTTCCACTCTTGAAACAGAGAGAAAAAACATCATAGGTAACATTAGGACGGGCCTCGTAAATCATGCCGATGACTCCGAAAGGAACGGCAACTCTCTGCATGTGCAATCCGTTTTCGAGTGTCTTGTCTTTGAGAACTCTTCCAAGGGGTGAGGGCAACGTGCTGACGTGTCTCATATCCGAAGCAATATCCTGGAGTCGCTGCTCAGTAAGTTGCAGTCGGTCATAGAGCGGGTTCGCCTTGTCCATCTTTGCCAGGTCTTCTGCATTTGCTGCAAGGAGCGCAGGAGTTTCGGCGATGATGGAATCAGCCACCGCCTGCAGGATATCATTACGTTGATCATCAGTTAGCAAACCAAGTGTTTTGCTAGCTGCCTTCACTTTTTGGAATGTCTCTTTCAGTTCCATTTGCTATTTCCTTTCTTATTTTTATGATAAGATATTTTGTAATGTGTTACGAGTTCCCTCTTAACAATGGCAAAGGTAAGCATAAATATCGGAAATTGCAAACTTTATGCAAGAAAAAGTAATAGTTTTATAGATAAATGGATAGTTATACAGAAAATGAGATAAAAAAGGTCAGACAGCGTCTGACCTTTTTGTAATGGTGCCTCCTTTGCATACCATTCACGAACCTTCTTGTCTTCTACTCGTATAGACGCTCGTAATGAGACCAAGGAAGAAGGCGTAGTTCGAATTGGGCAGATACTGTCTGCCCTTTTTGAAAGTGCGTAGATAATTCAGCAGGCAGTGCCTGTTGAATTGGATTGTTGAATTTCTCAGACACTGTCTGAAGAATTTGTAAGTTGTTGAATGTCAGATAAAACCTTTTGTAATTGGCAATATTCGTATATGAGAATCCCTTCCCGAATTCCTCAGTAAGAGCAGCCGAAGCGACCTCTATCACATGCTTTCCGTATTCTGCACGTGATGCTCCGGTCTGTTCCGCTATACGTTGTCCGATTTCATGTTGTTTAGTTGTCTTCTGTTACTCCATGCTCATAGAGATATTCTGGCGCAATATCGGCACCATTAGCCCAAAATATTGTTTGGTCTAATCCGAATTGAATGAATTTGCTTTTGTCTTTCAACTCGCTGAATGCTGGGTATTTTAAGAGCGAGGTTAAGTCAACCTTTTTCTTTATTCCGTCATTAAAAGTACAAAGAAGAGTATAATCTCCTAAGTAGTCTACATCTTTAATCGTTAAAATCATAGCCGTTTTGTTTTATCGTTGTACTTTCTTTATTGTTTCTCCTCTTTGGGCTTTACCCCAAAGTTCCATGATTTCGTCTTCATGTTCGTCGATGAAGTCATTAATCAAACGAATCGTCTTTGATTTAGCACGTCCTTCTACGATTCTGTCTTTGATAGTAATCGTAAAAGAACCTTCTCCACTTCGTACATGAATGTGCGGTGGATTGTGGCCAAAGGCGTAAATGTAAATCAATATTCCTTGTTTTTATATAATTATGGTGCAAAGATAGTGCTTTCTTTTGAAAAAACAATCTTTCTCTTCAATTTTTACGATAAAAGTTTGGAGGTTTCGATATTATTTTTTATTTTTGCCACCAACTCTGTTAGCCCTTTTGTATGGGTGAGTGGGTTATTTACTGGTAAAGGACGTTTACGGAACGTTATCTTTGAGTCTCAAATCTCGCAAATTTGAATATGCTCAAGAAGAGAACGACAACAGGGAACGTCCACGAAGGGTGTATTGTAACCTGATGTGTAGGGCAGACAGTTGTTTGATAACAATAGTTGTGTTCTGTATATTGGTATATTATAATGCGTCATGATGTGGGCTATCTGTGTTGTCTATCCTTTGAGCATAGGAAATACGAGAACCTGAGACTTGGGATGGACGAGAAGTAGAGACTCCCACGTCTTTTTTGGGTATCTAAATCTAACGGATTTTTTACCGCCTAGTTGGGGATGTTCTGTAAGGCATAACTCGTGTTTATGAAAAAGATTAGGTTTATAATTACAACTTTTTTATGTTGTCTTTCTCTGTTTGTATATGCAGGCAAGGAGTGTTGTTATGGTTATATAACTTGTAAAAATGGCAAGGTAGTGAGAATCAAATCTATAATTACAGAAAATGGGAAATTGGATAATTTTAATTTTGAATACAATGACAAAGGGCAATTGTGCAAGGTTTTGTCAGATGAAGATCCATGGTATATTTCATATAATCCGTTGACTTTACAGTGGGGTACTCCAAACGTAGGTGAAGATTGGGAAGTCTGGAGTTGGGGATCTGTGGAGACAACAAACATGGGCTTTTTGTCGAAGATTTGCGAAGACTGGATGGATTGTAGTGGCGATAAGGATGTAAGGCAATATTCATTTGAGTATAATAATATGGATAATTTGGCTTTATGGACTGAATTTAGTGATGGCGAAAAAACTGTTCATAAATACGATTGGAATAATGGGGATATCCTGACAATGGATCATTATACAGAAAATAGTGAATGGGATAAACGTCATTATGTTTTTTCTTATGAAGATTCGTATAATAATACTTATCAGCAGTTTAGTTTGAATACATTTTTGTTTGATGCTGATTATGGTTTTGCCTTTGTTACTGGGTTTCTTGGGAAAGGTTGTCGTCATTTACCCTCTCGCATTGTTTATACTAATGACGATAATGGTAGTATAGAGGTTTTTGATTATCAGTTTCGATATACATTTAATGATGATGGAACATTGGCTACTTCTGAATATTCTTTGGATGGTGCTCCTTATGTGAAGACCCAATATAATTATGAAGAGGTTGGGCAAGTTAATCAAATTGAAAATATACGAAAGGAAGAATTGATGCAAAAATATGATGTATTTGATTGTAGTGGGAGAAAAACACGGTTAGGAAAAGGAATTAAAATTTTACGAAATAAAAGTGGATTGGTGAAGAAATTCGCTGTAAAATAATTTTTAGACAATTTCGAGGGTGCGTCATGGACTTGTGGCACACCCTCTTGTATTCTGTTTTTTTGAAAAAAGCCATTTTTTCTTCTGTTTTGTACTTTTTACATACTTGCAGCTTCTTCGAAAAGGAATTCCCAAGCATCGTTTAATTTACGCAAAGGGAGACGCTCTTTTACGAGCTTTATCTTTAATGCTTTGCAGAATGCTTTCAGAACAGATTCTGTTGTAAGGTCGGGAACGGAAATTTGCAAAGGACAACGGTTATTGTACAATGCCTGCTTTCTGTAAGTCTTCTGTTGTAAAAAAGAAGGCATGTTGACAACGGATTCTGTGGCTTCTGTTGCCATCTCCTCCAGCTTAATATAGTTAGGATGTTTAGAGAACAAACAAGTCGTCCATTGTTACTACCGACTGAACATCCCAAGCATAAGGATTGTCGGATAATCCCATGGTCGTAATCATTGTAAAATGTACGGCTTTCTAGGAGAGAAATGTGCTTTAAACGTGCGGAATGTGCTTAAAAAAGACGCATTCCGCACGTTTAAAGCACATTTTTTGTTTATATTCTCTTTAACCACAGATCCATGAATCTGTCGTAGATGATGTATCCTTCATTGGTTCTATATACCAATTCCTTGTCTTCCAGAACCTTGAGGGCTGCCTTTACGCTGCTAGCTCCACTCAGCTTGTGCTCCTTGATGAATTTGCCTGATGTAGGCTGGGTAACAATGTCATCTTTGGCAATAGCTTTCAGAAGAGCGAACTGGTTTTCAGTGAAGAACTGAACCATGTTCTCAAACTGTGGTTCTCTGCCTTGTAGGATGGAGAGTAAGGCGGCATTCACTTGCTCAATACAGTAAATGGTAAGCTCCGTTTCATAGAGGCGATTCATGATGCATTGAATATACCAGGTATGGCCATTAAACTGGTGGTAGATTTGTTCGAAAACATCCTTCGATAGATTACCGCCTTTCTGCTTAAAGAAGTTTTGACAGAAGTCATAATAAATGCTGCAATCCAATGGCTTCAGTCCCATCATCTCAGTGCTTTGGTAAAATGGATGTTTCGGCGAGCCGAATATCTCAGCCATCAGATGATGCTTGCTGCCGGAGAAGATGAAATGCACATGTTGGGCAAACTGGATATAAGAACGTAGCAATGCCTCTGTGCCTTTCTCTGGATATTCTGCAATCTGCTGAAATTCATCGATGGCGATATATACCTCTTTCCCACTCTCGTTGAGATAGTTGAAGATGCTGCGGATAGTGATGTCCTCTTGGGATGGCTCTATTGTGATAGATACGCTAGGTTCACCAGTTAATGGATCCATGCTGAGTACAGGGCGCAAGGCACTGAAGAAGGCGATGGTTTTCTCTATGAATGAGGAGTTCTTGCGGACGATGTCATTGATAACCATTACGCCAAATTGTTCCACAAAGTCGTGCAAGTTCTTGGTGGCGAATATGTCAAGGTATAGGCATGCTGTATCCTTCTCTTCTGTATCCAGATGATAGAATGTATTCTTTATAAGCCCTGTTTTCCCTATTCTTCGAGGAGAAATGAGGGTAACGTTCCTTCCATTCTTCAGGTGCGATATCAAAGTCTTTGTTTCTGCCTCTCTGTCGCAGAAATACTCAGGACTTTCATAACCTTGATAGATGAAAGGATTTGCTAATTTCCTGTTACTTAGTTTCATACGCCATTACATTTTTTGTGTTACAACTTTGTTGTAATGGCAAAGATACAACTATTTATTGAATATGCAAAAGAAAAAGGCAGAAAGTTGAGGAATATTCTCAATTTTCTGCCATTTATTAGCCTATCACATTGCATAGTTGGTTGATGGCTGCATCAAAAGTGGTGAGGTCTTTGGCTCGCTTTCTGATGGAAACGAACAGTAGTAAAGTATTGAGAGTGTCAGCCGTATTGAAATCGTAGTTCTTACCCGTATCTGATGTGTATGAAATGTTTTCTTGCGTCAGCTCCTTTATCGCTCTGAGGATAGTGTCAGAGCTACAAGTGCGAAGTGTCGGATGAAGCGAGAGATGGTTCAGCAAATGAGTAGTGACATCCTCAATACATGAGCCACCACAGAAGTAGATACTCATGAGAGAACGGATGATTTCGCTGTACCGATAACCGAACGATTTACACCTTAGACCGAGGGTTGAGTCGATTACAGATGACAATGTGGAGTCAAATGCTCCATGATTGAAAATATTCACTCCAACAGGAGTGAGTTTCTCAGATTTAATTTGTATCTTTGCCATGTCATATCAGAGTTTTGCTTGTTTATTTTTGCAACACTAAGATAAGTGAATTCTTCGACATGACAAAATCCTGGTCAACTTTTGTTGCTCAGGTACTTAGAGGATTTAATTTATAATAGTGTTGCGGAATTAAGGGAAAAACAATGAAGATAAGAAAATGGTTACTCTTAGCTGTTGCCAGTATGCAGATGACTGGTGTCATGGCTGACAACGTACGTGAGAAGATTCTCATAGACGAAGGATGGAAGTTTGCTTTTGGAAATGCTGCCGATCCTGCCAAGGATTTTGGCTGTGGTACTGAGTATTTCAACTATCTGACCAAGGCAAATTCCATACATAACGCAGGTCCGTATGCTCAGAAATTCAACGATTCCACCTGGGTGTCTGTTACTATCCCTCACGATTGGGTGACCAATCTGTCTTATGCTCGGAATGCAAGTCATTCGCATGGTTATAAGACTGTAGGATATAAATTTCCAGAGACAAGTGTAGGATGGTATCGTAAAACTATCAGTATTCCTAAGGAGGACTTGGGAAAGCATATCGCCATTCAGTTTGATGGCATCTTCCGTAACGCACAAGTGTGGTTCAACGGATTTTATATGGGAACGGAACCGAGTGGCTATGCTACACAGGTGTATGATGTGACCGAATATGTCAACTATGGAGGCGAGAACCTCATCTGTGTGCGTGCTGACGCAACATTAGAGGAAGGATGGTTTTATGAAGGGGCAGGCATCTATCGAGATGCTTGGCTGTTGAAGTCTGCTTCCGTAAGTGTGGCACCGTTTGGCACTTTCGTGTTTGCCGATATCAAGAAGCCCTATGATGCTGCGGTGGTTCATGTGAAAACTGAGGTCAACAACCATTCGCTTGAATCGCAGCAATGCAGTGTAGAGCAACGACTGCTGGACGCAGAAGGTAAACTGGTGGGAAAGGCTGAAAGCGTAAACCTTAGTCTAAACGCCAAACAGACCCTTGGTTGCGAACAGACCATAGCTCTCGATCATCCGCATCTGTGGTCAACTGACGACCCTTATATATATAAGGTGGAAACTACGGTAAAGGTGAATGGCGAAGTGACAGATGTCTATGAAACGACAACTGGTATCCGTGAAGTGGTGTTTGATGCTCAATCGGGTTTCATGCTTAATGGAAAACCCATCAAACTGAAGGGCGTCAATATGCATCAGGATCATGCTGGGGTAGGGGCTGCTATTCCCGATGCTTTGCAGGCTTGGCGCATCAAGAAGCTCAAGAAGTTTGGCTGTAATGCCTATCGTGCTTCACATAACCCCATGACACCTGCCTTGCTCGATATTTGTGATAGAGAAGGTATGTTGGTCATCGACGAAAACCGTTTGACTGGTATCAACACAGAACACTTGCGCTTGCTGGAGAATATGATTAAGCGTGACCGAAACCATCCATCAGTCATTCTGTGGAGTGATGGTAATGAGGAGTGGGGAATAGAAAACTCCGTACAGGGCACACGTATTGCTGCTGCCATGCGAGAATATACCCGACTGCTCGATCCTACACGTCATTCTACTATTGCCAATGCCGGAGGTTCGGAAATGATTAAAGGACTGGATGTGGTTGGCTTTAATTATATCGTGCAAAACGATGTGGATAATAGAAAAAAAGCTAATCCTGACTGGAAAATCGTGGGCACAGAGGAAACAACCGGTTGTGGTACTCGTGGGGTGTATTTCGAATCAAAAGAACAGCCCGGACACATGGTTAGCATGAACAGAGGAACAAAACCTGGCGTGGAAAACGTGATAGAGCGCGGATGGAATTTCTATGATGAACGCCCATGGGCTGCCGGTCTTTTCTATTGGACAGGATTTGACTATCGTGGAGAACCTAATCCGCTGAAATATCCTGCCCATGAGTCTGAGTTTGGTATCCTTGACTATTGCGGTTTCATGAAAGATGAAGCATGGTATCTGAAATCTGTATGGACTGACGAGCCTGTGTTGCATATATTCCCACACTGGAATCTGCAAGGACATGAAGGTGAAACCGTGGAGGTTTGGGCGTATAGCAACTGCGACGAAGTGGAACTGATAGTGAATGGAAAGAAACTGGGACGCCAGACTATGCCTAAGAACGGTCACCTGAAATGGAAAGCTGTTTATCAGCCCGGAAAGGTTGTGGCTATTGGTTATAAGAATGGTAAACGTATGCTTACCAAGCAGGTGGAAACTACCAAGCCGGCTTATAAGATTGTGATGAAAACAGACCGTCAGACGATCAGTGCAGACGGACGCGATGTGGCTGTTGTCACAGTAGAAGTGCAGGATGCTAAGGGACGTATTGTGCCCGATGCTTGTCCGAAGCTGACGTTTAAACTTTCAGGAGATGGCAAAATACTCGGTGTAGGAAATGGAGATCCGTCTTATCTTGGTGCTGATCATCCTAATCATAACGACTGCCATGAGTTTAGCATACCTGCATTCAATGGACTGGCGCAGGTGATTATCCAGAGTTCACGCAATTCCTCTGCACTGCAGTTGAGAGGCGAAGCCAACGAGCTTAAAGCTGGAGAACTGACAATAAATACTAAATGATATGGAGGGGAAGGTGAAAGCCTTCCCTTTTTTTATTCATGATGCAAATGGGGTTTATGCCGTGAGTGAATATGATGATGGGTGACAAGGACTTGGGGCTTTCAGCCTCAATAAACAGGAATGATGGTTGATACGAAGCAAGATATAAAGGTTGGAAAACCTGTCTGCGTGCTGTTTGCAAATTAATACGCTTTGGGTGTTGCCAAGCACTTGCTCTGATTATTCTATCACATTGCATAGTTGGTTGATGGCTGCATCAAAAGTGGTGAGGTCTTTCGCTCGCTTTCTGATGGCTGTCTTGTAATTATAGATGGTTTGCGTAGAATAGAACAGGAGGGTGGCCAGTTCCTGACCATCCGTAATTCCTAGTCGCATCAGTGCATAGATACGCAGTTCCTTGGTGAGACTGTTAGGGGCTGGGAGAACAATCTGCTTTTCTGGCAACAGCAGTTGGTTGAACTCATCCACGAAGTTAGGGTATAAGTCCATAAAAGCCTTATCGAATCGGTTGTAGAAACTTGAAGCTTCCTCTTCTGCCAACTTATAGCTGTTGATGGCGGTAAGGAGGTCGGCAGTCTGTTTCGCCTTGATCTTGCGGCTCACCAACTTGCGATAATCGTCGAGTTTCTTGATATAGACGGCACTGATGTCCATAAACAATCTCATATAAGTCTCCCTGCGCTTGTTGGTATTGAGCAGCTTCTGGTTCAGTTCGTCCAAGAGTGTATTTTGACTCTTCACCTCCCGACGACTCTTTGCCAAACGCTTATTTATCCTGAAGACAAAGAACATCATCGCCAAGAAGCCAAGAGACACGATACTTACCACAACCAGCGATGCCGTGATGATTCGATTTTGACGTATTCCTTGCTGATGATTCGTTTCCGTGATAAGCGGAAGTATGCGAGAGATCTCAACCATTCGAAGACGATTGTTATAAAACTGAGCATCTTCCATCGAACAATAGATATACTTTGACACACGCTTCGCATACTTAGCATCCTTATTATATAGATAGGTGGAAAGTTCCTGAAGTGCCAAATTTTCTTTCAAGGGACAAATTTGGTCGGAGATGGCCGCCTCTACCAAATATTTCTCATATATGTCCATCTGCCCATTGTCCTGATAATAACGAGCTATACAATATGCTGCAGAAGCATGTACTCTACTGTCAATAGGACTGGCGGCAAGGGCTTTCTGATACCAGCCCAACACTTTCTTGTCTGTGCGATGTAGCAAATACTCCAACTCACCACTCAGATAATAATAGAGCGCGGAATGCTTGTTGCCTACATATTCAAGGGTCTTGGCAAGATAGAGTCTTTTTTTATCTTGCATTTCCTCCTTGAATTCAGACCTTTCGCAGAAAGCTTCCCAATAGTTATACACCCATGTCAAGGTGTAATAATAGTATTGCATCAGCTTGGGCGAAATGTCTTCTGGCTTCAAAGAAAGCAACAGGTCTTCTGCCTGACTATAGAATCCACCTGTGGATAACACCGCAGCCCGATTGATCTTGTTGAGGTTGATGAAATAGTCATCATGCAACTGTTCTGCCAATTGCAGGCCCCTGTTGGCATATACCATGGCTGAGTCATATCGATAAGTATAATACTCACGATAGATTTGATTGTAAAGACTCAGACGCTCTCGTTTGTCGGAAGTAAAATTCAGTTTTTTCTTCATTCGTATGAGTTTCTTCTCTTTCTTGGAAGAGAACTCGTCCCGACGAGCAATATATTGGTCCAGACGATGAAGCAACTCATCCTCGTCGTCCAAATCCGCATTACGGGAAAATGCCGCATTTGCCAACATCGGCATCACCACCATCATCAAGAGCCATACTATCTTCTTCATTGTCCTTTGTTTGTTATTGTTCTTACCTGTTTTTGCTTTGTTATGAAAGAGAATAACCCTTTACGGCTGCAAAAATACGACTTTTATTCTTCTTTTCAACATCTACTCTCATAAAAAGTATTAATTCTATATATATTCTGATTATTAGGCAGTTAAGTCTTTATAAGAGTATCCAAGCATCTACTCACGCCCTACACACAGCACCAAGGTGTCTAAAAACAATCTATCTTTGTAACCGAAATCTAAACGCATTCGATTCAGATTAAAACATTTTGGAATGAACAAATAAATTTAATAATGTAACTAAAAAAAGAATAAGTTATGAACCTAAAAATCCGTACATTTTCCATGGCTTTGGCTGTAATGTCAGCGACAAGCTACATGTATGCACTTCCTTCTAATCATCATGAAGAGAAGTCAAGTACAAAAGAAAAGAAGTCTTTCAACCTCGAAGAGGAATCCGTAGAGAAGGACAAGAAGGAAGAGCGTAACGTGATGCTTAATGCTGCCGACGCCAACAAGCCTCGTGAAATCCAGATTGGATTGCCGAGCGAAGACGTAACCGTATATGAGAACGGTCTTCCTGCAGTTTATTCATCCTCAGTTCACAAACTCTCAGCCCACTGGCGCAGCGATGCCTCTCTGAAAGGTACCGACCTGATGACGCCTTCCGAGTCGGCTATTGCCACAGGTAACATTGCTTACGCTGTATCTTCTTTCAGCGAATTTGGTCAGAAAGAGTTCAAGGGCAAGCTCAATTACAAGGCGAACCACTTCGGTATGCAGAACTTTGACCTTAACCTCTCTGGTGGCATCGGTACCAACTGGCTCTATACTGCTAGTATGTACCAGAACTTCGACCCAGGAAGTTTCAAGCTTCGCTTCACCGATTACGCAGATCGTACCCAGATTTATCATTTCGGTCTGACCCGAATTCTGAACGAAGGCAAGGGACGCATCTCCTTATTATATAAGTACTCAAACAGCAAGAACCCAGGCAACTTTGCTAATGCGGCACCTTTCATCTACGCAGGTGACGGCAGCATCAAGAAAATCGCCGGCTTCGACCCAGGCATGGACTCCTATGTTCAGCGACAAGGTTCTTTCCAATACTTGAACACCAAGACTGGCAAGATGGAGACCTGGAACATGAGCAACGGAAGCGAGAACCACGCCAACGAGATTGCCCTCATCAGCCAGTACCAATTTGACAACGGATGGTTGTGGAAATTCAACGCTAAATACATGAATGCTCCTCGCGCCAACTACGTGGATTACGGTGGTAGCTCTATCTCGGAGGTGAGCGAGGCTGATGGTTATCAGTTCTCCGATGGCTCAGCTTATAGCGGACTCATTGAGGGACGACGTACTTGGTTGCACGTAGGAAAGGTGAGTAATGCTCTCATGACGACAGAAATCAGCAAGCAGCTGAACAACCACAAGTTGATGATAGGTCTGAACGAGTGGTATTATCATCTCGACTACTATTCATCATCTTTCCAGTGGGCTGGTACCGTGGAGCCTTATCCTCGCACATTGAGCCAAATGTACGTAAATCCTCTTGACCCTACACTGACCGCACGTCGCTCCGAGACCTTTGGATATAACGAGCTGAGTCCTGAATACACCAAGGGTTCTGAGAACAAGTTGGCTGTTTATTTTACCGACGAATGGAGAGTAACCCCTAAGTTCAAAGTCTTCTATGGCGGACGTCTGGAGTACTATCGCATGTCGGCAAACCAAATTTCTGCCTCACGCTTCAAGGGATTCCATATCGGCAATTACAACACCTATTCTACTGCGGAGGATGGTTCTATCGTAGCCACAGCGCATAATATCGAACCAGCCAAGGTGACCAAGAACAAACTGAACTATGCGGCTACCCTGCAGTTGACGTACAACCTCACCAACCAGTTTGGTCTGACAGCTGACGCAACCATCGCCACCCGCTTCCCACGCATCAGCGAGTATGCAGGAACAGGTCCTACCGAGGAACAGTACAAGCGAGTTACAATCCCGCTGATTCGTGGTGGAATCTTCTACAAGAACGATTGGATAGACTTATCTTCCATGATTACTTACATCTCGAAGTCGAACAACATCGACCAGCAGAACCTCACCAAGCCTGGCACGTCTGAAGGCAAGACCGTGTTGCTCATCTACAACATCCAGACCTTGGGTTGGACCACCTCTGCCGAGATCAATCCATTCAAGAACTTCCACATGCACGCCCTCTTCACCTATCAGAAGCCAGTGTATAAGAACTACAATGCAAGCGTAACGTTCAATGATGGCCAGACTATGGGTGTAAATGCGAACAACATGATTGTGAAGGAGATTCCACAGGTACTCATTGAGTTGGATCCTAAGTATGACATCACCAAGAACTTGAACGCTTGGTTGAGCTTCCGTTACTTTGGCAAGACCTACGCCAACCTCCAGGAGGCACTCTATTTCAATGGTCACTGGGAGACTTTCGGCGGAATCAACTGGAACGTGAATAAGAAACTGAGTCTCGGTGTGAGCGTCATCAACATCCTCAACGAGAAGGGTGCCAAAGGTACCATCAACGGTTCGGAGTTGATTACAAAGGAAGAAGCCAGTAAATATGCAGGCAAGTATATGAGCGGCAGCTATCTTCGCCCATTCACCATCGAGTTCTCAGCAGGAATCAAGTTCTAAGCTTTCATAATATACGATGAAAATTGCAATAAAGTAAGACTGCAAGACGTTATCGTAATAGCAAAAATAATAAAACCAACAATCAAATAAAAACCAAAGAACAATGAAAAAGGTATTTATGATTATTGCAGCTGTGTGCATGACTTCAGTGATGGCATTCGCGCAAAAGACCATCAGAGTATCGACCGACAAGACCGATCTCGTGATGCAAGTTTCTCCTAAAGGTCGTCTCTATCAAGTGTATTTAGGCGACAAGTTGAAGAATCCCGCAGACTATCAGAACCTGAAGTGGGATGTATATGCAGCCTCTGATGGTGCCGTCTGTCAACGAGGTCATGAGGTTTATGCAACTTCTGGTGCTGAAGATTTCTTCGAGCCGGCAGTGGCAGTGACTCATGCCGATGGCAACATGACCACCTATTTATATTATAAGTCATTCGAGGAGAAAGCTATCAATGGGGGTACTGAAACCATCATCACCCTTCAGGACAAAGTATATCCGCTGACCGTGAAGCTCCACTATGCAGCTTATCCTAAGGAGAACGTCATCAAGGCTTGGAGCGAAATCTCTCACAAAGAGAAAGCCCCTGTCACCCTCTGGAGATACAGTTCTACCATGCTCTACTTCAAGGCAAACAAATACTTCGTCACCAACTATCATAGCGACTGGGCTAAGGAAGGACAGCCTGAGACTTGCCAGTTGACTGCTGGAAAAAAGATAGTTGATACCAAGTTGGGTACCCGTGCAGCCATGCAGGAGGAGCCATTCTTTGAACTGGGATTTGATGAGCCTGCCAAGGAAAAAGAAGGCAAGGTGATGCTTGGAACCATCGGATGGCCTGGCAACTTCCGCTTTACCTTCGAGGTGGACAACGTGGGCGCACTTCGTGTCATCCCAGCCATCAACCCATACGCTTCCGACTATAAGTTGAAGGCAGGAGAGACATTTACTACCCCTGAGTTCATCTTCGCCATGAGCGACAATGGCATGGGTGAGGCTTCCCGTAATTTGCATAATTGGGCTCGCCAGTATCAGGTAAACATGGGTATGGAAGATCGCCTTACGCTCTTGAACAACTGGGAGAATACTGGCTTCGACTTCAACCAGCAGAGTCTTGCTGAGTTGATGAAGGATGCAAAGGACTTGGGTGTAGATATGTTCTTGCTCGACGATGGTTGGTTTGCCAACAAGTATCCTCGCAAGGACGACCATGCAGGTCTCGGCGACTGGGAGGCTACCAAGAGCAAGCTGCCAGAGGGAATACCAGGATTGGTAAGAGATGCCAAGAAGGCAGGTGTAAAGTTTGGTATTTGGATTGAGCCAGAGATGGTGAATCCTAAGAGCGAACTCTTTGAAAAGCATCCCGACTGGGTCATCATGCAGCCTAAGCGTGACACTTATTACTATCGCAACCAGTTGGTGCTTGACATCAGCAACCCTAAGGTACAGGATTATGTGTTCGGCATCGTGGATCGCATCATGACGGAGAACCCAGATGTGGCTTACTTCAAGTGGGATTGCAACAGTGTGATTACCAACATCTACTCTCCATATCACAAGGAGAACCAGGGCAACTTCTATATCGACCATGTGCGTGGCATCTACAAGGTACTCACTCGCATCCACAACAAGTATCCTAAGTTGCCTATGATGCTCTGCTCTGGCGGTGGCGGCAGAATGGACTACGAGATGTTGAAATACTTCACCGAGTTTTGGTGCTCTGACGATACAGACCCATTCGAGCGCATCTACATCCAGTGGAGCTTGTCTAAGTTCTTCCCAGCCAAGACCATGGGCTCTCATGTAACCAATTGGAACAAAAATACCAGCGTGAAGTTCCGCACCGATGTTTGCAGCTCTTGCAAGTTGGGCTTCGACATCGACCTCAAGTCACTCTCAAAGGATGACTATAAGTTCGTTCAGAACGCCGTCAAGAACTATGACAGCATGAAACCGATGATCCTCGAAGGCGACCAGTATCGCCTGGTTTCTCCATACGAGGGCAACCACTGTGCTATCAACTATGTAAGCAAGGACAAACAGCGTGCCGTTCTCTTTGCTTACGACTTGCACCCACGCTACAAGGAGCCTGTGATGAACGTGAAGATGCAGGGTTTGGATGCCGATAAAGTATATACTGTCAAGGAGACCAATCTGATGCCTGGAAAGGAATCTGATTTGGAGTGCAATGGTAAACAGTATAGCGGTGACTATCTGATGAAAGTCGGCTTGAATGTATTCAGCCAGACCGATGGAACCAGCCATGTATTGGTATTAGAATAAGGTATCAATATTCATAATAAAAAAAGCAGCAAAGTCTATAATAGGCTTGCTGCTTTTTTTTAGGTATCTGTATCTCTTTTCCCTAATGATTTTACTTGTTTAGCGGTCTTGCTACAAATTCTGTATGAAGTGTCTCCATCGGATGCTCCTTCAGGTTGATGAGGATGTTTGGCGTGTTGCCATTGGCGATGATTACCTTGATGCCGGCATTGGCTACGTCGTGGGCGGTTTTCACTTTCGAAGTCATGCCGCCTCTGCCGTGGCTGCTCTTGCTGGCAAGAATGTACTCGCTGATATCGCGGTCGTAATAAACCGATGGGATAATGCGGGTGGTAGGCTCGCTTGGATCGCCATTGTAGATGCCGTCCACATTACTTAATAATATAAGTGTGTCGGCATTCATCATCTTGGCAATCAAGCCAGACAACTCGTCGTTATCCGTAAACATCAACTCGGTGATGCACACGGTATCGTTCTCATTGACGATAGGAAGTACATTGTTCTCCAGCATTACCTGCATGCAGGCCTCCTGGTTCTTATACTGCTCCTCGGCACCGAAATTTTCCTTCATGGTCAATACTTGACCTATCTTAATCTTGTATTCACGGAAAAGGTTGTAATAGAGACCTACGAGTTTCACCTGTCCGATAGCAGAGAACAGCTGGCGTTGCTCCACGCTGTCTAAATGGTGGCCAACATGCAGCTCGGCTCTTCCGGCTGCTACGGCACCTGATGATACCAGAATTACCTCATAGTCGTGTTTGCGGAGCCAAACGATTTGATCTACAATCGCCGACATTCTTGTTACGTCCAACTTTCCGTCTTCTCGGGTCAGCACATTGCTGCCCACCTTTACTACAATTCTTTTTCCCATGATTAAAGTGAAGAGTGAAGAACGAAGAGTATTCTTGTTCTTCTTGTTATATTTTATGTGATATGATATATGTTAAAGTGAAGAGTGAAGAATTCAATAGCTTTTTTATATCAAATTTTAGCTTGTTAAAGCAAGAGAATTCTTCACTCTTCACTCTTCGTTTTTCACTTAACTCCGTCCTTTTCTCGAATCTCTACTCTTCGAATCTTGCCAGAGATGGTCTTTGGCAATTCATCTACGAATTCGATGATGCGAGGATATTTATAAGGAGCAGTCTCGTGCTTCACATGATCCTGCAGCTTCTTGATGAGGTCTGGACCTGCCATATTCTTGTATTCATCCTTTAGTACGACGGTTGCCTTGACTACCATGCCGCGGATTGGGTCTGGTACACCGGTGATGGCGCACTCTACTACGGCAGGATGAGTCATCAGGGCATTTTCTACCTCGAAAGGACCGATGCGATAACCGGAACTCTTGATCACATCATCGATTCTGCCCTCAAACCAGAAGTAGCCTTCCTCGTCACGCCAAGCCATATCGCCCGTGTGATAGTAACCGTCATGCCACACAGACTTGGTCTGCTTTTCGTCACGGTAATAATACTTGAAGAGTCCAAGCGGTTTGTTATCACCGATGCGGATGCAAATCTCACCCTTTTCACCATCCTCACACTCTGTCATGTCTGGGCGAAGGATGTGAACATCATATTGTGGGTTAGGCTTGCCCATGCTTCCTGGTTTTGGTTTGATCCAAGGGAAGGTTCCTAATGTCATGGTGGTTTCGGTCTGTCCGAAGCCCTCGTAAATCTGTACACCAGTCAGTTTCTGGAAGGTTTCTGCTACGGATGGATTCATCGCTTCACCCGCAGTTGTACAATATTCGAGACTGCTGAGGTCGTACTTGGAGAAATCCTCCTGAATCATGAAACGGTAGATAGTAGGAGGGGCGCAGAAAGAAGTGATATGATATTTTTCTATCTGGCGCATAATCTTATCAGCCGTAAACTTCTCGTGATCGAATACGAAGACGGTAGCTCCGGCAAACCATTGACCGTAGAGTTTGCCCCAAACAGCCTTTCCCCAACCGGTATCGGCTACGGTCAGGTGGATGGAGTTCTCGTGGAGATTGTGCCAATATACACCCGTGGTCAGATGACCGAGGGCATAGAGGTGGTCGTGGGCCACCATCTTTGGCTCGCCTGTCGTACCTGATGTGAAATACATCAGGAGCGTATCTTCATTGGAATTTACATGTTCCGGGCGAACGAAAGGAGCGCATTCGTTCCACTCCTTCATCCAGTCGTGGAAACCTTCAGGAATATCTGGACCGATACTGATTAGGGTCTTGACGGTAGGACTCTCTGGCATAGCCTCTTCAATTTGCTCTACCACGTAATCATCGCCGCAGCAGATGATGGCTTTTACGCTGGCGGCATTGTTGCGATATACGATGTCATGCTTGGTGAGCATGTGGGTGGCAGGAATGGCTACGGCTCCTATCTTGTGGAGTCCGAGCATGGCAAGCCACCACTGATAGTGGCGCTTCAGGATAAGCATTACCTTATCATCATGACCAATGCCGAGGCTCTGGAAGTAGGCAGCAGCCTTGTCGCTCTGTTCTTTCAGATCCTTGTATGTAAAACGTATCTCCTCGCCACGTTCACTTGTCCAAAGCAGTGCAACATGGTCTGGCTTGATTTTTGCCCACTCGTCCATTACATCGTAGGCAAAGTTGAAATCTTCTGGTATAATGAACTCCAGATGCTCCTTGAAGTCTTGTTCTGAAGTAAATTTAGTTTGTTTTAAAAATCTCTCAATCATAATTGTTTGATTTGCTTAGAGAATTGAATTCTCTATTTAGATAATGATACAAAGAAACTTGGCAGGTTCCCCATTGAGGGAACGGAAACAATGTTGTTTCTTGCTGTCGAAATAGATGCTGTCACCAGGGTTGAGTACCATGACTTTTTCTTCGATGGTTACCTCAAGTGTTCCTTCTATCACATAATCATATTCCTGTCCGTCGTGTCCGTTCTTATTTGGTTTCTCATTACCAGGTAATGGGTCAACCTGAACCATGAAAGGATTTACCTTTCTGTCTTTGAAACCAACGGCAAGGCTCTGGTACTTATATTGGTTGTTACGGTCAATCTCCGGTCCCTGTCCCTTGCGGGTCACGTAGTATCCCTTCATGCGAGGTTCCTCGCCGAAGAGTAATACGTCAAGGTCGATACCATACCGCTTGGATATCTTTGAGAGGCGATACACAGAAGGGTCTGCCTCTCCTGTCTCTATTTTGAGATAATGGTCGAGACTGATGTCACAAAGCTCAGCTACCTCCTCTGCAGGGATGTTGAGAACCTCGCGAAGACCTTTCAGTCTCTCGCCGATTTGCTTGATTGCTTCGTCCATATTTCTATATTTTTATTGGTTTGTGGGCAAAAGTACTAATTTTTGCTGATATGAGCAAGAAAAATCAGCGTTAATCCTCTATTTGATAACGAATTTATAGATTCCGTTTTGTCGGGAGCCTACGATAGCGGTATTGCCAATGACCAATGGCGATGATTCAAAGTTGTGAGCAAAATGCTTCTTACACAGTATTTCTCCGGTCTTGGCGCGGATAAGATATGTGGTTCCACCAGAGTCGCCTGTGAAAATATACATTTCGTTCTTCTCGTTTAAGAATCCTACAGGTGATGACCACGCAAACTGGTTCAGCTGGGTCGAGTGGACTATCTTACCTGTTTGAATATCGACGGCTATCATTTCGGCAGATCCTGCTCCCTTTCCATCAGCTCCGTTTCGGCAAATATTGGCGAAAAGAAGATGGCTGCAATCGCCCATTCCTAATAATGGAGTACAATACATACCGCCATCAAGCGCCTTTTCTCCTAAGGTAAAGCGTTTGCAAGGTATCTGCAAATTCCAGATACGATTGCCGTTTCTTCCATCCAATTTTACGATATGACAAATACCTTCATTTCCCTGTTTGTCCACTTCGCAGCCACAATATATATAAGGTGTGTCTTTTTCTACTTTGCATACGATACTGCCATCTATGTCGTCATGGTTGTTGTAACTCCAAACTGGTTTCATCGTATTTAAGTTGACGGCAAGAATGTTGCCATGATTGTCTCCGAAGAAACCGTAGTTGCGATATACGCAGAGACTGTTCTCTACTCCAGGAGCCGAACCGTTGATGGTATAGCGTAATGCTGCTGCAAGTGTAAGCTTGCCTTGGACTCTGCGGAATTTATACAGACATCCGTTTTCGCCAGGCCAGAAAAGGAAGTCTCCTACGACTACTGGCGATGAGTCGAAAGCATTCCAACCGCGGCGTGCTTTTGGGTCATGTCCGAAGAAATCGGTTATCTGGTTCTTTTTCAGATCTATGGTCAAACTTCCGAATGGTTGGTGATAGGGAACACCCTGTCCGACATAGAGGTTGTCGAGAGTAGGATCGAGCGATGGAGTTCCCTTTATCGTGTTGGTCACGTCTATTGCTTGTCTTGTCGCCTTTCCTGTATTGTAGTCGATGAAATAGACTCTGCCGCATAGAGATCCAACCATAATCTCATTTCTCTTCTTGTGATAAAGAGGCTGACCTGTCCATCCGGAACCTCCTCCCCAGATTCCATATTTCGTCTGCTCTGTATTATAATAGGTATGAAATACCCATGCCGTGTCTATGGTAGCAGGTGTTCCTGTTACCTTACCGCCAAAGTTGGCATCACGCAGTAGGGTTTTCCTGAAAGTCAGTACATCTTCCCCATCATAGAGACTCTCCAAAGAGGACAAGGTGAGGTCGCTGGAATCTTTGATTTCAACATCGTAGCGCACTCTCTCTGCCGACGGATACAAGGTGTCTGGTAGGGGAAGAACAGTTGTGTTGACTTCGATTTCAGTACTATCCTCTATAGGTTGGTTGTCTTGTTGCTTGACAACTTTTGTTGTGCAGGCACCTAATAATATGCTTAGTGAACAGAATATAAGTCTCCAGCATCTTTTGAGATTGCCATGATTTTTATGGTAATTCATCTTCTGATTGGTTTTAAATTTCAAGCGTTTAGATTGTCGGGGACAAAAATACGAAGAAAAAATGAATACGCCAAAGACTTTTACTGGAAATTTTCGATAAGAAAAAAAAGAAGTGTATCGACTATTACAATACACTTCTTGTGATGGAATATTTTTATTTTTTACCTGCCAGCAAGCCGTTGATGACGGCAGAAGTGAAACCTCCTTGTTCCATGGTGTTGAGACCCTTGATGGTACAGCCGCCAGGAGTAGTAACCTTATCAATGGCAGCCTCTGGGTGTTCGCCTGTCTCTTGCAGTAATTCTACAGCACCCTTCACAGTCTGGAGTACAATCTTCTGTGCATCCTTAGCTTTGAAGCCCATCTCTACGCCGCCTTCCACATTGGCTCTTACATAGCGCATCGCATAAGCAATGGCACATGACATGGCTGTGGCTGCAGGGAAAAGGCGTTCTTCCATGATGAGGCTCTCGCCCAATTCATCAAATATATCTGTAATTTGCTTACTCTCTGTAGCAGATGCATCAATTGGAGTGATGAATGTCATCGACTGTTTGTAAGCGATAGCGATATTTGGCATTACCAGGAAGAATGTTGGGGTAGAACCGTCCTTGTCAAGCCATTCCTTGATATTGGCTGATGGAACACCGGCTGCAACTACTACGAGTTTCTGGCTTTTGTAGTCAAGTACATCCTTGATACCTTTCAAAGTTTTCTCCACGCACCAAGGCTTTACAACTACGCATACGATATCTGCGCCGTGACAAGCCAACTGGTTGTCGAGGGTTACGCTGGCTCCTTCGCTTGCGAAGTGATCCAATACTGGTTGGTTGTGGTCAGATACCGTAATATCTGAAGGAGTGAAGTTCTCACTCTTCAATAAGCCTTCTGCCATGGCACCGCCCATAGCACCAGCTCCGATAATTGTTATTTTCATTGTCTTCTTATAGTTAAAATGCAATTACGGTGCAAAGATACGACTTTTATCAGAAAAAGAGTAGTTTATTGACGATTTTTTAAGAAAACACGCTGGTTTGCTGACGATTTTTTAAGAAATTCGCTAGTTTACTCCCATTCTGGAAGTATCCACGTCCTTAGTATTCTTCTCCTTGTACTTGCCTATCTTGTAGATGATGGAGATGGAGGCTGATGCCCAATCTTGCTTGATATTCATGTGATAATCTTGATTGCCTTGTACTGATTTTGTAGAGAATCCCTCGTTGAAGATATTGCTGCCTTTAATCACAATGCTCCATTTATCATTATCGGAAGCCCACCTCAACATAGCATTCAGGAGAAAGACTGATTTGATGTCATAGAGTCCTTGAATGGCTTTCGACTGATAGAATGGGTTAAGTATGAAATGGATGTGATGGCTTCGGCTAAGCTGGGCGGATAGATTTCCGGCAAGAATGGCAGAGATATGTTTGCGATTGAAGGTCAAGTCAAAGAAATCGTTACTCTTGTCATGTCTGTAGATTCCTGTGACAGAAACATTTCCCTCCAGCCAATTGCCTATTCCGAAAGTCGTCGATGCTCTAATGCCCATAGTATGGTTATAGTCGAAATTGGTCTCCTTCATGATGACTGCCAGGTGGTCGGTAGTCTGATAAGGCAACTGCACAGAATAGTTGGGTTGGAACTCTGCAAATACCATCAATGTATGGCGACTTTTGATCGTCCACATCAAGTCGGTCTCGTATGTAGAGTAAGGCTTGAGATGAGGATTTCCCCATATCTCCATATAGGTAGAGGCATAGTAAATGCTGCTCATAGTTGACCAATAGCTAGGAAACTGTGAGCTGGAACTGAAGGATAAGTTGAGTATGTTGCCAGGATTGGCTTTCCACGATGCATTAAGTGTGGGATAAATATGCCATTTGTTCCATTGTGGAGAATGGTACTGCTCCGCTTCTACAGAGGCTTCCAAGCTGATTCGCTCGTTTATTTGTTTGCTAATGCCGCCATAGAAACTCAAGATTCTTTCTTCGATATTCACCTGGCTGGTTGCATCTGGAATGTCTGCTCCATCCTTGTTGGTCGTGGCTTGGTAGCTTCTGTTGTTGCTGTTTTGGAATTTCATACCATACGACAGTTCCCAACCCTTCTTCAATGAGTGGGATTGATCGGCGGTGAAAAGCCATTTGTCTATTACCTGCTTGCTGTTTGTGTATAGAATACGTTCTTCGTCAAGTATTGTTCCTTCCAGATATTGCTGGCTGGGATTTTGGTAGTTGATATAGGATATGCCTATTTGTAGTCCAAAGGGCAGGTTGTAGCTGGCATCTACATTGTGCAGGTAGGTATGTTCATTGCCCTGTTGCTGGGATGTGCCTGTTCCCATCGTTTCATGATGAGGATGACTGCTGTCCCATTTTCCTGTATATGCCAGGGATAGCTGGTGGTTATCAGCAAATGCATAACTCAGTCCCAAGCGATAGTTGTGAGTCAATCCAAGGGTTTTCTGTGAGGTCTTGTCATGATACGCTACTCGTTTCCCTTGAAGGGGATGATTGGCATTGGTAGTAGTTTCACCGTATGATGTTCCATCTGTAAATGAATACATGGCATCCAGTCCGAATTTTCCTTTTTGGAACAGCAGGTTGCCTTTGCCTTCCCCTTCTCCGTATTTGCTTTGGCTCCAGATGCTTTGTATTTGTCCTGAAAGCAGGTTCTTTCCTACATAGTCTTTGGTAATCAGGTTGATGACCATTCCACGAACATGTAAGCGTGCTGGCGCTGCCAGCATCACTTCGGCTTTGGCTAATTGTGATGCGGGCATGGCTTTTAATCGCTCTGCCAGTTGTGCATAATTGAGCGTGGTTGGTTTGCCGTTGATGATGAGAGTCAGTTCCTTTCCTGCATAATTGATGTTGCCGTTTAGTTCGTTTACTCCTGGTATTCGTGTAAGGGCATCATAAGCGTTGTCTGCCGGCATTTTCTCTATGAGCAGTGGTATGTTGTAAACCAACTGTCCTCTTTCAGCCTTGACGATAGGACGTGTCGCCTTGACGAAAACCTCGGGCAGGTTTTGCATCATCATCTGGGTGGTAAGCGTGTCTTTTACCTCTTCGTTTTGAGCGCAAAGGGGCTGGCTCAGCAATAATGCTGAACCTAAGATAAAATTTATTTTCATGTATTTATGTGAGTTTGATGGTTATTGCTTGAGTTGCTCTTTGGCTTTGGATATGAGTTGTGCTGCCTCTTTTTTATCTTCCAGTTTGTTTGCATTTGCTAAGAACATCTGGAGATACAGTTTCGCTTTCAGCTTGTTCTTGGAAGCGATGAACATTTGGGTGGCATTGTAATAGTTGAGCGGGTCGTCTTCTTCATCGTAAAGGATGCTTAACTCAAAGTCACGTGCTGCGTCTGCATATCGGCTGTGTTGAAAATGTAAGTCGGCTAGCCATTTATAGGTTCGCAAAGCTCTGTCTTTTGGCAAGGAAACCTCTAACGACTGGTTGAAATGAGCCATAGACAATGAATCCATGCAGAAGGATTTCTCTATCAAAGCCAAGTGGAAAAGGCAAGTGGCATTGTCGCTTTTGAACTGAACTGCTTTCTGGTAATGTTTCAGCGCCTTTTCATTGTCCGGCTGGTCCTCATAACAGAGACCAAGGATGAAGTTGGATTCGAAATTATCAAATCCTTGTGCTATCAGTTTATCATACAAGGGTATAGCCTCATCGTATTTGAATTGCATGAATAGGGAATAGGCATATTCCTTGTTTACATATAAGTTCGTAGAATCACATTGAGAAATGTAATTCTTCGTCACTTTTTCTGCTCTGTCTGGTTTGTTCACCCCATTGTAATGCACGGCAAGCGAAGCGATAATTTCACTGTCGTAAGGGAATAAGAATGCGATGCGTTCCCCCCAGAGAGAAACCTTGTCATTGTTGTTCTGATTGAGATAAGCATAATAGTACATTCGCATGTCTTCGTGGTTGATGCTATCTGATGGAATTTTGTCAAGGCAAGAAATGCAGGCGGTGTAGTTGCCTACTTTCCGATAGCAGGAAGCCAGTTTCCTGCGTGCTTCCAGGTGAGATGGATTCGTTTCCAAATACTTTTGGTAGTATTGGGTTGCATGAAATACATCATATCTACTCAAACAGCTATCTCCTTGTTGAAGTAAATTAGCTGTGGTCTCGTTGGCCTTGCCATTCATTGCCATACATAGCCATAATATAAGGATCAATCTAAACTGTTTCATCGTTTTTGCTGATTATTTCTTTCTTACTTCGGGAGTGAAAACGACAGGCAAGGTAAACTCCATGTTGACTTCTTCGCCATCGGAGAGTCGAGCAGGCTTCCAATGAGGGCTTCTCTTGAGAAGTTCAATCACAGTCTGCTCGTAGGCTTTTTCTTTGGGAGCTTCGAGAACTTTAAACAATCCCAATGTTCCATCCTTTTGCACGGTGAAGTTGATGACTACTCGTGCAGGCTTGTCTTCCAATCCTTTAGGATATTGGATGTTTGTCATCACCCATCTCAAGAAATCGTTGATGTCGCCATTGCCGTTGAAGATAGGCATCTGGCCACCTTCTGGCAAAACTGCTATCGTCTTTAATACATGAGGTTGTGATACGCTTTGCTGTTTGAACATAAGGACGATGGTTATACCTATTATTACTATCACGCAAGCGGCTATCCCAAATACCTTTTTATATATATGAGATTTTGTGTATCTTGTTTCCTGTGCTTTGCCCAGGAAATAAGTTTCTTCCTGATTGTCTTTTCCTTTCATACCTTTTACGATTTTATGGGGTTGTCTAAAAGTGCTTTTAATTGTTTGAGTGGTTCCTTGCTGACGTGCAGGGTGAATTTCTCGCGAAACCACTCGTTGTACAAGACTAGTTCTGAAGTGTTGAGGTTGATGCTGAAAATGTGCTGACTATTAATAATGTAGTTTCTGCCAACACGAGCGAAGAAGTGTGCCGTTTGGGCAAGTTGCTCTACTATTTTCTTCTCAAAGACCACAAGGTTGAACGAGAAGGTGTATTCATCACCGTTGGTGAGTCGAAGATTGCAATAGCTTCCTTCCGAACAGACGTATGCTATCTGTTCGGAAGCCACTCTGAGCAAGAAGTTGGCATTTGATATGATGAGAAATTCTTCCATACTGATAAGTTTGGTGCAAAGATAAGCATAATATTTAAAATGTATGGCTGGATGTATCGTGTTTTTTGTGGACCTATGGCTTTGTTTTGTAAAAGTACGTATTTAACCCATAAGATAAGAGAAAAACAAGTTTTATGTCAGAATTTCATCCGTTTTTTATTCTTTTGTTCCCATTTTAGCGATATTTTTCGTATATTCGCATTCGCAATCGGGAAACCGACAACGCAAAAATCTAAAAATGAATGCAAAAACAAATATCTTATGGCAAAGATTATTGTAAGAAACCAAACGAAAAAACACTAACCAAAGATGGTGTTGATAACATCTGCATTACCGATATAGCAAGGCAGAAGAATCCCATTGAGCCCAAAGATGTGGTAAAGAATTGGTTGCGTTCCAAAAACACCTTGGAGTACTTAGGACTTTGAGAGCAGTTGAACAACCCTAATTTTAAAGGGGGCGAATTCGACCCCCTTTTGAAAGAGGCGGACTCAAATGCTTTTACGATGAGTCCGACTCGATGGGTGGAACTAACCCATGCTGTAGTATTATTAAATTTTATCAACTATGAATAGTAAGAATTTATACTTTACAATCTTCTCTTTAATCCTTTTAGGATTTATCTCTTCTTGTGCAGAGAATAGTAATAAGTGTAGTCCTTCTTATGCAAGCAACATAGAACAACTTAATGAAAAGTTATATGATTCTTATGCAAATGTTGCAGTAAGGGAAAACAACACAACATCTGATGACATAATAACACCAGAATATTTTGGAGGCTCATATGTCAAGGCAAATAAACTTATTGTCATGGTCAAAAATGGAAGTCCAAAAGGAATAGAAGATATAAAGAAAAGACTAGGCACAAATTCAAATGTGACATTTGTATCTTGTACTTATTCTCTTCAAGAATTAAAAGAATTAAACGCTAAATTGAAAGTATCTTTTGCCAAGAAAGCTGCATTGCGAGACGAAATTGGGTGGGTTGCTGTTGGTATCAGACCTATTCAAAATAGAATTGTCGTATATTTGAATAATGCTTCTAATAAAAATATCTCTAAATTCAAGAATGAAATTTGCAATTCAGATAAAATAATTTTTGATCTGTTGGAAATAGAGCCAATTGAAATACAAAAAGATACTGTTGCTATAGATAACGAAATTTCGGCTAATGTACGTGGAAAAGTCGCATTTAGGAAAATTATATGTTCTGCCAATATTTTATCCCAATCTGTAAGCCCATCAGCTCACAGATTGGGATTATTCTTTAGATGAGCCAAGAAATCATCTAATCCAATAATGTCAAGTCCTGGAAAATCCTTCCACTTCAAGACATCATAATGATGATCCTCTGTTACTATATACCTGGCACCAGCTGTTATAGCGCAGTCCACAAACTTATTGTCATCTGGATCTTTTTGGATTAGGTTAAAATCAAAATAGACATTGACAAACCTTGTATATGGACTACTTACGATTGCATCTATGATATACTTTGCTGTATCTTCATTTGTCAGAAAATTGAGAATTTCCTCGTATTCATTCAGTATGGAAGTTGTAACACACAAGAGATTAGTACCGTCAAAGAAACTGTCCCAAATTTTACGATAAGGACTCCTTGACGATATACACTGTATGAGGCTATTAGTATCGAGTACTATTTTTTCCATACCCATTATTTTTTCAACATGGCATGTAAATCCTGATGACGTAACTCATCCAATTTTGCTTGATTCAATACTCCTGAATCCCAAAGAGAATCTAAACATTCATCTGCTTTTTTACGAAAATAGTTTGCTAATACTGTCTTCACCTCCAAAAGTCTTGCTTCTGAACCATCAAAGGCAAACATTTTCAACAAATGCTGCTGCACAGGATTAAATATTGTTGTCTGTTCCATAAGCTTCTCATTTTAAACGTTTAAAATGTTTTCAGGATACAAAAATACATTTTTCTTCTCACACCGCCAAACTTCTTGTTTTATTTTAACGTAAAACAAACGTAAATGTCATTTTTGCCATAACATGCAAAACGCATAGTAAGTGCACCATTTGGAAATTAAAGAAAAGAGAGGTGTAATCTTAAAATGGATTATGCCTCTCTTTATGAATCCCATTGGTACATATTTTCTTCTTTCGGAAGAAACATAGAACAATGATGAATTCACGTTGTTGTCTTGGTTTGATGACAAAAAAGCATAAAGTCCCTCATAAAAGTGTATGGATAGCCCGAAAAGTCCCTCATAAAAATGTGATAAATTTTGCTATCACATTGTTTTTCAGTCTTTTGCAGCAAGAATACAATATATGGAAAGATTTATTATGTATGACCCTCTACATTATGGATGAAGTACAGAAGTTGTATTGCGGACTTGCCTCGTCGGAAACATACATCTGATGCAAAAGTATGTTTTGGGGTATCGTGTTTTTTGAACCTGTGGATTCGTTTTGTGAAGAATATGATAAGAAGAACAAGAGCGACAGCCAAAAATATATTCGACTGCCGCTCTCTTTCTTTTCTTTCTCTTTCTTTTATGGGTTGTGTTTTCTTTATATCCTTATCTCAACGGATTTAAACTTCCTTCAATACGGTTTCCAATCTTCCGATGAAGTCATCCACATTCTCCTTGGTCAATACCAATGGAGGGAGGATACGGAGAATGTTGGTGCCGGCGCAACCGGTGAAGCAGTGCTGCTCGTGGATGAGCTTGCTGCGAACTTCCTTGTGAGGAATGTCGAGTACGGCGCCTACCATCAAACCACGGCCACGAACCTCTGTGATGTGACTGTTGCGCTTCTGCAATTCTTTCAACTGGGCGATGAGATATTCACCAACTTCATGCGCATTTTCTACCAGGTTCTCCTTCTCGAAGACATCGAGAACGGCGAGAGCGGCAGTACATGCCAGGTGGTTGCCACCGAAAGTTGTACCCAACTGACCATATACAGGAGTAAACTCTGGAGAAATCAACACGCCACCCATAGGGAAACCGTTACCGATACCCTTGGCTACGGTGATGAGATCAGGCTTGATGCCCAACCACTGGTGAGCGAAGAACTTACCGCTTCTGCCATAACCGCACTGGATTTCATCGCAAATCAGGAAGGTGCCGTATTTCTTGCAGGCTGCCTGCAAGCCCTGAGCAAACTCAGGAGTTACCATGTTGCAGCCACCTACGCCCTGGATCGCCTCAATGATACAAGCACATACATCACCCTTGGCAAGTTCCTTCTCCCAAGCCTCCAGATCGTTGATAGGAAGATAGGTTACGTGACCATTATCATTGATAGGAGCGATGATCTTAGGATTATTTGTTACCTCTACGGCAAGGGATGTTCTGCCGTGGAAAGCCTTTTCTAAAGAGAGTACGCGGGTTCTTCCGTTGGTGAATGAAGCCAGCTTCAAGGCATTCTCATTTGCCTCGGCCCCAGAGTTGATGAGGAAGTACTGATAATCTTCATAACCGCTTATCTTGCCCAGACGCTCAGCGAGTTTCACCTGCAACTTGTTGATGACAGAGTTGGAATAGAAACCCAGGTTGTTCAACTGGTTGGTGAGCATCTCCACATAGTGAGGATGGCAATGACCGATGCTGATAACGGCATGACCGCCATAGAGGTCGAGATATTCCTGACCCTTATCGTCCCATACCTTGCAGCCCTGTCCTTTTACAATATTAATATCGAAAAGAGGATATACGTCGTAAAGTTTCATGTTAAATCTATGTTTTAAGAAAGACAACTCATAGAGTTATCTTATTACAAACTATTTTTTATGATAGAAGAACGAATGATTTTTCATCCGTTCTTCCGAATTCTTTTATCTAAAATGCTGATGGCTTGAGTTTCAAACCTGCTGTCTGGTCGAGACCAAACATGATGTTCATGTTCTGAACAGCCTGACCTACGGCACCCTTCAAGAGATTGTCGATGCAGGAAGTGATGAGGAGCTTATCGCCATACTTATCCACATGAACCAGGCACTTGTTGGTATTTACCACCTGCTTCAGGTCGATAGCCTTATCCACATAGTGGGTAAACTTGGCATCCTTGTAGAACTCCTTGTAACCAGCCACGATTTCTTCGATTGGCTTATCGGTCTTCACAACTTCTGTAGCGAAGATACCACGGGCGAAGTCACCACGGTAAGGGATGAAGTCGATGGCTGCATCGAGATAACCTTGTGTCTGCTTCAGACTCTGACAAATCTCAGGCACGTGCTGATGGTTGAATGCCTTGTAGATGCTCATGTTGTTGTTGCGCCATGAGAAATGGGTAGTGGCACCTGGTTTCTGACCAGCGCCAGTGCTACCAGTAATGGCGTTAACAGAAACATCGCTGTTGATGAGGCCCATCTTAGCAGCAGGCAACAAACCAAGTTGAATGCAAGTTGCAAAACAACCTGGGTTTGCTACGTGCTGAGCTGTGGCTATCTTAGATTCATTTATTTCTGGAAGACCATATACGAAATCGTGAGCGGCTGGGGTTGGCTGCTGGGTAGCAACCACAGTCTCTGGGGCAAGACGGAAGTCCTGTGCCAGGTCGATAATCTTCACGTTCTCCGGAACATTGTGCTCCTTCAGGAACGCCTCGCTCTTGCCGTGACCGAAGCAGAAGAAGATGACATCCACCTGGTCGAAAGGCATCTCGGCGGTAAACTTCAAATCAGTTTCACCATACAATCCCTCGTGAACCTCAGTCACCAGGTTGCCGGCGTTACTCTCGCTGTTGGCGAATACAATCTCTGCCTCAGGATGGTTGATAAGGAGGCGAATCAACTCACCTCCTGTATAACCAGCTGCTCCTAAAATACCTACTCTAATCATAATTTATCTTTCCTCGTTAGGGTGCATACCATAATAAACACGGAGTGGGGTAGAGCTTACCTTGATGAAGCCCTTCGCATCCTCGGCTGTCCAACCATGCTGCATCTCACCATACTCACCGAGCTTAGACTTGGTCAAATCGTCTGGTGAATCGATACCTACAGTCTGGAAACTGTATGGACGAAGCTTCAGGATAGCAGTACCGTTGACGTTGCGCTGAGAAGAAGTCAGCATTGCCTCGATATCCGGCATCACAGGTTCCAGGTACTGGCTCTCGTGGAGGAACATTCCGTACCAGTTGCCAACCTGGTCCTTCCAATACTGCTGCCACTTGCTCAATGTGCTCTTCTCCAACAGGCGGTGTGCCTCGATGATGAGCTTAGGAGCGGCAGCCTCGAAACCTACACGACCCTTGATACCGATGATGGTGTCACCCACGTTGCAGTCGCGACCGATGGCGTAAGATGCACCAATCTCCTCAATCTTCTGGATGGCTGCAATCTTATTATCAAACTTCTCGCCGTTGACAGCCACGATCTCACCCTTCTCGAAGGTAATCTTCAGTTCAGCCTCTTCTTCCTTGGCAGTAACGTGCTTCAGATAAGCCTCTTCAGGGAGACCCTGGGTTGGGTCGAGAATCTCACCACCGCAGATACTGGTTCCCCAGATACCTACGTTATAAGAATACTTCAACTTGGTGAAGTCTGCATAGAAACCGTGCTCGTTCAGGTAGTCAACCTCCTCCTTACGAGAAAGCGCCTTGTCACGAGTCAATGTGATGATCTCTACACCAGGAGCCATTACCAGGAAGGTCATGTCGAAACGAATCTGGTCGTTACCGGCACCTGTACTTCCGTGAGCGATGGCATCAGCACCAATCTCCTTGGCATAACGAGCGATGGCGATAGCCTGGAAGATACGCTCAGAAGATACAGAGATAGGGTAGCAGTTGTTGCGGAGCACATTACCGAAAATCATGTATTTCAATGATTTCTCGTAATACTCGTGGGTAACGTCGAGAGTGACGTATGCCTTGGCACCCAACTTATATGCGTTCTCCTCGTTGGTCTTCAACTGCTCGGCAGAGAAACCACCTGTGTTAGCGCATGCTGCATAAACATCCCAGCCATCCTGGGTCAACTTCATTACTGTGTATGATGTATCGAGACCGCCGCTAAAAGCGACTACAACTTTCTTATTTGCCATAATCTTATGATTAATGTGAAATGTTAAATGTGAAATATTAAATTGGCATTCTTGTCAATACCTTAATTATATATAAGGATTTAAATCTCTGCAGATGGACCGTCAATCTTGCGGATTCTCTCTATCACGTCCTGAGGAAGTTTGATAGGAAGATGTTCCTCTGGGTCGAAGAGCATGGCGGTGCAGATGCAGTATTTGCGGTTGGTGCGATGGAGGACATCCACGTTGATGCAACCCTCGCAACCACGCCAGAAAGACTCATCATCGGTCAGGTCGGCGAATGTGACAGGAAGATAGCCCAACTGGGTGTTCATTTTCATCACAGCCGAACCTGATGTCAAAGAGAAGATTTTTGCATGAGGCCATCGCTGTCGGGCAAGCGTAAAGGTCAAGTTTTTGATACGTTTAGCCAATCCCAAACCTCTGAAGTCTGGATGAACGATCAAACCTGATGTGGTGACATAGTGCTTGTTGCCCCATGTTTCGATGTAGCTGAAACCTGCGAACTTTTCGCCCTGGAGAGCGATGACCGCCTTGGCTTCGCGCATCTTGGTGGCAACATACTCTGGTGAACGCTTGGCGATACCAGAACCACGCTTCTTTGCAGCTTCTGCAATTGTAGTCAGAATGGTGTCGATGTACTTGATGTGACTTTCGTCAGCCACCATTACTTTAACTTCTTCCATTTCTCTTTCTTTTATTATAATGTTCTTGTTATCTTATATGAAAAAGCATGCATAGATATGCATGAGATTCTATTTTGTTCTCGTATGTCTTACTTCAGTTCTGGAATGGCATTTGCGAGTGATTTCAGGAGTGCTTCCTCAGAAGCATCTTCTTTCTTTACCAGGAAAATCGTGTCATCTCCAGCAATTGTACCCAAGATTTCAGGAATGTCATGATTGTCAATGTTATATGCAATACTGCTGGCATAACCCGGACGAGTCTTGATGACAATCATGTTTCCAGAAAAGTTGATGGATAGAAATCCAGGGGTCATCATCATTTCTTTGAGCGAACGAGGATTGGAAACTCGCTTGTACATGGTTTCATTAGGGAGTACATATACATATTTACCATTCATAGAGGCGGCTTTGGCAACTTTCAGTTGTTTCAAGTCGCGGCTTAAAGTGGCTTGCGTAAGCTTATAACCTTCTTTTGACAAGGCCTTCAAAACTTCTTCCTGTGAACTTAACTCTTGACTTGAGATAAGCATCTTCAGGGTTTCCATTCTACTATTCTTTACCTTCATATGATGTATTATTATTCGGATTTCGCTTGCAAAAATACAATAATATCACTAAACTACCAAATAAATTGCAATAAAATTGCACTAATATGTGATAAAATATCATATTACTGTTTTAAAAGCGCATAAATATGCGCATAATCGTATTCTTTCTTGCAAAATGAAATAATATGCAGTAAATCTTGTAAGTATGCATCCGTTTATTCACTTCTGTATTCTTTTAGTAGTAATTTTCTGCTTTATAAGCTAATATTTCTAAATTTTAGGAGAATTGAATGCGAAAACCCGCTATTTATTGAAAGTTTTTGGTATCTTTGCCAAACATTAATTCTAATAATCAAATTTTTAACAAAAGGTGATGAAACAAAACAATGTAAAGCCAGCAGATGGCAAACTTGGTATTATGGTTGTAGGTTGTGGTGCTGTTGCCACTACTTTTATGACTGGTGTGTTGATGACTCGCAAAGGCTTGACAAAGCCTGTTGGTTCTATGACTCAGTATGATAAGATTCGTGTGGGGCGTGGTGCAGACAAGCAGTATTTGCATTATCAGGACATCGTGCCTCTCGCAAAATTGGATGATATCGTGTTTGGTACTTGGGATGTTTATCCACAGAATGCCTACCAAGCAGCGATGTATGCTGAGGTGTTGAAGGAAAAGGATATTAATCCGGTAAAAGATGAACTGGAGAAAATCGTTCCGATGAAGGCTGCGTTCGACAAGAATTATGCGAAGCGTCTGACTGGTGACAATGTGAAGGATTGCAAGACCCGTTGGGAGATGGTAGAAGCTCTCCGTCAAGATATCCGTGACTTCAAGGAGAAGAACGGTTGTGCCCGTATCGTTGTAATCTGGGCTGCTTCTACAGAAATCTATGTACCAGTAGATGAGAAGATTCATGGCACATTGGCTGCTTTGGAAGAGGCGATGAAGGCTGACGACCGTGAGCATGTTGCTCCATCTATGTGCTATGCTTATGCTGCCTTGACAGAGGGTGCTCCTTTTATCATGGGTGCTCCTAATACAACTGTGGATATTCCTGCTATGTGGGAATTGGCAGAGAAGACCAAGATGCCTATTGCCGGTAAGGATTTCAAAACTGGTCAGACTTTGGTAAAGAGTGGATTTGCTCCTATGATCGGTGCTCGTTGCCTTGGTTTGAGCGGATGGTTCTCAACTAATATTCTTGGCAACCGTGATGGACTTGTACTGGATGAGCCTGCAAACTTCCACACCAAGGAGGTAAGTAAACTTTCTACTCTCGAAACCATCTTGAAGCCAGACGTACAGCCAGATCTCTATGGTCATGGTAACGATGAAGATACTCAGTATTATCACAAAGTACGTATCAATTATTATCCACCACGCAATGACAACAAGGAAGGCTGGGATAATATCGATATCTTCGGTTGGATGGGCTATCCTATGCAGATCAAGATCAACTTCCTTTGCCGTGACTCAATTCTTGCAGCACCATTGTTGCTCGACCTTACCCTGTTGAGTGACCTTGCTGCCCGTGCTGGCCGTTATGGTATCCAGCGTTTCTTGAGCTTCTTCCTCAAGGCTCCTATGCATGATTATACACAAGGTGAGGAGGCAGTCAACAATCTGTATCAGCAATATACCATGCTCAAGAATGCTATCCGCGAGATGGGCGGCTATGAAGCAGACGAAGAGATTGATTAAATTTTCTCTCTTATATATAATAAGGTGTACCAGGTGCTCAACGCTTAAAGAGTGTCTGGTACACTTTTTCTTATGCTCTATACTTGCTAAAGTGTTAAATTTTGAGGTCTTTTGATAAAATAATGTGCGAAAAATTTGCAACTTATTATTATTTTGTTTACATTTGCAACATAAATGAACCTAAATACAACATTCAACAAGACTAAACTTTCATGATAAAACGAATTACTTTATTTTGGATATTGCTGTTGGCAATGCCGTTTGTTGCTTTGGCCAAAGATTTTCTCGTAGTGGATTTTGGAGCTAAAGGCAATGGGGTGACAGATGATGCTTCTGCCATTCAGAAAACCATCGACGCTTGTTCGCAAGCAGGAGGAGGCAATGTCGTTTTCTCTGCTAATCATACATTTCTTTCTGGACCAGTCGAATTGAAGTCTAATGTCAATATAGTCCTGGAAACCCATTCCGTCTGGAAAGCGAATCCTGATGAAAGCATCTATCGGAAAAGTGCCTTTGGTAAGAATGAAGGTGAAGGTATGATGTGGATTTGGGCTAAGGATATAGAAAATCTGTCTTTCTCTGGACATGGTACGATTCATGGCAATGGTATTCAGTTTATGGGAGCAGAGTTGTTTGATAGTTATGAGCTGAAACCTGTAACAACCTTCGATCCTCGTCCTCATGTCCTCACGCTGATAGGTGTGAAGAATCTGTCTATCCGTGATATTACGATTTGTGAAGGTGCCTATTGGACAGTTCATCTGATAGGCTGTGATGGTGCTTTGATAGATGGAATTAATCTTCTGAATAATCTGAAAATACGCAATGGTGATGGTATTGATATTGATCATAGCAAGAATGTACGTATTGCCAACTGTCATATTACGAGTGGTGATGATGCCATTTGTCTGAAAAACCGACGTGAGTTTGAGGAGTATGGTTCTTGTCATGACATCGTAGTGACCAATTGCGTGATGGAAAGTCGCAGTTGTACAGTCAAGATAGGCAGCGAGAATATGGATTCCATCTATCATGTGGTGATAGACAATTGTGTGATCAAGGGCAGTAACCGTGGTTTGGGTATCCAGAATCGTGATGAAGGTACTGTGACGGATGTGGTCTTCTCTAATATTATTTTAGATTGTCATCTTTGGAGTGATGTCTGGTGGGGAAAGGCGGAACCTATCTATGTGACTTCTTATCCTCGTGCCAATGGTAATCATAAGGATGCCAACTGGCGTTTCACTAAAGGACAGACCGTAGGTAAGTGTGGAGAAGTGAGCCGCATTTACTTCAATAATATTTATGCAACTTCTGAAAACGGGTGCTTTATCGGAGGAGATACTAAGGATAAAGTTCGCGATATTTATCTCAACAATGTTCATTTGAATCTGAAGAAAGTGACTTCTTACGATGGTGGCGTCTATGATAAGCGTCCATGTCGTGGTGAGGGCTTTATATATAATAAGGTATATGGAGTCTATGTGGAACAAGCCACCAATGTGGAGGTAGATGACCTGAAAGTAATTGCAGATCCTAAGATCAACTATGGCGGAAAGACTTTCGGCATAGATGATTAATATTTCTATATGCGAAATGGTTTCTGTAGTTCTTTCATTCTAATGAAATCAGAACTAAACTCCGGTGTAATAAGGTACCATTACCTTTGCGCCGTATAATTATAACTAAAATCTAATAGGTTATGCAAATAGTAAAAAAGACTATTGGAAGTAACATGAGACGTGTCTTGTTCTCTTCCGCCCTTTTATTGGTGAGTTCGCTCACGTTTGCACAGAGTAATGTCAGTGGTACCGTGAAGGATGCCAATGGCGAGCCTCTTATCGGCGTTTCCGTTTTGGAGGTGGGTACGCAGAATGGTGCAGTTACTGACATGTATGGTAACTACAAACTGAATGTGAAGCCTGGTGCAAAGTTGAAAATTTCGTATATCGGTTTCACGCCACAGACCGTTAAGGCCGGTTCCAACAGTCAGATTGTTTTGCAAGAAGACAATACGGCCTTGAATGAGGTCGTAGTTGTAGGTTATGGTACGATGCGCCGTAAGGATGTTACCTCTTCAATTACTACCGTGAAGGCAGAAGATTTGAACCAAGGTGTGTTTACAGACCCAGGTCAGATGCTTCAGGGAAAGGTTCCGGGTTTGGTGGTTTCTTCTACTGCCGATCCTAACGGCTCTCCTACCATTACCCTTCGTGGTGCTTCTACTCTCCGTACGGGTGCCATGTCACCTTATTATGTTGTGGATGGAATCCCTGGAGTTGATATTTCTATTGTGTCTCCAGAAGATATCGAGTCTATTGACGTTCTTCGAGACGCTACAGCTACGGCCATCTATGGTTCCAAGGCTGCCAATGGTGTAATCATCATTACTACCAAGAAGGGTGCTGAGGAGAAAACCAATGTCTCTTACAATGGCTATGTGGCTTTTGATAATATTCTGAAGAAATATGATGTGTGTACAGCTGATGATTTGCGTCAGTATGCAAAGGACAACAATATAACTCTCAAGGATGGTGGCGCCAATACGGATTGGCAAGACGAGGTGCTTCGTACTGGTATAAGTCATAATCATAATGTAAACATTAGTGGTGGAAATGGTTCTACTAATTATATGATTAGTGCCGATCTCAGAAAGCGTGAGGGTGTCATCAAGATGACAGGCTTTGACCGTTTCAATGTCCGTTCTCTTGTGTCAACCAAGACATTGAAAGACCACCTTACGGTTTCTATTGGTGCGAATATGATGTATGGCAAACACTTTGGCGTACCATCTGGCAATGAGGGTGCATCTGTGCTTGATGCCATGAACTATTATTCTCCTACTAATGCTATCAAAAATGCGGATGGAACATGGACCGTAGGCTCTGGCTCCAAGAACTATAACCCTCTTGCATTGATGGAGGAAAATAAGTCTGAGACAGTCTGGAAACGTAACCAGTTTGTTGGTAAGACCGCCCTCGAACTTTGGAAGGGATTCGTTTGGAGTGTCAACTATTCTTGGAGTAATTATCAAAGTACTTATAGTGCCTATAATACCCGTAACTCTCAGTTGGAGGGTATTGGCAACAAGAATGGTCAGGCTACCCGTAATACTTATTTTGGTCGTGAACAGACTTTTGAGACTTATCTCAACTACGATTTCAAGGTCGGAAAGAGCAAGTGGGGCTTGATGGGTGGTTATTCTTGGGAAGAAAAGAAGAATAACGATGGATTCGGTCTTAGTGTTGAAGGTTACTATAATGATGATCTTGGATGGTATAATATGTCATACGCACAAACCATCTTGGGCGTTCAGAACTCCGTTCAGAGCGGCTATTTGGAGAAGGTACGTAATATCTCTTTCTACGGTCGTGTGAACTACTCTTTTGACAGTCGTTATATGCTTCAGGCAACCATTCGTCGTGACGGTTCTTCGGTATTCGGCAAGAACAATCGTTGGGGAACTTTCCCTTCTGTATCTGCTGCTTGGAATATCACTGAGGAGAAGTTTATGCAGAACCAGCATATCTTCGATAACTTGAAACTTCGTGCGGGATATGGTATTTCTGGTAATGCCATGGGCTTTGATGTGTATTCTTCTTATAATACGTATGGTGCTTCTGGTACATTCGTATATGATGGTAAGACTTATCGCTCATACGGTGCAACCAAGAATGCAAACCCTGATTTGAAGTGGGAGTCAACAGGTATGTTGAACATTGGTCTCGACTTCGCATTCTTGAAGGGACGTCTGAATGGTACTGTGGAAGTTTATCATAAGAAGACCAAGGACTTGATTTGGAGCTATCCTGTTTCTACAACTCAGTACATATATGGTTGGATGGATGCCAATGTGGGTGAGATGACCAATAAGGGTATTGAGTTCACATTGAATGCTGTGCCTGTTCGTACCAAGAATTTTATGTGGAGTACTACCCTCAACCTCTCTCATAACAAGAATACTGTCGATAAGATGCAGAATGAGACATTCCATACTACTAATCTCACCCAAGGTGACCCAATGGTAGCTGGTGTTTCTGATGATGGTTGGACACAGAGAATTATGGAGGGCGAACCTATTGGTACATTCTATACGTATCAGTATGCAGGAATTGTAAATGGACGCTCAGAGTACTACGTTCTTGATGAAAATGGTAATCGTACAGGCGAAACCACCAATAATCCAAGTTTGAAAGACCGTTCTATAACAGGTTGTGCGCAACCTAAGCTCAATGCAGGTTGGAACAATACGCTTACTTATAAGAACTGGAGTTTGAACGCATTTATCACAGGTGTGTTCGGTAATGACGTTTATAATAGTCCTCGCGCTCACTATACGGCTGCTCAAATGTTCTCAGATGGTAAGAACGTATTGAAAGAATTCCTTTCTAATCCTGTTGGCGATGCTTCAAGCTCACTTCCTTCGGACCGTTATATAGAGAAAGGATCTTACGTTCGTCTTCAGACGCTCTCTTTGAGTTACACATTCCGTAATTGCTTTAATGACTGGATTCAGGACTTGACTCTTTATGGTACAGCCAATAACCTCTTTACTATCACTAACTATAAGGGACTTGATCCTGAGGTGAATATGGGTGGCATTGACCCGGGTATCGATTATCGTTGGAGCCGTTATCCACATACACGTACCTTCATGGTGGGTGTTAAGATTAATTTCGGTGGAAGCAAGAAGAAAAAGGTTACGCCACAGTATATCGACCGAGAGGTAATCAAGGAAGTACCAGTCATCAAGGAAGTGGTTAAGGAGGTTCCTGGAAAGACAACTTTCGTACAGAGCACATACGTTGTGACATTCCCTGTAAATTCTGCAGAGATTGGCAATACTTCAGAACTTGATGGCATCAAGAGTGGCTCTAATGTCGAGATTGTAGCATACGCTTCTCCTGAAGGCAAGTCTTCTGTAAATCAGCAGTTGTCTCAGAAACGTGCAGATGCAGTAGCTAAGTATCTACAGAATAAGGGCGTGAATGTGACTCGTATTATCGCCAAGGGTGCGGATACCAATCATGCTAATCGTATTGCTATTGTGACTGTTAAGTAATAACTATTAATCAGATTACAGAATATGAAACTAAATAGATTGTTTATTTCAGCTGGATTGTTAGCCATGACACTTACCGGCTGTACGGACTTGGACATGAGTCCAAACTCGCAATATACTGAGGATCCTAGTCAAAACTCAGGAGTTGATCCTATGATTGTTGTGGAGGCAAAGATGGCGGACGTATATTACCATCTTGCAGGAACATTGGGTCGCCGTTATATGGAGGCACAATGCTTGGCTTCCGATGAGTTTACTCCACTCGCTTTTGCTGGTGGTTATTATGACAGTGGTACCTATGCTCACCAAGCACTTCATTGTAGTTCTCCTAATGATGCATCTATCGGTTGGTATGATGATGTGACGGCTGGTATTACAAAGGCGAATACCATCTTGGAGGACTTGGGTAGTGGAGCTTCTGCCCAGATGAAAGCGCCAGCTCGTGCCATACGTGCTTATTATACCTGGATTTTGATGGATAGTTATGGCGATACGCCTATTTTGGATAAAGTTCAGGCTGAAGGTTCTGTGGTACCTCGTTCTTCACGTAAGGAAGTTGCGGAGTGGATTGAGAGTGAACTTAATGACATTATCCCTGCATTGACGGATGATGTTACTGAAAATACATACGGCAAGCCTACTAAATGGATGGCTGAGGCTCTTCTCGCCAAGCTATATATCAACTGGCCTGTCTATACGGCTGAGTCGGTTGACCAATATGATGCTGCAACTGCTGCAAATCCAAAGTTGGATGCTTGTATTGCTGCTTGCGATGAAATTATCAATAGTGGTAAGTTCAATTTGGGTTCTGTTGACTATCTTCATAAGTTCTCATACGACAATGGCTGGCAGGTGGAAGACTTCATATACGCAATACCATATGATGCCATCAATCGTCAGGGTATGCAGTATGCTCGTCCTCGTACATTCAAGGATATGAAAAATCTGTTGCCAAATGTCTATGGCTCAACAGATAAGTTTACTCAGTCGTTTGGTGGAAATATGGTGGTAACTCCTGAGTTTGCCAAATTGTTCTCTCTGGATGGAGATATTCGTAATCTCAGTATTCTTCGTGGTGATGTGTATGTTCGTGACCCAAAGACTTTACGTCCTACAACTGAACCTTTTATGTATAAAGGCAACCAGGTACATTTTACGGAAGACATCACTCTTGCTAAGAAAGATAATAACATCGATGTTGGCAATGACGCCAATGCTTATCAGCAGGGTTGTCACTCCATCAAATGGTTTACTACTCCAGCCGACTATAATAATGGTCGTAACCAGTCTAATGACCTGCCAATCTTCCGTTTTGCCGACATACTTCTTATGAAGGCTGAGGCTCTTACTCGTCAGGGTAGTAGTGGTGCAAAAGCTCTCTTCAATCAGATTCGTACGTACGCAGGTGCTCCAACGATAGCTAACGAACCTACCTTGCAGGAAATCTATGATGAGCGTGGTCGTGAATTCTTTGATGAGAACTGGCGTCGTAACGATATGATTCGTTTCGGCCATTATGAGGATGAGTTCTTCCCTCATTACAAGGACTTCCCTGATGCAAGCTTTGACAAGCGTCATCGCATCTTCCCAGTGCCACAAAATACAATCAATTTGAATGGTTGGGAACAGAATCCTGGATATTAATCGATTGTGATAAATGGGGAGTGGCGGGTTCTGCCACTCCCTTTTTCCTAATTGTTAGGCGAAGTTTGTTTCATTTTGATAGAACTGTTTGATTGTGAGAAGGAACCTGTTGTTTTTATTACTATGGTTGGCAGGAAAAAAGTCTTTACAGCTTTTGGTGGCCTTCTTGGCTGTGGCCTTGCTGGTTGCAGCTAAGGATTATTCCCGATATGTGGACCCACGTATCGGAAGTGAGGGATTGGGAAGAACTTTCCCTGGGCCTTGTATGCCTTATGGTATGGCAAAGCCGGGACCGGATGCCGTGACTATGCCGAATGCAGGATGGACACCGATACCTGAACCTGTCAAGGGATTTTCGCAGATGCATGTCAGCGGAACGGGAGGTGGACAGAAATATGGCAATATCCTGATTCAGCCTTACCTCGATTCTAAGGAAATCATACAGAAACGGATGGATGAGAAGATTTCCTTGGGATATTATGCGTGTACCTTTGAGAATGGAATACGAACTGAGATTACTGCCTCTGATCGTTGTGCCTTCTATCGGTTGGACTTTGGCAAGAAGCAGAAGGGAAAACTCTTGATAGATGTGGCTACTTTCTTAGGAATAGATACGATTCCTGATAAGCGCGAAGCGCAGCAGTATGTGGATTCGTATGTTTCCTGTGATGGAAAATATGCCGTCTCTGGATGGAGTACGGTTCGGGGCGGCTGGAACAATGGCGGTCCTTATACCGTATATTTCTATTTGCAGAGCGATGTTCCTCTATTATATAATAAGGTGAAAGAATCTAAAGCAAGATTGGATGTCACTTTCTTGAAAAGTATTGCCAATCTGAAATTGGGTATTTCGCATATCAGTATCGCCCAAGCCAAGCGGAATATCCCTACCTGTGGTTTCGATGCCCAGTTGAAGCATCTACGAGAAACCTGGAATGGAAAATTGAGGAAGATAGAAATCGCAGGAACTGAAAAACAGAAACGGATGTTCTACACGGGCATCTACCATACGATGCTGATGCCTGTGGATAAGTCGGGGGAAAACCCTCATTTCTCTGATACTCCTTATTATGATGATTACTATGCCATTTGGGATACTTACCGTACGTCTATGCCGCTTCTTACTCTGATAGATGAGGATAAGCAGCGGGATATGATCCATTCGCTTTTGAATATTTATAAGCATGATGGCTATATGCCGGATGCCCGGAGTGGTAATTGGAATGGAAGAACGCAGGGAGGAAGCAATGCTGAAATTGTGATAGCCGATGCTTTTGCCAAAGGGATGAAAGGCATCGACTATGAATTGGCACTCAAGGCTATGATCAAGGATGCTGAAGTTCCACCTACGGATGATGATGGGTATTTGGGAAGTGTGCCTGATGAAAAGCAGGGTCGTGGTGGATTGAAGGAATACAATACGCTCGGCTATATCCCTTATGGTATCGACAGAGCTGGCAACCGTACGGTGGAATACAGTTATGATGATTGGTGTATCGCTCAGGTGGCGAAAGGGTTAGGACATCAAGACCTGTATCAGAAATATCTCAAGCGCTCTGGTAACTGGCGCAATCTTTGGCGTGGTGATTATGAATGGCAGGGAATGCGTGGCTTCATCATGCCTCGTGATGAAAATGGGAGATGGCTCGACTCTGTGCCTTGGGGAAAATCAAAAGTTTACCATCCCCTGATTCCTTATCGCCCTGATACGAAGGTGGCTCCCTGGTATCTGCCATGGTGGAGTACTTTCTTCTATGAAGCTTTGTCGGCTGAATATAGTCTCAGTATTCCGCATGATGTGCCGGGATTGGTAGAGTTGTGCGGCGGCAAGGAGGCTTTTATCAAGCGCCTTCATACATTCTTTGCCAACAAACATTATAATGTTGCTAACGAACCGAGTTTTATGACTCCTTATCTCTACCATTGGGTGGATAGACCTGATCTGAGTGTAGCACGTATCAGACAGATTGTGAATGACAACTATAACGATACTCCGCTCGGTTTGCCGGGAAATGATGATAGCGGCGCCATGTCTTCCTGGCTTGTCTTCAATATGATGGGGCTTTATCCCGTGGCTGGACAGAATCTCTATCTGGTAGGCTCGCCGCTGATTCCTGAATATACGATTCATCTGGAGAATGGTAAAAAACTGCAAGTGGTAAGGGATGAAAAGATGAAATCCTGGGATAGGAAATTCTTGACTCATGAGTTATTAACAAATGGTGGAAAACTTGTGCTTCCTGGTTTTTCTGCTGTTGATTCTACTGTTGATAACGGTGCTAAGATGCTGATTTCTAATCAGAAAGAGCGTTTTCCACGTTGTGAACAAGATGTGGATAACTTGTTGAAAAGTATTCCTTCACAAGGGATTTCTCATTTCGTTTTAAACCGTCAGTATCGCAATTGGGAGCTCGGGGCAACTTATCTGAATGGAAACCGTGACACCCTGTATTTGAAATGCAACCAGTCGGTCTATCTGATACCGGAAAGACTGGTGGATGAGGCTACTGGTTTCTCTTGGGATAGTCCGCAGAAAGGAAAGAATATCTATGTCTGCAACAAGTCGCAGAATAAAGGTATGCGTGATGGTACCTTCCTGTTTATTTCCAGAAAAGCCTTACAGCAGTTGCTTCATTCTGGTACTTTCATCTATAATGATATTACTTGGCGACAGGTGTCAAGGGATGCAAAGATCGTTGTCGTGCGGGCGGATATAGATGGCACAACGATGTGTATCAGTCTTTGTCACCAACTGCCATGGGTGCTTTGGATGAAAAACAATCCTTTAGGTATTGATTGGACCCTCACAGGAATGCTTCCGGACAGGAAATGATTCTTCCTACGGAAAATTGTTTCAGATTTGTTCTAATAATAGAATTAATTTTGTAACTTTGTGGAAAAATATAAAAGCCTAATGAAGAAAGTAATATTAGTAATCGGTTTTGTCATGTGTCTCTTGCTGGTACAAGCTCAGACCCGTCGCCAGATGGGTGGGGTGTACTGCGCTTATCCTTTTACTGAGGTAGAGACTGGTAAAACTCTTTCCATCGAGAAATATGAGGATGAGGATAATCTGGTTCTGGAGGGTTACACTCCTTTCTATATAAGTCATTATGGTCGTCATGGTTCCCGTTGGATGCCCCATGATGACCGCTATACCTGGGTGAACCGTCACTTTGAGGATGTGTCCAATCTTACTCCTTTAGGAAAAAAGGTAAGGAAAATCTTATGGCGAGTATGGGATAATGCTCAGGGTAATGGTGGTAAACTGTCGAAATTAGGCGCTCTTCAGCATCGGGGCATTGCCAATCGTATGTATCAACGCTTTCCTCATATTTTTGCTACAGGTAATCGTGTGACGGCACGTTCAAGTGTCGTTGACCGTTGTGTGAAAAGTATGTTGGCTTTTACGGATGAATTGCATCATTTGCAGCCGTCACTAACGATGGATGTAAAGACCGATTCTGCTGATATGGCATGGATTGCCTATACTTCTCCGGAAGAAAAAGCATTGGAAAACAGGACAAAGGTTACGCCAAAGGTTTCTACAGAAAGATTCATGCATCTGCTTTTCAAGGATATTTCCAAGATTGATGATCCGATGAAGTTGATGGGGGAGATGCAGGCCATCACTTCCTCTATTCAGGATGTGGGTTTGAATTTCAAGTCTTATCCGAAAGATATAGAGGAGCAGTTGAATGCCCTCTTTACTGATGAGGAATTCCGTGCTTTCTATGAAGCCAACAATAAGCGTATGACGATCTGTAATGGAGAGGATCTCTATAATGAACGGATTCCGATGCGCTCTGCTGTTTCTTTGTGGCATCATATCAGAGATGATGCTGATAGGGCTTTGGCTTTGGGTAAGCCTTCTGCTGATTTGCGCTTCGGACATGATACCAATCTCTATCGCCTGCTTACTCTTTTGGGGGCTGGCTATGAAAGGGTTACTGAAGAGACGGGAATGTTTGAAAGTTCCTGCGACCGATATGACTATAATCGCATGGATGTTGTGGTTCCAATGGCTACCAACCTACAGATGATTTTCTATAAGAAGGATGTGCCGGACGAGGCTCATCCTGAGAAAAATATTGTGGTAAGACTGTTGTATAATGAGGTGAACGAGGCACAGATCAAAGGCATGGAAGATGTGTTCTATGGTTCTGATGCTCCGTCTTATGATAAAAACTATTTTTCCTGGGAAGAATTCAAGCAGTATATGGAAAGCCGAATAGACAAGGCAGAACATGTACGTCAGCTCCATGCCCTCAATACGATGGTGGGCACAGCGCAGGCTAATACCAAGACGGCTGGCATGTTTGGTAAGGGAAGTGAGGAACATGGACAAACCCTTCCTGCCGTACTGGTGCCTAACGGACAGAATTCCTGGACTCCTCAGACTCAAGATACGGAGAAAAAGTGTATTGCACCTTATTATTATAAGGATACAGAATTGCAGGGCTTTCGCAACAGCCATTGGATAGTAGGAGGTTGCACCCAGGATTACGGTTCCTTTACGGTGGCAACTTTGGGCGGTAAACTGAGATTGCAGCCAGAGGAACGTGCTACTCCTTTTTCGCATGCAGATGAAATATCTCACCCTCATTACTATGCGATCAACTTGAAGAAAGAACATCTTAAAACCGAACTTACGGCTTTGAGCCATACTGCCATCTTGCGTGTAACACCACAGGAAGACCAAGATGTTCATATCGTCATCAATCCGAATAGTGACGAGGGGGAAGGATACATAGAGATCGATACGCTGAATCATAGAGTTTATGGTTATAATCCTGTGCATCGCATCTACCAAGGATGGGGTGAACCAGCAGGATTCAGTGGGCATTTTATCTTGGAATATCCTGAAGGACTGGTTGATTTCGGTGTGTTCTCCAAGGAGAATAAGAAAGGAAAGGGATTGGAGGCTAAAGGTGCCCGCATCGGGGCTTGGCTTACTTTCAAAGGTCAGACCGAAAAATCGATGGAATTAAGAACCGCCAGTTCGTTTACAGGCAAGGAAAATGCGCTTTCCAATTTAGAGAAAGAAGTGGATAACTTGGCAAGTAGTTTTGATGAGATGCGGGAAAGAGCCATCGATGCATGGTGCGACCGCTTTCATACGATAGATGTGCAAAGCAAGGATACGGCTAAGGTCAACCAGTTTTATGGAGCCTTCTACCGTGCTTCGTTCCTGCCTCGTCAGATGAGTGATGTGAATGGCGACTACCCACCATTTGCTCATGGAGAGACGAAGCAAGAGAATCCTTCACTCGTCACTCTTCATTCTTCACTTCCAAAAGCATACGGAGATTTCTCTATGTGGGATATCTATCGTGCCGAACTTCCTCTCTATAATATCATCACGCCAACTTTGTCGGGTGACATGATGCAGTCGCTGGTCAATATGTACAAGGAGGGTGGATGGATGCCAATTTTCCCTTGTTGGAACAGTTATACGGCAGCGATGATTGGCGACCATGCCGGTGTTGCTCTGGCGGATGCTTATGTCAAGGGCATTCGTGGCTTTGATGCGCAGACAGCATACCAGGGGATGCGTAAAAATGCTTTCCAGAGTCCGAAGTCTTTTGAGGAGTATAAGAATGGTATGGGAAGAAGGGCTTTGAAGTCATATCTCAAATATGGATTTATTCCGATGGAGGATAGTGTGAAAGAGGCTTTTCATCAGAATGAGCAGACCTCCCGTACTTTGGAATATGCTTTTGATGATTTTGCCGTGGCACAGATGGCAAAGTTGTTGGCTGATTCTCTGGAATATCAGAAGAATAAAGGCAATTTTCTGTCCTTGGATAAGAAAATGCTATTAGCAGACTATGAGCAACTGATGCGACGGTCTGAAAACTGGCGTCATGTCATCAATCCAAAGACCGGATGGGCTGACGGTCGTCATCAAAATCGGAAATGGGAAAATAATCTCGATCTGGTGCATCGCAAGAGTTATATTACCGAGGGGGCTACCTGTCACTATACCTGGTATGTGCCTCAGAATGTGGAGGGACTTTTCCAAGTTATCAACAATAGTGGGCAGAACGTCATCACACGTCTGGACAGAATGTTTGATGAAGGATTGTACTGGCATGGTAACGAACCTTGTCATCAGATAGCCTACCTTTATAATAAGGCTGGTGCTCCCTGGAAGACCCAGCAGCGCATTCATCATATTCTGAATACCGAATATAATGATACTCCTGGAGGACTGTCGGGTAATGATGATGCGGGTCAGATGTCGGCTTGGTATATGTTTTCAGCCATCGGGTTCTATCCCGTATGTCCGGCTACACCTTATTATTATATAGGCACGCCAAGTTTTGATAAGGTTACATTCAATTTGGAGAACGGCAGAAAGTTCGAAATTGTTGCTGAGGGAGTCGATGATGAGAACTTCTACATCCAGCAAGTTGACCTGAATGGTAAGTCTGGCTATTATTTGTCTCATGATGATTTGCTGAAAGGTGGAAAACTTTCTTTCAGAATGGGGAATTCTCCTAAATATTAAAATTTAAGAAAATAAGATGATACTGATAGATCCTGTAGGATATTTATATATTGTAACTCCCTTTACTTATTGCAATCGATTTTCTCAATCCCTTTCCATAGCTATATAATATGTTTTTTCGTCCATGTACCCACTTTTATTTTTCCATGCCCACGGAAAAATTCTTGCGTGGGCAGGGAAAAATACCCGTGCAGAGAAGGATATTTAAAGAGTATTTGGTGAAAATGGGAGTGTCATCGAAAAAGGGTGCGTCATGTAGTTATGACACACCCTTTTTCGTCTGTATTTTGTTATTTTTTAGTCTCTGTTGCTGCCTCCGAAAATGCGGAGCAGATAAAGGAAGAGGTTGATGAAATCGAGATACAGGGTGAGTGCACCGAGTAAAGCCAATTTCTGTGCGCCTTCGCTCATGTCGTACTGCATCTGGAGCATCTGCTTGATTTTCTGTGAGTCCCAGGCGGTCAAACCAACAAAGATGGCTACGCCTACATAACTTAAAATGTAGTCAAAGCCAGGACTCTTCAGGAACATATTGACCACAGTAGCGATAATAAGACCAATCAAAGCCATGAAAAGTATCTTGCCGATAGAGGTCAAATCTCTCTTGCTCGTGTATCCGTAAAAAGCCATTGCTCCGAAAGTACCGGCTGTAATGAAGAATACCTTTGCAATGCTTGTCATCTCATAGAGGACGAAGATGGAGGAGAGCGTTGCGCCATTCAATACGGAGTAGAGAATGAAAAGCAATGTGGCTGTGCCCAATGATAGGCGGTTGATTGCGCCACTGATGGCGAAAACCAATACGAACTCGGCGATAATCAATCCCCACATGATAGCGCTGTTAGTGTAAATCGTAGTTAAGAGTGTAGGACTGCTTGCCACACCATAGGCGGTAACACCTGTGATAATGAGTGCAAAGGTCATCCATACATATACTTTGCGCATAAGTGCAGAGAATACGTTGCTTAAACCGCGCTCTTTCTCATTATAAGCGAAACCAGTCTCCTGATTCTGCTCATTTATGAAATTGTACATTTCTTTTTCTGTCATAGTCTTATTTATTTAGTTTATATGATTCTTTTGTTCTGATAAAACTGCTTTGTTTTGATAATCCTGCTAAATTTTGATAATCCTACTCTATTATGTATGATTCTTCATTTTGCAGCATTATTCTTCAATTTAACGGTTGCAAAGATAATGCCATTTCTTGGAATAGCCACGAAATGCGTTAATAATTAACATTTATTCTCTACTTATGTCATTTCTATATAATCGTTTGCCTGTCATTTCAATGTAGTATATCGCTTGTTTGCAAAGCCCAAATGACTTGCTTGCGACTTGTATCTCTGAAAGATAGAAATCTGGGCTTCGGGTTTACGGGTGGTGTCTGACTTGTGCACCATTGCGCTTCTCGGGGGCACAATAGTGCTCTTATCCGAGCACAAAGGTGCCCTTGCCTTGGCACAATAGTGCCCTTCCTTAGGCACTTTGCAAACTTGGCGAAACAAGAATATCTGCTTGGCATTCAGTTCTCATATTTTCTTAATTATAGAAAATGTTTGTTGCGGTCTTTATATAAAAATAAATGTGGTAGATTTTAGAAAAATCTTTATAGCATAGAAAATTTAAAATCGAAAAACGATTTTACCCTTCACCCTTCACCTGTTCGCCTGAAAAGCCGATAAATACTGGGGATTCGTGGGTGAATGGTAAAATTTAACCCTTCACCACCCTTCACCGCCCTTCATCTTTTTTTGCCGTTTTTAGGTAAGCGGCTCCGCGTTTATACCATTGTAGCTTTCTCGTTTGTTCGTACCTTTGCACCATAATTTTTTAATTGCATGAATTATGACAACAAACGAACGTTTTGAGAAGGCTTGGAATTCCTTCTTAATCTATTTGAATCGAAATCCAAAGGCTCACCTGACTCCTTTCTTGAAGGAAAGGCATGTAAATCACCGTACCATGCAAAATTGGATGTCCGAGAAGGGATATTCTGTCCTGCGTGCCAAGCATGAAATCCGCGAAGTTCAGGAGGCAGCCCGTAAGGAAAGAGCAGAAGCCTCTACTGCAAATACCGGCGTGATGTTCGTGCCTATGGAGTCTCCAACTATAGATCTTCCTATGGAGGATCTTCTTCAAGGCATAAACATAACCTTTCCCAATGGAACCGTTGTGTCGATCAAAAAAGGATGCGCCAAGTCTGTTATGGCGTTAATGAAACTTTATGAGAAGGAGGATGCGGTATGTTTGGATTAAATGAGAACACCCAATACTATGTCTGCCAGCGATACGTTCGAATGAACACGGGTATTAATGGCTTGTATCAGATAGTAAGGACGGAGATGGAGCTGCCACCACTTGGCGGTGCTGTCTTCATCTTCTTCTCCAAGAATCGCCAGCAGGTTAAACTGCTAAAATGGGACGGCGATGGTTTCTTGCTATATCACAAGCGACTGGAACGAGGAACCTTTGAATTGCCATTCTTTGACCCTAAGAACAAGCAATGCAAAATGCCGCACAAGACTCTGTCTGCCATCATGAGCGGAATTTGCCTTAAAAGTATGAGATTTAGAAAGAGGCTTAACTTATAGCTGTATTATAATGCCAATAACGTGCTGTATATCAATAAAATAGATAAAATTAATATCCAATAATACTTGCATGTCTCAATATTTTTTCGTACCTTTGCACTATGACAAAGGACGAAATCATAGTACTTTTGAAGGAGCAACTTCAGCTTGCTAACGATACTGTGAGTTCGCTGACCATACAGGTCGGTGAACTCATTGAACGTATAAAGTCATTAGAAGAGCAACTCGTCCAGAAAGGAATCGCCATAGACAAAGCGAATCGTCAGAACAGGGCGCTCGGCAAGCTCGTTTCCGGCAAAAAGTCCGAACGTCAGGAGAAGTGTCTGCAAGACTCAATGACTCAGGAAGAATTTGACAGGAAGAAAAAAGAGCAGGCGGAAAAGAGAAAGGAGCGCAAAAACAATGGGGCCAAGCGTGACATGCATTATGAGATGGAGGAGAAACATGTTACGGTTAATCCAGACATGGATGCGGAACTTTTGAAGACGCTGCGCATCTATGGCACCCGCACCTGTGTGCGTTACAGCATGGAGCCCATCAAGTTCATCAAGACCGTATATCACATCAACACTTATACGGATGGAAATGTCCTGTATCCAGGAAAGACCCCACCAGCATTGCTGCTAAACTCATCCTATACATCTTCTTTTGCAGCAGGTCTACTGCAGTTGCGGTATATCTATTCCATGCCGGTGGAGCGAATCGTCAAATACTTTGCCGACAGTGGGTTCACACTAAGGAAAGCCACGGCAAACAAGCTGATTGCCAGAAGCGCAGACGTACTGGAAAATATCTATAGAGCCATCTGCCAAAAGGTGTTACAGCAGGATTATGTTACGGCAGATGAAACTTATCATAAAGTACTGCTGACGAGGGTAAAGCCTACAGACAATGGCTCGAAGAAAGGTTACCTGTGGGCGGTAAGCGCACCTAAACTGGGACTTGTGTTCTTCGTATATGAGGCTGGATCACGTTCTGAGCAGATCATACTTGATGTGTTCTCGGATTATAAAGGTACAGTACAGAGTGATGCATATGCTCCTTACCGGAAGCTGGAGTCGGATGCTTATCCGGACATTATGAGAATTGCCTGTCTGCAGCATGTCAAGAGAAACTTCATCGACTGTGGCAAGAACGACAAGGATGCACAGGAAGTAGCAGGCATCATCAACAGATTTTATCAAGAAGACAAAAAGCATAAGGTTGGCGTAAATGGATGGACAATAGAGAAACATCTGGCTTATCGGCAATCATACGCACCGGACATTTTGCAGGATTTATTAGAGAAACTGGAGGAATTATCTTCCAGGAAGGATTTGCTGCCCAAATCGCCCTTGGCGCAAGCCGTCGGCTATGCCCTTAACGAGTATAATGCCATTTGTGACATTTTTAAAAGAGGTGATACTGCTCTCGACAACAATTATATTGAGAGAATCCAGAGGTACATATCGCTGTCGAGAAGAAACTCATTATTCTTTGGTTCGCACGAAGGGGCAAGACGAGGAGCTATCCTATATTCTATCGCCATCTCATGCAAAATGAATGGCATTAATCTGTTCGAATACATTAGCGACGTCATAGAAAAGACCGTAGAATGGCAACCAAATACTCCATTGGAAAAATACAGAGACTTGCTTCCTGACAGATGGAAAAAGCAGTAACAGCATTATTCAATCAGCTATTACTGCTTTTTTCAATTATGCAAGGTATAAACGCGGAGCCGCTTACTTTTTTTGCCGTTTTTAGCCTTTTTTAGCTTGGATTGACGGGTTCTTCGTTTTATTTGAAATTTGGCTGATTATGAAAAATATATATATTTTTCCGTTTAAATCCGATGAGAAAAATTGCATCATGGACTTGTGGCACACACTCTCTTGATCTTAATAGACGACTGCTTTTGGTCTTAATAGACGACCAGTTTTAGCCTTCATAGTAGGTTTTTAGGGTAAATGCGATTTTTAGATTGAGGTGATGGGAGGTGAAGGGTGGTGAAGGGTGGTTTTTAGTTGTTTTGTCTATAACTATCTGTATGCCAGATATTTATATTGATAAGGTGAAGGGTGAAGTTTTTTTCTCGTTTCGCTTTTCAAATTTCCAATCATATTATGTTTATGCCTGTGTATGCGTACCAGTGTGCAGGTGCAGGAGCGCGTATGTATATTATAATGTGCACTTGCATTAATTATTCTTTGATATGTAATCAAATGTTAAAATCTTGCTGTTTTTGAAACTTTTTTCTCGAAATATTTGGTGGAATGAAAAATAGTTAGTACTTTTGCACTCGCTTTTGAGAAATACACTTTCTCTTAGCAACAAAAGAAAGAGTTCTTTGAAAGATTTTACATAAACAGACAAGTAGTACAAGAAGCGGTTAACTTCTTAGAAATAAGAAAGTTGACTGGGTAAAAGAAACGAACCGTCAAGAAATTGACAAGTCAGGTTTACTAAGCTTCAATAAACGAAAAAGGATATTCGTCCTAAGTACAGACAACAAACACCGATTGCTTCAGCAATGAGGCAAGAAGTAAAAATGATATTTTACAATGGAGAGTTTGATCCTGGCTCAGGATGAACGCTAGCTACAGGCTTAACACATGCAAGTCGAGGGGAAACGACATCGAAAGCTTGCTTTTGATGGGCGTCGACCGGCGCACGGGTGAGTAACGCGTATCCAACCTGCCCACCACTTGGGGATAACCTTGCGAAAGTAAGACTAATACCCAATGATATCCCACGAAGGCATCCGAATGGGATTAAAGATTTATCGGTGATGGATGGGGATGCGTCTGATTAGCTTGTTGGCGGGGTAACGGCCCACCAAGGCGACGATCAGTAGGGGTTCTGAGAGGAAGGTCCCCCACATTGGAACTGAGACACGGTCCAAACTCCTACGGGAGGCAGCAGTGAGGAATATTGGTCAATGGGCGAGAGCCTGAACCAGCCAAGTAGCGTGCAGGATGACGGCCCTATGGGTTGTAAACTGCTTTTATAAGGGAATAAAGTGGGTCACGTGTGACTTTTTGCATGTACCTTATGAATAAGGACCGGCTAATTCCGTGCCAGCAGCCGCGGTAATACGGAAGGTCCGGGCGTTATCCGGATTTATTGGGTTTAAAGGGAGCGTAGGCCGGAGATTAAGCGTGTTGTGAAATGTAGTGGCTCAACCTCTGCACTGCAGCGCGAACTGGTCTTCTTGAGTACGCACAACGTGGGCGGAATTCGTGGTGTAGCGGTGAAATGCTTAGATATCACGAAGAACTCCGATTGCGAAGGCAGCTCACGGGAGCGCAACTGACGCTGAAGCTCGAAAGTGCGGGTATCGAACAGGATTAGATACCCTGGTAGTCCGCACGGTAAACGATGGATGCCCGCTGTTGGCCTGAATAGGTCAGCGGCCAAGCGAAAGCATTAAGCATCCCACCTGGGGAGTACGCCGGCAACGGTGAAACTCAAAGGAATTGACGGGGGCCCGCACAAGCGGAGGAACATGTGGTTTAATTCGATGATACGCGAGGAACCTTACCCGGGCTTGAATTGCAGAGGAAGGATTTGGAGACAATGACGCCCTTCGGGGTCTCTGTGAAGGTGCTGCATGGTTGTCGTCAGCTCGTGCCGTGAGGTGTCGGCTTAAGTGCCATAACGAGCGCAACCCCTCTCCTTAGTTGCCATCAGGTCAAGCTGGGCACTCTGGGGACACTGCCACCGTAAGGTGTGAGGAAGGTGGGGATGACGTCAAATCAGCACGGCCCTTACGTCCGGGGCTACACACGTGTTACAATGGCAGGTACAGAGAGATGGTCCTTTGCAAAACGGATCAAATCCTTAAAGCCTGTCTCAGTTCGGACTGGGGTCTGCAACCCGACCCCACGAAGCTGGATTCGCTAGTAATCGCGCATCAGCCATGGCGCGGTGAATACGTTCCCGGGCCTTGTACACACCGCCCGTCAAGCCATGAAAGCCGGGGGCGCCTGAAGTCCGTGACCGTAAGGAGCGGCCTAGGGCGAAACTGGTAATTGGGGCTAAGTCGTAACAAGGTAGCCGTACCGGAAGGTGCGGCTGGAACACCTCCTTTCTGGAGAGACGATTATCCTATGGAGAAATAGGAATCTGATAAAAGTTCGCTTCTCTTCTTGTACGCACCATCTGTTTAATTAAATAAGAGATAGAGAATGTTCGGCAGAGATGCTACTCTTTACCAACACAGTCCTATAGCTCAGTTGGTTAGAGCGCCACACTGATAATGTGGAGGTCGGCAGTTCAAATCTGCCTGGGACTACACATCGGCGTAGCCAATGTGTAATCAAAGTTCAACTTTGATACATTCTTTACTTCTCGATTTGGGGGATTAGCTCAGTTGGCTAGAGCACCTGCTTTGCAAGCAGGGGGTCAACGGTTCGAATCCGTTATTCTCCACTCTAAGGTTGAGTAGGACAAGTGAATTCTTCACTCTTCGTTCTTCACTCTTCACTTAAAAAGATCTTTGACATATTGACACAAGCAAAACTGTAAGTAATGAACTTTAGTTCAGACTAAAGTAAATCAAATCGCAAGATGAGATTTCACTTTGTTAGAATACAGCTGAAAGTATGAGCTACTTATTCGCTGTTCGGAAACGAATAGCAAATACAGTCGTAAAGAAAGTAAGAAAGGGCGTATGGCGGATGCCTAGGCTCACGGAGGCGATGAAGGACGTGATAAGCTGCGATAAGCTTCGGGTAGGTGCAAATAACCCCTGATCCGAAGATTTCCGAATGGGACAACCTAGCCGTCTGAAGGACGGTTACTAGCACTCATGTGTTAGAGCTAACGCAGGGAACTGAAACATCTTAGTACCTGCAGGAAGAGAAAATAAATGAATGAT